>JAOMEO010000001.1 GCA_028345955.1 Candidatus Thioglobus sp.
TTGGATCTCTTCTTCCATTAGTGATCGGTTGTGGTTTAATAGGGTTAGGTATAGCAGTCATAATACCGTTAGCTTTTTCTCGTGCAGCAAATGACAAAAATATACCTCAAGGCACAGCAATAGCGAGCATCGCAACTCTGGGGTATGGTGGAATGCTTATAGGTCCGTTATTTATTGGGTTTATTGCACAGGCTACATCAATCAAAGCCAGTTTCTTAATCTTTCCAATATTGGCATTCCTAATCTTCGCCCTCTCAAAACATCTCTCATTAAAGTCACTATAGCTTTTTTTCTAGCAACATTGCATCCCCGTAACTAAAAAAACGATATTTTTCTTCGATAGCGTACTGGTATACCTGAAACATTTTCTCGATACCAATAAAAGCGCTTACCAACATCAGTAAAGAAGATTTTGGTAAATGAAAATTAGTAATCATAGCATCTACCAAACGAAACTCAAATCCGGGATAAATAAATATATCCGTATCCCCTTTTGCACTGGAAAGTTCCCCTTGAAGTGCAATTGATTCCAGTGTTCTAACAGCAGTTGTACCGACAGCGACAATTCGACCACCATTTGCTTTTGTGGTGACTATTTTATCAACAGTTTCCTGGCAAATTTCAAAGTACTCACTGTGCATTTGATGTTCCTTGATATCTTCAACTTTCACTGGTTGAAAAGTCCCCGCACCCACATGAAGTGTCACAAATGCGTAATCAACTCCATAACTATTCAGGTTAGAAAGTAATGGTTCATCAAAATGAAGTCCTGCTGTTGGAGCAGCAATAGCACCATCATTTTTTGCATAAACCGTTTGATAACGGACTAAGTCTTCCTTTTCGTCAATTCGCTCAATATAGGGAGGCAGAGGAACATGTCCAATTTCATTAAGCAAAGTCAGAATAGCGTCACTACCAAAACTTAATTTATAAAGTCCAGAAGCTTTATCAATTACCTTCACCTGTTTTTCATTTTCTAGCACTATATAACTGCCAATCTTTGGAGCCCTGCTTGCTTTAATCATTACCAAGGCTTCAAAATCATTAATCAATCGTTCGACTAGTATTTCAACCTTTCCACCAGACTCTTTGTATCCAAATAGTCTTGCAGGAATTACCTTAGTGTCATTCAAAATTAATAAATCTTTGGGCTTGAGAAATTCATCTAATTGAGAAAATGTTGCATTAATAAAATCATCTTGAACAACTAATAAACGCGAATCGGTTCTCTTTTCTCTAGGATATTGAGCAATTAATGAATTAGGTAAATCAAAATCAAAATCACTTAATTTCATACTTGTCGAAGTAATCTAGTATTTGATAAGCGGCAGTTACAATTGCACGTGGAGTAATAGTGGCCCCAGTAAATTGATCAAAGAAACCACCATCTCTCTTAACTTTCCATTGGGATTTTTCAGGTTGGTTCAATGAAAGTCCATTAAAACCCTTAATCCAATCTGATTTGCGAGTTTCTATTTTGTCACCTAGACCTGGTGTTTCTTTATGGGTAATTACCCGAACACCCAACAATTCTCCTTCAATACTAATCCCAGTTAGAAGTCTAATATTGCCGTTATAGCCGTTAGGGTAGGTATGTTCAACAAGGTGTGCAAAAACTTTGTTATTGTTTTTAGCAGGAAATATTGTGACAGTCTGTTCTATTCCATGAAGGTTAATATTGAGATCAAAGCTTTCACTAAGAATTGGATTATCATATTCAGTCACAATTTCATTAAGACGCTTAATGAGTAATTGTTGCTCATTTATTTCAATTCTATCTTTGGTGTTTTTTTCAGCAAGACTGACAATAAAAACACAAACGAGAGTAAAAATAAACATCAATAAGCCTGACTTTATAATAGTTGAGCTCTTCATTTTCCAAACACTTTGGGTTGTGTATAAAAATCAATCAAAGGAACAGTGATATTTAACAGAAGCACTGCAAATGCAACCGCATCCGGATAGCCACCAAATACCCTGATTATGACAATCAAGATACCAATTAAAAAGCCATAAATGATTCTACCTGAGTTTGTGGTACTGGCAGTTACTGGATCTGTAGCAATGAAAAATGCTGCCAACATCGTTGCCCCATTGACAAGGTGAAAGAGTGATGAAGCAAACTGATTAGAGTCTATTAGAAATAGGGCTGTTGACATCACTACTACGCCTAACAGTAATGAAACTGGAATTTGCCAAAAAATTATTCTACGTAAAAGTAGGTAAATTCCTCCCAATAAAAAGCCAATATTAATCCATAGTTGACTAATGGAATTTAACTCGAGTTCTTGTATTGAGATACCCATTGTTAATTGTGTTTTCAAATGATCTAAACTCGTTGCTCCTGTTAAACCATCGATGTTAGACAAACCAAATATAACTTCAGCAGCTTGACCCAAGGATAGATACTCAGCTGGCCACAGAGTCATTTGCACTGGATAAGAGATTAATAAAAAGGCATAGCCTAGCATTGCGGGATTAAAAGGATTATTACCCAAACCTCCAAAGATCTGTTTGCCAAAAATAACTGCAAATGAAACTCCCAATACTATAATCCACCAGGGTGCAATACTAGGAATAGAGATAGCAAGCAAAATAGCTGTCAAAATGACAGACCCATCAATGATTGCAGGCTTAATTTCTGAACCACGTAATCTCAAGAAGAGCGCCTCAGTAATAAGACCTGTAATACAAGCTAAAAAAATCTGGATCAGAACTGAAGAACCAAAAAAATATACTTGTGCACCAACACCTAATGCGAGAGCATAACTAACTTGACGCATGATCTGATTGGTGTTGAGTAACTTAGCTGTCATCTTGAGACCCATGAGCTGACTTAGCAGCGTCTACACGCTCCAAGGCAGCTTCAATTACTGCCTTCTGTGCTTTATCTTTGGCCATTTTTTCTTTCAAGGCTATTTTTTTAGCTTCCATCATCTCTGCTCTCTCGCGTTTGTTTCTCTCTAGACGCAACTCGCGAAATTCAAATCGTTCTCTAGCGTTCTCGGTTTGTTGCTTTTCTTTAACCTGTTGTTTATAAAGTGCTTTAGAGTATTGGTAATAATTAACTAAAGGAATGTTACTTGGACAGACATACGAACAACAATTGCACTCTATACAATCTAGAAGATTATATTCAATCGCTTTATCAATATTTTCACTCTTAGAATACCAATAGAGCTGTTGAGGTAGTAAATCGACAGGACAAACTGTATTACATAGTCCGCATCGAATGCATTCTTTTGTCGGTTTACTTTCCTCTAACTGGTCAATAAAAATACAATTGGTATTTTTAGAGACAGAATAATTAGTACTATCAAGTTCAACTCCCATCATCAAGCCATTCATACTAATCTTGTGATTTCCTTCCACAATATCAACAAAACTTAACAAGTAGTCGTAAGTTGCCCCAAGCCTAACTTGTAAATTTTTCGACTCTTTTACTGCACTACCTGCTACAGTCACAGCACGGGAAATTAAAGGTCTATTCTCAACCACAGCATCAAACATTGCAACGATAGTACCTACATTCTGACAAAGAACACCAACGTCAGATGCGAATTTACCTGTTGGAACCTCAATTCCCAAAAGAGATTTAAGTAGTAATTTTTCGGCTCCTGAAGTATATTTAGTTGGCATCACTTCAATAGTGATGTTTTCATTATTACAAAACTTATTGAGTACTGCGATGGCATCTTGTTTGTCATCTTCTATAGCAATAATTGCTCGTTCAGCTTTGCAAATATGGAGTAAGACTTCGATTCCTCTAATTACTTTAGTGGGATAAGCCTCCATTAATGCTGCATCACAGGTAATACCCGGTTCACATTCAGTTGCATTCACAATCAAGGTATGACAACCTTCTGCCAACCTTACTTTAGTATGTGTAGGAAAACCGGCACCACCCATCCCTACTATTCCAGAAACGCGTATTTTGTTATAGATTGTATTAGCTGTACAAGTCTCGTAACGTTCTGTGCAACCAATGCTGGTGTCAACCCACTCATCCTTGCCATCAGAATCAATAGTCACACAAAGCCCTTTGATTCCTGACTTATGAGCGTACACATGCTCGTCGATAGCCACAACAGTACCTGAAATAGAAGCGTGAACAGGGGCACAACGCTGGTCATCTATTGTAGCAATAATTTGACCCGTTAAGACGTGTTCACCGACACTAACGATTGGTATCGCTTGATTTCCAATACGTTGTTGCATAGGTAAAACTACTTTATCTGGCAGAGGTATTCGAATCAAATCAATTTCATTAACTGGATACGGGTTCTCCAATTTCAAGCCGCCATTATATTTAAACTTAAGCATGGGCTAGCTCCGAAATATCTGGCACATAAGTTCTAATGGTGGGCTTAATTTCAACCATATCAATACAATCTACAGGGCACACAGGCAAACATAAATCACAGCCAGTACACTCTTCAGCGATAACAGTTGTCATAACCTTCGAGGAGCCCACAAAAGCATCAACTGGACAAGCTTGAATACATAAAGTACAGCCAATACAAACCTTTTCATCAACCACAGCAACTCGTTTTGGCTTTGTTTCTCCGTGCTCTTGATTTAAAAGTAATGTGTCAACACTTAAAAGTTCTGCAAGAGCGTCGACGCCTTCCTGGCCACCTGGTGGACACTGATTAATTTCTGCCTCACCACTGGCTATTGCTTCTGCATAGGGACGACAACCTGGAAAGTCACATTGGCCACATTGTGTTTGTGGCAAAATTGCATTGATTTGTTCAACCAAAGGATTACCTTTCACTTGGTATCTGATCGCAGCGTAACCTAAGCCTAAACCCAATAATAGTGCCAATAATGAAAGAGTTGAGATTGCATCTAACATTATACTAATCCAATAAAGCCCATAAATGCCATAGACATCAAGCCCGCAGTAATCAGCGCAATAGGAACACCTTGGAAGATTTTTGGAACATCGGCTGACTCAATACGTTCTCTAATACCTGAAAAAAGTACCAAAACAAAAGAGAAACCAACAGCGGCACCAAAACCATAAACTGCTGACTGGAGAAAACTATTACTCGCACCAACATTCAAAAGAGCAACGCCAAGCACCGCACAGTTCGTAGTAATAAGCGGTAAAAAAACGCCCAATGATTGGTGCATAACTGGTGAAGTTTTATTAACAACTAATTCAGTAAAACCAACAACAGCGGCAATCGTTACAATAAAAGCAATTGTTCTAAGGTACTCTAATTCAAGCGGAATTAAAAGATAAGTATTAATGAGGTAACTAGTAATACTTGCCAAAGTCAAGACAAATGTTGTCGCGAAGCCCATACCTATGGCTGTATCCATTTTCTTGGAGACACCCATAAAAGGACAAAGCCCTAAAAACTTTACCAGTACAAAATTGTTAACCAAAATTGTACTAACTAGGATTAACAAGTACTCATTCATAATCAGCGCAATTTTAAACTAAATATTCTGTCCAACCTCTACTCTAAATCAATTCCTTTTTTATAAGAAATTTTCTCTAGACTGGGGAAATTAAAACTTTTCTTTCAATCCTGAATTGTTTGCTGCTGCTTGATAGCAGATACTGAATCCATTAGAGTAGTCGAGCTCATCAAAGCCTTCATAATCTTGCAAAAGTTTATAGCTAGTGACTCCAGATCTGAGCATGAATTGTAATTGATCCAAGTGTGCATTGATGCCAATAATTTCCCCTGCATACTTCCATCTCTTGCTTATCAAGTAAGCCTGAGAGTACCCTCTACCATCATCAAAATTATTGAAATCCAGTGCAATCAAAGTGACATTATTCAAAGTGTCTTGCAACAGTTTTACATCATCTGAAGGCTTAACAATTACTCCAACTCCTAACTTTGAAAATTCATCTACGTTTTCAATCCATTGTTCGACACTGACAAGCTCAATACTTTCGTTGTCTTTATTTAGTACACTAGTGTCAAGTGGCCTAGATTCTGTAACCTTAGCTTCTAAAGTTGCACTTGCAGCAGTTAATTCATTAGAGTCACTCATAGACTTTCTCCTTAAATGGCTTAATACCAATGCGCTTGAAAACTTCCGTGAATTTTTCTTCCTCTTCACGATTATCTAAGTAAACATTGACGATATCTTCAACCGCATCAACAACATTATCCCCACTAACAGAAGGACCTAATTTTTTACCAATAACAGTTTTTTGAAGAGTTTCACCAGCAACTGTTATTTGATAATACTCCTCTCCATTCTTTTGCATCCCTAGTAAGCCTATATCAGCTACGTGATGATGTGCACAAGAGTTTTCACAGCCCGATATGTTGATATTTAGGTTGCCAATGTCAAGCAATTTATCCATATCGTTAAAACGCTGTTGCACTCTTGTTGCAATAGGAATAGAAACAGCCTTTGCTAAATCACAATAATCACCGCCAGGACAAGCCACAATCTGTGCCAGTGTTCCCTGATGTGGACTCGCTAATCCATATTTTTCAAGTGACTTCCATAAATCAAAAACCTGATCTTTTCGAACATGAGGAAAAACAATTGTTTGCCTTTTTGTTGTTCTAAGCTCGCTATAACTATATTGATCAGCTAAATCGGCCAAAATCCTCATCTGCTCTGAAGTTGCATCACCAGGAGCTTCACCAAGTTTTGTGAGCGATATATTGACAATACTGTGACCCGATATTTTATGGGCTCGAACATTGTTTTTCTTCCAAATACTGTAATTAAAATCAACTTTGTCTACAAAACCATCAAGAACCAATGGTTTGATTGGCAAAGCAAAATCTTTTTCAAGTTCTGACAATTGAGTTAAGTTTAATTTCAGCTCGAGATCATCCCTGGTTTGTTTCCAATCTTCATCAACTAATCGGGAATATTCCTCTGCACCAAGCTGACGAACTAAAAATTTGATTCGTAACTTTTTAAGATGATCTCGACGACCTTTTAAATTGTATATTCTCATAGCAGATTCAAGATAACTAAGGATATCCTCAACAGGAACAAAAGATGCTGTTTCAGCAGCCACCATTGCTGCTGCACCCAAGCCTCCGCCAACATAAACAGTAAAACCGAGCTCACCTTCTTTATTTCGAACCAATCTCAATCCAAGATCATGAACTCTAAGTGCTGTTTCATCTAACTTTGCGCCATTAATAGCAATCTTGAATTTACCTGGTAGCCAAGAAAATTCTGGATGTAAATTCAACCATCGACGGATCAGCTCGCAATAAGGTCTGGCATCAGCAATCTCTCCCTCTGTCAGACCAGATAAAGGGTCAGCTGTAATGTTTCGTGTTGCTTTACCGCTAGTCTGAATGGCGTGAAGACCTACACTTGATAAGTCACGAAGTAGATTGGCAATCTCAGGTAATTGAATCCAATTATATTGGATATTTTGACGAGTCGTGAAATGGCCAAAACCACGATCATACTTATCGGCCACATCGGCGAGTGCCCTAAGTTGAATTGTATTTAAAGTTCCGTATGGAATAGCAACCCTCAACATATGGGCGTGCAATTCCATATAAAGTCCGTTTCTTAATCTGAGACTTCTAAATTTAGCGGCATCTAAATCACCATCTAAATGACGTTTTAATTGCTTCTCAAATTGATCCACTCTTTCAACTAAAAATTTAGTATCCTCAGGGCTATATTGATACATATTATTACTTCTATATATAGATATTGCAGTATTATAGTAACATATTCTATTATTTTAATATTTATAGAAAAAATAATGCTTATTTACTGATAAAATGATAAATTATAGAAAAATATTATATTTTTACCTATTTTTGTATTAGATTATGGATGCAATAGATGTCAAACTGCTAGAGTTGCTGCAACACAATGCAGAAATGACTATTCAACAACTCTCAGCTGAAGTTCACTTATCAACTACGCCTTGCTGGAAGCGTATCAATCAATTAAAAAATCTTGGCTACATTAGTAAAACTGTTTCTTTAGTTGACCGCAAAAAAATTGGATTAAACGTCACGACGATGGTTTTTGTGACATTGAGCACACATGATCAAGAAAAAATCAAAATTTTTGACGAAACTATCAAACAAATTCCTGAAGTTGTAGAGTGTTACAGAATGAGTGGTGAAATTGACTACCTATTAAAAGTTGTTGTCAGTGATATTGAAAGCTATGATAGCTTTTATAAACGTCTAATTGATAAAGTTCAATTTGCTAAGGTGACCTCACATTTCGCTATTGAAGAAATTAAACATACCACCGAAATACCTCTTAGTTTGATTGAATAAACTTTCAGGAGTTAAGATTAAATAATAAAAAGCCTTATAAAACCAATAGCACAAACTAACAACAACACTCCTCCTAGCCACCTCTTGAATCGATCATTATTTTCCATAATTTTATCGTGAGCTTTGAGTCCAACGTAATGTCCAATAGCTCCCGCTGGAATTAACATTAAAGCAAAACGCCAGTCGATATAAACTCCAACCACTACAAATGCGCTCATCTTAATTGCAACCAAGAAAATCCACAAAACAAAGAGTGTGTTTCGCAACTGCTCCTTAACAATGTGGCGCATATAAACTGCCACTATTAATGGAGCGCCAGTTAAAGAAGTTCCAGATATATATCCACCTAAGAACAATAATAAATTGTCAACCCAATTTTTCTGAGATCTGATTGGACGATCAAGGATCCAAGTAAATGCATAAAAGCTAGTGATCAGGTAAACAATCACAGTCATAACATCTGCTGGAAGGTTTATCAAACCAATGACGCCTATTATTTTTGCAGGCAAAATCCAAGGCAATGACCTCTTTAGATACTTCCAATCAACTTTCCTTAATGACTTGTAGAGAGCAATACCTGAAAAAAAGAATAAATGAATTCCAATAATTGGTAACCAGTCAATCGGAGATCCACTCACCAGCATCATTAGAGGAAGGCCCAGAGCTGCGCCACCCCAACCAAGTCCGGTTCTTACGAAACCTGACCAGGAAAAAATCAAAGCAACTACTCCTAACTCTAAAGCTGTAAAACTCATGTTTTCCTCTGGAAGGTAATATCGTTATGAAAAACGATATTATATTGAAATTATAGTGATGATTAAATTGATTGCAGAGCTTCTGCTAACTGATTTGCACTTTTATTAGCTAAATCAAAATCAATGCTTTCTACCATAACTCTAACTAGGGGCTCAGTACCTGATTTCCTAATAAGTACACGACCTCTGTCTGCAAGCTCATCTTTAACAACTGATAGGACTTGATTAAGATTTTCATGATTCTCCAAGTCCAACTTGCCATTCGTTTTAATATTAATGAGCACCTGGGGATACTTAGTCATTTCCCTTTTAAGGTCATACAAAGATTTACTGGACTTAAACATAACTTCTAAAACTTGTAATGCAGCAACAATACCGTCACCCGAAGTAGATTTATTAAGGCAAATGATGTGTCCAGAACTTTCACCACCCAAGATTGCTTTGTTTAGTATCAATTGTTCCATTACAAATCTATCACCCACATCAGATTCAATAAAATTGATATCTAGATCTGAAAGCGCTTCTCGCATTCCCAAATTGGACATTTTTGTTCCAGCCACTATGTTTGATTTAAGATGACCATTTTCTTTCCATGACTTAGCAATGATAAAAACTAGCTCATCACCATCTACCTTATCGCCTTTATGATCGACCATTATCAAGCGATCACCGTCACCATCAAAAGCGATACCTAGGTCTGCTTTGTGTTCTAAAACTTCTTGTTGTAAATGTGTTGTATCAGTTGCACCGCACTTATCGTTAATATTGTATCCATCAGGCTGGTTATTAATCATAATAATCTTAGCACCCAATTCTTCAAACACATTTTGTGCAATATTGTAAGTTGCGCCGTTGGCACAATCAACAACAATAGTGAGATGAGAAAGATTACAAATTCGATCAAAAGTTGATTTACAAAATTCAATATATCTACCTAAAGCCTGGTCATGTCTAACTGCTTTACCAATATTAGCTGAATCAACACTAACCATTGGAGTAGAAATTTTTTTCTCAATAGCTTTCTGAGTTTTATCACTTAGCTTCACACCCTCACTCGAAAAAAACTTAACACCGTTATCCTGAAAGTGATTATGGGAGGCACTTATTACAACGCCTGCAGTCGCACCGTAAGCTTTGGTTAAATAGGCAATTGCCGGTGACGGCATTGGTCCCAACATTCCCACATTTACACCTGCAGACAAAAAACCCGCCTCGAGGGCGGATTCAAACAAATAACCTGAAACGCGAGTATCCTTACCAATAATCACACTTGCGGGACCATTTTCCATCAAAACAGAACCTACTGCCCAGCCAACTTTTAATAAAAAGTCCGCAGTAATAGGTGGCTTTCCAACAGTACCCCTTATGCCATCAGTACCAAAGAATTCATCCACAAATTACTCCCTAAAATGCTTAATTTGTTGCCAAACCGTAAGAGCTTCTTTGGTTTCAGCAACATCATGAGCTCTAATAATGTTCGCACCATTCTCTACTGCAATCAATGCAGCAGTTACACTGCCAATCATTCTTGAGTCAACTTCTTTATCACCTAACAATGAACCGATCATTGATTTCCTTGAAAGTCCAGCCAAAATAGAGACTCCAAAGTCATGAAATTCAGCCAGATTTTTTAACAAAGCTATGTTATGTGCCAAGTTTTTCCCAAAACCAAATCCTGGATCAAGAGTTATAGAATCTAGTTTAATACCAACAGCTGAACATGCCTCGAGTCGTTCGGTAAAGAAAATTTTCACATCACTAACAACATCATCGTATTTCGGATTTTTTTGCATCGTTCTTGGATTTCCTTGCATATGCATTAAACATACATCGGCACCCAACGAAGCTGCCATTTCTAAGGCACCTTTAGCGCGAAGAGCATAGACGTCATTAATAATACTTGCACCAGCACCGAAAGCTCTTTGCATGACAACAGGTTTAGAGGTATCAATCGATATTGGTACGTCAATGTTACCATTCAAAGCTTCAATAACAGGCAGAACTCGCTTCAACTCATCTTCAACACTTACCTCAGGTGCTCCTGGTCGAGTTGATTCACCACCAATATCTATAATATCAGCCCCTTGTTCAACCATTAGGATGGCTTGATCAATTGCACTTTGAGCTTCTAAAAATAAGCCGCCATCAGAAAATGAATCTGGGGTAATGTTGAGTACGCCCATGATGATTGGTTGGTCAACCATTAAGCTCACTTCGAACTATGCAAACTGTTCAGTACCGCTATCACCACCTCGGTTGTCATCTGAAGACGGTTCGGAACCTTTAGATTTACTACCGGTTCCTAGTTCTGACGAAACTTCTTCAGAATCAACAACTTCAGCTGCCTCTCGCATTGGTTTTCTAGCCATTAAATCATCAATCTGGCCAGTATCAATGGTCTCAAACTCGATTAGAGCTGCAGCCATTGAGTCTAGAATATCTCTGTTTTCCTCAAGAATTTTGTAAGCTATATCGTAATTGCTATCAATAATTATACGAATTTCAGTATCCACTTTATTAAATGTGTCATCAGAAATGTGCTTATGTTTTGTTACCTGTCGACCTAGGAACACTTCACCTTCTTCTTCACCATAAGCCAACGGACCCATTACGTCAGACATCCCCCAAAGTTTGACCATTTTATGGGCAAGTTCAGTGGCACGTTCTATATCATTACTTGCACCAGTTGTTACAGCGTCTTTACCATAAACAAGCTCTTCTGCAATTCGGCCACCAAATAATGAGGCAATTTGAGAGTTGATTTTGCGCTTTGAAATACTATACTTATCTTTTTCGGGTAGAAACATAGTCACACCCAAGGCCCTACCTCTTGGAATAATGCTGACCTTGTAAACCGGGTCATGCTCAGGAACCAAACGTCCAACTATTGCGTGTCCGGCCTCATGAAAGGCAGTCAATTCTTTTTCCGCTTCATCCATGACCATACTCTTGCGTTCCGAGCCCATCATTATCTTGTCTTTGGCTTTTTCAAATTCTTGCATTCCTACTAGTTTTTTACTTTTTCCAGCTGCAATCAAAGCAGCTTCATTAGTTAAATTAGCTAGATCTGCGCCCGAAAACCCTGGGGTACCTCTGGCTATATCCATCGACTTGACATTTTTTGCAACAGGCAGCTTTCTCATATGTATCTTCAAAATAGCATCGCGACCTTTTATATCAGGCAAACCAACGGTGACTGTGCGATCAAATCTTCCAGCCCTGAGTAGTGCAGGATCAAGTACATCTGGACGATTAGTTGCTGCAACAACGATAACACCCTCTGTACCTTCGAAACCATCCATTTCAACTAGCATTTGGTTAAGGGTTTGTTCGCGCTCATCATGTCCTCCACCTAAACCAGCTCCACGCTGACGACCTACTGCGTCAATCTCATCAATAAAAATGATACAGGGAGCATTTTTTTTAGCCTGCTCAAACATGTCACGTACGCGAGATGCTCCAACACCAACAAACATTTCAACAAAGTCGGAGCCAGAAATAAAGAAGAATGGTACATCAGCTTCACCCGCCACTGCCTTTGCCAGTAAAGTCTTACCTGTTCCAGGCGGGCCAACCATGAGCACACCTTTTGGAATCTTTCCACCCACTCTAGTAAATTTAGCAGGGTCAGAGAGGAAATCAACTAATTCACTTACCTCTTCTTTTGCCTCATCAACGCCCGCAACATCCTCAAAAGTGACATGTGACTCATCCTTGGTAATTAAACGTGCCTTTGATTTACCGAAAGACATCGGATTCTTTCCACCCATAGCGCCACCAGCACCACGCATGGTATACATAATGACCCCAATCAGTAACAGTATGGGTGCTAATGAAATTATCAGTTGCTTTAAGAAGCTCTCTTTTGCTGGTGGTGTAGCTTGAACAGAAACACCATTATTTAGTAGGTCACCCATCAAACCCAAGTCACCAGGACTATAGGTATCAAACTCTTCACCCAGTGCAGTTACACCGCTAATTTGGCTTCCCGCAATCTTGACACTGGAAACGTTTCCTTGTTTGACACTTTGGATGAATTGAGAGTAACTAATCTCGTTTGAATCATCGGTAACTTTAAATTGGCCAAATAAAGAGGCAAGGACACTGCCCAATACTAGCCATAGTAAAATATTCTTATACATATATAAAATTTAACCTAAATGTAGAACGGTAAATATACCCTATTGATGACTTATATAGGGTTTGATGCCAATTTTTCAAGGTTTGATGACAAATTATTTTCCAATTATGAAATAATGAATATTACAAAAAATTAATGTCGTCTGGCTTATTTTTTCCACTCGACCCGAATTTCTTAAGAAAACTCATGAAAATAAAGCCAGAACAGCTCTCAAAACACCTATCAAACGGTTTGGAATCACTCTATTTTGCCTTTGGCCCAGAAATTCTCTTGGTTGAGCAAAGCTTAGCTCTAATTAAAGAGGCTGCGAAAGAGAATAGCTTCAGCGATCGTGTTCGTTTTGATATTGATGGACAGTTTTCTTGGGACACTATCATTAGTGAAATGGCAAGCCCATCACTTTTTACAGAAAAGCGTGTCATCGAATGCTGCCTTACCACTGGAAAAATTGGACTCAAAGGTTCAAAAGCATTAACAGAATTAGTTAACAGTCTCCCAGATGATGTCTTGCTCATTATCTCTACAGGTAAACTTGATATGAACCAACAAAAAAGTAAGTGGTTTAAAGCTCTAGATGAAAAGGGTGCAATCATTCAACACTGGGAAGTTCAAAATGAACATCTCGTCGGTTGGATTAATAATCAAATGATCCAGTTAGGCCTAAAAACTAATCACGAAGTTGCTGAGGCAATCGCTTATTGCACAGAAGGCAACCTTTTGGCTTCTATGCAAGAAATACAAAAAGTCAAAATCGCCTATCCAGATGGTCATATTAACCCTAAAGAGTTCCTCAATCAAATCGATCAACAGTCCCATTACTCGGTCTTTGGATTGATTGATGCCGCACTCAAAGGTGATTCAATAAAAGTCAACAAAATATTCAATTCGCTTGTTGATGAAACAACACCGCCAGTGATTATCATTTCATCCCTGTACCGAGAAATAAAATCCCTGACAACGATGTCTGTCGAATTGAAACACAATGAATCAATTGAGGCTATACTCGCAAATCACCGGGTATGGCAAAAAAGAAAACCTTTGATTTCAAATGCTCTCAATAATCATCCTTATCAGCGACTCCAAAAAATGCTATTGTCACTGGGGCGTATTGACCGTTCACTCAAAGGTATGGATAATCTCAACGTTTATGATGAATTGCGAAGTGTTCTTATCACTTTGTCAGGAAAAACGCAATGGACTCAATAGCCAAACTAATTTTAAATCTTGGACAAAAGGCAAAAAGAGCCTCTCGTTCTTTGCGAACCGCAGATACTGAAACAAAAAATGCTGTTTTGCATAACATTGCTAGTAATATCCAGAAAAACCAAAAAGCGATACTTGATGCCAATAAACAGGATTTAACTAAAGGGAAAAGCAACGGCTTAAATGATGCCTTATTAGATCGTTTAATGCTCAACCCTGAAAGAATTAGTGACATTGTTGAAGGTATAGAGCAAGTTGCATCTCTTCCTGATCCAATCGGTGAAATAACTGACTTAAAGTATCGACCTAGTGGTATTCAGGTTGGCAAAATGAGAGTACCAATAGGTGTTATGGGAATGATCTATGAGTCTCGTCCAAATGTCACTATCGATGCAGCAGTTCTGTGTTTAAAATCAGGCAACGCAGTAATTTTACGGGGCAGCTCGGATGCAATAAACTCGAATCGAGCTTTATATGAGTGTATCAAAGATGGATTAACTGAGGCCGGCATAAATTCTGACGCAGTACAACTAATCGATATCACTGACCGTGAGGCGGTGACAAGACTTGTTCAAGCTAATGATTATGTGGATGCCATCATACCAAGGGGCGGCAAAGGTTTAATTGAGAATGTGAGCGCCAATGCCAGGATGCCAGTCATTAAACACCTTCACGGTGTATGTCACACCTACCTAGACAAAGAGGCTGATTCTCAGAAAGCTATAAATGTAGCCTTTAATGGCAAAACCCGACGATATGGTGTCTGTAACGCCACTGAAACACTACTAGTTCATCAGGATTTGGATTTTGCTACATTCGATCAATTGATTGACTTATATATTAAAGAAGGAGTGGAATTACGTGGATGTCAAGAATCTCAGAAACGTTCAAATAAAATCATAGCAGCCACAGAAGATGACTGGAGTGAGGAGTACCTTGCTCCAATCCTATCAATAAAGATTGTGAGTTCATTGGATGAAGCTATTTCTCATATTGAGCAATATGGTTCTTCACATACCGACACTATCGTTACAGAAAACAAAACAAGTGCAAGAAAATTTCTAGCTCAAGTAGACTCATCCTCTGTGATGGTTAACGCATCGACAGGATTTGCCGATGGCTTTGAGTATGGCTTAGGTGCAGAGATTGGAATCAGTACAGATAAATTTCATGTACGTGGTCCTGTTGGACTTGAAGGTCTAACTTCACAAAAATATATCGTCTTAGGTGACGGACATACGAGACCATAGAGTGACATAATTATGACAATTCAAGACACATTAGCTATTATTGAAAGAGGTTCAGATGAAATATTGCCCCTAGAAGAGCTCAAAAAAAAGCTTCTAAAAAATAAACCTCTAAGAATCAAGGTGGGCTTTGATCCAACTGCACCAGACTTACACCTTGGACATACAGTTGTTATTAATAAGATGAAGCAACTTCAAGATCTTGGTCATGAAATCATTTTCTTGATTGGAGACTTTACTGGAATGATTGGTGATCCAAGCGGTAAAAATATAACCCGAAAGCCACTCACCAAAGAGGAAATACAAGAAAACGCGAAAAGCTATGAAGAGCAAGTCTTCAAGATACTTGATAAGGATAAAACAAGGATCGCTTTCAATTCTGAATGGATGAGTAAGATGAGCTCTGCAGACATGATCACTTTGGCCTCTAGGCAAACGGTTGCAAGAATGTTAGAGCGTGATGATTTTTCTAAACGCTACAAGTCAAAACAAGCAATTTCAATTCATGAATTCCTCTACCCACTAGTTCAAGGTTTTGACTCGGTAGCACTTCAAACTGATATGGAGTTAGGAGGAACAGATCAAAAATTTAACCTTTTAGTAGGCAGGGAGCTCCAAAAACAAGCAGGCAAAGAGCCACAAGTAATCCTTACAATGCCATTATTAGAAGGTCTTGATGGTGTTCAAAAGATGAGTAAGTCGCTTAACAACTATATCGGCATTGATGAGAGTCCTGATGATATGTTTGGAAAACTTATGTCAATCTCAGATAACTTGATGTGGCGCTATCTTGAACTCTTAAGTTTTGAGTCACTCGAAACAATTGAATCATGGAAACAGGAAGTGAAAGACGGCGAAAACCCCAGAAATATTAAATTTCGCTTAGCAGAAGAGATTATTACACGTTTCCATAGCAATGAACTAGCCAAACAAGCTCAACAAAACTTCATTGACCGGTTTACTAAGAACCTAACTCCTAATGAGATAGATGAGTTTAACTTTCCAAAAGGAACAAAGATTACTAACCTTCTAAAAGATTCAAACTTAGTTAGTTCAACTTCAGAAGCCATCCGTATGATCAAACAGGGGGCAGCAAAAATTGATGGAGAAAAAGTTACCAACAAGGATCTTGAACCAACAGTAGGCACCTCGATCTATCAGGTTGGTAAAAGAAAATTTGCACGAGTTACAATTAGCTAAATTCTAATAATAAAGCGTATAATATAAGCATCTGGGGATGACTGGCTTCGACGAGGAGTTGGATTTCAAGGATGCATGTCGAGGATAAAGATTGCTCGTAAAAACGTTCTTTAAATAATAGTTGCAAACGAAGACAACTACGCTTTAGCAGCATAATGCTAACCGTTACTTAGAAGTTGTCTGTGCTTTTGGGATAACGGTCGCTTACAGACTCGCCACTATTATTTTTTTAGGATAATAGGGTTAAAACCTAATCTAAAATCGCTTTATACATCCCTGTTGGTCGGGTGGTAAAAAGTTAAATTAATAGACCTGAACTAAACATGTAGATTTTTTGACTGAAGGTTTTCGGACGGGGGTTCAACTCCCCCCATCTCCACCATATTTTTTTCAATACTTCTCATAAATCAATTAATAATCCTATTAAACCTACTTTTAAAGGGATTAAATACGTTATATTACTTAGAATTTCTTATTATTTTTTTTGAAACTTTATAAAAAAAAAGAGTAGAATGTGAGTAGATATTCTATTTTTATTTAATTATATAAATCTACTCATAATATGCTTAATGACACACAGCTTATTCAACTCAAACCCAAAGATAAACTTTACCGTGTGTCTGATTCTCATGGTCTATGTATAGAAATTAATCCAAGCGGCTCTAAACTTTGGCGACATAGATACAGGTTTAACAATAAAGCCACAATGATGGCATTAGGAACCTACCCCGAAATATCACTGTTAGATGCCAGGCAATCTAGGGATAGAAACAAGCAACTTCTAAAAAAAGGATTAAACCCTAAAATTCCAAAGAAAAATAACTATAAAGATAATCCTGATGAAATATCTTTCAAAGGAATGTTTTTTAATTGGTTTAACAATAAACAAGATGATTGGTCTCTAGGTTATGCTGAAGATATTCTTCAAAGAGCCAATCTCTATTTACTTCCTATTATTGGCAAATTGCCTATTGATCAAATTAGCCCTCCAGATATGCTTAAGTTGCTTCTTGAAATCCAAGAAAAAGGATTGTTTGACACTCTTCAAAAGGTTAAAGGTATTGCCAATGGTGTATTTTCACATTCAGTTGGGATGGGAATTATTACTGTTAATCCAGTTAGAGACTTACCTAATGATATTTTCAAAAGGAAACCAAAAAAACACCATGCTACTATAACCGACCCAAAGGAGATTGGACTGTTACTTAATATGCTTGAAAATCACATAGGAAGTGATGAAGTTAATGCTGCTTTAACAATCGCACCTCACTTATTTTTAAGACCAGGTGAACTAACGGGTTTGTTATGGAGTGAAATAGATTTTCATGCAAGGCTTATTAGTATTAATGCTGAGCGTATGAAGATGAAGAAAGTTCATTTAGTTCCTATGAGCAACCAGGTACTGACAACACTAAAAAACTTAAGTCAGATTGATACAGGAAGTTATTATGTTTTTCCAACTCCAAGAAACAAGAAAGCTAGTATTACAACGAATGCCCTCCTGGTTGCAATAAGAAGTTTAGGAATTGATAAATTTACATTCACAACCCATGGCTTCAGACTTATGGCTAGCACAAGATTGAATGAACTTGGCTATAGAGCGGATATTATTGAGCTTCAATTAGCACTCACAAAACCCAACGCATTAAGAGTGACCCATAACCACGAAGATAATTTAGAAGAGCGAAGAACTATGATGCAAGAATGGTCAGATTATCTGGAAAAACTTAAAGATACAACTCCAAGTTTAAGTTTAAGTAATGCAACCACTTCCGGTGAAACTATGGAACAGTACCGCAAATTAAAAAGGAAAACTTTTTAGTATGTTCACTATCAGTAATGAGTAATCTATTTAGTGGTGTATGGAAATATTAGTAATAAAAGACAAAGAACTATCTTTGTTTTGAAATGTCAATATTAAAGTAGTGATAAAACGTTTCCATCACCTTCAACAAAAGCATACTTATCAAAATCTTTCTTTTCTATCCAAGCAATACTTTCATGTTCGTTAAGTCTCATGGTGCCACTTTTTTCTGAACACAAATAATAATGCAAAATGATATTGATTTGATCATCTTTATATTTTTCTTCCGCAATTTTTTCATCTACATTAATATAAATGTTTAATTCTTCTTGAATTTCTCTAGATAGTGCTTCATGAAAAGTTTCATTAGGTTCAACCTGACCTCCAGGAAATTCCCATTTCAAACCCATATATTTATTTTTATTTCTCTGAGCAATTAAATATGAATTGTCTTTTTTTATTATCGCTGCAACAACATCTTTAGTTTTCATAATCAATAATTTAAAGATAAATTAATTTACTTTTAAACCCCGGATATATGCTCTTGTACACATTCACTGATAATATCAGAAAGTAGTGAACAGTCATCAAGCGAAAATGTTAACGGCAATCGTAAATCAAATAATCCTGAGAGGATTCTGTCAGAATTTTCTAGGTTTTGACGCTCGAAATATTTCCAACTTTTATGGTTACTGGTAAACCCAGTAGGCTCATCACTGCCAAACCATTTTATTTCCACGCCAAGTTGTTTATTGGCTTCTATAAATTTAATAGCTTTAGTGTTGGAAATTCCCGGCATTCTAAACTGAATAGAACTCCCAACATAGTACTCTTCGTCAGGACGCTCTGGCAGAACAACACCGGTAACTTTTTGAAGTTTTTGCTCAACAATTTGATAGCGTTTGTTCCAGCGTTTAATATTTGCCTCCAGAGAATTTAACTGTGGGCGTAGAATCGCAGCTCTTAGGTTATCCATACGGCCTGAACAATTCGGGGTTTGTAATCGAATATCTGAAAAAACTTCCGCCTCCGGCGCAGCTCCATGTCTTTCATAAAACATATAGGAACCCGACAAGATAATTGCACGTGCCATAAATTCTGCATTATCAGAAGTTATAAGTCCACCCTCTCCTGAGTTTAGATGTTTATAGGTCTGCGTACTAAAACAAGCGGCCAAGCCAAAATTACCACTTTTCTTTTTTCCCCACTTCGCACCCATAGTATGGGCACAATCCTCAATTAAAATCAAATTCTTCTCCCGCACAATACGCATTAACTTATTCATATCGACAATATGGCCTCGCATGTGCGATAGTAGTAAAAAACGAGCGCCAGTTGAATTCGCCTTTTGTGCAAGATCGTCTAGATTAAGTACAAGATTTTCATTAATCTCTACAAATATAGCGCTGCCTCCAGCATTGGAGATAGCTCCCGGTACTGGAGCCAGTGTATACATATTGGTTAATACATATTCACCAGACTCCAAGCCTGCTGCTTTTAGTGTAATACTGAGAGCATAACCACAAGATGAGCAAGCCAAACAGTAGCGACTACCCTGATAGTTGGCGTACTCTTGTTCTAGTAGCGAGACTTGTGAAAGTTCGTCTTCAATTGTATTGTATCGGTGTAACCTACCCGTCTTTAGTATTTCAGTGGCTGCATTGATCGCCTCTTGACTGATGGCCTCCTGTTGAGTAAATGGCCTGGTGAAAATTTTTCTATTCATGTGATCTACTATTACTACTACTTCTCATAAAGGATAGATATATAACAATATTTTTAGTGATAGTATAAACTCATAAAATGCCCTCAATTCTCGTTATTTATAACCCAGTAGCTGGACGGGGTCGTGTTAAAAAGCATTGGCCAGAGGTACAACAAGGACTAATTGAAGCCGGTATTGAGTTTGATGTGGCTGCTACTTCTGCACCACTTGATGCGGTGAGGCTTGCTGAAAAAGCAGCAATGAAATATTCCACAGTAATCGCTGTTGGAGGAGATGGAACGGTTCATGAAGTTGTAAATGGGCTGCTACGTGCTTCAAACGAAGGTGAAACGATTGCTTTAGGTGTTGTGCCACTCGGAAATGGTGACGATTTTGCCAAAATGATTCCACCACAAACTCTTATTGGTGGCAAAGTCTTTGACTGGCGTGTAGCGGTTGAGAAAATTGTTCAAGGACAGACAAAACTGTTTGACGTTGGACGCATGTCAGACTATCTATTGCGTTCAAAACAAAATAATAATCCACATTATTTTATGAATGGCATGGATATTGGCTTTGGCGCACAAGCCGCACTTAACTTTACAAAAGTGCCGAGTTTTCTTACCGGTATGGGAGCTTATCTTACCGCGATTATGAAGACGCTGATTAATTATCATATCCCAAAGATCATTATTCAGATTGATGATCAGCCCGCTTTCGAGCAATCGACAACAATGACAGCGATTACCAATGGTCGCTGTTTTGGCAGTGGCTTTTGGGTTTGTCCTGATGCCCAGGTAGATGACGGCTTACTTGATCTAATGGTGACACAGAGTATCGGTCGACTAAAAATCTTGCGTTTGATTCCAAAAATTATGAAGGGGACTCATGTTAATGAGCCTATTCTGTGCAACTACAGAGCTCGCAGCATAGTAATAAAATCAGAGCAATCTTTAGTTGTTGAGGCTGACGGTGAAATACCTTACACTCAAACTCGACATCTTGAAGTGCAAATACTCGACAAGAAATTGCGTGTGATTGTTTAGTAATCTATTTATTTATGGAATTAAAATTAGCTTCCTTTACCTGGCTTTTCAGAAAATAAATGCATCTTGCCATCTGGAAAATTATCTGGGTGATATTTTTCATGTTCTGGATCTGGATTGCCATTTTCTGTAATAACTGGCCACATCATCTCAGTACTATATTTTCTGTTGAACTCTAACCACTTAGCGGCAGCTGGATCGGTATCAGGCAATATAGCTTCAACCGGACATTCCGGCACACATACATCACAATCTATACATTCTTCTGGGTTAATAACCAGCATATTTTCGCCTTCGTGGAAACAATCTACTGGACATACATCAACACAATCTAAGTGCTTACATTTGATACAACTATCGTTTACTATATAGGCCATTTGACTTTTTATTAATAAATACTTTTTAAAATCTAGATTCTTTTTTTACTATTCTACAGTTTTATCTTTCAACGATAGTGTGAGTTCAAACCTTGCAACGACATCAATCGATAGTGAAGGCACTATAGCTTCTATATTCATTTTGTAGTTATGTCTTTCACCGGTCTCAACAGCCTTTGCAACCAGCTTTCTTATGGCCATACCGTCGTCACAGTAGAAGTGAACATCACCTTCTGGTCGTTTTAGAAAATCGGCCTTGAAGTCTTTAAAAATAAGTTGAATTTTTCGTCCACTTTCCTTAATCGGATCCATTGCAAGGAATCCTCCCGTAACATCTGCGCCGATCGCCAACGCACCAAAATACATACTCCCTAAATGGTTTTTCGTACGACGCCTTAACCGGATTACTACTTCTATTCTCTCATCTGTATGTTCGATCACTTTGGGTCTACAAAGCCAAATAAGTGGTACTTTTAATAAACCAAATTTACGAATCATCCAAGTGGTTTTTAATTTTCTTGAAAACATAAATTTAATTAGCTAGATTAACTATATATTTTAGAATAGATTTATTAATCCCTAGAATCAATATATGAAACTGCCATACCAATTTGGGTACACAACAATGGAGGCTAGTACAAGAACTTGTATAATGATAAAAGGAATTACTCCTTTATAAATATCCGTTGTTTTGATACCTTTCGGAGCCACACCTTTTAAATAAAATAAGCTGAAGCCAAAGGGTGGAGTTAAAAAGGAAGTCTGCAAATTCATTGCAATTAAGATAGCAAACCAAATAGGGTTGATGCCAATAACTTCTGAAATAGGAACTAGTATTGGCACGATAATATAGGAAATTTCAACAAAATCTATAAAGAATCCTAGAACCATTATAGATAGCATTGCCAAGATTATAAAACCCCATTTATCGCCCGGTAAGCTGAGCATAAATTGCTCTATCAATGCATCAGCTCCAGTATAGGTAAATACCATAGAAAATGCAGTTGCGCCAATCAAAATAGCAAAAACCATTGCGGTTATTTTTACCGTTTCTTTGGAAGATTCCATCAACATTGCAAATGAAAACTTTCTATATAGGAATGCTAGTATAACGGCACCTGTGCAACCAATCGCTGATGATTCTGTAGGGGTTGCAATACCTGCAAAAATAGAACCTAGAACGATAACAATTAATGACAAAGGCGGAATAATTGAAAATAATGCTGAAATGACTTGCTGTTTTTTACTCTCGCCTTCTTGCCTTTCAAGCTTAACTGCTGGACCGATTTGAGGGTTTATATACGAAGCTACTAAAATATAGACAACATAAGCTGCAACCAGAACTAGCCCAGGCATTAGTGCAGCTTTAAACAAGTCTCCAACAGGGACGTTAAAGACGTCTCCCAATATAATAAGGACAATTGAGGGTGGAATAATTTGTCCCAAAGTACCTGCGGCACAGATAGTACCAGTTGATAGGTTTTTTGAATAATTGTACTTTAACATTACGGGCAAGGAAATAACACCCATGGCTACAACACTTGCTCCTACAACTCCAGTAGATGCTGCTAACAAAGATCCTACTAAAACGGTGCTGATAGCCAGGCCTCCTCTAATTTCGCCAAATAAATAACCCATTGATTCAAGTAGGCGCTCTGCTAATTTGGTTTTTTGGAGAATCAAGCCCATTAATATGAATAAAGGAATAGCCATCAAAATGGTGTTGTTCATAATGCTCCAAATACGGTGAGGCATCATCGCAAACATCATCAAACCATTATCGATACCGTCGATTAATAACTCACCATCATTAAAAGCTTCGATAATGCCGGCAGCCATTCCAAAGAATACCGCCACGGCACCGAAAGTAAACGCAACTGGAAAGCCAATAAATAGCATTCCCAAACCGGTAAAAAACATCATCAGTCCGATCATGATTCAGGCCTTGAATTAAGTCTTTTTAAGTGGTTATAGTTACGTGCAAAATAGCCTGCTGACATGAATATTAAAATAAAAAACGCTGTTGGTATTAAGCCCTTGATAATAAACCGATAAGGCAAGCCACCCGGATCACCACTCTGCTCCATAAAAATGTAGGCCTCTTCAACAAAACCAAGCGAGCCGAATGCTACTAATAGGCTTAGTGGTAGCACAAATGTAATGACACCAACCATATTGATGATGGCTTGCTTTTTGGCACTAAAATTTGCATACAAAATATCGACTCGTACATGACCTTCTTCACTCAGTGTATAAGATAATCCCAACAATATAATCACTGAAAATAGGTGCCATTCCATTTCCTGTAAAGCAACGGAATTTGAGTTCAACAGGTAGCGATTCAAGGCATCAAAAGCAACATTGATCATCATTATGATGAGCAGGAACGCAATAAAAATACCTAAGTATTTAGAAAATTTATTACAAACTGATTCAATCCATTGCATAGATTTCACTCTTTATAAAAATAAAAATGCCCGCGTTTATAGCGGGCATTATAAAACACATAAGATTCAAATTATTCGAGATTGTCTTGCAAGTACAAATAATCTGACATCTTTGTCCATTCTCGAGCCTTCGCCATAAATTCCGCTTGAGAGTCCATGATCTTTTTGAACATTGGATCCTTAGCAGAAGTTTCGGCTATAAGTCGAGCATTAACAGCCTTCATCTCAGCAATTACTTCTGGAGGGAATGACATAACTTTAATGTTAGGGTAATCCACTCCCATCTTAGACCAAGCTTCCGCACTCATGGCAAAGTTTTCCCAATACATACGTGCCTTGGAATCAACCATAGCTATCTCGACAATAGCTTGTAAATCAGCCGGTAACTCATTCCAAGCATCTTGGTTGATTAAGAATTGTAAGTCTGTTGCAGGCTCATGCCAACCAGTGTAATAATATGGTGCAACCTTATGAAAGCCCATATTAATATCCATACCTGGACCAACCCACTCAAGCGCATCAATGGTTCCACGCTCTAGTGCAGTATATAACTCACCCGCAGGCAGGTTAGTTACCGCAACACCAAGTTCAGCCAATACTTCTCCGGCAAAACCAGGAATTCGCATCTTCAGACCTTTAAGATCGTCAACAGAATTGATTTCCTTACGGAACCATCCACCCATCTGATTACCTGTACTACCACCTTGATACTGGTTAACTCCATGTTTGTCAAACACTTCTTTTGCAAGTGCTTCACCACCACCATAGTAGTACCAAGCGTCTTGCTCAGAAGTGGTCATACCGAAAGGCATGGTTGTAAATGGCATAGTATTAATGTCCTTGCCTTTCCAATAGTAAGAAGCTGAATGACCCATTTCATACTGACCAGCTTTGACCATATCAAGTATGCCCAAGGCAGCTTTGTGTTTATTTTTATCATCAACACGAATTGTCATTCGACCTCCACTCATCGCTTCTACGTTATCAGCAAAACGTGTAACAGTCCATGCGAAAGGTGGTAAGCCAGCAGGCCATGTCATCGCCAGTTTCCACTTGATGACTTTATCTTCTGCAACAACTGAACTCGAAGTCGTAAAAACAACGAATGTTGCTATTATCATAAATATCAATTTATTTCTAAACATAATATATCTCCTCTTTTTATATCTAACAATAAATAAACTCTCAAGGATAGAAATAGAAAACCAAGAGAAAGCTCTTGTCATTTAATCTATTTTTTAATAGTTCAGCACTAGCTCGAAAACAAATACTAGATCGGTTATTTACCCTAGAGTGCTAAACCGATTGTATACCTTCAATGACTATTCGTCAAAATTAACATCCACATTTAAGTTAGGGATAACAAAATACACTGCAAATTAAACAGCGTTATCTTCTAGAATGGTACAAGTTGCACTCACTGCTGTTGCTGTCAATGCATCAACATCAGTAGAGGGCCACCTGAATACTTCGGCGAAATAAAAATCACCATAAGAATACTCAAAATTATCACCATAGAATTGTTCTACATTATCAGAGAACTCTATTACATTAAAAGTACTACCTCTAAAATAATTGGCATCTAAACCAAACCTAATCATGTTTTCTGAATCTATTGTAAATTTAAATTTTTGAGGGATATAGTTAATAAGTTTCCCTTCCTTTAATTCTATGGCCTGAGTCATTTCACAATAATAGACATCACCAACTTTTGCAAAACTTTGACTTGACAAGAAAGAAAGAAATAAGATTAGCAATGTTTTTTTCATGATTTCATTAGTATTTTTGGTGAAATATACACTTTTAGAACAGTTATTACTAGTTTTAAATCTATATCCGATTAACATCTTCTTGGTAATTACAGATTAATGTATCATTAATATTTTTTCGGAAAATCAAGAACTTTTTCTGACTCACTTACATGAAAGTTTATAACAAATAAAAATACTATGATCTACTTAAAGAAAGCGGACAAATCGGCTGAATCAAATGTTTTAGAAGCCCAAAAAGTTGTAAATGATATGCTTACTAACATTGACAAAAATGGCGAGCAAGCTGTTCGTGAATATGCTGCTAAGCTAGATAATTGGCATGGTGATATTTTGCTATCCAAGTCCGAAATTGATGCTATTACTTCCGGAATTTCTCAAAGTGTTAAAGATGATATTGATTTTGCTTGCAAACAAGTTTACGACTTTGCAAAAGCTCAGCGAGATTCTGTAGTTGAGTTCTATACCAAAAATAATGGCGTTGAGGCAGGACAAAGATTGTTACCAGTTAATGTAGCTGGGTGTTATGTTCCAACTGGACGATACGCTCATATTGCGTCGGCTTATATGAGCATCGCTACAGCAAAAGCTGCAGGTGTTCCCTGCATCATTGCGTCTTCTACTCCTTACCAAGGCAAAAGTGTTCATCCTTACGTGTTGTATGCAATGCAGACTGCTGGAGCAGATCATATAATGACACTAGGTGGTGTTCAAGCAATCGCTAGTATGGCTTACGGATTATTTACAGGTAAAAAAGCTGACATTATTGTTGGACCTGGTAATAAATTTGTAGCAGAAGCGAAAAGAACATTGTTTGGTAAGGTTGGTATTGATGTTTTTGCGGGACCCTCAGAGGTAGCTGTTATTGCTGACGACACTGCTGATGCTGATGTTGTTGCGATTGATTTGGTAGGGCAACTGGAGCATGGACATGAGTCACCGGGGTGGCTATTCACAACATCAAAAAAACTGGCTGAAAAAGTAATGAAACTGGTACCTCAATACATCGAAAAATTACCACCTACAGCTAAAGATGCTGCTTATTGCGCTTGGCGAGATTATGGCGAAGTGATTTTATGTGATTCTCGAGAAGAAGTTGTTCAAATTTCTGATGAATATTCATCAGAACATCTTGAGGTTCATTGCCAGAATCTTGACTGGTGGCTTGATAATTTAACTTGCTATGGCTCTTTGTTTTTAGGTGAAGAAACGACAGTTACTTTTGGTGATAAAGCCTCAGGTCCTAACCATATACTACCTACTAAAGCAGCGGGTCGTTATTCAGGCGGTTTATCTGCTCACAAATTCTTAAAGGTACTAACTTGGCAGCGAATGGATCGTGCATCAACTCGGAAGATAGCTCAAACATCTTCTAGGATTTCCAGATTGGAAGGAATGGAGGGTCATGCTAGGGCATCAGATATCAGGCTCAGTAAATATTTTCCTGATGACACATTTGATCTGGGTACTCCTGTGGAAGAATAAGCTTAATAAATTCAAATTGACCGAAGAAATCTAGTAGATTGATTTGACTTAATAAGTATCGTTCTGTATTGTTAAATCACATAATCATTTCAATCTTTTATAAAGGGGATATTGTAATGTCGTCATCTTTCGATCAATTTCGTCGTAGTGAACTTTTTAAACCTGCAATTTTGGTACCCGCCATAATTATGTTGATTTTTTCTTTGTTTAATTTGACCGCACCAGCAGACCCAGTGCGTACTGCTTCAGCTTTCAATCTTGGTGTCGTCAATCAAGATAAAGGTTTGACTTTTCCACCAATGAAATTAGCTACTATAGCGATGGATGAAATTTCAGGAAATCTACCTTTCACCGTCACGGAGCTTGATAATCCTGAGATTGCACGTTCTGCACTTGAGGCAGGTGAGGTAGCCACTGTAATATTCTTCCCTGCAGACTTTTCTAAACTTGCGGTTGGTGACAAAAATTTCAGTATTGAGATCTTGAATACACAGCATTTGACAGTTGCTGAAACACAAATGGCCTCGCAATTACCGATGATGATCCAGATGGCTCTTTCATCCGGTGTAGCAAATCTTCGACTTGCCATGTCTAAGGGTCAGATACCAAGCCTTGATCTTACAGTTACTGCAGATGTAGAAACTCTACATAAGGCAGAAAGTACAGCAACCCATCCAGCTCCTTTTGTAATGACTTTTACAAGTTGGCTTGCCGCTATGGTTGGAACAATACTGCTGTTCCTTGCAACTAGTAAAATGGCTAGAATGAATCGCGCATACATCCGAACACTGGTTCCAGTAATGACAATGGGTTTGGCAAGTTTCGTTTTAGCACTAGTGGTAATCTTTACCACTTCACAATGGGGACAGTTTATAGATATTTGGCTAAGTGTCTGGATAGTATCTCTCTGTCTTGTCTGGCTTTTCATTGGAATCTTTGAAATAGCCGGTCTTTGGTCTTTGGTTGTTATTCTTCCTGCAGTTTTTTACCAATCCGTTCTAGGTGGTTCAAGGGCTCCCGTTGCTGCTGCCCCAGATTGGTTACGAGAGATTGGTGAAATAATACCTTTTGACTCGATAGGTGCTGCATACAGAGGTGTTATGTATGATGCAGGTGGAAGCTTACCTTTTCTTTGGCTTTTAAGTGCAGCTCTGATTGGTATCATTTTAATTTGGAGTTCAGCAATTGTTAAAGGCAGATAGTTAATAAAATTCTTTTTTTTTATCTATATACAGAAGAAAATTAAATTATAATGGCATTTCAGAAGAAATATCTAACAGTCTATTTATCAGGAGATAGGAATGCCAGTAGTTCACAAACATCTCATTATAAGAGCTGAAACACGTAAAACACCCAATGACCAAAAATGGGCTCATACATGGTTAACTGAATTAGTAAACAAGATTGGCATGCAAATATGTCAAGGCCCAATTACGACGTATCTGGATATTCCTGGTAATAGAGGTTTGACTGGTTTAGTTATTATTGAAACCTCTCATATCGCTTTACATTGTTGGGATGAAGAAGACCCAGGTTTAATACAGCTAGATGTATACACATGTGGCGATTTCAATACAGATTTAATATTTGAAGAATTAATACAATTTGATCCTACCAAGATTGAATACAAATACCTTGATAGAGAAAAAGAATTAAAAGAAATTAATGTTGATGAAGTTTAGTATTTCAACCTAATTCAATTTGTCCTGAGACTTTTATATAACAAAATCTAATAGACTATTAATATAGAATAATATAATTACACTTACCTTCACTATTTTGTAGTCTTTGCTCTAGATTAAACACAATGACCATTAATCCATAAACTATGCACATTTGTATTCTTCATATTGGCTTCTCAAATGGAAGTTATAAAAATCGACACACAAGCTCCCCAGAGCGTTTTATAAATTTACTCAAACCCTTACTTCCTGAAACAAAATGGACTACTATTCATTGCTTAGAAGATGGTCTCCCTGATGATGCTAATTTGTTCAATGCTTATTTAATAACGGGTGGAAAATATTCTGTATTTGAGGATTTAGATTGGCAACATAAATTATTTGACTTTATTCGACAGATTTATAACAAAAATATTCCACTTTTAGGCATCTGTTATGGTCATCAAGCTATTGCACACGTTCTAGGAGGTCATGTTGAAAGATTTGATAATGGCTGGGGAGCTGGTGTAACTACAGTAAATGTCATTGATCAGCCTGCTTGGCTTCAACCAATAGCTGAAAAAATCTACTTATTAACTATGCATCAAGACCAAGTCACTACAATGCCACCCGAAGCAACACGCTTCTTAGGTAGCAATTTTTGTCATAATTCTGGTTTTTTTATTGAAGATCGAGTGTTGGCGATTCAGCAGCATCCAGAATTTACGACTGAACTTTGTAGAGACTTGATTGTTAGAAGGAAAAAGCGCATAGGAGAACAATACGAACCTGCACTTCAGTCACTAGAAATAAAACATCAAGGATCATATGTTGGGCAGTGGATGGCCAACTTTATTAACCAACGTAAAGGTCGCTTTTATGGCTACAATTCAAGTCAAAGGTAAAACCGTTTCGACTGTAACTGTTGAAGATAACACAAAGTCATTGAATGGAAAAGCTGATGTTCCCTTACTTCTCAGCTTTCCTCATAGCGGTGAAAACTACCCTGACGACTTTAAAACAAATCCAGAGTTGCCTTTTGAAATATTAGATTTCCCTAACGACAAGTATGTTGATGAGCTTTATCAAGCCCGTTCTGAATTAGATCTTATATCTATACATGCCAATTTTCCGAGGACTTATATTGATGTCAATCGACATCAGCATAATATCGACGTAAACATGATAAAAAATGGTGAGCAATGGTATGGTCGTATCCATCCATCTGGAGTCAAAACTGGTACTACGCTGTTTTGGTCAAAAACCAAAGAAGTATTTGATATTTATTCACGGAAACTTAGCCATATAGAATTAAAACAACGATTAGCGCAGTGCTTTGTGCCTTATCACCAACTAATGGCCTATCATATTGAGCAAATATATCAAAATCACGGCAAAGCCTTTGTACTTGATTGTCACTCAATGACTCAATTTGACGGCAAATTGCGTGGCAGAAAACAGCGACCTGAAATAGATATTGGTAATCGTCATGGTCAGAGTTGCAGTCCACAATATACTGAGTGCGTTGCGGACATCTTTAGCAATCTCGGATACGACGTAAAGATTAATGGTCGCTTCCAAGGCGGGGAAATAATTTTACGTTACGGATGGCCAGAAATTAATCAGCACATCTTACAAATAGAAATTAGGCGAGACCTGTATATGGATGAAGCAAGCCGAGAAAAAAACCAGCGTTTTGAAAAAATGCAACAGGATTGTTGTGCTGCTCTAACTGATATTACAGCGTATGTAGAACAATCAGTCAGTTGATAAAATATAAATAAAAATTATATATTTATAACTTTATACAAAGCAAAATAGATTATTATTATATTTCGCTAAATTTAAATTTTGTTGAGATTTTTTTTGTTTAGCAAAAATAAAAAAGGAGAAATAATCATGAAACATATTAACTTTAAAACCATCTGTTTTGTTGGGCTCTTCGCCTGCATGATGGGCTCTGTGTATGCAGATACATTGCGAATGGCGTATTCGGTCGCACCGAAAACGATAGATCCATATAAAAGCAGCGCCTCAGCAACCGCTTCATTAAATGAGCATCTTTATGAAGCGCTTGTTTCGCGTACCAATGAAAAACTGTTGGCTACATCTTACGGCTGGACAGATGACACTACACTTGTAGTCAACCTTAGGGAAGGTGTCAAATTCCATAATGGTGCCGACTTCACAGCTGAAGATGTTATTTATAGCTCATGTCGCATGATGTATAGAGTTGGCGGCAAGAAAAACATGCTCACAAGTGCGATGGGTCCAGTGACTGACGTGGTAGCGATTGATGACTATACCGTGGCCTTCAAAACTGTAGGTCTGTACCCAATACTCATTCAAAAACTTAAATCTTTGTCTATCTTGGACAGCGGCGATGCTGATCTGGGGCCAACTCTTAAGTTTGATAATACTGGTGACTGTGGCATAACACGTTACCCCACTAAAGCTGAGTTTGAGAGCGGTAAGTATGCAAACGGTACGGGCAAGTACAAATATGAGTCTTTCGAAAATACCGGCGATGCCGTCTTGGTACGTAACGATAATTATTGGGGTGAACCAGGCAACTGGGATCGCGTAGAAATGACTTCGGTATCAAATTCTGGTGCACGAATGGCTGGACTACTTGCTGGAGATTATGATTTGATTGAGAACCCTACTGGTGAAGATTTACTGGCTTTGGAAGGTAACTCTGCCTATAGTTACTCAACTATGCCTTCTTGGCGCACCATTTTCTTGATATTGGATGTAGGTAGTGATGTCGCACCAGGAGTGAGGGCTACCGATGGAAGTAACCCACTAAAAGATATCAGAGTGAGACAAGCGCTTTCATTATCGATTGATAGACAGGCAATTGTAGATAAATTAATGGGTGGTAATGCAACCGTTGCTAGCCAGTTTGCACCAAGCTATCAAGTAGGTGCGGATTCGTCAATGCCAGAGATGGCTTACGATGCTGATAAGGCAAGGCAATTACTCGCTGAAGCGGGTTACAAACCTCATCATATTTCTATCGATCTTAGAATGCCAACTGCTAAGTATCAAAATGGTACTCGAGTTGGTCAAGCTATTGCTCAATACTGGTCTCGTATCGGTATTAACGTAACTCTAGTAGCTGAGCCTTGGTCTGTATTTAGAAAGGGTCGTTCAGCTCGTGACTTGGGTGTGTTTATGTACGGATGGGGTCATCCTCAAGGTCCTTCACAGATGATTTCCTATGCATTTGGCACAAGGAATAAGGCTCTCAACCTAGGAGGCAGTAACTACTCTAACTATTTCGATCCAGACTACGATGCCGCAATGGCTGCATGGGCTGTAGAAACGGACGAAGCAAAGGCCTTTGAATATAATCAAGCGGCCATGCGTATAGCTGTTAGGGATTTACCAGGAATACCTCTATACTACCAGCACAGCATCTGGGCTCACACAAGCGACTTAAGCGTTATTGGTCGACCTGATGAGCGTACCTTTGCTGACATGGCGACTAGAAATTAGAGACTTATAGAAGTTACACTAAATAGCCCCTCATGCAAGTAATCTGCTACACTTGTGTGAGGGGTTTTTTTATGAACTTTTTGTATCTAAAGTTTAATATAAAAATTATAATTATCCTTTTATAAGATTTACGCATAATGCACTCCTCCACTCAACCAGAGCGTTTTTGGAGCCTAATTATTATAAAAACCCCACAATTAGAGGTACACAATTCATGATTAGGTACATTTTAAAACGTCTTTGGCACAGCGGCATACTAGCAATCGTCATGTCGTTAATCGTTTTTTTTGGCCTGTACGTAGTTGGTGATCCAGTTGAAATGTTATCGGATGACGAGTTTACCGAGCAGGACAAAATCGACTTAGCCATTGAACTTGGACTTGATAAGCCACTTTTTGAGCAATACTTTACCTATGCAGGGGGTATGCTTCAAGGGGACTTTGGTACCTCGTTTGTCCACAATAGACCAGTACTTGAGCTCATCTTGGAGCGCCTTCCAGCCACAATAGAAATCTCCCTCTTAGCGATGATTATTGGCCTTTCTATTGGCATCCCTCTCGGAATATTTTCTGGTATAAAAAACAATTCCAGAGCTTCGAAAATAATAAGCTTTTTCACAACCGTAGGTTACTCAACGCCCAATTTTTGGCAAGCCATAATTTTGATTATGGTGTTTGCGGTTTTTTTGCAATGGCTTCCGGCCTCAGGTAGAGGACTTACCAACTCAATGTTTGGTATCGAATGGGCCTGGTTATCCCTTAATGGCTTACAGCACATGGCTCTCCCGGCAATTAATCTCGCGATTTACAAAATTTGTATGCAGCAAAGGCTTGCTAAGTCTGGAACCCAAGAAATCTTATACCAAGAATATATGACCTTTGCTCGAGCCAAAGGAATATCAAGAAATCGCATTATTAGACGTCACCTTCTTCGCAATATTTTGATACCGATTGTTACTATTACAGGACTAGAAGTAGGAGGACTGATTGCATTCTCTACAGTCACCGAAACAATCTTTTCTTGGCCAGGTATCGGTAAATTATTACTGGATTCCATCCATATGATTGATAGGCCAGTTGTTGTTGCCTATCTCATCCTAATTACTATGATGTTTGTCTTTATTAATTTTGTTGTGGATGTCATGTATGCATTTCTAGACCCACGTATTCGGCACCAAAAGTAACTACCTATGATTGATTACAAAAAAAAATTAGCTACATTAAGCTTGCAAACAAAATCCATTTTCTCTGGTCACCCAATAGCAATTGCCGGTTTGATTGGCTTTGTTATATTTGTTTTAATCGCACTTTTTGCCCCATGGATTGCACCACAAAATCCCTACGATTTGATGGTTTTAGACATTATGGATGGACTATTGCCTCCATTATCTAAGCTTGGTAATGGCACTACCTCTTGGCTTGGCACTGACGCAGTTGGTCGTGACATATTATCTGCAGTTATGTACGGGTTACGATTAAGTCTTTTTGTTGCATTTGTTGCCACAACTGTTGGTTTCTTAATTGGCGTATTTCTTGGACTTCTAGCAGCGGTCAAAGGTGGCTGGGTAGAGAGCGTTATTATGCGTGCCGTTGATTTAAAAGTGAGCTTTCCAGGCATTTTACTGGCGCTCATGATGTTGGCCATATTCGGAACCGGAGTCGATAAGATTATCTATGCCCTCATTATTGGCGTTTGGGCTAGCAAAGCAAGACTTACTCGATCCTCTGCGCTATCAGAGATGCAAAAAGAATATATTGATGCGGCAAGAATATCCGCTATTCCTAACTGGCGAATTATGCTGAAATTTTTGCTACCTAATAGTATTGCACCAGTATTAGTTATGGTACCAATGTCACTTTCGGGCTGCATCGGTGCGGAAGCAACGCTGTCATTTCTAGGTGTGGGTGTTCCAATCACTGAACCGTCATTGGGATTACTGATTGCCAACGGCAATGACTACTTACTATCTGGAAAATGGTGGATTAGTCTTTTTCCTGGTGTTGTTCTAGTCTCTCTGGTTTTATGTATTAATGTTGTTGCAGACAGAATTCGTGAACATAATAATCCTTTTTTAAAATCAATGAATATGCAATGAATAATACTCCACTTCTTAAAATAAATAACTTAACAGTCACCTACCCTTTGAATTCTGAAGGGAGTGATGTACTCAAGGCTCTTGATAATATCTCTCTTAAAGTAAATTCAGGACAAATTATAGGAATAGTTGGTGAAAGTGGTGCTGGAAAATCAACTATTGGTAAGGCTATCCTGGGTCTTCTTGACCCGCCAGCAAAACTTGTTAGTGGTGAAATTAGATTTCTTGGAAATTCGCTTGTTGGTTTAAGTGAAGCACAATTCGAATCTTTGCGTGGCAACCAAATCGGCTATATATACCAAAATCCGATGACCGCCCTTAACCCTGTCCTAACAATCGGCGAACAAGTCATAGAAGCCATAGAAGCTAACACCGATATGAGAGGCAAGAATGCCCAAGAATATGCCATTCAGTTGTTAGAACGGGCAGACGTCAGCTTTGCAGAAGATCGACTTCAAAAGTATCCCCATCAATTATCTGGTGGACTATGCCAGCGAATTGTATTTGCAATCGCAATTGCTGCAAAACCCAAGCTTATTATTGCCGATGAACCAACAACTGCTTTGGATGTTACCGTTCAACAATCGGTACTACAGACTCTGATTAAGCTGAGTCAGCAAGAACAGATTGCGATTATTTTAATAACCCACGATATAGGTGTTATAGCAGAAACATGTGACTATGTCTACGTACTAAGATATGGCAAACATGTCGAGCAAGATGCAACAAATAAGGTACTTCAAAGACCAACACAGGACTATACCAGGGCGTTAATGGCATCAGTACCTCTCATAGAGAAGCGCCTTCACCGTTTCGCTTTAAATGAGGAAGATAACTTGGAGGACACCTCTACCGGTCTTCACTACTTGCAAGAAAAACAAACAACACAAGACTCAACTAATGAGCCTTTACTGGAAGTTCGTAATCTTTCAAAAATATTTATTACCCCTTCCAGTATGTTGAAAGCAAAACAGTCATTTACTGCTGTAAAGGGTGTAAATTTCACAGTTCAGCGAGGTGAAACTGTTGGCATTGTTGGAGAATCAGGTTCTGGTAAATCAACCATTGGAAGAATGATTTTAGGCTTGGAGGATATCACTGAAGGTAGTGTCATTTACCGTGGCAAAGATCTCAAGCTAATAACCGATAGTACTGAACGTCGAGCACATTGTCTTTCCATGCAGTGCATTTTTCAAGATCCATATTCCTCTCTCAATCCACGTATGAGTGCTGGTGAAAATATTACTTATGGTTTAAAGATACATAACTTAATCGATAACAATAAAGCCGGATCATTGGCTCAAGATCTTATGTCCTTAGTCGGCTTAAAGCGAAAAGACGCTGATAAGTTGCCTCATGCTTTTTCTGGTGGTGAACGCCAAAGAATTGGTATAGCAAGATCACTGGCTTATCGACCTGACTTTATTTTTTGTGATGAGCCGACTTCTGCTTTAGATGTCTCTGTACAAGCTAATTTACTTAATCTATTGAAGGATCTACAAGAACAATTTTCTTTGACTCTGCTCTTTGTGAGTCACGATTTAGCAGTTATTCGTCAAATGTGTGATCGTGTTATTGTTATGAAGGACGGCGAGGCCTTGGAGAACGATAGTAATGATAATATATTTGAACAACCAAAACACGCATATACCCGTTCACTGCTTGAAGCCATGCCAAAATTTCAAGGCTTAGCTCAATATTAGTTTACTGGACTTAGCAGCCAGTTTGTCTCTGCATGAACTAGTCTTTATCGACTATCTCATCAACGGATTTTTCAAGATCAATAATCGTCTTTCTAATCTCATTAGGAATAGAGGCTTTTTTATTATTAACATAGTCAAACATTACCACTTTCGCATCACCAATAGCGGCAAGTCTCTGGTGCCTGTGGCTAACAACAGCATATTTCATTGTAAAGTACTGATCTGCCATTGCATTAACTCTGACTCCAACAGAAACAATATCCGGGAAGGTAAGTGGGTAAATGAACTTGCATTGGGTTGATGCTAGTATCAATGGAATTGGTGTTTCTTCAAACACACTGTCAGAATTAATTTTTTCAAAATAGGCAATTCGAGCAACTTGAAAATATTTGAAATATGCAATATTGTTGACGTGTTGAAGGGCGTCCATATCTCCCCATTCAATATTAAGATCGACTACAACAGTGAAGTCTTTTAAGAATTCATTCATTATTAATTAAGGTCTTTATATCATTTCAATATTTTTTAATGCTCATATTATCTTATCTCACCGACATAATAGAGTAACTTATGTTTAAAATCATCAATAAATTAATTTAACTAATAGACAATTTAATATGGATAGTCAAATTCACAATACTAATATTGCTAGTGAAGCTGTAATTACCTCCCCTAATGATCTCAGTAAAAAATTACCCATCACTCAAAAAGGAAAGGGAAATATTGTGGCTGGCCGCGAAGTTGTGAGCGATATACTCTCAAGAAAGGATTCTAGATTGATTGTGATTGTTGGGCCCTGTTCAATTCATAACCTTGAAGCCGCTAAAGAATACGCACATAAATTGAAAACCCTTAGTGAAGAATTAAAGGAATCACTTTATATAGTGATGAGAGTTTATTTTGAAAAGCCAAGAACCACGATTGGCTGGAAAGGTTTAATTAGTGATCCTGATATGGATAATTCACTTGATGTCGACAAGGGTCTTTATCAAAGTCGAAAATTTTTAACTTGGTTAGCAGAGTTAGGCATGCCGGCAGCCACAGAAGCTCTCAATCCAATTACCCCTCAATATCTGGCAGATCTCATCTCTTGGTGCGCCATAGGCGCAAGAACAACTGAATCACAAACACATCGTGAAATGTCTAGCGGTCTTTCAATGACAGTTGGCTTTAAGAATGGTACCGATGGAAACCTAAAAATGGCTGTTAATGCAATCAAAGCTTGTTCTTCACCTCAAAGTTTTTTAGGGATCAATGATAAGGGTCAAATTTCAACATTTAAAGCAAAAGGCAACAAGTCGTCACATATTATTCTAAGGGGTGGCATTAAACCAAACTACCATAGTGAAGATATTGAGCGTTGTGAAAAACTCCTCCAGCAAAATGATTTGCCTGAAAGGATTATGGTGGACTGTTCACACGATAACTCTAATCAGGACTATCGACTTCAAGGTAATGTGGTTGAAGAAATTAGTGCTCAAATTGTCGCGGGAAACAAATCAATTTTTGGCATCATGTTAGAAAGTAATTTGTTTTCTGGCAATCAGAAAATACTGGACAATCAAAATGAGATGAAGTATGGTGTCTCCGTTACTGATGGTTGTATAGATTGGGAAGAAACAAAGAGCGTTCTAAGACGTCTTGCAGAAACAATATCAAATATATAATAATTTTATACCATTATGATAAATATTAATTACGATGTCTATTAATCGCTTACAACATATCATTGGTGGCAATAAAGTTGTGGGCAACTGTGGACGTATTTTTGACGTCTATAACCCAGCTAAAGGTGAAGTGATTAGACAGATAGAAGGCGCAAGCGCAAAAGATACAGCAGATGCAATCCAAGTTGCAAGTAATGCACTTCAAAGTTGGAGTCAAGTAACACCATCGAAACGTGCACAAATTATGTTCACATATCGTGAATTGATAATCAAACATAGAGACGAATTAGCAGAGTTAATCTCCCAGGAACACGGAAAGACATTTGATGATGCAAAAGGTGAGGTTGGAAGAGGTATAGAAGTCGTTGAGTATTGTACGGCAATTAATAATCACCTCAAATCTGAATTTAGTGCAGACGTTGCAACAGGTATTGATAGTCATAATATTCGTCAACCAATTGGTGTCTGTGCTGGAATTGTTCCTTTTAATTTTCCAGCGATGGTGCCTATGTGGATGTACCCTGTTGCAATCTCCTGTGGTAATACATTCGTTCTAAAATTATCAGAGAAAGTGCCTTCATGCGGATTAAGGCTAACTGAGCTCATTCATGAAGCAGGTCTTCCTGTAGGCGTACTAAACACCATTGTGGGTGACAAAGAAGCTGTGGATGAAATACTTACAAACCCAAAAGTTCGTGCAATCAGTTTCGTAGGTTCAACTGCAGTAGGCGAGTACATCTATCAAGAAGGTTCACGTAACAATAAGCGTGTTCAGGCTCTGTGTGGTGCAAAAAATCATATGATTGTGATGCCTGATGCGGATTTAGAACAAAGCACAGATGCAATTATTGGTGCAGCCTATGGTTCAGCTGGTGAGCGTTGTATGGCTATTTCCGTGGTCGTTGTTGTTGGTGATGAAACAGCCGATAAGTTGATTGAATCACTTAAACCAAAAGTGGCATCTCTTAAAATTGGCGCTTATGATGAACCCGACGTTGAAATGGGGCCTGTTATTTCAAAGCAGAGTCAAGAAAAGATTTTGTCTTACATCGAATCAGGTATTAACGAGGGTGCTGAGCTCAAAGTTGATGGCAGGTCAAAAGTTAAAAAAGATGGCTTCTATATTGGTGGTTGCTTGTTTGATAAAGTGACCTCGAATATGCCTATTTACACCGATGAAATCTTTGGACCCGTTTTATCGATTGTCAGGGTCTCTACTTACGATGAAGCATTAGCGCTTGTTAATGATCATGAATATGGCAACGGCACTGCCATCTTTACACGAGATGGTGATACTGCTCGTCACTTTACCTCACACGTTAAAGTAGGTATGGTGGGTGTGAATATACCTATCCCTGTTCCGGTCGCCATGCACAGCTTTGGTGGCTGGAAGCGTTCACTTTTTGGCGGTTCTTCAATTCACGGCATGGAGGGTGTACGTTTTTATACCCAGTTAAAAACAATCACATCAAGGTGGCCTTCAGGAATTCGAAAAGGCGCACAATTTCACTTTGAAAGCGGTAAAAACGCCTAATCACAAGAAACATCATTAAACTCAAAAAATCAGAGTGCTAACAGATTAGCATTACCACCAGATGCCGTAGTATCTATGGTTATCACTCTTTCGTTAATTAATTGCCAGGGTTCATAAATCGAATTCATAATTGGGATTATCTCTTCACGCCTGTTCTCTAGTTCCCGTTCAACCGACATCAGGTCACCAAAATAGAATATTGTGCCATATTGCTTACTTTTAAAAAGATTTGAACTTGGACCGTTTATTAATCTAATAATATTGTCTTTACCAAAACCTAACTTAATTAAAGAAGAATAATTTTTTTGACTTATTAAGCTGATAGTACTATTACCTAATGCCAATGACATAATAGTTTGTATGAGAGCATCAGCTGAGCTTGGCCCAAGACACAGTACAGTACCCTTCGCCTGATAGCTGAGCTCATTTGATTCTCCCGTAGGACTAGGCAAGCTATGCCTTAATGCATAGGTGTTAAGCGTTTCATGCAAAAATTCAAAAAATTGAGTATCAATAGAAAAAAACTCTTGTCGAAGTTTTTTTATCAATTTTTCATCAAATGAAAGAGATGGTTTAATCAAACTAGCAACTTCAACATGACCATCATAAAGAGTCATAATTTGTTCACTTGTTTTTTCATACTGTACATTTCGGCTATAACCATGAAGTGCATGCAGACCACCCGCCTTGGGTCCAGTGCCAGATAACCCTTCTCCACCAAAAGGTTGTGAACCGACAATTGCACCAACCTGATTGCGGTTTACATAGATATTTCCCGCATTTACTCTAGAAGTAACCTCATCTACTTGTTTTTTTATTCGCGAATGAATACCAAATGTTAATCCATATCCTTTAGCATTTAAACGATCAATCGTTTCTATCAAATTATCGCTTGAATAACGAATCACATGAAGAATTGGCCCAAAAAACTCCTCATTGATTTCATCTATACTATCGAGTTGAATAATCGTTGGAGCAACGTAATAACCACTACCGAGTTGATTTTTAACTCCTGCAATGACTTTATTTTGTTCGCTTAATCGATCTATATGACTCTGAAGTTTTGTCTTTGCATCAGCACTAATCACCGGACCGCAGTCGGTCGAAAGATACTTTGGATCTCCAAGTTTTAATTCAAGCATAGCACCTTTTATCATGGAAATAGTTTCATCAAAACACTCATCCTGAATAAGTAGTATTCTTAGCGCTGAACATCGTTGACCCGCACTTTTGAAAGCACTATCTAGCACATCTCGAGTGACTTGCTCACTGAGCGCTGTTGAATCAACAACCATGGCATTCAAACCACCCGTCTCTGCAATAACTCTTGCCTTGGCATTTCCGTTCACAACCAAATTGTGTTTAATGAGCTTGGCCACCTGAGTTGAACCCGTAAAGGCAACACCAGCAATGCTTGGATGACTTGCAAGATGAGAACCAACATTCGACCCTTCACCTAAAGCCAACTGCAAGATACCCAATGGTATACCAGCTTCTAACAATAACTGTGTTGCTCTGTAAGCAATCAGAGAAGTACTTTCGGCAGGCTTTGCAATCACAACATTACCAGCAGAGAGTGCAGCAGCGATTTGACCTGTAAAAATTGCCAGAGGAAAATTCCAGGGACTGATACACACAAAAACACCTAAAGCTTCACGCTTGTTGGGAATAACCTTTTGAGCTAAGTTTGCGTAATATCTAAGGAAATCAACTGCTTCACGCACCTCATCTATAGCATCCTGATAGGTTTTTCCTGCTTCTCTCATCGCCAAACTCATGAGCTCTTCTTGATTCGACTCATACAGGTCAGCTGCTCGCTCTAAACTTTGAAGGATAAGTTGATTATTACTTGTTTCTTTAAAGGCATCTTGTGAGCTCTTCAAACACTCATCCAATTGCGTTTCGGTAGCGTAAATGACGTCACCCACCTTGTCGCTAAAGTCAGCAGGATTAATTACCTTGTGTCTCATTGTATCATCCATACAATCAGCAGATATAATCGATTTAGCTTGCCATTTATGTTCCAACCAGGGCTGCTGCTTTTGATACAAACGGTCAACTTCATCCTGTTCTGAAAGTAATATACTTCTGGAATTTTGTCGAATTTTTTGAAATATATCTTTAGGCAAAGGGATACTGAGATGAGAGGGTTCTGGATCTTGTTCGACTTGACTCAAAATATCACAGGCTAAATGCTCTGGTTTGATGTTTTGGTCAAACAAGTGATTAATGAATGAACTGTTCGCGCCATTTTCAAGTAAGCGTCTCATCAAATAGGCCAGTAAGTCCTTGTGACTGCCAACAGGAGCATATATTCTTGACAAAACTCCGTACTGACTTGATAAAAGCTCGTGAAGTGACTCCCCCATGCCATGAAGACGTTGGATCTCAAAGCCAACATTGTCGCCTGCAATCTCACATACACTTATAAGAGTATGAGCGTTGTGACTAGCAAACTGTGGATAAATATAATCTCTCATACCAAGCAACTTTTGCGCACAAGCCAGAAAGGAGTAATCAGTATTAGATTTTTTTGTAAATACCGGATAATCAACATCACCCAATACTTGGGCTTGCTTGATTTCACTGTCCCAATAGGCCCCCTTCACTAAACGAACCATTAACTTTAAATTGTTTTTTTTACTTAACTCATAAAGCCAGTCCAAAATATAGGGAGCTCTTTTTTGATATGCTTGAACCACAACTCCAAAACCTTGCCATTTTGAGTTTGCAATGCTCTTGGCAGTCTCGCCAATAACATCAAGTGATATGTCCAACCGATCACACTCTTCTGCATCAATGTTGATGGCAACATTGTAGTTTTGTGCAATTTCAATTAAAGTCAATAGCCTTGGAACCAATTCTTTTAAAACGCGCTCCTTATGCATAAAATCATAGGTTGGGTGAAGTGCAGAGAGTTTTACAGATATCCCGTCTGCTAAAAATATATCACTTCCTTTATTATTTTCTCCAATCGCAATCAGGGCATTTTTGTATGCCAAAAAGTAGCGATCTGCATCAGTCATTGTCCATGCTGCCTCTCCTAACATATCGAAAGAATGCACATCCTGATTAACAACAGCTAAAGCACTTTCTATGTCTTCTGAAAAAACGAATTGGGTTCCGAAAAATCTCATCACACTGCCTGCACTGAATCGAATACCAGGTCTAGATAAAATTTCTAGAGCATGCTTAATGCGATCCTTAATGGAATCGTTATGTCCATGACTTATCATCATATCTGCAACACTAAGAGCGATAGTTGCAATACTCACTATAGAAGATTTTCCACTCCGCAAGTGTTTTGCCCAGGGCTTATTTGAAATCTTATCTGAAAAAAGTTTATCTCTAGTTTTGTTATCAGGTACACGTAAAAAAGACTCAGCTAAAGTCATCAATGAGAGCCCCTCTTCAGTATTTAAATTATATTCAGCAATAAACTGAGATAACAAATCTGGTTTTTTAGTTTGGCGTAATTTTGCAATTAAATCAGATGTTTTCTGACTAATCACTGCTCTTTGATTGACGCTAGTCTTATCTATTTTTATTAAATTTGATAAAGCCTGACGCTCCTTTAGCACACGCGTATTTCTAACAGCTTGACGTAGATCACTGTAATCAGTAAATAATTCATTACTAGCCATTTGCTTATACTTAAGATATTTCAACAATATATGTTATAGAATAATGCAATAATTAAGTTAAAAATGATTGACAGCGATTAAATTTCGTATCAAAATGCCTCAAACAGAACTCAACTCGGATTAATCAGATGACCAGAAGAAAATCGGGAGGAAGAGAGGCAAGAATAGCCTTAAGAAGTGCCCCATTAACTGAAGAAGAGAAGCCTGTTAAGCCTGGTGAGATTGGCGGCAGGTATAAGCCACTGAGTGATAAACAAGTCGAGGCAATTGAAGTTAATGTTTACCGCATCCTTGAAGAAATTGGTTTTGCTGACGCAACTCCGCATTGTGTTGAAACCTGTGTTGGGTTTGGTGCAGTCATGGGTGACGATGGCAGACTTAGAATGCCAAAAGAAGTGGTTAAAAAGGCCATGGGCTTAACACAACATAGTTTGACTCTTCACGGCCAATCTCCCAAATACGATTTAGATTTAAGCAGCTCAAAAGTTCATTTTTCTACTGCGGGTGCTGCAGTCCTGATAGCCGATCCTGAAAACAATGAATATAGGGAATCGTTCAGCCAAGATCTTTATGATATGGCCAGAATTGCAGATAAATGTGAGCATATACATATGTTTCAAAGAACCTGTGTGCTGCGTGATATAGTAGACCCAAGGAAGATGGATCAAAACGCAGTTTATTGCGCGGTGATGGGTACGCAAAAACACATTGGTGTGAGTTTTACCGAGTCACATCATGTCACTGATGGTCTTGAGATGTTGCATATTATTGCCGGTGGTGAGGATAAATGGCGTCGGCGTCCTTTTGTTAGTATGAGTAACTGTTTTGTTGTACCACCAATGAAATTTGCGGAGGAGTCTTTGGAATGCTTGCGTGTCGGTGTTGAGGGTGGCATGCCCATCCTACTTCTATCTGCTGCCCAAGCTGGGGCAACGGCTCCAGCACTTTTGCCAGGTGTGGTATCACAAGCCTGGGCCGAGTGTCTTGGTGGTTTGGTCTACGTTAATGCAATCGAACCTGGAGCACCAGCAATTCTCGGTACCTGGCCATTTGTATCCGATTTACGTACTGGGGCCATGTGTGGCGGTTCGCCCGAACAAGGCTTGATATCAGCAGCTTGCGCACAAATGGGTAACTATTTTGACCTGCCAACAGGTACAGCGGCAGGTATGACGGATTCAAAATTCCCAGACTTTCAGGCAGGCTCAGAACGCGCCTCAACGCATGTAGTGACTGCTATAGCTGGTGCCAATATTATTTATGAATCAGCAGGAATGTATGCAAGCCTTTTAGGTACCTGCCCTGAAAGCTTATTACTAGACAATGATTTATTAGGCGCCTCCTTAAGAATGACCAAAGGTTTTAGTGATGAGAGTGAGGACTCCCTTTGTTTTGATATTATTAAAGATGTGTGTTTGAATAATAAAGCCCATTATTTGGGCGCTGAACAAACTCTCAATGTCATGCAAAGTGAATATATCTATCCAGACCTCAGTGATAGAGAAAGTCCCAATGACTGGGCTGATATGGGTAAACCTGTTATATTGGAAAAAGCGATCAAAGAAAAGAAAGAAATACTATCAGAGTACTTCCCAAATCATATTAGTGATAGTGTTGACAAGGAGTTGCGTGAAAAATTTGACATTCAGTTAAGCCGTAAAGATATTGGACGAAAACCACTATAAAAACAGCTAATATGAAAACACATGCTCAAGTAGTAATTATTGGTGGTGGCTCTCTAGGTGTTAACCTTATGTACCATCTAACGCAAGAAGGTTGGACTGATATTGTGTTAGTTGAAAAAGGCGAGCTTACGAGTGGCTCTACTTGGCACGCAGCAGGTCTATGCCCAAATTTTAATGGCAACCACACACTCTCCCATATTCATGAATATACAATAAAACTTTATGATGAAATTCTTCCAGAAAAAACTGGACTTCCTTCATCATTTCACAAAACTGGTTCTTTAAGGGTAGGACATACCGAAGTTGAGGAGCATTGGTTTCGTAACGTTATAAGTAAAGCAAACCATATTGGCTGCGAAATGTATTTTGTCTCTAAGGAGGAAGCTTCAACCATTAATCCGATGATGAGCTTTGATAATGCACGTAACATCTTATATACCCCTAATGACGGACACGTCGATCCAACAACTGTAGTTACACAGTTAGCACAACTGGGTAAAAAAGCTGGAGCCCAGGTAAGTAATTTTAACCGAGTAATTGATATCAATATTCTATCTAGCGGTGAGTACGAAGTTGTCACTGAATTGGGAAATATTATCGCTCAGCATGTCGTTAATGCTGGTGGTTGCTTCTCACCCCAGGTTGGTGAAATGGTTGGTTCTTATGTGCCCTTAGTCAATCTGCAACATCAGTACTTGATTACAGACAATCACCCAGATATTGCCGCACTAAAAAAAGAACTACCTGTCACGCGTGACTCTATAGCTGCCTCATATATTCGTCAAGAGGGTAACGGATTTTTGATTGGTCCATATGAAACAAGAGGATCTAAACCCTGGGCATTAGAAGGAGTAGATTGGTCATTTGATAGAGAATTATTTGAAGGAGATCTAGAGAGACTTATGCCCTACTTAGAGCGCTGTATGGAGATTGTGCCTTTATTCAAGGAGGTTGGTATTAGTAGTATCATCAATGGGCTTATTACCCATACACCAGATGATAACCTACTTGTTGGACCAGCCAAAGGCTTAAGAAATTTTTGGAATTTATGTGGCGCAAGTATCGGTATTGCTCAAGGTGGTATAGGAAAATACCTAGCACAATGGATGGTGCACGGACAAACTGAACTCAATATGGCTTCACTAGATTCTCGACGATTTGATCTTTGGGCGGATAAGAAATACTGTATTACTCGCGCAATTGAGTCTTATGAGAGGATGTATGCTATGGCTGTGCCTAATGAAAACAGGCCACATGGTAGACCAATAAGGGTAAGTGCATTGCATACAGTACTGGCACAAAAAGGTGCAATTCATGTTGTCAATACAGGGTTTGAAAAACCCGCTTGGTTTACAACAGAAAAAATCAGAAAAGAAAGCCACACTTGGTCTCACAGTGAGGCCCATGAGGCAGTTGCTCTGGAGTGTTCTGCTGTCGAAAACACCTGCGGCGTTACCGATATAAGTGGAACTGCAAAATTTAGAGTAACTGGAAAAGATGCTTTTGCATTTTTAGATCAACTGTCCTGCAACAAACTACCTGCGAAAGATGGGCGAATTGGCTTGACTCTTTTCCATGCTCAAAATGGTGGCATTATGGCTGAACAGACTATCAGCCGCATTAACCAAGAACACTTTATTTTGATGGGTGCTATAGGCTCTCAAGTAAAAGATTATCATTGGCTAGAATGTCACTCTGATGGATATGAAATTGAAATCGAAGATTTGACAGAGAGTTGGGGAGGATTACTTTTAACTGGACCAAATGCTCGTCAAATACTAGAACAATGCACACAAGAAGATCTCAGCAATAATGGATTTTCTTGGTTGAGTTGTAGAAACATTACAATTGACTCAGCTTCCGTTTTTACGATGCGGGTATCCTATGCGGGCGAGTTGGGGTGGGAACTACATATGCCAAGCTGGCAAGTCATCTCTATCTATGAATCACTAATGGAAATGGGTGAACATCATGGATTACAAGACTTTGGTAGTCAGGCTTTTAATAGTATGCGATTGGAAAAAATGTATCGCGCTTATGGAGCAGAGTTTACAGAAGAGATTTCTGCCCTAGAGGCTGGAATGGATCGATTCCTTGACCTTAGTAGAGACTTTATCGGTTCAGATAATATACGTGAACGAAAAACTAATGGTGTTAATACAAAACTAGCATACCTAGTATTTGACGACCAATTGCCTGCAGAATGTTTTGGCAATGAGGCCGTTTTTTTTGGTGACAAACTAAGCGGGATCATTACTAGTGGTGCTTATGGTCATCGGGTAGGCCACAGTATTGCCTTTGCGTACATTAAGCCAGAGCATTGCAAGGAAGGAACTAACCTCACTGTTGATACTTCAATAGGCACTAGAAAATGCCATGTATCGATGAGTGCATCTTACGATAAGGATAATGAGAAGCTGCGCATTTAAATTAAATTGCCACTTGAATAAAGAAAAACGTGAATTTTTCTGTTTAATACTGATTGTAATTTATAATCCACCACTATGAACGAGCAAAATAAATTAAGGCAGATCAAAAGTCCATGTGTAAGTATTTGTAAATACAATCACAATAACTACTGTGTTGGTTGCAAAAGACACATGCATGAAATATTTGACTGGTTTGATTTTACTGACGAAATGCGCACAGCAATAATGAATGACCTAACAGAACGCGACATTGAAGCTACCGCTTAATTGTTATTGAATAGTTAATAAAAATTACAAAAATCAGGTCTACCCTCAACAATAACAGTTAACAACTTATCTAAAGTTTGTCAATTCTTTAAACTTGACATTACTCAAAACAACAAGAGCTGATACAGCCATAATTGTGCCTAATGCATTTTTTATCGTTAGTGTTTCACCAAAAAATAGAGCACCCAATGCTATCGCAAAAAATGGTGTCAACAAACTAAACTCAGAGCACTTTTTAGAGCCTAAAACTTTGAGTCCAATATAGTAAAGAGTAGCCGCAATCGTAGTACTCAAAACTGAAAGAATAAATATATTAATCCAAAATACTTTATCCATATTGACCTCAGAAAGGAATGCTCCATCGAACGACACAAACCAATCAATCGCTAACGCAAAAATGCAGATGTAAAAATTAAACGCCATAACATGCATGCCTCTCATAAATGCACCAAAAATAGTTATCAACGCATAAAAGAAGGCGGCCAAAACAAAATAAAGGTTGCCGCCACGCATCCACTCAGAAAGGCTTAACTGTTCAAAATTCATCATAAACGATACACCTATTATTCCAAATAGTAATGCAAACCAGTCCCTTAATGTTGGCTGAGATTTCTTAGAAAAAACCATAAATATATAGACAAATATTGGAATTAAAACGGTCACAAGTGCGGCCCCCAATCCAGCGGCGCCATGCTGCATTCCCATAAAATAAAAGCGCGTATTTCCAATTAAAAATATCGCAAGTAGTAGTGATAATAAAAGATTTTTTTTATTAATGTTTATCGGAATTTTCATCCACCAAAGTAATGGAAAAGTCGACACAACTGCAAAAAAATATCTATACACAACAATCTCATTCTCGCTAATATAAAACGATAAATATTTTGTTGCAATTCCTGATAGAGCCCAGGTAAAGGTCACCATTACCATCAATAAAGACATTGTATTTTTAGACTCGATCATTCTTAACTCCATATATTAATAGAGTGCTACAAAAATGCCAACCAAAATCATCGTGACACCCGTTACTTCATTGACCCGCTTAATAACTGCCGGATTTTCAATATGTCTTCTAAGCTTCAGACCCAATACATTGGCTAAACTCAATACAAAGAAAACGGTAAACCCTATGACACTAATTACCTGAATTTCAGTTGCAATTGTTAAATTATTAAGATCAACAAATATAGGAAGAAATGATAAATAAAAAATAATGGTTTTAGGGTTAGTTACGCCAACAATAAATCCTGCTAATAACAACTTCAATATTGATTCTTTTTTATTCGATTGTTCGAAGCTTACGCCCTTTGAACGCCATTGTTGATAGCCAATGTATATCAAATACGAGGCTCCAAGAATTTTGACATATAGCAAACTATTACTAATTATCTCAGCCAATGCACTGAGAGCCAACATGGCTACTGTAACATAAATAATATCACCAACAGTGTGTCCAAATGAAAGCCACATTGCTGGCATCGCACCGTATCTTGTTGAAATTGCTAAAACAGCAAATAAACCTGGTCCAGGTGAAATTGCGTAGATGAAAGTTGCAATGGTTAGTGAGAGCAGTGTTAGCCAGTCCATTGACAGATTATAGCTATAGCTTCTGCTATAATCACAAATAATTAATCTCTACCATTTTGGTGACTAAATGAACTTAAATTATCTTGATTTTGAACAGCCCATTGCTGAACTGGAAGATAAGATTGATGCACTCGAGAGTGTCAAAGATGATGCTGATATTGCCAAAGAAATGGACTCACTCAAATTAAAAAGTGAGTTACTAACAAAAAAAATATTTACTTCTCTCTCAGATTGGCAAATTTCTCAACTTGCAAGACATCCTCAAAGACTTTACACATTAGATTACATAGAAAATATTTTTGATGAATTTATTGAACTTCATGGTGATCGTGCGTTTGCAAATGACCACTCTTTGATTGGTGGCATCGCCAAAATGGATGGTTTCGATTTCATGTTTATAGGACAACAAAAAGGTCGTACCACAAAAGAAAAAATTTTTCATAACTTTGGCATGACCAGACCCGAAGGCTACCGAAAAGCGCTAAGACTAATGAAGATGGCCGAAAAATTCTCACTCCCAGTCATTACCTTTATTGACACTCCGGGGGCCTACCCAGGCATTGGTGCTGAGGAACGTGGTCAAAGTGAGGCGATTGCAAGAAATTTATACGAAATGTCTACTTTGAAAACACCCATCATAGCAATCGTTATTGGTGAAGGTGGTTCAGGTGGAGCGCTCGCAATTGGACTTTCTGATACAACTATGATGTTTGAATATAGCATTTATTCAGTCATCTCGCCTGAGGGCTGCGCATCTATCCTTTATAAAGATGCCTCTAAAGCAAATATTGCAGCAGAGTCTCTTAAAATGACTAGCAAACACCTAAAAAAGCACAAACTTATTGATAAAATCATTCCAGAACCACTAGGTGGCATTCACAGAGACCCTGAAAAATCTTGTAGTTTCCTTAAAAAAGCTCTCATTAAAGAATTAAAGTCTTTACAAGATGTTTCTATAGAAGAACTTATTAGTGAAAGACACAAAAAACTCTTAAGCTTTGGTAGATTTAACGAATAAAGACGATTATTTAATCGACAAAAAAATTGTCGCTGCCCTTAGTGGTGGCATCGATTCGGTTGTCCTTCTGCATTTCTTAAACAAACACTACCCTGGCAAAGTTAGAGCTATACATATCAACCACAATCTCTCAGACTATTGTCATCAGTGGCAATCTTTCTGCAAAAACCTTTGCCAGAACGCCGACATTAATTTTAAAAGTATTGATATATTCATAGAAAATGTATCTAACGTTGAAAAAATTGCTCGTGAAAAGCGCTATCTTTCATTAACCTCTGAATTGAAGGCTGATGAAATACTTTGTACAGGTCATCATCAAGACGATCAAGCCGAAACACTTTTATTACAACTATTCAGAGGTAGTGGTGTTGCTGGTTTATCCGCCATGCCGAAAAATAAAACCATTCATGGCTCTCAACTATATAGACCTCTTTTGACAATCTCAAGACAACAAATAACTGACTATGCTATAGAAAATCATCTTGACTGGGTTGAAGATGATAGTAATAAAAACATCAACTTTAGACGAAATCTTTTGAGGGCTGAATTTTTGCCTAAACTCTCAGCTATATTTACTAACCTAACAAAAAATATAGCGAGAAGCGCTAAACATCAAGCTGAAGCACTCAATTTAATGCATGATTTGGCTAAACTAGATATTACTAATCACAACCTTATTATTGAGGATAAGTTACAAGTCGCCCCTTTGGTTAAATTACCAAAAAGAAGAATGGTTAATGTTATTCGTCATTACATTAGTCAGCACGAATTACTCTCTCCATCAGATAAAGTATTGCAAGAAATTATTTCCTTAATTCATGCTAAGGCAGATGCAAAATCTATCGTTAACTGGCATCATTATCAGGTTAGACGATATCATAACGAGCTCTACTTTTTTGACGAAAAATATACCAAAACAACTAGGCCATGCCTTTATTATGACTCATTAAAAGATCTGCCTAATTTCGAGGTACGCTTTCGTCAAGATGGTCAACGTATCAAGCTCAAAGGTAAACAGCACTCACAATCGCTGAAAAAAATTTTACAAGAAGCGAACATCCCTCCTTGGGAAAGGGATCATTTAAGAATGTATTACATCGATGGTAAGTTAAGGGCTATGGAAAATTTAGGTGAGATGGTTGAAGGTTAAATCATTGATAAGGGTTATTAACCCCAATTTTTTTTAAAAATTCAATCTCAATTTCTTCCATTTTATTTGCAGAAGTTAAATCTTCATGGTCATAGCCCAACAAGTGAAGAATCCCATGAATAGCCATGTGACTTAAATGATCTGGAAAAGTTTTATCCCCTAATACAGCCTCCTCTCGAACCACATCCACACAAATAACCACATCTCCTAAAATAGATTCTCCAATTTCCAAAGGTATGTCGCTTGAAAAAGAAAGGACGTTAGTTACTTGATTTTTCGCTCGATACTCTTTATTAAGAGTCTGAATCTCGATAGGTGATACAAGACGTACCACTAACTCACTATCACCAACATCAAACTCTTGCATAAATTGCTGGCAGGTAAGTTTGAGTTTTTCCTCATCTACGGTTGCATCATGAATGATATTTTGAATAACGACCATGGCTTGTGAATATTGATAAAATAGTTATTTTATCCCTAAAACATTTTACTTTGTCATCGATCATAGAAGTAGCTATACCCGTCCCTTTACACAATACATTTGACTATTTGTGTGATCAAAAAGTTAGTATTGGTGCCAGAGTTAAAGTTCCGTTTGGACAAAAAAAAGTAACTGCTATTGTATTGTCACATAAAAAGAAAAGTGACTTCGATAAACTGCGATCAGTTGAGGAAATACTCGACCAGAAAGCTCTTTTGTCAAAAGAGATACTTGATTTTTTATTCTGGTCAGCAAAGTATTACCACCATCCACTCGGTGAAGTCTTCGCTAGCGCTCTGCCTAAAAATCTTAGACAAGGTAAGTCAGCTGTTATCAAAAAAACAATTACACATAATAATACAACATCTCCTTGTGCCTTTGACGCAACGAATGAGCAGAAAAAAGCAATTCAGGCAGTTCTAAAATCAGTAAACAATTTTCATGGTTTCTTACTTCAAGGTGTCACTGGTAGCGGGAAAACTGAAGTGTACCTGAGCATTACTGAAACCTTACTCAAGAAAAGAAGACAGGTACTTATACTGGTTCCTGAAATTGGTTTAACACCGCAAATGATTGCACGTTTCGAGGAGAGGGTTGAAGCAAAGGTCGTTGCTGTCCACTCACAATTAAATGAAACACAAAAATTGGATGCTTATCTAATGGCAAAAACCGGTGAAGCTGGAGTGGTACTTGGAACACGTTCGGCAATTTTTACTCCAATGCCAAATCTAGGCTTAGTGATTGTTGATGAGGAGCATGATGGCTCTTTCAAACAACAATCTAGCTTCCGTTATTCAGCACGAGATCTTAGCTTTATTCGCGCCAAACTAGCAAACATTCCCTTAATTTTAGGTACTGCCACACCATCACTTGAAACCTTGAAAAATGTAGTCGATAAGAAACTCACTCAGCTTGTTTTAAGTTCTCGACCTGGTCAAGCGATTATGCCAGACGTTAATTTAATTGATATGAGAAATCAAACAGCAGAGGCGTTATCAGTGCCTTTGGTTGCAAAAATGAAGCATCACCTCGAAGACAACAAACAAGTTATGTTATTTATCAATCGTCGTGGTTATGCTCCCGTTTTTTACTGTACAGATTGTGATTGGAAAGCTGAATGTGTTCGTTGCGACTCTGCTCTTATCTATCATAGTCACATTAATCGTTTAAAGTGTCATCATTGTGGTATTGAAAAAATACCAGAATCCACTTGCCCTTCCTGTCATCAACAGAGTCTAAAGGTTTTAGGTTATGGGACACAAAGATTGGAGGAAAACCTTGAGTCTTTTTTCCCCGACGTAACTATTATTAGAATTGATAGAGATACAACGCGTAGAAAAAAAGCTTTTGCAACTCACTTAGAAAAAATAAATTCAGGCGAACCATGCATCATAGTTGGTACTCAAATGCTAGCCAAAGGTCATGATTTTTCAAACTTGACATTTGTCGGCATACTAGACGTAGATGTTGGATTATTATCAATGGATTTCAGAGCCACAGAACATTTGGCACAGCTCTTAATTCAAGTCTCTGGTAGAGCTGGCAGAAGTGATCACAAAGGTGAGGTATCCATTCAAACTCGCTACCCAAATCACCCAATATTTAACTTTATTAGATCTTCACACTACTCTCAATACGCTAGTACATTATTAAAAGAACGTGAAGACACTCAGTTACCTCCTTATTCACACCAAGCTTTAATTTGTGCTAATTCTAAAAATAAAAATAACGCAGAAAAATTTTTAAATAAAGTTGCAGACCTGCTTAAAAAAATCGATATAGATTCCGTTGAAATTTGGGGTCCAGTTCCTGCTGTTATTGAAAAAAAAGCCAATTACTACTACTTTAATCTTTACTTACAATCAATAAATAGAAATCACCTTCACCGAGTCATTAAAACTTTTTACAAACACCTAGAAACAATAAATGTTAAAACGTCAGTGCGCTGGTTTTTAGATGTTGACCCTATAGATTAGTCTTTAAAACTATTAACGATTGCGCTCATTGCCTTAGTGATAGTTAACAATTCTTCGTCTTTTATGACATAAGGTGGCATGGTATAGAGCAATTTACCGTAGGGTCTTAACCAAACCCCATTTTCAATCAACTCTTCCTGAACTACTTTCATATCAAGTGGACTCTCAAATTCAACCACACCTATAGCACCAATTACTCGAACATCCGATACTGATTTATGTTTTTTTAATGTTAATAATTCTGACTTCATTATGTTTTCTATTTGCAATATCCTGTTTTCCCAATCACTACTCAACAACAAATCAATACTTCTATTTGCAACCGAACAAGACAAAGGGTTTCCCATAAAAGTAGGTCCATGCATAAGCACACCAACAGTTTCAGCAACTTCAGCAGTTGACAGTGTTGCTGCCATAGTCATATAACCACCAGTTAAAGCTTTACCCAAGCAGAGTATGTCTGGTGAAATATTAGCGTGTTCACAACCAAACAGTTTTCCGGTTCGACCAAAACCTGTAGCAATTTCATCCACAATTAAGAGTACTCCAAAGGTATCACAGAGTGACCTAGCTCCTTTGAGATATTCTGGCTCATAAATATTCATGCCGCCCGCACCTTGCACAATTGGCTCAAGAATCATTGCAGCAATATTATTGTGGCTTTCCTTCAAAACTTTTTTAAGATCAGCGAGAGCTATAGAGGTGTTTTTAAGATTTGGTTTTGTAACAAAATAATGTGTAGTTAATACGCCTTGAAATAAATGATGCATACCGTTTTCTGGATCGCAAACACTCATCGCTCCAAAAGTGTCGCCGTGATAACCACCCCTTGGGGTAACGAAATGTGTCTTATCTATTCGGCCCTTGTTGTACCAGTATTGCAACGCCATTTTGAGGGAAACTTCTACAGAAACAGAGCCTGAATCTGCCAAAAATACCTTGTCAAGGCCTGGAGGCGTTATTTGAATAAGAAGCTGACACAGATCAATAGCAGGTTGATGAGTTAAACCCCCAAACATAACGTGAGAAACACTATCAATTTGATCTTTTATTGCTTGGTTAAGAACTGGATTGTTGTAACCGTGAATCATCGACCACCATGAACTCATGCCATCAATGACTCTTTTGCCTCCTTCGAGATTAAGATAGACATGTTCGGCAGATTCTACTAAATATGTAGGCACTGCATTGGGAATTTTGGCATAAGGATGCCAAATATGTTGGTCATCAAAATTCACTATAAATGCTCGCTTAGCTGGGTCATTGAATCTATCACTAGATCGGGGTTTTCATCCGCAATATCGTTGCCATGATTATAACCGTAAGACATGCAAATAATATCAAAACCAGCAGCCCGAGCTGCCTTAACATCACTAACAGAATCACCCAGCATTAGGCACTCTTCTGGCTTCAGTTTAAAGTGCTCAGCACAATATAGCAATGGCATAGGGTCTGGCTTCCTTTTAGCTAAGGTATCACCCGAAATTATTATTTTAAAATCGTTAAAAATACCTAGGACTTGGAGTAACGGGTGGGTAAATTGCTCTGATTTATTGGTTACACAGCCTAATTGATATCCTTGAGATTGTAAATAATCCAAACCTTCTCGAACACCATCATATAAGTAAGATCTTTCGGTCGCATTATCTTCATAAAGGTCTAAAAAAATTGGATAAGCTATATCAAAGACTTCTTTTATTGGTCGCCCTTCAAGCTCCCCAGTCAACGCCCTCTCTACTAACTTAGGAATGCCATTGCCAACCCAATGACGAACTTTGGCTTCACCCCATTTTTGCAGACCAAGTTTCTGCATCATCTCGTCTATACAATATGCAAGGTCAGGAACACTATCGACTAAAGTTCCGTCAACATCAATCATTATTAATTTTGGTTGGAATGTTTTCATTATTGTTCTATATTTACACCAATTTCGGTAGAATTAACTTAAGTTTTAACAAGTGGGATATTTTATATGGAAAACGAAACAGTCATTGGATTTATTGGTGCTGGCAACATGGCTTACGCACTGATTAACGGCTTATTGAATAACGGTTATGACTCGAAAAATATTAAGGTAAGTGATCCTAATGATGAGTTACTACAAAAAAGAGAGGAAGAATTCAATATCACTACTTTCGCAAATAACTCATCGCTCGTAGAAGCTTGTGACATCATAGTATTCGCCGTAAAGCCTCAAGTCCTCTCAGAGATATGCCTTGAACTGCGAGAGAAAATTAATTCAAAACATCTTTTCATCTCTATTGTGGCAGGTATCAGAGTAAATGATATCAATCGTTGGCTTGGGGGCAACTACTCTCTAGTTCGAACAATGCCTAATACACCAGCTCTTATGCAACATGGCGTTACAGGCTTATTTCCAAATGAACTTGTTAATGATGAACAGAAGACTTTAGTGACAACCATACTGTCATCTGTTGGAGATTGTTTCTGGGTTAATGAAGAGAAACTCATCGATGCAATTACAGCAATTTCTGGTAGCGGCCCTGCTTATTTTTTCTTGCTAATGCAATCCATGACTCAAGCAGGGATGGCACTAGGTTTAGACGAAAAAACAGCCAAAGAATTAAGCGTTCAAACAGCTTTTGGAGCTAGTCTGATGGCAACTAAAAGTGGCAAGGATCCAAGAACACTTCGCACCAATGTCACTTCTCCTAATGGTACAACTCAAGCGGCTATCGAGTGCTTTCAAGACCAAAATTTTGAAGGGATTGTTGCCAGCGCAACGAGAGCAGCCTTTGATCGTGCTCGTGAGCTCAGCACTGAACTAGGTGATGTAGAGTTAAAACGTTAAATATCAGTTTTAAGCTCTTAAATTAGCCTCAACTACCCCATAAAAGCTGCATATTTGCAATTGCCACAAGCGAAGCAGTCTCAGTTCTTAAAATTCTTTTTCCTAATAAAAGTGGTCGAAACCCTGCTTCAATGCTTAGTCTAATTTCTGTATCACTCAAACCACCCTCTGGACCTATTAGAATCGTTGCTTTTGATGATTTTTCCATGGTTTGGATATTTTCAGTAGCCCGATGATGTAGCACAAAACCATTATGATTAGGCTCATTTAATAACTCAGTAAGTGTTTGCGGTATTGAGATATCCACGATTACAGAACGCCCAGATTGTCCGCAAGCATGGTTTGCTATTTTTTGCCAATGATCAATTCGTTTGGCAACTTTATCAACTTTTAGCCTAACAACACAGCGCTCAGCTTGTATTGGCATAATGCGTGTCACACCAAGTTCAACTGCTTTTTGAATTAAAAAATCCATTTTTTCACCTTTGACAATGCCTTGTGCAAGAGTTAAATCCAAGCTAGATTCACTCTCGTTTTTTTGTTGCGAAACAACTTCAACTTTACAAGTTTTTTTTGTACTGATGATTGTTGCTTGGTAATCAAAACCATCCCCATTAAACAGAGTAATAATTTTTCCGACAGGGAAGCGTAATACCTTAAGAAGGTGATGTGCATTATGTTTTTCTAAGTTAACCTGATCGCCGACTTTGAAGATAGTATTTTGGTAAAGTCGGATCTTTTTCATGGTATCGTTTTGGGATTAGTAAACATAGAACTAAATATACTTCAGAAAATGATACATCAAAAAAGACGACAAGAGTTGTTAAGCAGATTGAGTGACGATGCTGTAGTGATTGTTAGCAGTAATAGCGAACAAAAGAGAAACAGTGATGTCAATTACCCATTTCGACCAGACAGTAGTTTTTGGTATCTTACTGGCTTTACTGAGCCTGACGCCATTGCGGTTTTCTCTAATAAAAACTACAGCATCTTTCTTCGACCGAAAGACAAAACAAAAGAGATTTGGAATGGTAAGCGTCTTGGTGTAAAAGCAGCCCCAAAAGTCTTATTAGCAGACAATGCCTATTCTATTGATGACTTTTTAAAAACAATACAAAAACTCATTAATAAAAATAACCTTGTTTATTTCGATAATTCTAGTACAAACAGACTCAACGAAAATATTGATTCAATTCTTCCAAATGTAGCTAAATCACTGAACCCTGTCATATCTGAAATGCGTCTTATTAAAGACTCTACTGAAATACAAAATATGCAAACTGCAGCCAATATTACTGCAAATGCACACATGAGAGCAATGACAAAAGTATCTCCTGGATTATATGAATACCATGTTGCAGCAGAGATTGACGCAGAATTTCGAACTGGAAATTCTGATCATGCCTACCCACCTATTGTTGCTAGCGGGGAAAATAGCTGCATACTTCATTACACAGAAAACAACAAAATTTTAAATGATGGTGAACTGTTACTAATTGATGCAGGTTGTGAGTCATTAGGTTACGCCTCGGATATAACACGTACTTTTCCGATTAATGGGCGCTTTAGTAAAGCACAAAAACAGATATACCAAATTGTTTTGAGTGCACAAAAGTCTGCTATTGCGTGTATCAAACCTGGCGAAAAAGTAAATACTCCACACGGAATAGCCTGTGATATTATCTCTAGTGAGCTTATCAAACTTGGCATTATGAAAGAGCTAGATAATTTAACTGAGTTTTATATGCACAGAACAGGACATTGGTTAGGATTGGATGTTCACGATGTCGGTGAATATAAAATTGATAACGATTTTAGAGACTTTACAGAAGGCATGGTAACAACTGTGGAACCAGGAATCTATATTCGCAAGGATGATAAAATTGATCCTAAGTTCTGGAATATTGGTATTAGAATTGAAGATGATGTATTGGTAACTAAAGATGGACATCGTGTTTTATCAAAGTCTGCTGTCAAAGAAGTAAAAGATATTGAATACTTAATGAGTCAAAATATAACATGAACATACAACAAGCTATCAAAGCGGTCATTGCGAAACAAAATTTAAACGAAGATCAAATGCATGATGTAATGAACAGCATCATGACAGGTCAAACAACTGATGCACAAATTGGAGCCTTTTTAGTTGGTCTATCAATGAAAGGAGAAACTATTGAAGAAATCACTGCCAGTGCTAAAGTTATGCGATCTCTGGCTACACCTGTAGAAATTAGCAGCTCTGATTATTTGGTTGATACGTGTGGAACCGGCGGTGACGGCTTGGGATTATTTAATATTTCTACTGCTTCTGCCTTTGTCGTTGCTGCTTTCCTTGTGACCAGTTCGGCAATCAAGAGCCTGGTAATTCGAAAGAAATACAGTCTTTCTGTAGTGACAATTACGATGTCACTTTTCCAATGTCTAAGAAGATTAAAGTTAATGGGTCAAATGCAGAACCACTCTACAAATATCTAAAACAAAAACTAAAAGGTATACTAAACAACAACATCAAATGGAACTTTACTAAATTTCTTATTGGACCCGATGGAACACCAATCAAACGATTTGGCTCAAAGACTGAACCAAAAGACATAACCCCATTTGTTAAGACACTTCTAAAGATAAACTCTTAGATGCTTATCCAAAGAATTTCCATTAAAAACCAAATACTTGACAAATAATTTAAAAAACTTTAATAAATATCTCATCTTGTTAATATTTTCAAGATTACTACCAAAGAAACATTTTAATTGTTGAGATGAATTCTTTGTATAATTGTCAACTACATCAATAAGAGCGCGGCCGGATGTCTATAGAAAGAATTAAAATCTTTAGCGGAAATGCCAACCCAAATCTGTCTTCCGAAATTATTGATAATCTAAAAATTACCCAAAGTAGGGCTTTTGTTGGTCAATTTAGTGATGGTGAATCACAGATTGAAATACTAGATAATGTTCGTGGCTGTGATGTCTTTGTTATTCAACCGACCTGTGGTCCATCTCCAGCCGAAACACTCATGGAATTGTTAGTGATGGTAGATGCACTTAGACGTTCCTCAGCTGGAAGAATAACAGCTGTAGTGCCTTATCTAGGCTACTCACGACAAGATAGACGTTCTCGCATGACCCGAGTACCAATTACAGCCAAACTGGTTGCCCAAATGATTGAAACATCAGGTATTGATCGCATCTTGACAATGGATTTACATGCCGACCAAATACAAGGATTCTTTAATATCCCTATAGATAACATATACGCACAACCAGTTCTAGTTAAAGATATTTTAGATTGCAACTACAATGATGTAGTGGTTGTTTCTCCAGATGTAGGTGGCGTTGCTAGAGCAAGAGCTGCAGCAAAAAGAATTAATGACGCTGACCTTGCTATCATTGATAAAAGACGCCCAGAACCTAATTTAGTTAAGGTAATGAATGTAATCGGTGATGTTTCAGGACGTACTTGTATTATTGTAGATGACATGGTTGATACCGCTGGTACACTTTGTCAAGCGTCCGATATCTTAAAAGAGAAAGGAGCCAATAAAGTTGTTGCTTATGCAACACATGCAGTTCTTTCTGGAATGGCTATAGAAAATATAACAAACTCTACTTTAGATGAGGTCGTAATCACAAACACAATCCCATTGACTGATAAAGCGATGACCTGTCCTAAAATTAGACAATTATCAATTGCTCCTACACTCGCAAACGTTATCAGAAGAATTAGCGAAGAGCAATCAGTTAGTTCAATTTTCGCTGACTCGAAGTAATATTGACCTTTATAAGACACTGAATTAAGAACAAAAAAAATCATATGACTTAGGTATAATTCTCTCTCTGTTTTGTAAAAAACTCAATTATGAAAGCAACCACAGAAGCCCACAAACAAGCACTAAATAGCCTAATCACAATAGGTAAAGAGCAGGGCTATTTAACTTACTCCGAAATTAATGACCTTCTTCCAGAAGACTTACTAACCCCTGAACAAGTAGAACCGATTGTTACTATTTTAGAAGAATTAGATATAATTGTTGCTGATGAGGCACCTGATGCGGATACGTTAGTCATGGAATCAGGTGGAAAGGCGCAAGCTAACTCTGCCGAAGTTGCTGTCGCTGCACTAGCTGCACTTGATTCAGAATTTGGAAGAACTACTGACCCTGTCCGGATGTATATGAGAGAGATGGGTGTAGTGGAGCTACTTGAACAAAAAGACGAAGTTCGAATTGCAAAGGAGATAGAAGCAGGCGTCTATCAAGTTATGCAAGCCATTTCACTTTATCCTGAAATTTCTGATTACTTCTTTAAAGCGTATACAAGACTCGAGGAGGGGAAATGTAAAATGACTGACGTTGTCATTGGTTACCAAGGCGATGCTGAAGAGTTTGAAGAAAAGCAGGCGCTTATTATTGAAAAACAAGCCCAAATTGATGAATTAGAACTTGACGAGATTAACGAAGAAGAGGAAGAGGAATTTGACGAGTTGGAATACACAGGGCCTGACGAAGGAGAAGTATATGATCGCTTTGAGAAAATTCAAAAAACTTTTAAGAGTTATACTAGAGCTAATAATAAGCTTGGTTATCTTGATAATAAAACAATCAAAGCTAGACAGAAATTCTCAGAATGCATCTCAGAGTTGAGGTTGGCACCAAAATTAGTTAGCACTATGATAGAAGTTGTCTCTCATCGCATTGATGACGTAAAAAAAGAAGAAAATATAATCCGCCAAGCATGTTTTGATGCTGGCATGCCAAGACAACTCTTTTATGATTCTTTTCCTGATAATGAAACTAACTTTGATTGGCTGACATTGACTGACTTTGATAAAACTTTACAAAAAGCTTTAAAAGCTCATAAAGATGAAATCTACTATGCACAAAAAAGCCTTTTAGAACATGAAAATTCAATGCAAATTACTATATCTGAGTTAAAAGCTATCAATAAAAAACTTCGACAAGGTGACCGTAAGGCAAAAAATGCCAAAAGTCAAATGATTGAAGCTAATTTACGCCTTGTTATTTCAATCGCGAAGAAATATGCTAACCGTGGTTTACAATTCTTAGATCTAATTCAAGAAGGTAATGTTGGCTTAATGAAAGCAGTTGATAAGTTTGAGTACCGTCGTGGTTACAAATTCTCAACTTATGCTACTTGGTGGATTCGTCAAGCGATTACTCGTTCAATTGCTGACCAAGCTCGTACAATTCGTATCCCTGTACATATGATTGAAACAATTAACAAACTAAATCGAGTGCGACGACAGCTTTTACAAAGATTTGGACGAGAGGCCACACCAGAAGAACTTGCAATAGAGATGGAATTACCAGAATATAAAATTAATAAAATTCTAAAAATTGCTAAAGAACCTTTATCTATGGAGAATCCAGTTGGTGACGATGAAGATTCTACGATTGGTGATTTTATCGAAGATGAAAAACTATCTTCACCAGTTGAAGTTACCACTCGTGAGAGTCTAAAAGAAACGACTGGCGACCTTTTGGCTAATTTATCTCCAAGAGAAGCTAAAGTTTTGAAAATGCGTTTCGGAATCGATATGAGCACAGATCATACTTTAGAAGAGGTCGGCAGACAATTTGACGTTACACGAGAAAGAATTCGACAAATTGAAGCAAAAGCGTTACGTAAATTGAGACATCCATCACGTGCTCATAAATTACAAAGCTTTTTGGAATAATTCCTACTCCGGGCCTATAGCTCAGCTGGTTAGAGCAGTCGACTCATAATCGATTGGTCCTTGGTTCAAGTCCAAGTAGGCCCACCAAACTCAATAAAAAAAACCTAGCTTAATGCTAGGTTTTTTTATGGATAGTCAACATTTAAATTCTTATAAAATTGATATATTCAATATATTTATTATAAGAATGCTAAAAATTATTTTTGTACTCCTTTTTATAACTTTTCAGTCATTAGCTGAAGATTCAGGAAAACAATTGCCTCCCTGTGAAGGAGACTACTGGACAAAGTGTTTTGGAGAATACGTAACTAGCGAGGCAACATATACTGGCGAATGGATCAATGACTTTTTGAATGGTGAAGCGACTATAGTTTGGTCGGATGGAAGTTCATATATTGGGGAATTTCTTGATGGTGATTTTCATGGACTTGGAACTTATGATTGGAGTGACGGAGAAAAATATGTCGGTGAATGGCTTGAGAATAAATTCCATGGATTAGGAAAATACTTATGGGACGATGGAACCGTAGAGTTTGGAATTTTCTACAATGATGAAATGGTTAAGAAATTAACAGCTGAATTATTCGAAAAGGAGGCAATACGCCTTGGAATAGCGATGGACTTCTTTAATGACATTGAAAATACCGAAAAAGAACAAGCAGAAGCCGTAAAAGAACTACCTACTTGCGAAGGAGATCACTGGACAAACTGTTATGGAATTTATACCAGTGAATGGGCGGAAGGCCATAGATTTGAAGGTGAATTTCTTGACGGTTCATTTTTTTATGGAATCTATACCTGGCCGGATGGACGGACATATGAAGGTCAATGGCGCGACCAACACAGATACGGTTTGGGAATTGCTAGACATCCAGGCGGTTCCATTGAAAAGATGGGATTCTGGGAAAAAGGAAATCTGGTATCCAGAATACCTGAATGGCGTGACTTATTTGAAGGCGAACCACCCAAAATTGCTCGCGAGCTAATATGCCAGTCAGACAATCGAGAAAACTGCTACGGCACCGTTATGGAACGAGGTCAATACATATACCAAGGCAAGTTTGTTAATAACAAAAAGCATGATATAGGCAATATAGTCTATGCAGATAGGTCGAAATATTCCGGTGAATGGAGTGAAGATAAATTCCATGGACAAGGCACTTATAAATGGGGGGATGGAGAAAAATATGTCGGTGGATGGCTCGAGGGTAAATTCCATGGACAAGGAACCCTCATCACTGCCGAAGGTGACGAATTTAAGGGCGAGTGGGTTGAAGACAAAAAACAAGGTCAGGGAACCTATAAGTGGGCAAATGGTGAAACATACATAGGCGAGTGGCTTGAAAACGATAAACACGGTTTGGGAATTATGTATTATGCCGATGGATCGGTTTATAGAGGAGAGTGGGAGTATGGTAAATTGACTGAACAATTAACCCCTTCATCATTCGAAAACAGAAAAAAACTTCTTGATAGAGGTATTGAAATACCAGGAACGGATTTTATCACCTATCTAGAACCATGCCTGGATGAGGAAATTTTTGATGATTATTTCAATGCTTACGTTATACCTGAAGCAATTTTAAAGAATGTTGTCGAGAAAGGAGGACGGGTTAGAGTCAGTAAGGAAAATGACTGGCGTATTGATAAAGAAGTTTATGTATTGTACGGAGATCTTCATACAATTTGGGACAACTGTTATAGTGAATTTAATTTTGGATATCGGGATTATGACGGTGAATGGCAAGGTGGCCGATTTAATGGCAAAGGCGTTTTAAAGTACGACTCTGGTGAAATATACACCGGTGAGTTCAAAAATGACCAGATACATGGACAAGGCACATTTGTTCAAACGATACAACACTACGATAATGAAAATGAAAGGGCTTACAAGAAGTCGTTTGAGGGTGAATATCTTAACGGCAAAGAACATAAAGGAACTATGATTTACACGGATGGCAGTAAATATGAAGGGGAATGGGAAAATGGCAAATTTCATGGCCAAGGCAAGCACACCCTAAATGACGGTGAATATTACGAAGGGGGATGGGATAAGGGATTGAGGCATGGCTGGGGGAAAATCGTTCATAGCGGTGATGGCGGTATAACTGAGGGCGAATTTGTCTATGGAGAACCACCTGGATGTAATCCCTATAGAGAAGCTATAAAGATTTATGGTTCGTTTGGTCAAGGAATAAATCCGGAATATTTTATCGACGAGATTCTTGCTGAAGCCTGGGCTAAGTGTTTAGATGAAGGATTATAAAAGCTATGTTTTCAAAACTACTTCCGCAGTTGATCTCACTTACCATTGAGGCAGGGAGTACAGTCCTTTCTCTTCAATCGAATGCTCCAGATTATTCCACTAAGAAAGATAAAACACCGGTCACAGAAGCAGATAAAGCTTCAAACAAAATAATTGTAAGTTACCTAGAAAAATTAATTCCAAATATTCCAATACTTTCTGAAGAGTCTAAAGAAGTTCCTTTTTCAGAAAGAAAAAAATGGAGCAAGTATTGGCTTATTGATCCTCTAGATGGAACAAGAGATTTTATAGAAGGTTCTAGAGATTTTTGTATTAGTATTGCCTTGATTGAAAACAATTATCCTATTTTTGGTCTTATCTATTCACCCTTTAATAAAATTCATTATTACCGATTACCAGGGGAAAGCTCGATTAAACTTGTAGATGATATCTGTTATAAACTTCATACTCAAAAACCTATTCGTTGGGAAAATATTGTCTTTGGTAGATATTCAACAAATAACAAACAACTCCAAAAACACCTCCGATCAAAAACTAATTTTGAAACTTTTCGTATAGGAAGTGCTCTAAAGTTTTGCTTAATTGCTGAAGGGATTTACCATTATTACCCTAAATTTGGCCGTTGCTCTGAATGGGATACGGCTGCTGGAGTTTGCATTTTAGAAGGTGCAGGAGGTAAGGTTTTAGATTTGCAAGGACAGTTCCTTAAATACAATACTAAAGAAGATATCAAGAGCCCTCCATTTTTCGCCAGTGCTTAATCAAATTGTAATGATAGGTCAATCGCTTTAATATTTTTAGTAATTGAACCTATTGAGATAAAATTCACACCTGTTTCAGCATATTCAATTATATTTTTTTCATTTATATTTCCAGAAGTTTCTAAGGGATATATTCCTTTAGCCATAGTTACTGCTTCGAGTAACTCCTGAGGAGAAAAATTATCACAAAGGATTCGGGTTATACCTTTTATTGATAAAGCCCTCTTAAGTTGATCAAATGACTCAACTTCAACAATAACAGGCTTATTTGGAAACTCAAGAAGAGCCTTCTCTATAGATTTTTCAAGTGAACCAATCGATAAAATATGATTTTCTTTAAGCAAAACACAGTCGAACAAGCCCATACGATGATTCGATCCACCACCACACTTAACAGCATGTTTTTGAGCATACCTCAAATTTGGAATAGTTTTACGAGTATCCAATAATTTTGAATTCGTATGTTTAATCATATCCACTAAGTGTTTAGTTTGAGTTGCTGTGCCACTGAGAGTTTGTAGAAAATTAAGTGCAGTTCGTTCCGCACTGATTATTGCTTGGGATTTTCCTTTAAGATGACAAATTACAAAACCAGGGCTTACCTCTTCCCCTTCTTTAATTTTCCAGTTTATTTCGATATTCGGGTCAAGGGTTGAAAAACAAAGACCAGAATACTCAATTCCACAAATTATTGCTTTTTCACGGCAGATGATTTTAGCACTTGTAACATTATCAACAAGCAAGCTAGATGACAAGTCTCCAGTTCCAATATCCTCTGATAAGGCCATATTAACAATTTGTCGTAGAATCTTACTCATTCACCAACTTGAGAATTGCTTTTGCAGATTGAGCACTAGACTCTTGATGTAATTGGCTATGAATCTTTTTTAATTCAGATACTAGTTTCGAATTATCAGAGACGATTATTTGCATAGCAACGCTTGCAATATTTTTTCCATTAGCACTGTCTTGAATCAATTCTGGAACAACTTCTTTTCCTAAAATAACATTCGGTAGAGAAATAAAATTAGTTCTTAAAAGGCGTTTTACAATTTGATAGCTGACGCCTGAAAGTTTATAAACAACTACCATTGGTACACCAAGCAACGCTATTTCAAGTGTTGCAGTACCCGAGGCAACGATCACTAAATCTGATTTTACAATTTGTTCATAAGCATCACCAACGCTGAGTTCTATCCCTAATTTATTGATTTGATCTTTAACCCACTTCTTAAAGTGGTCATTAGCAAGAACCAATGAGAATTGAATTTTTGAATCGTGTTCACGCATTAAATTAACAGTAGATAACAATTCAGGCAACAAAGATTTTATTTCTGCCTCACGAGATCCAGGCATCAATAAAATTTTTTTGCTTGGCTTGTAGTTTTTTCTGGGTTGCAATTTTTCAGTCAGAGGATGACCAACAAATAACGCTTTTTGGCCATGTTTTTCATAAAAATCTACTTCAAAAGGAAAAAGGCAAAGCATTAAATCTGTTGAAGCTTTAATTTTTTTTATTCGATTCGAACGCCATGCCCATAATTTTGGACTTATGAAATGAATAGTTTTCACACCATGCTGTTTGAGTTTGTGCTCAATCTTAAAATTAAAGTCAGGAGAATCTACACCGATAAAAACATCTGGTTTATTTTCAGAAAAGTATTTAATCATTGAATTTCTTAATCGCAATAATGAAGGTAGCTTATTGACTACTTCAGTTAGTCCCATCACGTTAGCCTGATCAATATGCCACAACCTTTGACAACCTGCATCACTCATCTTGTCACCAACCAAACCCTCTATTTGACAATCGGGTTGATATTCAAGTAAAGATTTAACTAGGTCAGAGGCGATAAGATCACCCGAAGTTTCAGCTGCACTAATTGCAATTTTCATTGTCTAAGATCATTATAAATTGTAAGATTGAGTCTATATAAACACTCATGTCCTAGGCAAAATAATACTAGGGTTCTCATCAAAAGGTCGGTAAATAATCAATACACCACCAATAACTTGTACTAATGCTGCTTTTGAGAAATTTAGTATTTTGTCTACTATCTGTTGTCTCTCATCACGATCACTAGCACGAACTTTTATTTTAAGAAGTTCATGCTTGGTCATTGTTGATTCTAGTTCAGCTAAAACAGCATCGCTAAGGCCCTGTTGACCAATCATTACAATCGGCTTTAAGTTATGTGCAAGTGAACGCAAATGTTTTTTTTGGTTATTAGTTAATTTCATCATTGAAGATAAATTCATTTTCAAATAAAGAACTAACAGTTTCACGTTTCCGTACTAATGCATGGTGACTTCCAGATACCATAACCTCTGCAACTCTTGGCCTAGTATTATAATTGGAACTTAAAACAAAACCATAAGCGCCTGCAGACATAAAAGCAATATAATCTCCCTGTGTGAGTGTTAATTCTCTATCTTTTGCCAAGAAATCACCAGTCTCGCAAATCGGTCCAACTAAATCCCAAGTATCTTTTATTCCCTTTGAATTATCTTCAACAGCAATAGCTTGGTGATATGAACCATAAAGAGAAGGGCGCAGCAAGTCATTCATTGCACCATCTATAATAGCGAATGATTTAACACCACTTTGCTTGAGATATTCAACCTGAGTGACAAAAATACCGGCATCTCCAACAATAGCTCGACCAGGCTCCAGTATTACTTCTAGATCACCAACCTTATCGAGTACTGATCGAATATATTGTTCAATATTAATGGTTTTTTCTGCATTGTATGCAATACCCACACCGCCACCTATGTCTATATGTGATATCTTAATTCCTTCAGCTTTCAATTTTGATATCAACTCTAGCGCCTTTTCAAGGGCTTCAATAAAAGGTGAAACTTCAGTAATTTGGGAGCCAATATGATAATCTAAACCAAAAACATCTAAATGCTGTGAATGTTCTGCTTTTTTGTATAACGCTAGAGCTGTGTCAATACTAACTCCAAACTTATTTTCTTTTAGACCTGTTGCAATATAAGGATGAGTATTAGCATCGACATCTGGATTTACACGAATTGAAATCGGCGCCTTAGTACTCATTAATTTTGCTACTGACTCAACACTATCTAACTCAGCTGCGGACTCAACATTAAAACATAAAATTCCTAGCTCCAATGCTCTATGAATTTCTGTTTTTGTTTTAGAGACTCCTGAAAATACGCAACGTTCTGGTTTTCCACCTGCAGCGATGACTCTTTCTAGCTCGCCTATAGAAACAATATCAAAACCAGAACCCAGATTCGCCAAAACACTTAACACACCTAAATTTGAATTGGCTTTAACTCCATAACAGATCAGATGAGGATGTCCTCCAAAAGCCTGATCAAATTTCTGCCAATTTGATACTATTTGACCATGAGAGTATATATAAAGTGGAGAACCATACTCTACCATTAAGTCAGTTACTGGAACAGACTCAGCATACAAGGCTTTATTTTTAAAGGAAAATGTATTCAATGAACTCGAACGCTAGTCTGTACTTGAGGTCGCGTTTTCAGAAGCAGCTTGAGTATCTGTATCAGGTACCAAGTCACCCATTCTTCCACACGCAATCAAAGTGAGCGTAAACGATACGATCATGATTAATTTCAACAGGTTTTTCATATTGTCTCACTTACTTTGCTTTAATAGGGCTATTTTACACAAAGGCCTTAAGCTGTTGTATAAACAAATCTCGAGGTAGTCTGAATGCTCCTAAACTTTGAAGATGTTTGTTTTCTACTTGACAATCTATTAATCGATAATGACTATTTTCAAGAAGATAAGCAAAAGCAACCTTTGAACCATTACTCACTAATGAAAACATAGATTCACCAAAAAAAACAGCTCCTAAAGCAACTCCGTACAAACCACCAACAAGTTTATCCTTCTCATAAACCTCGTATGAATGCGCGTACCCTTCCTTATTAAGATTACAATAAGCTTTGACCATGGCAGTATCTATCCAGGTACCAGCTTGACCAGGCCTAATCACTGAACGACAATGAGTAATAACATCTTCGAAAGCAGTGTCTATACGAACTTCAAATCGAGATGAATGAGTAATTTTTTTTAAACTTTTTGAAAGATGAAGCTTATCAGGTGTTATAACCATCCTTGGATCAGGCGAATACCATAAAATCGGTTCACCATCGCTATACCAAGGGAATATGCCTTTTGAGTACGCATCTAACAACCTCTCAATAGATAAATCACCACCAATGGCAATCAGGCCATTAGGCTCTTTTAATGCCAAACATAAATCTGGGAAAGGTGTGTCACATTGATCAAGCCAAAAATGAGATGGAATCTCAATCACTTTTAACGATTACGAATAATCTCTCGTACCATATACAGTGCCAGTATACTTCGAGCTTCTGTCAAATCTTCATCATAAGTTAATTGATCTAAGTTGGAAAGTTTATGAGACACAATTTCCAGTGGTTCCGGTTCATCACCTTCTGCTATTTCTTCATATAGATTCTCTGCGAGAACGATATGTGTTGTATTTGATTGATAACCTGGAGCCAACGTAATGGTTTTAAGGAAAGTAAACTTATTAGCTCCATAACCAATCTCTTCTTTGAGCTCTCTTGACGCTGCTTCAATCGGGGTTTCACCTTTGTCTATCTTACCTTTCGTCAAACCCAATTCATAACACTCAGTGCCGGCAGAGAACTCATAAATCATCAACACGGTATCGTCATCCAACATCGGCACTATCAGAACAGCACCATTACCTTTTGGATTGAGTCGCTCATATGTTCGCTTCGTACCATTTGAAAATTCAACATCCATGGACTCGACATTAAAGACATGGCTTCGGGCAACAGTTTGAACGTTAGTTACTTTTGGATTTTTTCTCATAGATGCCATTATCCCAGCTGTTGGATGGTTTTCAGATTATTATTTATTCTGCCATAAGATAGGGAAAAAACTTTCATTCAGCTCATCATTATGATTCATTTTGTATTTTCTATATATTCTTCCTGTGCCTCCACAATTGGTAGGATGGAATTTAGCGTTATGAGGCACACAATGAGCAACCAAAGCCCTTCGATGATATGGTGAATGATTTATACCAGAGCCATGCCATGTTAATCCATGATGAAACGAAACTCCACCTGCAGGAATTTTCACCTCGACTATGTCTAAAATTTTATTGTTTCTTTTTGCATATGTTTTTAATTCTTTTTTATAATCTTCTGGAGCATGAAACGTGCCCGAGGGTGGACATAAATCCCATTTGTGTGACCCAACTACAAATTCTAGGGTGCCTGTGTCTTTGGAAGTATCATCTAATGACATCCAGCAGGTAACCATTGTCTGAGGCACAATCCAGTCATCATATGCAGCATCTTGATGGAATAATAATGACTTTCCTAGAGGTGGCTTCCATAAAACATTATCCTGTAGTAATCTAGCGCCCTTCCAGCCCATAAGTTTTGAAACACATTCACCAATAATCGAGTTGCAAACAATTTTTTTAATAAGATTATCTGATTTCCATGCATTGCAAATCTGACGTGTTACATCATCTGGATCTCTACCGTATTTCCAATTCCACTCATCTGGCTCAATACCAGTTTCAAACTCTCCTTGAAATAGAGGCTCTATTCTTTTTCTTAATTTCTCTAGATACTGTAAATCAATAAATTCATCTAGAACTAGGAATCCATTTTGTTTGAAATCTTCTAATAAATTGCTGTTAAGAGAGGCATTGATCATGTTTTTTTACCCTTGATCTCATATGTTGCAGTTATATAGCTTAAGTTTCATTATTTAATGCGTTAAACAACATTAAGGCAGAAGTATCACTGTATGCATGACCTTTGTCCATCAAACTAACGTAACGTTCATAGACCTCTTTTGTAAAGCCTAAGTCTGAATTATTGGATTTAGCTTGATCTATACAATAGCCCAAATCTTTAACCATCCATTTAATAGCAAAACCAAAGTCGAATTCTCGTTGATGCATTGTATGTGCGCGGTTATCCATTTGCCATGATTGAGCAGCACCCCCAGAGATTGCTGAGAGTAAACTTTTCATATCAATATTTTCAGATTCTGCAAACAACAAACCTTCAGACAAGCCTTGTAATAGTCCTGCAATACAGATTTGGTTTACCATTTTTGCTAACTGACCTGAACCAGACTGTCCCATATATGTGATATTTTTCGAATAAGTCCTCATCAACGATTCAGATGACTCTAAAACACTTTGTTCACCTCCCGCCATAACACTTAATACGCCATTGACAGCACCAGCCTCACCTCCGCTCACAGGTGCATCAATAAATTCAACACTTTTCTCTTGCAAAGATTCATTTAAATGTTTAGCTAATTTAAATGATGTAGTTGTGTGATCGATAAAAATAGCCCCTTCTTTGAGGTGGGGATATAATCCATCATCAGAAAAGACTATTTCCATCATATCCTCATCTCTGCCTGTGCAAGTAATAACAACATCAGCATCAGAAACGGCTTGTTCTAGTGAGGTAATAACTTCACCTTCAAATTCTTGATTCCATTTCAACGCTTTTTCAATTGTTCGGTTAAATACCCTTAAATTGACTAGACTCGATTTCGATAAGTGGCCAGCCATTGGGTAACCCATCGTGCCAAGACCAATAAATGTAACGTTTCTTATTTTGTTCATAAAATTTCCTTTGGATGTTTGTATTGTTATAAAGACTTTGTGAGATTATACGACGATGTATGTTGCTCTAATAATCAGATACAATATATTTAATAGATAAATTTAGCACTAATCCTAAACTAAAAAGTATAGATTGACATTAATTAGGCAATTTTTGTAAAACATTATCATTTTTGACCTAATTTTTCAATTTTTTATCATTTTTTTATGAAAAAACTCAAATATTGGCAAGAATCTATTGATTATTTAAGTAATACTGATGAAATATTGGGTGAATTGATCAATAAATATAGTCAATCGACTCTCACTACGCGGGGTGATGCGCTGGAAACCCTGATGCGTTCAATAGTTGGCCAACAGATATCAGTCAAAGCTGCAGCAAGTGTTTGGCAAAAAATAATTAATTTATTAGATGACATTAAGCCTGATAATGTCCTCTTGGCTGGCTTTGAAAATTTAAGATCTTGTGGGCTCTCAAAACAAAAAGCACAATATATTCTTAACATTGCTGAACATTTTAAATCTCATAATATTACTGATGAATCATATTGGCAAGACCGAAACTACTCAAACGTCTATAAGGAACTTACCAGTATCAAAGGTGTTGGACCATGGACAGCAGAAATGTTTGGCATGTTCTATTTACTAGAAAGAGATATCTTTCCACTCAAAGATCTGGGAATCCTGAAGGCAATTAATCAACTCTACTGTGTTGATGGGGTCCCTTTAAAAATAGACGAGGTGATTGCTATTTCAGATCGTTGGAAACCCTATCGTACTGTCGCCTGCTGGTATTTGTGGCGCTCTATTGATAACGAAGCTGTTCTCTATTAAGCTTTTATAGTTATACTTTTTGAAGTTCTTGATATGATTAATCTGTTCTGTTAATATGAAGCTTCAAACAACTGGAGAAATTTATGGCAACTTACGAATGTAGTGAATGTGGTATGGCAGTTAATGCAACTTGTGCTCACTGTGATGCCCCTTTAGTAGATGATATACTTACACTAGATGACAGCACTGAAGTCCAAATTTCAAAATGTCCAAATGAGCATGGGAAAATAAAGTCACCATCATGTTGTGGACAAGAAATGACTTGTACTGCTTAAAAAGATCTACCCGTTTTAAATAAATCTACTCGATTGCTTCGACAATTAGATCACCCATTGCCTCGGTACCAACTATTGTATCTCCTACAGCTGAGATATCTTTCGTTCTATAGCCCTGATCAAGAACTAAATTAACTGCAGCATTAATTTTGTCTGCTAGTGGTGCTTGATTGAATGAATATCGCAACATCATTGAAACTGAAAGTATTGTCGCTAAAGGGTTAGCAATATCCTTGCCAGCAATATCAGGTGCAGAGCCATGAATAGGCTCATACATACCATAATTGTTTTTGTTTAGTGAAGCAGATGGAAGCATTCCAATCGATCCAGTAAGCATGGCAGCACAATCTGACAATATATCACCAAAGAGATTACTGGTTACCATAACATCGAACTGTTTTGGAGCTCTAACGAGCTGCATTGCAGCGTTATCAACGAGCATGTGAGTGAGTTCGACGTCGGGATAATGTTTGGAAACTTCCTCCATAACTTCTCTCCAAAGCTCACAAACTTCTAACACATTAGCCTTATCCACAGAACATACCCGCTTATCTCTTTTTTGTGCAATTTGGAAAGCTGAATGCCCAATGCGAGCTATTTCTGACTCGAAATATGTAGCTGAATTAACGCCAAAACGCTCTCCATCTTTGATCTCAATACCTCGCGGTTGACCAAAATAAATACCGCTCACAAGCTCTCTAACAATCATTAAATCAAGTCCAGAAACAATTTCATTTTTTAGAGTTGAAGCATTCGCCAGTTGCGGGTAGAGAATCGCTGGTCTTAAATTAGAAAACAAATCCAGCTCAGCACGTATCCCTAATAAACCTCGCTCTGGCCTCAGCTCTCTTTCCAGTGACTCCCACTGTTGTCCGCCAACAGCCCCCAATAAGATTGAATCGCATTCTTTAGCAGAAATTAAAGTTTCCTCAGGCAGAGGCGAACCGGTCTCATCATAGGCGCTGCCACCAATCAATCCATGAACAAGATTCATACCCATGTCGTGATTGGCATTTAACGAATCGATTACTTTGATTGCTTGGGCGACTATTTCTTTTCCTACGCCATCACCTGGAAGAATTAATATCTTAGACATCTATTTTTACGAGCTTAATACAAAAATGATTATTTTACTCTGGCAGACACATCAACCCATTTGAATTTGAGTTTAGATTTGTCGTGCTTAAATTTCCACCATCTCAAAGTCTTCTTTACTGGCACCACAGTCAGGACAATACCAATCTTCAGGAATGTCTTCCCAGGCTGTACCTGGCGCAATACCTTCGTCAGGATCACCTAAAGCTTCATCATAAATATAACCACACATCATGCATTCATATTTTTTCATTATGCTTCTCCATTCATAAAATCTTGATTAAGCTCGTCTTGGACTCTTTTCTCTATAATAATTTCGCAATTATAGTTTGGATGAGACACTCCAATTTTGATTTTAGCACCCTTACAAAAATCAACAATCATAGACTGGTCAAACTCAAAACGCATAAAGTGCACAGATGAAGTTTTTTCATCAGTTTCTCTTTCTAAATCTTCATTGCAAATAGCGTATACATTTTGGTGATTAGCAACTTGGAAGTATATACTTTTTTCAACTCCAATTAAATTAGACAGAGCTTTTGTACGTTCAACAACGTCCGTATACTCGATCATCATGGTTGCTTTTAAGTTGGATCCATCCGGTATAAGAGGATTATAAACATCTAATTCATCTTGTATACCGTCTGCTTCAAAGATTTTTTCAATACGCAGCATTTCTTGAATCTGGTATTGAACAGTTTGGTGATTTTCAAACAATAAACGTATGTGTTCTCCAAGGTTGACCTCTCTAAGTTTTTTTACGTTCATAACATTTTTACGAATATTTGAACGTTGTTCTGCATATTCTTCTAATGAAAATAAGTCTTCCCTTTTTAGTAGGTTTGTCATTTCACCTTCCTTATAAACAATAAGCCATTTTCACCAAGGTAATGGGATGAATAGCTTCTATATTTTGGGTGGCAATATGGGCAATATGATTACCTGCCATAACGCAATCACTCACAACTAAATCTGTATTATTAGTTATTTTTTTTGCAACTGGCTTTCCAATTTTAACTGCATAGGTGTGTGTTTCTTTGCGAACACCATAAGTGCCATCATGTCCGGAACATCGTTCTGCTATATTCACATTTAAGTCAGGAATCAAGCCAAGGATTTTTTTAGTATGCGATCCAATATTTTGCACTCTTTGGTGACAAGCCATTTGATAAAGTATGTCTTTATCAATGGCACTGAAATTTGTGTCTAATTCACCACTACCATTTAAAAATGATAAATATTCAAAAGGATCAAAAAAAGCTTGTGAAATTAACTTAATATCTTCATTATCGCTAATTATCATTGGTAATTCATTTTTAAACATCAATACACAGGAAGGGATTGGTGCAATTAATTTATAACCATCGCCAACTAACTTTTTAAGTGAACTAATATTTTCATTTGCATATTTAACGACTGTTTCAAGGTCTCCTAATTCCATCTTTGGCATGCCACAACATTGTGTGTTATTAATAAGTTTTACCTCAACATTATTGTGTCTAAGAACATCAACCAGATCAATAACAGATTTAGGGTCATTGTATTCACCATAACAAGTTCCAAATATTGCAACCTTGAATTTGCTTTCAGTTTTATCCTCTACAAAAAGCTTCGTTAGCGTTTTTGAATGATATTTTGGAACTACTGCGTCAACATGAACCCCCATAATATTTTCAGTAACCTTTCTTATAGCTTTATTACTATTAGACCAATTCACAATCGATGAAATGACTGGTTTTGATGCAATAGAACCAACTTGTTGTGGCGATGTTAAGACTTTATGTGACCTCTTAGTTTCGCCTTTTTTAAACTGAATTGCCTTAGCTCTAAGCATAAGATGAGGAAAATCAACATTCCACTCGTGCGGTGGGACGTAAGGGCATTTTGTCATATAACATAAATCACATAAGTAGCATTGGTCCACTACTTTTTTGTAGTCTGCTTTATCAACACTTTCAACCTCAAGTGTTTCAGATTCGTCAACTAAATCGAATAATGTTGGAAAAGATTTGCACAAACTTACACAACGTCTGCACCCATGACAAATATCAAAAACTCTTTCCAGTTCCTGATTTAGAGATTGTTCGTTATAAAAATCCTCATCTTGCCAATTTAAAGGATGACGAACAGGCGCCTCCAAAGAACCTTCTCGGTATTTGCTCATAATAAATTAATCTTTTGTTACCATAAGCTACTAACTCATGGCAACAAATTGTTTATAGACTGTCTAATGCTTTTTGGTACCGATTAGCATGAGAACGCTCAGCTTTTGCTAGAGTTTCAAACCAGTCTGCAATTTCATCAAAGCCTTCATCTCTTGCAGTTTTAGCCATACCAGGGTACATGTCAGTATATTCATGAGTTTCACCATGAATTGCACTCGCAAGCATTTCACTTACTTCCTTCGCAGGCATATCTGTACCTGGATCGCCAACACCGCCATCAATTAAATGCTCCATATGGCCATGTGCATGTCCAGTTTCCCCTTCAGCTGTTGATCTGAATAAAGCAGCCATATCGGGCTCACCCAATACATCGCACTGGTTTGCAAAGTATAAATAACGTCTATTCGCTTGTGATTCACCTGCAAATGCATCTTTCAAGCTCTGTTCAGTTTTGCTTCCACTTAAAGACATAATGTCCTCCAAATTATTAAATGCTTGAATATCATAACATATATGTTATATATAAATAAATTGAATATTATCGTATATAATATTCGAAAAAAACGAATATTAAATGATACCTACGCTAAAAAATTTACAATATTTAATTGCACTAAAAAAAACTAATCATTTTTCTAAGGCAGCGAGTGAGTGTTTTGTTAGCCCATCAACATTTAGTGCAGGAATATCAAAACTAGAGCAAGATTTAGAAATTCTACTAGTTGAAAGAGATAACAAAAATGTTGCATTTACGCCAATTGGCAAGCGCATTGTTAATCAGGCCATGTCTGTAATGACTGAAATGACGACTTTAGTTGAAACGGCAAAATTAGATTTTTTTGAATCTGAAGTTACTATTGGCGTTATTCCAACAATTTCTACTTATATTCTTCCAAACTTTTTATCAAACCTAGAAAAGAGTTACCCTAAACTAAAAGCTTCATTTAGAGAAGATACAAGTGATAACTTATTAAAACAACTTGAAAAGGCAACTATTGATTTCGCAATCTTTGCTTTCCCATATGAATTACCAGATTATATTGAAGATTTTCAAGTTTTTCGAGATTCAATTTATTTTATTAAACACAAAAGTAGAAATAAAAAAATAATTGAAGATGGATCTTTGCTGATGCTTGAGCAGGGTCATTGCTTAAGATCACATATCTTACAAAGTAATGAGATATCAAATAAGCACATCTCTAATTTTTCATGTACAAGCATATCTACGTTAGTGGCAATGGTAGATATGAATATTGGTGTCAGCTTTCTACCTAAAATGGCAATTGATTACGGCACACTTGACAATTACCCAAATATTACTCTCGAAAAAAATTCTATGAAAGCAAATCGCGATATTGGTGTCATTTATCGGAAAAATAACCCACAAAATGAAAATATCAAGAAGCTAGCTCAATTATTGGTGAAGATTTAATATGCTGCCAAAAGAATCTTTAAATACACAATATATAGGAGGAAACAATGGAAATATCTCAAATAGAAACAAACTTGACAGATGCTCAAGTTGAGTTAATTGAGCATCAAGTAAAAACCGAGAAGTTTAAAAACAATGTTCAAGAAATATTTATAGATGTTTTTAATCAAGACGAATTTACCCAAAAGGTAGATTCTATTTTTAATGAAATATTTCAAGGAAGTAGAAATGGCTGATGTGCCTATCTTATTTATCAAACCTGTATAAAATATCGCTATGCTCAAAATATACAACACCTTAACGAGCCAAAAAGAGGTATTTAAACCAATTAATCCTAGCAGTGTCGGGATTTATGTCTGCGGTATGACAGTTTATGACTTTTGCCATATGGGACATGCGAGGGTATTGGTTATATTTGATCTGATGACGCGACATATGCGACGTACTTTTCCTGAAGTTAAGTTTGTAAGAAATATCACCGACATAGATGACAAGATAATTAATCGTGCCATTGAAAATCAAGAAGACATTTACTCCTTAACAAATCGTTTTATTGAAGCAATGCATGAAGACGAGATAGCACTGAACATCCTCAAGCCTGATCTTGAACCTCGTGCCACTGACTCAATTGACCAAATGTATTCTATGATTGAGTCATTAATAGAAAAAGGTTTCGCTTACCAAGGGAAAAACGGCGATGTCTATTATTCGGTTAGAAGTTTCAAGAATTATGGAAAACTTTCAGGAAAAAACCTTGACGACCTTGAGGCTGGAGCCCGTGTCGACATAGAAAGTGACAAGCGAGATCCGCTAGATTTTGTATTATGGAAAATGGCAAAACCAAATGAACCAAAATGGCCGTCACCATGGGGAGACGGAAGACCTGGATGGCATATAGAGTGCTCTGCAATGTCAACCCATCATCTTGGTAATCATTTTGATATTCACGGTGGTGGTATGGATTTGACATTCCCTCACCATGAAAATGAAATTGCACAATCCGAAGGCGCTAATAATTGTTCATTTGTAAATACATGGATGCATGTAGGATTTGTAAATATAAATGATGAAAAAATGAGCAAATCACTTAATAATTTCTTTACCATTCGCGACGTCTTGGAGAAATATGATGGAGAAACTCTTCGTTATTTTCTTATCAGTAGTCATTATCGTTCTCCTTTGAACTTTAGCGATGAGAATCTTACAAGTGCAGAGTCTGCTTTGACACGTCTCTATACAGCAATTAGAGGGCTCTCAGCAAGTACGAAAGCAATGAATCAAGTCAGCATACATTTTGACTATGAAAAACGTTTTAACGCAGCACTCGATGATGACTTTAATACCCCGATTGCGCTTAGTATATTATTTGAACTTGCCAAGCATGCTAATACTGAACGTGAAAATGATAAAGATCAAGCGGGAGCTTTGTCTGAGCTATTAAAAAAATTGGGCAACCATATTGGCATAATGGAACATGATGCAGACGATTATCTCAAAAGAGGAATAGAACTGTCAGACGCAAAAATTGATGAAAAAATTCGCCAAAGAGAATCTGCAAGAGCTTCAAAAGACTTCGCAATGTCAGACCAAATACGTGATGAACTTTTAGCACTAGGTATTATCCTTGAAGACAGTATAAATGGTACCACTTGGCGAAGAAAATAAGCCAACCCCTTTCGCTGATTGGACTCAAATAGATTCAATTTTGCTTGACCTGGATGGCACACTTCTAGATTTAAATTTCGATCTACATTTTTGGTTAGAATATCTACCCCAAGTATATTCAGAAAAAAACAATATTAGTCATCAACAAGCTCAAGATATTTTGCTGCTAATGTTAAATGCTGAAAAGGGCAAACTAAATTGGTATTGCATCGATTTTTGGCAGGAAAAATTAGAACTAGATATTATGGAGCTAAAAAATAATATCTCGCATCTTATTCAAGTACATCCAAATGTAAAAAGATTTTTGACACTAGCTAGAAAGCATAACAAGAAAATCTATTTAATAACCAATGCGCATCGAAAAACCATCGAACTAAAAATGTCTGTCACTCAACTTCAGGATTATTTCGATGTTATAGTTTCCTCACACGATTTTGGCGTTGCCAAACAACAGCAAGCTTTTTGGCATAAATTAAGCGAAGTAATTCATTTAGATAAAAACAGAGCCATTTTTTTTGATGACTCACCTGATGTTCTCCAATCCGCTTTTAAGTTTAACATTAAACACATAGTTGCTATAAGCAAGCCCAGCTCTAAAATAAAGACAGCAATTGTTCCTGGGTTTTTCAATATTGAAAATTTTTCCCAAGCACTACCATTTATCTAGAGCTCAAAAAGCAATAGAACTATCAAAATAATTAAGCCATAATATAGAATAATTGAAAGCTAATTTCTAGATAACTGGTATAATTATCCTGAGCCAAAAGACAGCTTGGTGTATTTTATGTATTACCCAGAATCGCAAGTCATTGTTACTCAATAAAGTTCAAATTTAAATCAAAAAAGAGGAAACATGAAAAACGCTTTTTATGCTCAATCAGGCGGTGTGACTGCAGTTATTAATGCTTCGGCCTGCGGCGTCATTGAAACGGCACGCAAACATTCAAATAAAATTGGTAAAGTTTATGCAGGTGAAAACGGCATTATTGGCGCTCTTACTGAAAACCTGATAGATACCTCACTCGAATCAGATTCAGATATAGCAGCCCTAAACCATACCCCATCAGGTGGGTTCGGCTCCTGTCGCTATAAAATGAAATCTTTGGAAGCTAACAAAGCTGAATATGAGCGCTTAATTGAGGTTTTTAAGGCACATAATATTGGTTATTTTTTCTACAATGGTGGTGGTGACTCAGCCGACACCTGTTTAAAGGTTTCTCAACTCTCTGAAAGTATGGGATACCCAATACAGGCTATCCATATCCCTAAAACAGTTGATAATGATTTACCGGTCACAGACAATTGCCCAGGTTTTGGTTCTGTTGCTAAATATATTGCTGTATCTACAATGGAGGCGAGCTTTGACGTTGCCTCTATGGCGTCTACGTCAACTAAAGTTTTTGTGCTCGAAGTGATGGGTAGACATGCAGGGTGGATTGCTGCAGCTGGAGGACTAGTGGATTCATCAATACCAGTTGTCATTCTATTTCCTGAGGTTAGTTTTGATGAAAAAGCTTTCCTTGATAAAGTTGATAACAACGTAAAAGAATTTGGCTATTGCACCATTGTTGTCTCTGAGGGCACAAAATGGCCAGATGGAAGATTCCTAGCAGAGCAAGGCACTCGTGATGACTTTGGACATGCACAACTAGGTGGCGCTGCTCCTGTCGTCGCAAATTTAATTAAAAATGCTCTGGGATATAAATTTCACTGGGCAGTGGCAGACTACTTGCAGCGTTCAGCACGCCACTTGGCTTCAAATTCTGATGTCGAACAGGCATATGCCCTTGGGCAAGCGGCAGTCGAAATGGCTCTAGAAGGAAAAAATTCTGTAATGCCAGCTATTGTTCGAATCTCTAATAATCCTTACAAATGGGAAATTGGTTGTGGCGAATTAAAAGATGTTGCAAACGTTGAAAAGATGATGCCTCAAAACTATATTTCAGAAGACGGTTTTTCTATTACCAATTCTTGTCGTGAATATTTACTACCACTGATTGAAGGTGAGAATTATCCTCCGTATAATTGTGGTTTGCCAGATTACGTGGTATTAAAAAAATTAAAACTTGACAAAAAATTACCTCCATTTGAGGTTTAATTACTAAAAATTTATTATGAAGATCATTTTATTAGGACCACCAGGGGCTGGCAAAGGTACCCAAGCCGCCCATATTTGTGAAAAATTTAATATACCTCAAATATCTACAGGCGATATGTTGCGAGCTGCAGTTGTTGCTGGAACACCGACAGGTCTGATGGCAAAAAAAATTATAGATGCAGGTGGTCTTGTTTCGGATGATATTATTATTGCCTTAGTAAAAGAAAGAATAAAGTCACCGGACTGTAAAAACGGATACTTACTTGACGGCTTTCCTAGAACGATTACACAAGCTGACTCACTTAAATCAGAAAACATTAAGCTAGATTATGTTGTTGAAGTCCAGGTTCCTGATGAAGATATAGTGGTTAGAATGTCAGGTCGACGAGTTCACTTAGACTCCGGAAGAACCTATCATATTGTTTTTAACCCACCTATTGATAAAGATAAAGACGACCTAACTGGAGAAGATTTGATTCAACGTGTTGACGATAATGAAGACATAGTCCGAGATCGTTTAGAGATTTACCATCAACAAACCCAACCCTTAGTAAACTACTATAGCAAAGATGCACTTGAAGATAATTCAGGGACGAAGTTTCAGGCTATTAGTGGAGTTGGTACTCTTGATGAAGTCAAAAAAAGAATCAATACCGCACTTGAAAGTTAAGTCTTGTTGGTGTCATAACGTGAAAGAAAAGACCTTTAAATAATATAAAGCCTCTAGCTTTATAAATTCATAGTCTATGTCATAAAACTATTTTAAATTTAACCCGTTCAGTGCCGTCTTCTGAACCTTTAACCATAACCTTATCATTATCGATGTCATAGTCCAATGTTTCTCCACTAAACGAATCGAAGCCTTGAACCAGATGCGCATTACCAACCAAAAAAATCATACCTTCATTGACATCATATGTAATTAGAGTTGCAGTGGCTTCAATAAAACGATCTTGATTTTCTTGGTCCTGGGAATATTTCGCAGGTTCCTGAAGGCTGCCTTTTGCAATCACAGTCACAACCTCTTCATCATTGGTTTGTACTTGGATTAGTTCAGCCAATAAAAGGAGTGAACCTTGTCTGACTTCTGCATTACCACTAAATTCATTAAATCCCTTAATTTCATCAACAAAAACAGAATGGGCCTCAATTTCAATAGGTTGCTTTGCATCCTCTGGAAGAGCCAAAACCAGCGAAGTAAAAAAAACTAGAAATAATATGATTGCTTTATTCAAAAACACCTAGCACTCCACCTATTAGTTTAACTTTTTTTGTTTTTGCATCATAATGCATTCTTTTTGCACGTATGTCAGAGACTTGTGTTTGATAATGAGTTGAATCATTCGATTTGTACACTTCATTACCGTTCGATTGATCTACAATTAGATCGAAACTCTCTATTGTGCTACCTCCCATTGTACTGCCTCCACTACTCAATATCTCAACTTCACCAAATAATTTCATCAAATTCTCATTCATATCCAAATCTATTCCTTTATCTGCACTAACCTTATTATCATTTGAGTTGTAAACCGTTTTACCTGCACTCTTATAGAGTTTTTTTCCATCAGTATGACTAACAAACAAGTTTTCAGTCTCAATAACTGAACCAGAATCTTGATTAATTATTGTCTTTCCTATAAGAGACATAGTGTCATCTTCAATATTCATTTCCATTCCCTGTGCATCAATTTTTTCATTCTCCCCTAAATAGGTAACCTTTCTATCACTCTTAATTTGACCGTTATTAGAAAATACAATCAAGGACTCTGAATTTATCTCATGTGAAATCCCATTCTTAGATTGGATGTTAACTTCACCATTAAAAAATATCTCACCTGATTCTAGAATTTCAGCACGATTCGATGTCAACAAGACACCTTGCTGACCAAATTCATCATATGTCGTAACCTTAACATTAAGCAACTCTACTGGTTTATTTTTTTTTCTAGAATAAGTTCCAGCCTCAAGAATATGTAATAAGAGTTGCTCATTTGAGTACTCCTTAAGGACAAAATTATCTATTCTTTCAAGATAAGCAGCCTCATTAATTTCTTCTTGCATATTATCTGACTGTTGAATGTTTTTCTGGAATAAAGAAATCCCCATAATATTATCTTGAAATAGCCACAGAATAGCTATCATAACTATAATAAATACTATGATTGATTGAATTTTCCTAATCTGAAAAGCTGCCATTATGTTAGATCAAAGAATACAAGGTTTATACGGGATTACACCAAACAATAATCTGAATATCGCACTGATTGAGCGTGTGATTACCGAACATCAAGTCAACATTCTCCAATACCGCCATAAAACCAACGACGAACAACTAAAACTAGACGAAGCGCAACAGTTGCTCGACATATGCCTAACACATAATACTTTATTTATAGTCAATGATGATATTAACCTTTGTGAGAAAGTTGGTGCTGATGGTGTTCATTTAGGTCAAAACGATAATTCTATTAATACCGCTCGAGGACAACTGGGTGATAAAGCGATCATTGGTGTGTCTTGCTACAATCAATTACAGCTTGCCTTTGAAGCTGAAAAAATGGGGGCTAACTATGTCGCTTTTGGCGCACTGTTCAACTCGACAACCAAGCCCACTGTAAGTCACTGCCCTTTATCAGTTATTAGAAGTGCGAAAGAAAAACTTAATTTATCTATTGTTGGAATTGGAGGTATTACTTTTGAAAATAAAAAATTGGCTTTTGCAGCGGGTTGTGATGCTGTGGCAATGTTGAATGGTTTATTTTCTTAATGTCTTATGAAACAAGGAATTTATTAACAAAATAATTCACCTAGTAGAGACTTTTTGTTGACCTCTTACCATATTCTCTTTCACTCAAAAATTGTGAAATATATCCCTGTCTTGTCCACAAAAGTTGATAGTATAAGTTCTGAATTTCCGCTACAGTTGAGCGTTTCACTGCTTTTAATGACAATAAGTTATCTTTCCACTTTGCTAGTTTTGGATGCTTTTCTGAAACAATAATAGGTTTGTAAATTTTTGCTAAAAACTCCAACCTTTGGAATACAGGAGCATAACTCGAGTCCACTAAAGAAAACTGCTCTCCGTTGAAAAATGGTTCAGCGCTTATATAGTCTTCAACCAGATCAAAATCGTTCAGCAATTCTTTAAGTGTATCTTCAAAGTCATTTTTTTTCTCTTTTATGGTTAGCTGGAAAGTGTACAAGCTGATATTGTTACAGAACTCAATCCAACTTCTATTTATCGCTTTCATCAGTAAATCTTCTGGATGAAGCATTGGTGAATATACTTCATCAATATATTCATTGATAACAGCTGATTCAAAAATTACCGCACCATCAACGATTAAGAGTGGTACTTTTTTTAGGGGTGATATAGCTAAAAACCATTCAGGCGGACTACCTAAATCAATATATTCTATATCATAATCAATACCTTTATATTGAAGCGTAATGGCAACTCTTTGCACGAAAGGGCAGGCCTTATAACTGACAAGTTTAAGTGTCATATTTTCCTTTGATAAAGAACTCAGAACTGACTGGTATGTAAAGTTTCTGTATCTTTCATTGGTTAATCAAATCTAGGGTTGTTTTTGTAAGTGTATCCTCCCTTCAGTCCACTCTTTGACATTACCAATTGCCATAATTGGTTTCGCCTAGAGCGAAAAGTGCCGGCACACATTAACAAATAGTACTCCCACATACGCTTAAATCGATCATCATACAAATCTTTTAATTTATCAAAATTATTTTGAAAGTTTTTATTCCAAGACATCAAGGTTGCATCATAATCCTGTCCAAAATTGTGCCAATCTTCAACCACAAACAAACCTTCTGAAGCGGCACTAATTTGTTGAGCTGAAGGTGTCATACCGTTAGGAAAAATATACTTATTAATCCAAGGCTCAGTTGTACGACGCGAATGGTTTCGACCAATTGTGTGAAGTAAAAAGAGCCCATCCTCCTTTAAACATCGATGAACAACCTCCATGTATTTTTTATAATTTTGATACCCTACATGTTCAAACATTCCAACTGAAACAACACGATCATATTGGCCGTTTAGTTCTCGATAATCCTTTAACTCAATGTTTACATTCAAACCTTTACAGGAGTTTTGTGCAAATACGACCTGCTGTTGTGAAATTGTCACACCATGAACAATAACACCATAATTTTCAGCAGCATATTTAGCGAAACCGCCCCAACCACACCCTATCTCAAGTACATTCATGCCAGACTTCAAATGCATCTTCCGACATATTAAATCTAGCTTATTGACTTGCGCCTGATCCAAGTTTTCAGCGTTCCTCCAATAACCGCAAGAGTAGTTCATTCTTTCATCAAGCATTAATGAAAACAAGTCATTACCTACATCGTAGTGTTTTTCTCCTACTATGTAAGCTCTATTTTTACTCTGGGGGTTAAAAAGGTAAGCTCTTAATAAAACCAGAAAAAAAGACGGGCTGGAAGCTCTAATTTGCTTGTCTATACGACCACTTAAAAGTTTATCACTCAATTGGTCTAACGCCTTACAGTCCCACCATCCATCCATATAACTCTCACCTAACGCTAAAGAGCCACCACTTAAAACTCTTGAGTAAAAACGTTCGTCAAGAACTTGAAGATCCCAAGGTCTTGAGCCATTGATTTCAACATCAACAGTTTTAAGAATTCTATCAACTGTATTTTTATAATCTGCCAACTGTTCCCTTTTATTGTTAAATCAATACTTAATATTGAATATTGTTAGACTTTGATTTCAAAATTACTAATATACTCAAAACTAAGAACAAAGCAAACCAAATCAAAGACCAGCCAGCCATACTGAGGCCAAAAAACTGCCAAGGTATTTCTGCACAATTACCATCTCCCATGAATAGTGCATTCAGTAAATCTCCGAATGGGAACACTTCTAAAATATACTCCAGTGGTGGTCCACATAAGGGAACTTCATCTTCTGGCAAGCTTTGTAACCAGACTTGACGACCAGCTACCCATATTCCCGCAGCTGAAGCTAAAGAAATAATTGCAGCATAAAAACGGCTTATTGTTAATACAGGGTTATGATTAAAGGCAATAAAGGCTGTAATACCAACAATACTATAAAAGAATTGTTGAGTGACACATAAAGGACAAGGTTCTAATCCCAGTATTTTAATGCTGTAAGCTGCATAGCCAATAAGACCCCCTACAGCTAAAAAAATTATTAAGTAGATTTGACGTGCTGAAAGTTGTCGAATTTTCATTTTATATTTGCCTCAAGTTCTTTTCCCATACCTTGCAACTTCTTCAGGGTCGTCAGCTTTTGGTTTGGCAAAGAAATTATTAATCATAGGAATAAAAAAATCTAGAGATTCTGAATCGTAATCTGGATCAAAGCAGTTTTGATCATATTCATGACAGAAATTTATAGCATCTTGATACCAAGGGTTTTCACTAAACAATTCACGAACATTTCTATCTCCACCAGAATGATGGGCGAAATAATACATCTGAAAAACTCCGTGATGTTTAACAATCCAATAAGTCTTTTCAGAAACAAAAGGTCTCAGCAATGCTGCTGCCATTTCAGAATGAGAATATGGAGCCAACTCATCACCAATATCATGAAACAACACAGCCATCACCATTTCCATATTTTCACCGGCACGGTGTGCTCTGGTGGCGCCTTGTAGGCTATGCTCCAATCGACTAATTTGATAACCTGAGAGACTAGAATTTAAAGACTTAAGTCTTTCTATTAAACGCTCTGGAAGGTCAGCCTTGAACTGCTCTTCCAATTGGTCAAGAAAAGCATACTCTTCTGCAGTACCATTCTCCATCCTAGTAAAGTTAACTTTATCCATTTTGCAATCTCTTTCTAATCATCATTTCAATCTTTATACTCTCTTTGCACCATCTTTCAACAAACCTGCCACATAATGAGAGAATGAATGCCTAACCATCATCATAAGTTTATCTTCTGCTGTCAGAAAAATAATCACAGGTGCCTGACCAAAAGTAGTTGACACAACCTTTCCAGAATTAAGTGAGCCGCTTAAATCATAACTCATCCACCTCGACAACAGTTCATGTACCTTTTTCCCAATAAATTCAAGAACACCATATGCAGCAGAATTATCGACCATCGACATCTCAACAGGAAGTGATTCAATTTTATTCCATATATCGGCCTTTTGTTGCTCACTATGCAACAGCCAAAACTCGTCAGGGCTAATCCAAAGACACTGAACGCCATCACTATTTGTCGAAATAGAAAGCTCCTCTGGCAAAGTCACATCCAATATTTCATAAGAATCTTTTTTGCTTTTTTCATAATCTTTAGATGTTCGTAAAATAGTTAAAGATTTTCCAACAACTTCACGACAGGAAAGATTTTTTTGATTGGCTAAATAGCCTTCTTGATCAATGAGCGGCTGAAAAGTTGATGCAAACTTAGGTATTAAATTTTCTTTTGAACTAGTCATTACCATCTACCTTTTCACCTTCAATATCATAAAAAACGCTGCTAGATATTTCACAAGGAATTTCTTTCAGACCTTGCTTTTTTTGAACTATTTTAACCAGCACTGTTTCACCTATTTTTGACAAACCCCCCTTAATTTGCGCCATGGCAATAGACCTATTAAGTATAGGGCTGAAATAACTGGAGGTAACATAACCGATCGATTTGCCCTTATTATCAATAGCATTTGCACCCTCAGGAAGCACAGTAGATGAATCTTTTGTCATCAAACCAACAAGTTGTAAACGGTCTTCAGTGCACAGAGCAGAAATACTAAAAGAGCGACGACCTACATATGAAAAAGACTTATCTTTGGCAAGAATCCAACTCATATTAACATCCATTGGTGTCATCGAGCCGTCAGTGTCTTGACCAACAATAATGTAACCTTTTTCTGCCCGCAGCACGTGCATTGATTCTGTGCCATATGGTGTAATATTCCATTGCTCACCAGTAATAGCAACCTGATCCCAAATATATCGTCCATAATTTGCTTCAACATTAATCTCATAAGCAAGTTCACCAGAAAAGCTGATTCGCATAATTCGAGCGTCAACTCCACAAACCGTACCCTGACGCCACTGCATGAATTTGAAATTTTCGCGCTCAAAGTCAACATCTTGACAAAGCAATTTCATTAACTTACGTGCATTAGGCCCTACAACGGCAACGGTTGAATACTGATCAGTGACACTATTGAGGTGAACATCCAAATCACTCCATTCAGTCTGCAGCCACATTTCTAATGCGGAGTAAACACTTGCAGCACCGCCTGTTGTGGTTGTCATAATGAAATGGTTGTTATTTATACAAGCTGACACTCCGTCATCAATGATCATTCCTTTTTCATTACACATAAGGCCATAGCGGCAGCTGCCTGGTGCCAGCTTCATCCAAGCATTGGTATAAACTCTTGACAAAAACTCTCTGGCGTCACTACCCTGAACGTCAATCTTACCAAGCGTTGAAGCGTCCATCATACCAAGTGAGGTTCTCGCAGCTAAACACTCTCGATGAACCGCTTGATGCATATTCTCACCGGTTTTTGGATAATACCAAGGACGATACCATTGCCCCACAACCTCAAACTCAGCACCACTTGCAACATGGGAATCATGAATCGTTGTATAGCGTTGAGGATCAAAAAAGTCTCCAATCTCTCTACCTGCCATGGCGCCAAAATCTACTCCAGTGTATGCAGGACGAAAAGTCGTAGTACCTACTTCTGACATCGGAATTTCCAACAATTCAGCTGCTACTGCTATGCCATTAATATTGCCTGTTTTCCCTTGGTCAGTTCCAAACCCCATAGCTGTATAGCGTTTAATATGCTCAATAGAACGATAACCCTCTCTTATTGAGAGGGCGACATCCAAAGTAGTCACATCATTCTGCAGATCCAGAAATACTTTTGGCATATTCAGGATTTCTTTTGGGGTGAAAAATTGACTAACATTAAAAAAGTTTGAGTAATTTTCACTCAAGATTTCTTGTGTCAACTTACTCACAACACCCAAAGCATTAAGAGTAAATTGGGCTTTATTTTTTGCATCAATGATGGCATCTTGCCAAGCACCTGCACCTGCTACCGCGCCACAAACCTCCCTGTTATCTCGATCTTGTTGTGGCAAAAATGATTGTGAAACTTCATCAAAATAAGTTTTAGCACCGTTATGACAGTCAAGATGAACGACTGGATTAAAGCCGCCAGAAGTTGCCAATAAGTCACAACTCAATGTTTCTGTATCTCCAAAAACCTGCCAACTATTGCCTTGAAGCATTGTTTGTTTAATTTCAACACCTTTAACCCGGTGCGAACCAAGTGCCTTAACAATTGAATAGCCCTGCAAAACCTTTACTCCTGAGTCTTTTAGTTCGGAAATAATCTCAATTGGCTTTTCGGAAGATCTGACGTCAACAACTATACATTCAATGTCATTAACATGAAGATCTTTAGCAGTACTATAAATACTGTCATTGTTGCCGTATATAACAACTTTTTTACCTGAAATTACACCATATTCATGTAAGTAACGTCTCACTGATTGACTCAACATAATATTGGTCAAATCATTAGCTTCAAACAACATAGGACGTTCATGGGCACCTGTTGCTAAAATTACTTCTTTAGCTCGAATTCTATGTACTATTTTTCTAGCCTTTTGGGACTCCGATGAAGTTAATGACTCAGCTGTTGTGATGGTTTCTAAAACTTCAATGAAGTTCTGATCATGCCACGCATAGGCGGTTGATTGGGTCAACAAGGTAAATCGCTCACTGTCCTTATTAGAAAAAGATAATAATCTATTAACACTATCCTTATGCCACGTCATAGCAGCTTCATCACTCGAGAATTCATTAAATAATTCGCCACCTAATTGGCTACGTTCATCAACCAGAATAACTCTTTCTTTCTCAGAATTATTGAGAACCTCTAATGCTGCTGAAATACCTGCAGCACCGCCACCAATGACAACGACTTCAGCATGATGAAAGATATGGTCGTAAACATCAACATCTTCCTCAGTTGGCGCTTTTGAAAAACCTGAAAATGCACGGATACTGTCTTCTACTTTAGCCCAAACCTTTTGTTTAATAAAAGTCTTATAATAAAAACCGGCCGGCATAAAACGATGTAATGGCTTGATAAAAGCACGCATATCGAATGCATTAGGGTTGCTTGCACTAACGGCACTTAGGCCATCATAAAGCGTAATTTCAGTGGCCTTTAGGTTAGGTGTATAACGACCACCTATCTCTAGCGATACTAAGGCGTTTGGCTCTTCAACACCAGCAGCCATAAGACCACGTTTTCTTCCATACTTAAAGCTTCTCGCAAACAAAAACGAATCATTTGCCAGTAAAGCAGATGCTAAAGTGTCTCCTTCATAACCCTTATAGCGTTTATTGTTAAAAATAAAATTTAACGATTTAGAATAGTCGACTTGATGACTTGAATGTTGTGCTAATCTCATAATTCAGTCTCGTTATTTCTAGCACCGAAAGGTGCCACTTGCAATATTTGGTGACTGATAGTTGATCGCTCTACCAAGAAATATTTTCGACAACCATTGGCGTGAACCCATTGTTCCCAATGATTGCCTTTGTGGTTGGTTCGGTAAAAAACGTAATCGGCCCACTCTTCGTCGCTAATACCTTCTGGATTCTTAGGTCTTGCGATAAAGGCTTCCCCAGCTGGAGAAAATTCGCTTTGGTCTCTTGATTCTTTACAGTATGGACAATGAATTAATAACATATTCTTACCTATTTTGTGAACTAGTGAGCCACACCTGCGGCTCCATGCTCGTCAATTAGTGCGCCAGTTGTAAAACGATCAATATGGAATGGTTCTGCTAGTGGGTGCTGTTTGTCTTGGGCAATGGTATGTGCAAAAACATTGCCAGATCCGGGTGTTGCTTTAAAGCCTCCTGTACCCCAACCACAATTAAAGTACAAACCCTCAACCTTTGTTGGACTAATAATAGGACAAGCATCAGGACAGACATCAACAATTCCACCCCATTGTCTGTTCATACGGACGCGCGAAAATATTGGAAATAATTCCAATATAGCTGCTGCAGCGTGTTCGACAATCTTTGTGCTGCCTCTCTGAGCATAGGAGTTATAGCCATCAATCCCTGCACCAACGACAAGGTCTCCCTTATCACTTTGGCTAATGTAGCCATGAACGGCGTTAGACATCACAACAGTATGTAATACCGGTTTCATTGCTTCAGAAACAAATGCTTGCAAAGGGTGACTTTCAATTGGCAATCTAAGGCCAGCCATTTTTGCCAGTACTGAAGAATGACCTGCACTGACACAACCAATACGGTCTGCCTTAATTTCTCCCTTGGTTGTTTTAACACCTTTCACTCTTCCCTCTTCGACCTCAATATCAATCACTTCGCAATCTTGAATGATGTCGACTCCAATCATTGAGGCAGCTCTAGCAAAACCCCAAGCTATACCATCATGTCTTGCAACGCCACCGCGCGCCTGGTAGGAAGCACCCAAAATTGGATAACGTGCATTTTTTGATGTATTTATAATGGGGATTTGCTGCTTTATCTCATTAGCGTCAACAACCACAGCATCGACACCATTGAGAACGTTTGCATTAACTCTGCGTTCAATATCTCGCATATTTTGTAAGTTATGACCTAGATTGTAGACGCCTCTCTGGCTAAACATGACATTAAAATTAAGATCCTCACTGATACCCTCCCAAAGCTGCAGTGCATGCTCATAAAGGCTAGAGGCTTCATCTCTAAGATAGTTCGAGCGAATAATAGTAGTGTTTCTACCGGTATTGCCACCACCAATATAACCTTTTTCGACAACAGCAACATTGTTGATGCCACATTCTTTTGCTAAATAGTAAGCAGTAGCTAACCCGTGTCCACCACCACCAATGATGATGACGTCATATTTAGATTTGGGTTGAATCAACGGAATCGCTTGATCCCAATCTTGGCCACTCAAGCCAGCCTTTAGTAGTGAATACCAGGAATATTTTGTTTGCATAATTCTACTCAATCAATAAATCTATAATTCCAGAACATTAATATATCAAATCACAATTGTAGCACTCAGTCTTATGTAAATGCCTAAGAACATAAAATATCCAGTGACTGTACTTCAACATCTTTTACTTTAAGCTTATTATTTAAATTCAAACAGAGAGTAAAAAAGGGAATTTTATCAATGAAGCATGTTCAAATCAATAACTTTGTTTTGAACCAGAAATAATCAGATCACAGAGTTTTTAAGGCATCGGGATAATGTGTTGTTTTCTTGCAGCAATGCCTTGCAAAGTAATAGCTGTCAGAATAAAGAATCCACAAATAAGAGTATTAGTTGCTGGAATCTCGTTAATTCCAAAGATAGGTAACCAAGCCCAAAAAATTCCAGCAACCACTTCAAGCATTGTTAGTAGTACAAGTTCCGCGCTAGGCAAATATTTTGCCCCCAAACCAAACAGAATCAATCCAGTAGAAACAATTAGGCCATTTATTACACTTATCCCTATATTCATTGGTGACATTTCAAAACTACTACCTGTTGCAACAATTAAAATTGATGCTAGTATTAGGCCAAAAAAGCCAGCAAGTCCCGGCGTTAACAATTTTGGAATTTCAGGATTGTGTCGAATGGTAATCGTATAAATGGAAAAACCAAGTGCCATAAAGAAACCGTAAATCATACCAATTATTGTGCTTGATTTTTCAGTGCCCGAAACTATAATAATTACACCAGCAAGAACAATTACTATGTTCACCAATGTGACTCGACTGAGCCGCTCCCCAAGAATTAAGTACCCCAGAAATGCAGTAAGAATCGGCGACAATGCAAGCATTAACAAAGTCACAGCAACTGTTGTTGTTGTTATAGCATAGACCCAGCTAAACATAGTTAGAGATAACACAAGACCACCGAAAATGCTCCAAATATCGATGCGTTTTAATGAGTTAAAAAAGTTTCTACCTTCTCTAAACAAAACATAAGCAATAACAACCAAGAAAATAGTAATTCCTCTATAAAGAATATAGGGAAGTCTATAGTGCTCTGCGTCTTCTAAGAAACGAATAATTGGCGCGCCTAAACTCCAGACAAGCCCACTAATAACTACTAGAACGAAACCCAAGAAATACTTATTCTGCATTATTTCATGCCCCTTAATAACATCTGATTAGATGTTACTGATTTCCGCATTTTGTTCCTAAATTGAATTTCTGTCAATCATTATTTTTACTTGACTATCTGAGCATAATAAAACTTGAAGATTGGATTTAAAATATACTATATCAATTAAAACTTAACAGCATGGTGCATGAACTCAAAATATCAACAAGATAAAAAACTTTGGCAATTTTGGATTGATCGTGGCGGAACCTTTACAGATATCGTTGGCTGCAACCCAGATGGTGAGATTTTGATACATAAATTACTCTCAGAAAACCCAAATCAATATTCTGACGCTGCGATTCAAGGTATACGAGATCTACTCAAGTTAACTCACGAAGAGGCAATCCCAATGACTCAAATTGATGTCGTAAAAATGGGCACAACAGTTGCCACAAATGCCTTGCTGGAAAGACAAGGTGAAAAAACACTGCTTGCAATTACCCAAGGTTTTGGCGATATCTTAAGAATTGGTTATCAAAATAGACCCAAACTCTTTGCAATTGATATTCAACTACCAGAAATGCTTTACAGCGACGTGATTGAAATTGACGAGCGCCTAGATCCACAAGGTTACATTATTAAACCGCTTGATGAAAAAAACACCGAAACGCAATTACAAAAATACTTTGTTAACGGTTATAGAACACTTGCTATTGCCTTGATGCACGGCTATCGATATCCTGAACATGAAAAAAAAATAGCAGCCATTGCGCAGAGAATTGGTTTTACTCAAATTTCGATTAGTCACCAAGTAAGTCCTTTAATGAAAATTATTCCCAGAGGTGATACCACTGTTCTAGATGCATATTTATCACCAGTACTTAGGCGCTACGTCAACCAAGTTGAAAGCGCGCTGGGCATAGAAGCGAAACAAACAGGTCGCTTAATGTTTATGCAATCCAATGGCGGACTAACCGATGCGCGCTTCTTTGCAGGCAAGGATGCAATACTCTCAGGACCTGCGGGTGGCGTTGTGGGAATGGCTAAAACAGCGAAAGCAGCAGGCTTTAATAAGTTAATTGGGTTTGACATGGGCGGCACCTCAACAGATGTCTCTCATTTCGCTGGTGATTATGAACGCGTCTTCGAAACCGAAGTTGCTGGGATTCGATGTTGCGCGCCAATGATGCTCATCCATACCGTTGCCGCTGGTGGAGGCTCTATACTTCATTTTGACGGATCACGCTATAGAGTCGGTCCTGATTCTGCAGGCGCCAATCCAGGTCCCGCATGTTATCGAAATGGAGGGCCCTTAACGATTACTGATTGTAATGTCATGTTAGGCAAATTAGACCCAGACTTCTTTCCTAAAGTTTTTGGTCCAGCAGCTGACCAACCTCTTGATAGTGAAGTTGTAAAAGAAAAATTTAGTCGTCTAACAAAACAAATCGAAAATGCAACGGGCAAACCGATCACACCCCAAGAAGTTGCAGAAGGCTTTCTATCTGTCGCCATTGACAACATGAGCAATGCTATCAAAAAGATCTCAGTTCAGAGAGGTCATGATGTAAGTGACTATACCCTATCTTGTTTTGGTGGTGCGGGGGCACAACATGCATGCCTAGTGGCAGACAATTTGGGGATAAAGCAAATTCACTTACACCCGTTCGCAGGTGTTTTGTCAGCCTTTGGTATAGGACTAGCAGACACTCGCACAATTAACGATATGGCAATTGAAGCTCAACTTGACCAACAACTTATCACAACCATTTCTTTAGAATTTAAGACACTCAAGCAAAGGGGGGTAGAAGACTTATCAGCCCAAGGATTGAATATCTCAACACTGGTCCACCATCAACGTGTTTATATCCGCTATCTAGGTTCAGATACAGCAATAGCAGTCACCTTTAACGATCTTGAGGAATTAATAAAGGAGTTTGAAAAGATCCATTTTGACCGATTTGGCTTCACTTCTCCAGAAAAAAAACTGATAATTGAGTCCATTCAAGTAGAAACTGTATCAAAAAGTACACAAACCGACTTAAAAAGAGCCACCTTAGGTACAAAGCAAATCTCAACATTGGCTGAACGCCAAGCTGTAATGGCCGGGAATAAACACAATGTTTGTTTTTATGATCGCGAACAAATCCCTATAAACTTTCAAATTAATGGACCTGCAATTATCATTGAACAAGCCTCTACTATTGTTATTGAACCAGGCTGGAAGGCACAGCTCTCATCGAATAATGATTTAATTCTAGAACGAATTCAACCACTCAAAAGGCAAAGCGCTATAGGCACTAATGTTGATCCTGTGATGCTTGAGATATTTAATAACCTGTTTATGAATATTGCTGAACAAATGGGTACAGTTCTTGAAAATACTGCAGCCTCAGTGAACATCAAAGAGAGACTTGACTTTTCCTGCGCAATATTTACACCTGAGGGTGAACTTGTAGCCAATGCACCACATATACCAGTACATTTAGGATCAATGAGTGAATCCATCAAAACAATTATTCGCGAAAACACTACCTCAATGAAACCAGGTGATGCATTCTTAATGAATGCCCCCTACAATGGTGGAACTCATTTACCTGATATCACCTTAATTAAACCCGTTTATGATGAAAATAATAGTAAGGTTATTTTTTATGTTGCTAATCGTGGACATCACGCTGATATTGGTGGTATGTCACCTGGTTCTGCACCTGCGAACTCAATACATGTTAATGAGGAAGGAGTTCTCATAGACAACTTTAAACTGGTATCTTCAGGAAAATTTTTGGAAAGTGAGATACACCAACTGCTAGGTTCTGGCCCTTATCCTTCAAGAAACATTAAACAAAATATTGCTGACTTAAAAGCACAAGTAGCTGCAGCAGAAAAGGGTGTGAAAGAATTGCTAATTATCATCGAGCGTTACAGCCTTGATGTTGTTCATGCTTATATGCAACACGTACAAGACAACGCTGAGGAGTCAGTTCGTAGGATTTTAGATGTACTGGAAGATACGAGTTTCACCTACAAAATGGATGATGGTCATCAAGTAAGTGTTGCCATTAAGGTTGATAAAATCAAACGTTGCGCAACGATTGATTTTACTGGAACCAGTTCACAACACCCCGGCAACTATAATGCGCCAATTGCAATCTGCTATGCCGCTGTACTTTATGTCTTTCGCTGTCTGATTGATGATGACATCCCTCTAAATAATGGGTGTTTTAAACCGCTAAATATAATCGTACCTGAGAAGAGCATGATTAATCCCGTCTATCCAGCTGCAGTTGTCGCCGGTAATGTTGAGACTTCTCAATATATAGTTGATGCACTGTTTGGTGCCTTAGGAAAGATGGCTGCATCACAGGGCACAATGAATAATTACATCTGGGGAAATGACAGAATACAAAACTATGAAACCATATGCGGTGGTTCTGGAGCTAGCGCTAAACAAAACGGATGTAGTGCAGTTCAGACCCATATGACTAATACCAGATTAACAGACCCAGAAGTTTTAGAGTGGCGCTTTCCTGTAAGACTTGAAACTTTTAAAATTAGAAAAAACTCGGGTGGCAAAGGCAAGCACAAAGGTGGAGAAGGGGTTGATCGACAGATGCGCTTTCTTGAACCAATGACCGTTAATATGATTGCAGGACATCGAATTGAGCCTCCTTATGGTATGTCAGGAGGCGAGTCAGGTGCAGTCGGTGAAAATTACGTTGTTCACTCTGATCAAAAAGTGACAAATATAGGAACAAAGGGTCAAATCGAAGTTAAAAAAAATGATATTTTTATCTTAAAAACTCCCGGTGGTGGCGGTTATGGCTATCCTGACTAATATATCTATTTATAATGGAGCAGACTTACTTAGACGCTCATCATTGAAACTGGAACAGAGAGTTGAACTATGAAAAATATCAAACAGACCCAAGCTCCTCTTGATGCCCATAAACGCAAACAAAATAAACCCGTTATCGCCTACCCCATAGATGGATTGCCTGAATCAAATAACGATCTCTACGAATCTGCAAGAAAGCAATTAACTTTGATTGATGAAACCATCGTACCTCCAAGACAGGCAAAAACCTTTGTTGTTCCTGCTGGTCATTTTTTTCGGATTGTATGTATCGAAGGCCCACAAGTAGGAGATCTAAACATTTGGAACAATGACAACATTAATGAGCACTTTTATAGCGGTAAAACGAGGGCACTTTACGGAACCCATGTTAGTACCGCTGATCGTCTGTATTCAAATTTTCCTTATCTCAGACCAATGGCGACTATTACTCATGACACACTAGATTGGTATGGCTGGGACGAAGATGGCGGAGGTGTTCACGATGTCATTGGTACTCGCTGCGACCCTTATACTCATATGGCGCTAAGTGGAAATGAATATCATTATTGCTGCCATTCAAACCTTTGTCGAGCGCTATCCAAAGAGCAAAGAAAACCTATCTCTGAAATAGAAGCCCTAGTTCATGATGTTCTAAATGTTTTTATGTGTACCGGCTTTACCAAAGACACCCACCAGTACTTTATGAAAGCGAGTCCAGTTCGCCCTCACGACTTCATTGAAATGTTTGCTGAAATTAACTTGCTGGGAGCACTTTCAGCCTGCCCTGGAGGAGACTGTAGTTCTTCACATTCAAGTGACTCAGCCGCTTGTTATCCTCTAAAGGTCGAAATTTATAAGCCAAATAAAGATAGTCTGAATGACTGGCAACCACCATCAACGAATAAATATTCCGGGGATCATGGTAACAAATGAAACTGACTTACATACAACTAGATATAGTAAATGACTAGTTACGATTACATTATTGTGGGTGCTGGTTCAGCTGGCTGTGTATTAGCCAATCGTTTAAGTGCAAATCCTGAAAATAGCGTTTGTTTGATTGAAGGAGGTGGTAGCGACAAAAGCCCATGGATTCAAATTCCTGCTGGACTTTCCGTGTTATATGGGCATAAGAAGTTTGATTATGCATACCAAGGAGTACCTCAAAAGAATCTAAATAACCGTACTATCACAGTCAATCGTGGCAAGTGTCTTGGCGGGTCAAGCTCTATTAACGGTATGTGCTATATCCGTGGCAATAAGAATGATTATGACAATTGGGCTACACTAGGTTGTAAGGGCTGGTCTTATGAAGAAGTCCTGCCTATATTTAAAAAATTAGAAAATGATCAAACAGGTGGAGACCCACAATATCACTCTTCAGATGGAGAGTGGCCAGTCGTTAAACCACAAGACGTGAACGCAGTTGCCAAACGCTTTGTTAAGGCTGGTGAAAAAATTGGGCTACCGCATAATCAAGACTTTAATGCCAGCTCACAATTGGGCCTTGGAATTTATAATGTAAACCAAAACAAGGGCATTCGAGTGAGTTCTTATACAGCCTTTGTCGAGCCTATTCTAACCAGACCAAACCTGACAATCCTTACCCATGCAAGGGTTAAAACATTGGATATTGAAGGTGATACTGCTAAGGCAGTCAATATAGTAACTAATGAAATCGATAAAAAACTAATTTGCAACAGAGAAATTATTCTTAGCACCGGTGCTATAGATTCACCAAGAATTCTCCTGGCCTCGGGCATTGGTAATAAAAAGGATCTTGATGAGTTAGGAATAACTTGCAAGCATAACGTGGTAGGTGTTGGTGAGAATCTTCAAGACCACCTAGACACTATGGTTACTATTCGTTCTCAAAAAGCTGAATCTATAGGTGTCTCGTGGAAATCTTTATTACCTGATGTAATTACAGCTCCGTTTAAATACTATTTTAATAAGATGGGCTGGTGGACAAGCAATTATATCGAAGCAGGTGGCTTTGCCCAAACCAAATACGCCAATACAGAATACCCAGATGTTCAGTTTCACTTCACTAGCATTTATAGAAGTCACCGCGGCAAAAAATTTGAATTTGGTCATGGCTACTCACTTTTCACTTGTTTATTAAATCCTCACAGCACTGGCACTATCAAATTAAATAGAGATGGATCGAAATTTAAACTTCTTATTGATCAAAATTTTTTATCTGACCCAAGAGATGAAACAATCATAATCGAAGCAGTAAAAAAAGCCAGAGAAGTTCTATTATCGACAGAATTTGACGAAGTTCGTGGCAAAGAAATGGCCCCAGGTAAAGCAGTACAAAGTGATCAAGAAATATTGAAATACATACGCAAAACCGCACTAACGGTCTACCACCCAGTTGGAACCTGCAAAATGGGAATTGATGAACTAGCTGTGGTTTCACCAGAAAATTTAAAGGTAAAAGGAATGAATAATTTGCGTGTTGTCGATGCTTCAATTATGCCAACCATTGTCAGCGGCAATACCTCAGCACCGACCATGATGATTGCAGAAATGGGATCGAACATGATACTGAATAAATCTGACTCCAAAATTGATTTCGAAGATTTTGATTAATTAACTTTTAGGCAAAATATGGAAAATTTACGGGGTATTTTATTCATGATTCTGGCTATGGCTGGATTTGCTCTTGAAGATTTATTTATCAAACTTCTTTCATCACATGTCCCAGTATCACAGATATTAATCATTATTGGCTTTAGTGGAACCGCTGTATTCTTAATTATTGCAATTCTAACAAATGCACCAATTCTGCACAGAGATCTATTAAATAGACCTGTTATTGTTCGGACATTTTGTGAACTGTTTGCAGCATTGTTCTTTACTTCAGCGATTGCTTTAACGCCGCTTTCATCTGTAGCATCAATTTTAATGACAACCCCGTTAATGGTGACGATAGGAGCTGCAGTATTTTTTGGAGAAAAAGTTGGCTGGCGGCGCTGGACCGCAATAATGATTGGATTTTTTGGGGTTTTATTAATCTTGCGCCCAGGATTTGATGGCTTTATGCCAGCCTCGCTACTAGCTGTTATTTCAACTATATTTTTAGCGGTAAGGGATTTAGCTACCCGTGCCATGCAGTTTGAGATTTCAACAACAACAGTATCTATTTATGCATTTTTAGCAGTGGGCATCTCAGGTTTTTTTGCTATGCCTTTCTTTTCAGCTATGGTGATTCCTGCTTCAATTGAAATAGTGTATTTTATCTCAGCCACGTTTGTCGGCGTAATTGGCTATTACGCAGTCGTGCTTGCTACTCGCAATGGAGATGTATCAGTTATATCGCCATTCCGTTACTCACGGCTGGTGTTTGCTATGCTTTTATCAATCATAATTCTCTCAGAAAGACCAGACTTACTAACATTGACTGGGGCTTCAATAATTGTGATTTCAGGCATATACACATTCATTCGTGAAGGTCGTTTGAAGCAAATACACTAAAGTGATGTTGATAGCTTTCTTCCTGTTATAGTATAAGAACATACTGTATAGAAAAAGTTTGCTTTACTAAACAAACTTTATTAACATCCGCAGTATAAATTACATCGAGGAGATGTTATGAATATGCCAAGAACAAAACTGATACCAAACGGCGACAATATTGTTCATACGTTTAGCGATACAGAATATAAAAACCGTCAAGCTCGTCTTAGACAGCATATGGCAGCACATAATATTGATGCTGTAATCTTTAGTTCTATCCATGGCATTAATTACTATAGTGACTTTCTGTATTGTTCATTTGGACGCCCTTACGCACTAGTTGTAACCCATGACAAAGCCACAACTGTAACGGCCAATATTGATGGAGGTCAGCCATGGCGTCGCACCTTTGGTGAAAATCTGGTTTATACCGACTGGCAAAAAGACAGTTACTTCTATGCTTTACAGCAACTAATAGAAAACAAAGGAACAATTGGCATTGAACACGACCACATCACTAAGGAACGTCTAGACAAGCTTCAAAGTGCTTTCGATAAAGCTCAACTTGTTGATATTTCGGTTGATTGCATGAAAATGCGCTCAATCAAATCAGATGAAGAAATAGCTCACATCATTCAGGGTGCCAATGTCTGTGATATCGGAGGTGCGGCTTTGGTAGAAGCAATCAAGGAGGGAGCTCCAGAACACGAAGTGGCACTTCATTCCACTCAAGCTATGGTCAGAGAAATCGCAAAGAGATATCCACACTCTGAACTGATGGATACTTGGACATGGTTTCAGTCTGGAATTAATACCGACGGTGCACACAATCCTGTTACTACAAGACAAGTTCAAAAAGGTGATATTCTGAGTCTTAACTGTTTTTCTATGATTGCTGGTTATTACGTTGCACTTGAAAGAACATTGTTCTACGACCACGTTGATGATGAATCCTTAAAACTATGGGAAATCAATATTAAAGTTCATGAAGAAGGTATGAAATTAATTAAGCCTGGTGTTGCATGCAAAGATATCGCACTTGAATTGAATAAAATTTTTGAAGAATATGGTTTACTTGAAAGTCGTACCTTTGGCTATGGTCATTCTTTTGGAATCCTATCTCACTATTACGGTCGAGAAGCTGGCGTTGAATTAAGAGAGGATATCGATACAGTTCTTCAAAAGAATATGGTAGTCTCAATGGAACCGATGATTATGATTCCTGAAGGGCAACCGGGTGCAGGTGGATATCGTGAACATGATATTATGGTAGTAACAGAGGATAGTGCTTATGACATTACCAAATTCCCTTACGGACCAAAACACAATATTATCACTAACTAATAAGCCGAAGCTAGACTAACTTTCGTAAGAGTAAATCTCCACCATCATCTCGTCAGCTATTAGTTCTAACTTTTCTTTAATAAGACGTTCATCAATAGACATTGGTAAATGCAAATTAATTTGCGCTTTAAAAAGTTGCTCGCTGGACGCCATCGATGCATTAATTACTTCGGTCTTTATCCCCTCTACGTTAGCTTGCAGGTCATTAGCTAAGACGTGAGATAACTTATTAATAATGCCGACATGATTTTGACCTATTAATTCAATATTGTAGCTCTTAAAATCAGATAGTCTTACTGGGGCAGTTTCTTCACACGCAATTTGTAACCCTAACTTGGATGAGGTTAGCTCTTTCATAAGCTTTTCAGCATTCTTTGATGGTACGTTAACCCTTAAAATACCAGCAAACTTGGCCTCGACAGTAAACATATTGCTCTCTATCCAGTCACCCTCATTTGAGACAATTATCTCTGACAGACTATCCAACAGTCCTGGTTTATCATCACCCAACACACTAATTAAAATTGATTTCATAACACCTTGCCCATAAGTCGTATCTATACTTAACCTATATATTGGATAAGTAACTTTTTCTATCGAATAAGAAATTTCAAACCGTAGATGTTACTATTTTAGAGTATGAGAGGAATTAATTGACGAATTATCTGAAACTAACAGCTATTTGATTTAAACCTAATCTTCAATAAAAGTTTGATAAGACTTTTCATCCATCAACTCATCCAACTCAGAGGGCTTTGAAAGCTTAACTTTAATAAACCAACCTTCATCCATTAGGTCGTCTGAAACAAGTTCCGGATCATCTTCCAATCTACTATTTACCTCTACAATCTCTCCAGAAACAGGGACAACCAAATCCGAAGCTGATTTAACCGACTCAATGACAGAAATTTTGTCTCCTCGGCTAAATTCATGACCGATCTTTGGTAGCTCAATATAAACTAAATCGCCCAATTGTTCTTGGGCAAATCAGTTATTCCTATAGTTACTAAATCTTCATCTTGCACTTTAACCCATGCATGATCTTCAGAGTATTTAACGCTCATTACTTCTCCTTATTTTGGTTAACATCTTCATCTTATTGGCAACCATTTAGTAACCTTTAGTAATGTTATAGATAGGGAATGGCATTTCTCCATCCTCTATACGACGAATATTTTCAGCAATAGTTTTTGCTGAAGATTGCGGATTGCTTTGCCCTGCAATATGAGGAGTAATGTAGACAGATGGATGACTCCAGAGAGGACTGTTTACAGGTAGAGGCTCTTGTTCAAATACATCCATAGCCGCGGCAGCAATGTGTCCCTCGTCTAGTAGAGATAATAAATCTGTCTCGTTGACAATACCCCCTCTGCCCATATTTATAATAAATGCACCCCTAGGCAAACGTTGAAGCTCGTGTTTTCTGAGTATATTATTTGTGCTTTCAGTTAAAGGTAGGACATTTATTAATATATCTGTCTTTTCCAAAAAGTCACCTAACTTCTCGTCTCCAAAAAAGTATTGAATATCACCCAAAGATGATTTGTGATTGGCTCCCCAGCCCAACACCTTAAAACCTTGATTAACTATTGAATCGCCAATAGCTCTTCCAATATTACCTAAACCCATAATTCCAACCGTTCTATCTTCGGGCTGTATGGAACCTTGCTGTTGCCACTTTGTGTCCATCTGTTGTTTCATGTACAAAAAGTGATCACTATGAAAATGCAATACCCAATGAAGAGCATGAAAACACATCTCGTGCGTTAATTTGGGATCAACTAAACGAACAATTGGTAAATCCTCTGGTAAATCGGGATCACTGAGAATATGATCCACGCCTGCCCCTAAAGATAGAATTGCCTTTAAATTTGGGTATTTCTTTAAAATTCCATGGGGATGCTTCCATGTCGCTACGTACTTAATTTCATTAACATCACCATCATCAGGATGCACTCGAACATCCATTTCGGGCAACTCTTCCTGGACCCATTGACGCCAAATTTTTTCATCTTCCCAAAATTCGCTAACCGAAATTAATAATGCCAAAACTGACTCCTATTTTTTGTTTCTCAGCTGTTGATTATGTCTTTCTTCAATCAATCGAACAACACTTAAATGAGGCGACTTATCGCCGTACACCTTTGTCGCTTCTTGATAAGTGTTATAAACTTTTTCCCCAAGCGGCATTGAGATACCAAGATGGTGGCCAAGTTCGACAATCAGTTTCATATCTTTTTCAGCCAGTCCAAGTGCAAACGACGTATCGTAGCTACCATCTAATACTTTTGGGATATAGTTTTCAACTACGTAGCTTTGAGAACAACTATTCATCAACACTGAGTGAAGAGTTTTTAAGTCCAGGTTGGCTTTCGCGCCCATCATTAGAGTCTCTCCAATCCCTTGTGCAGCAAGATAATTTAGATGCAGTTGTACCAACTTGGTGACATAGCCTGATCCAGAAGGACCCATGCGAATAACCTTACTAGCAAAGACTTTCAATAATGACTCAAACTTTTTCAAAACTTCTTTTTCAATACCAAGAAAGGTGGTTAAAGTTCCTGCTGCTGCCCGCTCTGCACCGCCACTAACTGGAGCATCAATCAATGTCAAATGATTTGGCGCGTGTTCCTTAATTTTCTCCCACTCAGCTAATTCGTTTGTAGTGGTTTCAAACCAAATAGCCCCTTCATTTAAATTATTCAAAATACCTTCATTGCCAAATGCCAAGAGATTGACTTCTTTTGAGCTTGGCAGGGATGTAAAAAGTACGTCGCACTGTGGACACATCTTTGATGCACTTTCTCCATTTATTGCACCTTTCGCAACGAAGTCAGCTAAAACTGTTTCGTTAATATCGAGAACAATTAACGTATCATCTGAATCTTTGCAATGCATTAATAAATTATGTGCCATACCAGCACCCATATTTCCTAAACCAATAAATCCTATGTTCATTTCCTATCCCCAGTCAGTTAGATTGTCTAGACTATTAAACGGTGAGCATACAGGTATTCATATTGTGGCATGACAATATCGTAAATTTCTTTGACCCGATCTGGCAAATCATTAACTTCAACATAATTGCGTTTTTGCGGCTTTAAACCATCTGAGTTGCGCAAATTGTCATGAAAGATACCACCATCCCACCAGCTGACTTCATCGCGCGCACCGGGTTCCCAACTGAGAGCCTCTTCTATAAATGGAATGCCAACGGCATTGCAATAAGCTTTAACAGTGCCATGAGGTTTTTCAAGCAGGTCATCACTATCAATAACCACTGGCGTTCTACCTGTATTACTCCAAACCATGTCGAACAACTCTCTTTGTTCTAAGAAACCTATTTCTTTTAAAACGAAATCAGGAAAATATTTGTATATTGAGCTTATTGTTTTCGCAGGATCTCGGATTAAAAAGCTATGATTAAAATGGGATAGAAACTCGTCACTCCAAAGATGACTAACATAATGAGGAAAATCTTTACAAAAAACAGATTTTTGAGCGACCGTTTTCTTAAGTTTTGTAAAAACACCCTCCAATGATAATCCTGGTATACGTAAACTATTTTTTTGCACTCTTGGCCAAAGCGGATTCTCTCCTTGGTACCAAGCTTCACCAAAAGGTTCGTGAAAACATTCCATATCTCCTCGCTGGCGCATCATCCATTCAAATGCAGTTGAAGTAGACCTAGGAGTTGCCCAAAGAACGAGTATTTTGTTCATTAGTTGAAATCCATATTTATTTAAGTTTGGAAAGTAAGTGACCATGTTCACCGGTAGGCTCTATTCCAAGAGTTTTAAATATACGCCAATAGAGAGCAACATCTGATGCAATGACTGGCTTACCGGTTATTTTCTCGAAATTCGGAGTATAGAATAGTGCTCTTTGTGGCAATCCATCTAAACGCCGCCAATTAGGCATACCATTAATCACAATAGCATCAGCATCAGGCGCCTGTTCTGATACGTAAATCATAGATTTTTCCGCTAATTCATTAGGGAAGATCCAAGTTGAATCATTAACCTCTTGTTGTGTTTCATAGAAGCCTTGGTCAACAAAATTTCCAACATATGCAACATCAAAACCCGCTTCTCTTAAGAAGCGAGCAATACCATCTCGCCAATCAGGCCAATAATAAACAGAGTTTAAGGCTATTTTTTCTGCATTTATTTCATGAAGAGCCTCCACTAAACACATGCCAGCCATATGGAAGGGTGTTTCATATTTGTCACTTAGTGTGTTACAGAATTGACGGATTTGATCTGGACTAGTTCCATTACAATGCACCCAGTTTGTGCCAACCTGCCCCACTACATCTGCACCACTATTTGACATACAATGAACAAATTCTTCTAAAAGATCGAAGTTTTTGGTCCTCTGTGTTAATTCGTGAGCATATCCTGGTACATGCAAAATACGACCGTGCACACCCACTTCTTCCGGCGCTATTCTGAGGAAATCACTTGGCGCCGCATCATAATCATAAGGCGGTGAAGTAAAGCCTACTTGATAAGGGAATAATTTATTATCTGGGTTTTTCCATTTTTCTGGTTTCATTGCCTTCATCTCTTGAATCTTTAAAGTGCATGAATAAATTATCTGCCTTGTTAAGCCATATTACGTAGACCAAAAAATCCTATTTTCATGTGTCATCCCTAGTCTGTTAAATTGTCGAGTCGTTCTAAGTCACGCTCGTGATGGATTAGCATTGAGCGCCCATAAAAAGCTTCAGCGTGATGAGGCCTGTTCACCAAGTATGGATTAGTAACATACGTTGGTAATGCAATAATTCTTGGTGTATCACCCCGAGTAACAGTTACCCTATGCAAAGAATAACGCCCTTTAAATATTTGCAAATCGCCCGTCTTCAAACTTAACACTCTTACCTTATCACTTTCCCCTTGTAACACTCTCTTAACATCCTCAAAACGTTCATTGTGTGGTGAACGAATATCTGGTGCATACTCAAAGTCACCACCTTCATCAGATTCACTAACGAGAATACTAACTGTAAAGTCATTACCATCAAAGTGCCATGGAAAGTAGTCACCATCATTCATAACACTGTAAGGATTTCGACCTAAAGGTTCTGCCCATCGATAAATAGGTCCGACATTCAAGCAGTCTGAAACAAAATGTACTACCACGTCAGAGTCATATATTTTTCTCAGAACCGAGTCACTTTCTAATAGATCTGAATTTATAAATGATGACGTTCTTTCTTCAAAAAAACGATTTGGGTGGTCTTTAGGAAGTGATGTGTCCTCTTTTGTGAGATAAGGGTTTACGAGCGCATGGGCTCTTCTAGCTCCATCCATAATCCGGTATGCTTCATCTTTCATTTCCTTAATCGCTGAGGAAGAAATAAAATCAGGTATATGCGCGCACCCCCATTTTTTTAAATCTAAACGACAATCTTTAACCAATGCAGCCCTTTTTGGATGGGTTAAATCATGGATAGGGAATTGCTCTAAATCAAGAAATTCCTCCAAACGAATTTCAGCAGAACTATAGGCTGAAGGAGAAACAATTTCTGACATAACTCTTCCCTATTTATTTTTTATAAGATGGATCCAATCGATCGCAACGCCTTAACAATGCTGGCCACTCGTACTTACCTGGAGGAAAAGCTTCATATTGTTCACAGGCTAACTGCCACATCTTAGGGCTAGTCTTTACTCTATTTAGAGAACAAGGATCTACTTGCAGAGCGACCTCGCACATGCGAATTAAATAATACATTTTCATAAAGCACTCACCAGCCGTCTCACCAGCTGTTAAAAAACCATGGTTGCGCATCACTAATAAACCATGCTCGCCCATATTCTTAGCGATACGGTGACGTTCATCCGGGTCAACTGATAAGCCCTCCCAGTCATGATATCCAACCTTGCCATAAAGCATGGATGAGTCCTGAATTAAATAAGGTATTTCTTCAAAAACAGTAGCAGCAATCGCACTTGGCGGGTGTGCATGGAAAACAAATTTATTATTGGGATGGTTTAAGTGGATTGCGCTGTGAATAATAAATCCCGCAGTATTAACGTCTTCAGGCCCTTCAAGCACATTTCCATCTTCATCAACCTTGATTAAATTTGAAGCGCAAACCTCTTCATAGGCGAGACCAAAACGATGCATATAAAAATGATGATCTGAGCCAGGTACGCGCGCAGTAATATGATTCCAAATAGTGTCGTCCCAACCGTGCATAGCGGTTAATCGAAACATAGCAGCCAAGTCAATTTTCACTTTTTCTTGTAGCTGCTTTAAATTTGATGTAGTTTTACTCATCTTAACTTATGTTGTTTGAAATTCGAATTATAAACCAGAATTAGCTAGTGACTGTTGATAAAATGAAGTTGATGAAAATTACCAAGATAGCAACTCGAATTGTAAATTTGTCCTTTGAAAGCACCATAAAAACTGCTATCCATGAAATGTCATCAGTTGGGTGTGTTCTACTAACTATTGAAACTGACGAAGGAATAGAGGGACAGAGTTATTTGTTTAGTTTAAACGCTACCCAAATTCATTCTTTTCATGAAACACTTAAAGGCTTTGAAGGCCATCTGATTGGTAAAGACCCTCAGTTTATCGAAGTTATTTGGCAAGATATTTGGCAAGCAATTAGCTCTATGCGACAAAAGGATATCGCTATTTCGGCTCTTTCAACAATTGACACTGCGATTTGGGACATTGTTGGCAAAACAGCTAACTTACCTCTTCACCGACTTTTTGGTGCCTGCCGTACAAAAATAAAAACTTACGCCAGCGGTGGTTTGTGGCTATCTCAATCAATTGATTCACTACTAAAAGATACACAAAACTTCCTAGACCAAGGTTTTCGTTCTATGAAAATCCGTGTTGGCAGCACTAACTGGAAGAATGATGTTGAGCGCGTCAAAGAAGTCAGAAACGCTATTGGTCCGGATATTGAACTGATGGCTGATATTAACCAAGCACTGGAACCGAAACAGGCGATTCAACTTGGGAAAAAACTCGAAGAGTATGATTTGCTATGGCTAGAAGAGCCGGTAGCATCCAATAACCGTGAAGGTCACGCTGAAGTTAGAAACTCATTATCTATTCCAATAGCTTCGGGTGAGAATGAATACAGTCTATCTGGCATGCGTGAAATGATTGAAGCAAAGGCTTGTGATATTCTAATGCCTGATTTACAACGTATTGGTGGAATTTCGGAGATGCGTAAAGTTGCAAACTTAGCCGAGTCTCACAATTTACCAATTTCAACTCACATCTTTACAGAACATAGTTTGAGTGTTGCCGGATCAGTCACTAATTGTCTTTCAGTTGAGCATATGCCGTGGTTTTCTAAGTTGTTCAATGAACAAATTTATGTTATCAATGGATATATTGATATACCTGAACGCCCAGGAACAGGCTTTACTTTTAACGAAAGCTACATAAAATTAATAAATTAATCTGTGTCAACCATTCCTGCACCTGCACCTGATGCGCGAGATTCAGCTGTTGATTTCACTAAACAACGTGAAAAATAGTCATAAATGCCTTGCCAGTGCTCTCCTACCTTGACTCCGGTTTGAAGTATTTTTTCTTTTTCTTCAATTGTAACAAATTGCCTTAAAACCGCATTGGCGGGGTGTTTTTTTGTTTCAACTAGGGGACGAATAATCATATTACCTCCCTTACTTAACTCTATGGGCTGGGTATTTGAACTAACCATTTCCCAAACCCCGGGCTCAATAAAGTTTACTAAATACTCGTAATTATTTTCATCCAACCAGATCGCCTGCCAATCACTACATTGATTTGCCCCCATTGCTGCAATAACCAGTAGTGGTGAGTCTACATTTTTAACAATCAATTCAACATCTTGAGATTCGATATTAATGCAATCGACCACACTGACAGATGCAATAAGAGAAGATAAATATACATTATTAGGATTAACGAAATGAACCTGCGTATCTGATTTTTCTAACTCTACAGCCAAATCACTTGCATGACTGTCAAGATTGTTAAGCGCTTCTATACTGCAACTAGAAGGATCAAAACCGTTTTCTGCTATCCACATATTACTGTACGCAAAATCCTCAGATATACCAATCGGAGCATTCACCCCAAATCCTGCACGAGTAAAGAAAAACAATACCTCATTAAGTGAAATAGTTAAATGTTCTGTTGCCATCTAAATTACCTGATTTGGTATAACTGGAAAGAACCACTTGTCGTGATCAGGATCAGACAACTGGTCTGGCATTGGTGCCCCTTGATACATTGAGATTCTAGTCCAAAGATCTGACTTGGGATCAAATTTAGAAGCACCAAAAAACGCCAACTTAAAGCGCAACAAATCCAACGGTCTCATAGACTCATCCAATAAATTATCCTGAACTTCTGAATAAGGTCTTTGAAGTGTATTTTGAATACGACGGATAATATGTCTGAACTGGGGGAAGGATAGTACAAACTCACCCACCAACATTTCATCACTTGTTGACAATAAGGCATGGTTAAGATCATGCACATCTCGACCTATAGCTAAGGGCATTTCTTGTTCCGAACCTTCTTCAACATCACGAGAACCAAAACGTGGCTCTAATTTATCTTCCGAGTAATACCAAAAATGATGCTGTGAGTCTGTAAGCGTGAAATCAATTGTCGTTGCCCAAACATAGTAATCTTTAACGATCCCTTTTAATTGACTTAGTGGCATGTCAGCTACCAACTTTGGAGTAGACACGGAAGACATTGTTTCAGCTAAATCATCCACCAAAGACCCGTGTGGCTCGATAATTAAAGACACAACCATTTCTTGGCATTCCAAGGAAAAACGATCTTCAACAAACTGATATATTCCATTCCAAGGGTAGGGTTTCATTAAGTTAATTTCATCACTGCACCAATTACTAAGTGATTCAATTTCATCCTTAAGACGATCAATTCTTGTTGTTTGCACCTCATCCTCTACAGACCACTCCCTAAGATGTTGGCTCACTTGGATCAGTGACTGCGTAAATTTTTCAAGCGTGCCTTTGAGAGGAGTTTCCATGCTTCTGACTCTTGCTAATGCGCTTTCTTTGGCAATGACCAAGTTATGAATTAAAACAGGATGTTTTAACAAAAAGGGAGCCATGCCCAAACCAGTAGCATTACCAACACCGATAAATTGACGAATATGTGGTTCAAACTTAACTGCCTTGTCACCACCTCTTTTTTTCGCCAAATGCTCAGCCAAATCTATCGTGAACCAACGAATTAAATATACGGCTAGAAGTTCAATTTGAAATGCACCTTTACACTCTTCACGATCAGCAATTTTAGCTCTATCAGCGCATCCAAATTTACCACTACCATAAACTGCTGTAGTGCGCATTAAGTAACCTACTGAAGAAAGCAACTCAATATCTGGTTGATTGCCTTTCGCTAGTGTAGATATAACGTGCTCGAAAACTCTCAAACTTTTATTAGCCCTCGCTAAAACAAGTTCACTGGGGCGATATCTACCTCCTTCCTGTTTAGGGGTATTGTTCGCCAAATAATCTATATCTGCTTGAGTTGGAATACCATCAAACAGATTAAAAGTAGCATCCCAAACCTCTGCTATGACTCTGTCGGTACGTTTTTTTGGAGGGATATCCTGAGTAAAAGCAATCAATGAGTATGTTCTTAACGGCGTAGTTACGGCGTAAACACTTACACCAAAACCGTCATTATCAATATCACGTCGAAGACATTCAAATTTCCAATTCTCCCTAGACATGCGTCTAATCAGAGAGCGCATAAAGCTTAGCCTAGTTTGATGAGAAGAACCCATTCTATCTAAACGCATAACCTGTTCAGGCGGGCGCATAAATTCCACACTAAGATTAGACAAGTTTGAATCAGACATCATAATTAATTAGCTAATTAACTATAGGCCCGAAAGATGATTCAAAAAAGTTCAGCCAATTATTTCCCATCACAGCAGCAACTTCATCATCAGAAAAGCCAACATCTTTTAGACCCAAGGCAATGTTTGAAAAATCGCGGTTATCTCGAAACCATGAAGGTTGATCAGGAAAGCCGGCAGAGCCAGCAGAACCTTCACCGAAGTCGCGCTCCTTAGTCCAAGTACCATTTCTCATCCACTCGACAACGCTGTCAGGCTGATTTTGGCACAAATCAGTTCCGATTCCGATGTTTTGAACTCCCATAATCTCAGCAGTATCCGCAATCATTGCTGAAAAACTTTCGAGTGTACAGTTTGTGCCATCCTTGAGATGGTGTGGGTATACCGAAAATCCCAACATACCTCCGCTTTCACCTAATGCCTTGAGGACTTCGTTAGACTTATTTCTAAGTGCTGGATGCCAGAAGGCTGGATTGGCATGTGTAATAACAATAGGACGCTCTGATATTTCAATAGCCTCCAGTGTTGAACGTTCAGCTGAGTGACTCATGTCAACAACCAAACCTACTCTATTCATCTCCTTGATAACTTGCCTTCCCATTCTCGTAACCCCAGAATCATTCTGTTCATAGCAACCAGTTGCTAACAGGCTTTGGTTGTTATAGGTAAGCTGCATGAATCGCGCCCCTAGTTCATAGCATGCCTCTACTAACTCAATGTCGTCTTCAATTGGTGAACAGTTTTGGAATCCAAAAAAAATCGCTGTACGTCCCTCTTTTTGCGCCTTCCGCACATCACTTGCAGTTCGGCCTAAGAAAATTTTATCTGCATACAGCTCAAATCGATCGTTCCAATCATTCACATTTTGCAACATTTCATCAAAATCCTCGTGGTAGCAAATAGTGACATGAATTGCACTTAAGCCACCCTCGTTGATTTGCTTGAAAACTTCTTCGCTCCAGTTGTTATATTGCAGAGCGTCAATAAATAGAAATGGATGTGGCATTACGGGGTTCCTGCCAGGATATAAGATGTTTTGACTTGGGTATAGAGCTCTTTTGCATACTGTCCTTGCTCTCTTGGACCAAAACTGGAATTCTTTCTACCTCCAAAAGGCACGTGGTAATCAGTACCTGCAGTTGGAAGGTTGACCATTACACATCCACTCTCTGCATTTCTGCGAAAGTGATTTGCTCGTGACAATGATTGAGTAATAATGCCTGAAACTAGGCCAAAATCAGTATCATTAGCTACTGCAAGCGCTTCATCATAATCCTTGACTTTAATAACACAGGCCATCGGCGCAAATAACTCTTCACGATTAACTCTCATTGAGTTATTACCTCCTATCAATAAAGCTGGTTGCATATAGAAACCAGGGGTCTTTAATTCAAGCTGCTCTCCACCACAAACTACTTCACAACCTTCCTCTCTAGCTAAATCCATATATCTAAGGTTTGAAGCTAATTGTTCCTCGCTTGATGCAGGACCAATTTGAGTGCCCTCTTCAAGTGCATGTCCCACTTTAAGCGCAGAAGTTGATTTTTGCATACGATCGATAAACTCGTCATGGATTGACTCGTGAACAACTAATCGAGAAGAGGCTGTACACTTTTGACCAGTACTCCCAAAAGCTCCACCTGTTGCTGCTGCAACAGCAACTTCAATATCAGCATCATCCATTACCACCAAAGGATTCTTTGAACCTAATTCTAATTGGAATTTGGTTAAATTTTTTGCTGCAGCGCCCGCAATCTGAAGACCAACATCATAAGAACCTGTAAAACTGATGGCATGGACCATAGGACTTTCTGCTAGTGCTTGACCAATAGAAGAACCAGAACCCATAACTAGGTTAAATAAACCTGTTGGAATATCCTGTTTAGAGATAATCTCAGTTAATGCAACCGCACTAGCAGGGGTTAGATTTGCAGGCTTCCAAATAACGGCATTACCAAACGCAAGTGCTGGGGCAATTTTCCAACTCGCAGTCGCTGTAGGAAAATTCCAAGGGGAAATAATTGCAACCGTGCCCATAGGTTCACGACGAACGTCAACCTCTATGCCCGGCCGAACGGAGTCTGCCGTATCACCACTTTGACGAAGTACCTCAGCAGCGTAATAAGTAAAAAATTGACCAGCCCTATAAACTTCTCCTTTGCCTTCAGCCAATGGCTTTCCCTCTTCACGAGACAACAACTCACCTAACTCTGCACTACGAGCCATCATCTCTTCACCGATCTTCATTAGCACAGCCTGTCTCTGCTCTAAGCCTGTAGCTGACCATTGCTTTTGAGCAATCTGAGCGGAATTTAGTGCGTCTTCAAGTTGCGACTTGCTTGCTTGTGCATACTCACCAATAACATCATGGGTATCGGAGGGATTAATGTTTGATATGGAGCTAGGACCTGTAATCCAGTCTCCAGCAATAAAATTATTTGATAGATTAGACATGTAATATTTTGAAGATTTGAAAGAACTGAATTTTACTCTGTGTTTATGATTTTTCAATGGATTAAGGCTTTTATTAGCCAAATAATACACTTTTTAACTAAATCAAGACTATTTTTATGCTGGCTTCAAATATTATTGACTTTTAAATAACAATGCATAATAATCTTTTGTATTCATTTATCTTAATTTATCATGAGTAGTAACACAGAGCGTCTTGGTCGGAACGTAAGGAGAGCTGATCGATTAAAAACTAAAATCGAAATGCTCCCAACATTAAAGCGCAACATTCCCTTAACGGAACCGATGAGCGAAGAGCAGATTCTGCAAATGGACAACGCCTCTTTATCAATCCTTGAGGAAGTAGGTGTTGAGTTTCACGACCCCATTGCCCTTCAACATTGGACTGATGCAGGTGCTGATGTCAAGGGAGAACGCGTACACTTTGATAGAGGCCTTATTCGTGAATTAATTTCGACCATTCCTGAAAATCTTACCATGGAGGCGCGTGACCCTGAAAAATCACTTGAAATTGGAGGCAATAATTCAATCTTTGTGCCCATGACTGGCGCCCCATTTATCTCTGATCTTGAAAACAAAAGACGCCTTCCAACTCTGGAGGACCTGGCCAACTTTCACAAACTTTCGCATATGCTTCCTGCCCTACATTCGAGTGCTCACCACATTGTTGAGCCAATGGACCATCCGATTTCTCATCGTCACCTGAGAATCACTTATTCATCAATGAAATACTCAGATAAAACCTTTATGGGTATGACGACTAGTGGCAAAAATGCTGAAGACGTGATGGAAATGTGCAAGATACTCTTTGGTGCAAAATATATTGATAGTCATCCAGTAGTCACTGGTAATGTAAACGGAAATTCACCACTAGTATGGGATCAAACCATGCTCTCAGCGCTACGCGTTTTTTCTGCCCACAACCAACCTGTTCTTTGCTCACCATTTGTTCTAGGTGGCGCCAATACGCCAGCAAGTGTCGCCCCGACTGTTGCTCAACTAAATGCAGAAGCTCTATCGGCGCTCGCTTATACGCAAGTTATCCGCAAAGGGGCGCCGGCTATCTATGGTCACTATCTTGCTACAGTATCAATGCAATCAGGAGCACCAATGGCGGGGACACCTGAGATCTCTTTAATGAATTTTATGATTGGACAAATGGCGCGTTATTACAAAGTGCCCTGGCGCAGTTCAAACACACTAGGTGGTTCAAAACTATTTGATGCACAATCAGGCTATGAAAGCGCCTCGACTATGATGGCTGTTCTTCTGTCAGGGGCTAACTATATTTGGCACTCTGCCGGTTGGAATGAAGCTGGAATGCACTGCTCAATGCCAAAGTTTGTAGTCGATGCTGAACAATGTGAAATGGGTTATAGAATGGCAGAAGGTATTCGCTGGGATGATTTTGATGAAGGTTTAGCTGCCATTAGAGATATAGGTCCTGGTGGCCACTATCTCGGACATCAACATACAATGGATAATTTCCAAAGGGCGTTTTTTATGCCCAAATTATTTGACAATAATTCTATCGAGCAATGGGAGGCTGATGGAAGTAAGGATACAATACAGAGAGGGATCGAGGGTGCCAAGAAATTACTAGCTGACTACCAAGAACCTAAATTGGATGAAGATAAGGATGAAGAACTTCTTGATTTTATTACTAGAAGAGAAACAACAATTCCCGAAATGGAAGCGCTTAACCAGGAATATTAAATTATGAGTGATGAAATGACAAAAGTGGCATTGATTACAGGAGCCTGTGGTGGAATCGGCAAGGCACTCGTTTATAAATATGCCAGCCAAGGGGTTTCACTTGCGATAGCTGATAAGTCTTTAGAGGAAGTTACATTGCTTGTAGATGAGGTCGTAAGCATGGGTGGAACTGCTAAGGCTTTTTCAGGAGACTTAACTAAACAGGGCTATTGTGACAATTTACCTAATGACGTTAAACAAGAATTTGGCAGAATTGATATTCTTGTAAATAACGCAGGCTTGATGCGTCGTGGAACTATAACTGATACAACTGATGAAGATTATAATTTATCAATGTCTGTAAATGTTGAAGCGCCTTTCCGTATCGTTAGAGCTGCAATACCCTTAATGGCAGCAGCTGGGGGCGGGGCGATTGTTAATACCTCTTCTTGCTGGGGCATCAATCCGGGTCCAAATCATCTAATTTACTGTACGACTAAGGCGGCCTTAGCAGCGATGACGCAATGCTTAGGACGAGACCATGCACATCAAAATATCCGAATTAACGCTGTTTGCCCTAGCGAAGTCAACACATCTATGCTGAGAACGGGCTTTGAAATACGTGGACTGGATCCAGATGCTACAATTGATGAATTAAATAAATCAGTGCCATTAGGTCATATCGCTGAACCAGAAGAAATAGCAAACGTTATTGCATTTTTAACTTCTGATGAGGCTGGATATATCTGTGGATCTTTGGTGGAGGTTAATGGTGGAAAAGCGGTTTACTAATAAAGTCGTTATTGTTACTGGCGGTTCTCAGGGCATCGGCTTTGCTTGTGCGAAACGCTTTCAAGAAGAAGGTGCAATAGTTTGTGCTGTCCAACGTAGCAAGTCCAAAAACTTTGAATCCTATGAGTTTGACCTAAGCAAGGAAAAGGACTGCTTAAAAAGCATGGAAATGATTATTAATAAACATCATCGTATAGACGTCTTGGTAAACAATGCAGGAATGTTGGAGGAGGCCTTAATAGAAGATATGACCCTTGATAGTTGGAACCAAACCATATCACTTAACCTAACAGCGCCATTTTTAATGAGCAAATATGCAATGCCACATTTAATCAAATCGGTGGGCTCTATTGTCAATATAGGATCCATTGAAGGATTAGGGTCAAACCCAAAACATGCAGCATATTGTGCCAGTAAGGCAGGCCTGCATGGACTAACCCGAGCTATCGCTATTGATCATGGTGCGGATGGTGTACGTTGCAATGCGGTCGCACCTGGATGGATAGACACAGCAATTAATGAGGATTTTATTGAGTCAATGCCAAACCCCGATAATTTTAGAGATAATATTGGTAAGGTTCATCCACTCAAAAGAACTGGAAAGGCCGAAGAAATTGCATCTCTAGTGGCATGGCTTGCCTCAGCTGAGTCAAGCTTTGTTACCGGTCAGATTTACACCGTTGATGGTGGACGTATGGCAAAACTTAGCCTACCAAACGTTTAGGGGGAGAAATGAAATTTGAAGGAATATACACACCAATTGTCACTCCCTATGATGACAATCATGGCATCAATTACGACGCAGTTGAGGCCATTGTTGATGATCTCATTAGTAGTGGTGTTCATGGCTTAATTGTAGCCGGCACTACCGGTGAATACTACTCCCAAGAGAAAGATGAACGCCTGCAGTTAATGAAAACCTGTAAGGAAGTTATTGACAATCGACTGCCCTTCGTTGTCGGCACGGGCGCTATTCGAACTGAAGATTCTGTTTTTTTTGCTGAAGAGGCGGCTAAGGTTGGAGCTGATGCAATTTTAGTTTCAACTTCGCCTTATGCGCTACCGACAGAAAGAGAAAATGCACTCCACGCCCTTGCTATTGATCGAGCCGCAAATTTACCTATCATTCTATACAATTATCCTGGACGTACTGGTGCTATGATGGGTGCAGAATATCTGGATAGAGTTGGAAGGTCTTCTAATTTTTGCGCCATTAAGGAAAGTAGCGGTGATATTGACCGACTCCACTTATTGGCAAGAGATTACTCGCATTTGCAACTATGTTGTGGCATGGATGACCAGGCATTAGAATTCTTTGCTTGGGGTGCAAGCTGTTGGGTCTGTGCTGGCTCAAACTTTGCCCCAGAAGCACACGTTGCTCTTTATCAAGCTTGCCGAGTTGAGGGTGACTTTGATAAAGGTAGACGCATAATGTCTGCAATGATGCCACTCATGAGAGTACTCGAACAAGGTGGCAAATTTATTCAATGTGTAAAACACGGATCAATAATGAGAGGTCTTCCGGTAGGTCCACCAAGAAAACCGTTACAACCACTCAACAAAGATGATAAACGCCAACTCGAGCAGGTCATCAGTGTCATGAACCACACGATTAATCTAATTACAAAGGAGGGTAGCTAAATGCCAGATTTACTAACTCACGAAGAATACCAAGCGATTGGGAAATCACTAGATTTTCCAACTAATGCTTTTATTAATGGGCAATTTCAAGCCTCAAAATCAGGCAACACTTTCGAAACAATTAACCCAGCAACGGGTCAAGTGATTGCCAAAATAGCTGCCTGCAATGCTGATGATGTTGAACATACCGTCATTAAGGCACGAGAAGCCTTCGACCAAGGTCACTGGTCTAAGCTACACCCAAGTGAGAGAAAAGAGGCACTCATTAAACTTTCAAAACTCATTAAACGAAACATACAAGAACTCGCTGTCATGGAAAGTATTGATTCGGGTAAACCGATTCGTGACTGTGTAACAATTGACCTTCCTGAGACCATTAATTGTCTTCTTTGGCATGCCGAAGCAGTTGATAAGATTTATGATCAAACCGCCCCTGCAGGTGAAGACGCGCTGGCAGTTATAGTTCGTGAACCAATAGGTGTAGTTGGCTGTGTTTTACCATGGAATTTCCCGTTATTGATGCTGGCTTGGAAAATAGCGCCTGCACTCGCTGCTGGTAACTCGGTTATTGTTAAACCAGCTGAACAAACCAGCCTAACAGCTCTTAGGATAGCGGAACTATCAATAGAGGCAGGCATGCCAAGAGGTGTTTTTAATGTACTAACAGGAATGGGTCCAGATGTAGGACAGCCCTTAGGTTTACATCCAGATGTTGATATGGTTTCATTCACAGGTTCAACGGAAACTGGTCGTCGATTTCTACGTTATTCAGCTGACTCTAATCTGAAGAAAATCGTCCTTGAGTGTGGTGGAAAGAACCCAGCAATTGTTTTGGATGATGCCGAAGAATTGGATTTAGTTGCCGAACACTTGATCAGCGCCTCTTTTTGGAACATGGGCGAGAATTGTTCAGCCAACTCTAGGTTAATCGTTCAAGAAAACATTAAAGAAGCCTTGTTAGATAAAATGCTTGCCCATCTTCGTGATTGGAAAACAGGAGATCCACTTGACCCTTCCAACTACCTTGGCTCTTTAGTTGATGTGGAACATTTCAAAAAAGTTTGCAGTTATTTGGATAACGACAACATCATTACTGGTGGTGTCACTGAGAGCCCTTGCTATGTCCTGCCCACTATAGTTGATAAGGTTGATCCTAACTCTAAGTTAGCTCAAGAAGAAGTTTTTGGACCAATACTCTCGGTAATAACTGTGAAATCATTTGATGAGGCAATCGCTGTTGCAAACAATACCGATTATGGTCTTGCTGCAAGTGTATTTACAGCCAATGGCAAAAAAGCAATCAGGGCCGCAAGGTCAATTAAGGCTGGCACAGTAACAGTAAACTGCTATGGCGAGGGTGACATGAGCACACCATTCGGTGGCTATAAGCAGTCAGGCTTTGGCGGAAGAGACAACTCTATTCATGCACATGATCAATACACAGAATTAAAAACGATCTGGATAGATCTTTCCGACCGTGCTCCTGAAGAGTCTGTCGACTAGCCTTACGATAGTAAGTGGCTAGTATGATCCATCTCCCTGCCAACCCTGGGATCTCAGGCTGGAGAGAGATCCTGTCTCCTAGACAGGCCCATAAACAATTGGATGAAAATCTGAATGCTGATTATCTTGTAATTGGTGCAGGTTTTGCAGGGCTCTCTGCAGCACGTCGCCTTAATCAATTACAGCCCGATGCCAAGATTATAGTATTAGAGGCTTGTGAGGTGGGTGAAGGTCCGGCTGGTCGTAATTCAGGTTTCATGATTGATCTACCTCATGACTTATCATCTGACGATTATTTAGGCAGCGTTGAAAAAGATATTGAGCAAACACTTATTAATCGATCTGCAATTGAATTTGCAAAAAGTGCTTCCGAAGAGTATCAAATGCCTTCAGAAGCACTACAACAAGTCGGCAAAACTAATGCGGCTGCAACCCCTAAAGGTATGGCTTTCAACGCCGACTATGCAAAACATTTAACCAAAACAGGCGAGGATTATCGACTATTTGATGCCACTGAAATGCGTGACCTTACTGGTATCGACTATTATCAAGGGGGATTATGGACGCCCGGTGCCGCACTCTTACAACCCGCTCTCTATATCCAAGGCTTGGCTGATGGTGTTTCACAATATTCAAATTTACATCTCTATGAAAACTCTCCGGTCATTGATTTGTTTGATGATGGTAAGCACGAGGGTCAGACAATTTGGAAAGCTAAAACTTTGGTCGGCTCAGTTGCCAGCCCTAAAGTCATTTTGGCTGTTAACGGTTTGATTGAAAAATTTGGATATTTTCAAAATAGACTGATGCATATTTTTACATATGCTTCTATGACCAGACAACTTAGCTCTGAGGAAGTTCGGAGTTTAGGGGGTCAATCTGAATGGGCATTTACTTCAGCAGACCCGATGGGTTCTTCAATTAGGCGCTTGTCTGGAATAGGTGGTGATCGGATTGTGGTTCGCAATCGTTTTACCTATGATCCCAACATGGAAGTCTCACAATCACGAATGGCTGCGGTTTCCAATAGTCATATATCAGCCTTCAATGCTCGCTTCCCGATGCTAGACAAAGTATCGATGGAGTATTGCTGGGGAGGACGCCTATGTTTAAGTTTAAACAACGTCTTTGCACAGGGTGAGGTTGCAGAAGGAGTATATTCTGCATGCTGTCAGAATGGCCTTGGTACAGCTAAAGGTACGGCCATTGGAATTATCTCTGCCGAAAAAGCAAGTGGTACAAAAGAAAGCCTTGTTCCTAATTTTAAAACGGAAGAAGCACCAAAAAAACTTCTCCCAAAACCATTGATGTGGATTGGTGTTAATAGCTATATCCGCTGGAAAGAACTAGGCGCAGGAAAAGAAAAATAATCGCTAATTAAAACTCATAACTGAATCAGAAAATATCTGGTCGAAGTTAAATATCCAAGCCTAATATTATTGATGTTAAAATTATGAAATTTCCTTTTATGAGAGCGATAAATTTAGACTCAGAATACAAATAAATTAAGGTTAATTATTATGATTGATAAGTTTGAAAGAATTAAATTAGGCCATTTTCCAACCCCTATAGAATATTTAAATAATATTACCGAATATTTAAATGGTCCTCAGATATATATAAAAAGGGACGATTGCACTGGTTTAGCGACAGGCGGAAACAAAACAAGAAAGCTGGAATTCCTAATGCCTGATGCCATTAAGAACCAGGCTGATCTTGTTGTTACTGTGGGTGCCGTTCAGTCCAACCATACCCGTCAAACCGCTGCTGCATGCGCAAAACTTGGTTTGAAATGCCTCATTGTTTTGGAACAAAGATTAAAAGATGCTCCAAATGTTTATATGACCTCAGGAAATGTTTTCTTGGACAAGCTTTTTGGCGCTGAAGTCGTGCTATGCCCTGATGGAAAAGACGTCAAAGAACATGCTGAAGAAATAATGGCAGAAAGAAAAAATGATGGTGCCAATCCTTATTACATTCCCGTTGGTGGTAGCAATCATATTGGTGAACTCGGATATATTGAATGTATGAGGGAAATTATTGAAGACGATAAAGACAATTCTTTTACTCATATTGTGTTGGCAAGTGGCAGTGGAGGAACACATTCAGGTTGTATAGCAGGCAAAACATATTACAAAAGTAATATAAAAATTGTTGGTATTAGTGTTAAAGACAAAAAACATGATCAAGAAGAAAAGGTTTTTAAACTAGCTAAGGAAGGTTGCAACTATATCCAATGCGACGAACCAAAACGTGAAGATATACTTGTTTTTGATGACTATGTAGGTGGCGGTTATGGTGTTCCAACCGATGGAATGAATGAAGCCGTTAATCTAATGGCAACAAAAGAAGCTATACTCTTAGACCCCGTTTATTCAGGAAAAGGATTTGCGGGTCTGATTGATTTAATACAAAATAAATATTTTACAGATACAGATAAAATCTTATTTATTCATACTGGAGGCGCCATTTCATTGCATGCCTATGAATGGGCTTTCTAAATATATCATTTTATAAAAGAACGTTTACATTTTCTTCTTACCTTGTATGACTTGATCAAGTATTAAAGCGCAAAACAAGATGGCAATACCAGCCAAAATTCCTTGGCCCACATTTGCATATTGCAACGCTTCTAAAACGTCTTGCCCAAGCCCTTTTGCACCAATCAGAGAGGCAACAACAACCATTGCTAAACTCAACATAACTGTCTGATTAACGCCGGCAAGAATTGTTGGCATAGCGAGAGGCAAGTCAACCTTTGTTAATAGATACCATTTAGAGGCACCATAAGCTATTGCAGCCTCTCTTATCGCCTCAGGAACACCTCTCAACCCTAAAACTGTCAACCTGACTACAGGAGTTCCGCCAAAAATCATGGTAATAATTACAGCAGAAACCTTTCCAGTTCCAAAAAAAGCAATTACTGGAATCATAAACACGAATGCAGGCATGGTTTGCATAAAATCCATTATGGGTCTAATGAAAGAATAAAATTTAGGTCTTGTAGCACAATAAATTCCAAGCGGGATTCCAATAGATATACTTAATATAGCAGCAGTACCCAATAAAGCCAAAGTTGTCATGGCCTTTACCCAAAACCCTAAAAAGCCCATATAAGCCAAAAATGCGAGAGAATAGATTGCAGCACGCGGTCCTGCAGAGAGTCCGGTCATTAATACTATTGCACTTATGACCACAACCCATGGCGTTTTAACAAATAACATTTCCAGTGAATCCAAGACACTTCTTATTCCATATGTGATGGCACTAAAAAGAGCATCACCCTTAATAACTGCATAATCAAAGGCCCCTTCTACACCATCTATTGAGGCAAGCCTTATATCTGGATGCGTAGGAAAGTCAGCAAACAACTTCACTAAATCTGGAAAACTATAGTGAATCGTCGAAAAGATAATAATTATCAGTGAAAAACTTATACTCAGCAGGTAATTTTTAAAATCCATTCCTGGACTGATAAGCTTATTTGAAAGCCATTCAGAAAATCTCTTTTCTAAAATTGAATTGGCTAATACTCCTTGTAGCGATCTTATAAGAATAAATAAAACAATTCCTCCAATGGCAATTGCAACTCCAGAAGCTTCTATACGTTGAGCCTCTTGTAAGTAGCCAGCTATTGAATCTTCCAGTGACTTGATCGTTCTTCTGAACATTTCTACTTTGTCTGAATTGCTTTCTATTGCAGCTTGGAGTTGTTTCTGTCGAAAATCAATCGTTGACTGAATTTGATCAATTTTTTTATAAGCCTCTATACTAATATTTCCAAAGAAGCCTCTAACAATTTGAACAATAGCAAAGGTCTCAATAATTAAAAATGCCAGTGACCAGTTCCATATATTTCTAATTCCAAACCATATTGAACCAAATAAAAATGCTGATAAATTGAATGAAAGAATAAATTTTGAGGCATTGTTGATTCTCTCAAATTCATGAATATAGTAGTCAGGATTGGTCTTTACAAAATCTTTAATTCGATTTGTATTTAGATAGTTATTTTCACTCATCTTGACCCTCAACAACAGCAACTAATAAGTCTTTTTGAGATATGACCCCTATATCTCTACCGTCTGCATTAGTTATAACAATAGGGCTATCATTGGATACTGATTTTTCAATTAAACTACTTAAAACATCACTTTCATTCATTCTTACCGCATCTTTTGGAATATCGCCATAACTCTTACTATATTCATCTATTGGCTTCATAATTGTATTTGCTTGTACAACTTGGAGTCTTGAAATCCCTTTCACAAAGTCCGCCACATAATCATCCTCTGGCTTCAAGACTATTTCTTCAGGGGTTCCTACTTGAATAACTTTGCCATCCCTCATAATTGCAATACGATGGCCAACTTTAACTGCCTCATCTAGGTCATGAGTGATAAAGACTGTTGTTTTTCTTAATTTTTTTGATAGCTTAATAAACTCTATTTGAAGCTGCCTTCTGATTAATGGATCTAGGGCACTAAAAGGCTCATCCATTAATAATATCTCAGGATCAGCCGCCAAAGCTCTTGCCAATCCTACGCGCTGTTGCATACCTCCAGATAGCTCATGTGCATATTTATTACCCCATCCTGTAAGTTCAACTGTATTTAAAATTTCATTCGCCTGTGCGTATCTTTTGTTTTTATTAATACCTCTAATCTCTAATGGCATAGCAATGTTATCAATTACAGATCGATGGGGCATTAAGGCGAAATTTTGAAAAACCATACCTATCTTTTTATTTCTAAATTCTTGTAGTTGATTTTTTTCAAATGCCATTACATCTTGCCCATCAATTAAGATTTTCCCCAGTGTGGGCTCGAGCAACCTATTAATATGCCTTACAAGGGTTGATTTACCGCTTCCAGAGAGTCCCATGACACAGAATATTTCTCCTGGATTAACATCAAATGAAACATCGGAGACTCCAATTACTGAGTTGTACTTCTCTAAAGCATCTTGCTTAGAAATATTCTTTTTAGTTATTGCTTCTAGTGCTTCAGGAGAATTGTTTCCAAATACCTTAGTGATATTTTGAATCTCAATGAAGCTTCCAGAGTTTTCAGACGACATAATATTTATTTTTAATGAAAAAAAACCGGCGCCTAAAACGCCGGTTTTAAGACGAACTAGTTAAATTATAAACCTAACCAGCCATCAACAGTACCTTCGTTTTGAGACATCCAATCTCTAGCAACTTCTGCAGGATCTCTCTTATTGACAGACACTTCATAAGCTAGCCATGAAACATCATCAGATGTAAGCTGGAAGTTATTGAAAAATTCAACAATTGCTGGTGACTTAGCTTCTAGCGAAGTGCCCCAACCAATTTGAATGTTCTTCAATGCATCCTTTGAAGCTACATATGATTTTGTATACCAATCTGCATCAGTTTTTGGTTGAATCATTATGTATTTCTCAGGGTCATGAGTAGGCTCAGTCAACATAACAACATCAGCCATTCCCCAAATAGCGTGTGGCTTATAGCAGTAGAATGCATAGCCTTCACCTTTCTTAATTGAGTCTAATACTCGAGCATTTTTCACAGCTTCAGCAGCTCTAATTGGCTCAATTCCAGCATCAAGTAGTTGGTAATCTCTTACCTTTACTTCATTTACGTTTGCAGATGCCCATCCATCAGCACCAATCCAAAACTCGCCTTTACCGTTGCCATCACTATCCATGGCAGCAACAACTTCAGGTCTACCAAGATCGAAAATTGAAGTTATATTCATCTCTGCTGCAAAAGCTTGCGAGACACAGTAACCTTGGTTTCCTTCGTAGCTTAGAGGACTTAACTTAAGTGTTCCTTTAGGTACGAGGTCATTAGTGTAGGCCTGTTGATTGGGAAGCCAGATATCAGGGTGAACTTCAATCTCACCTTTGCTCCTATCAATAGCTGCATAAATAGCTGTATTGTTTCCAGGAACAAGCTCCACTTCTCCGCCCATTTTATCGGTAATAACGGCAGACAGCAAGTTAGCAATTGCCGTTGCTCCTGTCCAACCTGGATCACCGATATTAACTTTTTCTGCATAGCTAGACATTGACATAGTCAATGCAATTAATCCTGCCATGCAAGTCTTACTTAATATTTTCATTTTTACATCTCCTTTACATATTAAATTGATACAAAACCACATCAAAATGCTTTCATTTTAGAAAAAAGTTCGCCCGAATCAATTAATAAATTGAAGCAATTTGTTATTGTGGAAAGGGAATATTAACACGAAATTAACTATGATAAAACTTATATATAAAAAAGAAAAATAATAATTAAACTTAAAATAGAAAAGAAAAAAATTGATTATAGAAAATTTAATATAGAAAATCTTTTACCATTTTATTAAATAATTTTGGTTTTTCCATGTGTGAATTATGAGCACAGTTTTCAATGATCTCTAATCTAGAATCAACTATGCCTTTTTTTAATATTTTTTGCTGAGACCAATCATAAGAACGATCTTTATCTGACCAGATAATAAGAGTTGGGCACTTAATATGTTTTAGTTGTTCCCTTCCATCCCAACACTCCCAAGCATCAAGACTAGCAAGTGCAGCTTGTGTTGAAGCCTTTTTACCTTCATCGATACATAAATTAAATCCATCACCAATTAAATAATCAATAAACCATGTTTTCGCTATATCTTGTCTAACTTTATTTAAACCAAATTTTTTAATTTTAGTTCTTGATTCATTTATGGTTTCAAATCTGTTGGGTAAAACTCCAATAGAGCCTGTTCCAAAACAAATTAACTTATTTATACGTTCTGGATAAAGAGCAGCCATTTCTTGAACTATCATTCCACCCATAGAATGACCGAGTAAATTAAAGTTTTCTATTTTTAAATAATCTAAAAGCTCAAATACTTGATTTGCATTTTCTTTTATTGTTGATGGCGCAGTCATATGAGAACTTTCTCCATAACCAGCCAAAGATGGCATGATTAAATCATAATCATTCTTTAATTCTTCCTGAAATTTCCACATGGATTGACCACCAAGATATCCATGAATTAATACTAGAGGATATCCGGTTCCTATTTTTTTATAAGACAACATAATTAACTATTAGTTAGGTGGGACCAAAACCAGTTTTCCGACATATTTTTTCGCCAAGAAATCTTTCTGCGCTCGAACAATATCTTTGAGAGAGTAGCTCTTTGCGATCAAAGGTTTGATTTCATTTCTCTCAATATAACCAATCAAATTTTCAAAAACTTCGCTGCTCTGAAAAGTACACCCTATAAACGTTAAATCCTTTAAATATAGAGTCCTAACATCCAATTCAACGATTGGCCCAGCAATCGCCCCTGCTGTTGCATAGCGACCGCCTTTCTTAAGCACCTCAAGTAATTCTCCCCATTTACTACCTGCAACGAGATCAATCACTACATCTACGTACTCCTTACCCAGAATGTCAATTAAATTGTCCTCTCGTTTTACGACATGATCGGCACCAATACTTTTAACATCGGAGATTTTTTGTTCGTTAGTTACTGCGATAACTTTTGCTCCACGTCTCTTAGCTAACTGGATTGCAGCTGATCCAACGCCACCAGAGGACCCCGTAATCAAAACAGTTTCACCCTTACTAACATTTGAGCGCTCCAAGAGATTTTCAGCTGTTGAGTAGGCACAAGGAATAGAGGCTAATTCAATATCACTCCAGTCGCTCTCGATTTTATAACTTTCATCACTAAAAGCAACCATGAACTGTGCAAAGGCGCCATTGCATTCCGAGCCTACGGACCAGCTCTCAAAGGGCCGGTAGTCTACTGCATATTGCTGCATGGTGCGTACTAAAACACGCTCACCTATTCGCTTACTATCGACCTGTTCACCAACTGCAACAATTTCACCATAGCAGTCTGCTCCCTGAATGATGGGAAAACTGAGAGGAACACCTGACCAACTTCCGTCATCATTCTCAGCATTATCAAAACCTTCAGCACCTCCAACACTTGTTTCACCTGTCACCGATTTTGAATACCAGGCAGTACGTGTGTTGATGTCGGTATTGTTAATTCCTGCGCCCAAAACCTTAATAAGCACTTGATCTGAATTTGGACTAGGCACTTCAACATCAGTGCGGAAATCCAAAACATCAAAACCGCCATGGCCAGTCGTTAAAACTGCACTCATCTTTTTTGGAATACTGATCATCCCGTCTCCCTAAAACACTATTCAGTTAACATTACAGCAACAAGTCAGATTCGAAAGGGTAATTGGATAACACCTCGTGGCCCTTTTCAGTAATCAAAACCTGTTCCTCTAGTTTGACGCCTGGTCCACCATCATGGCGTCCGACATAGCTCTCCACGGTTAAAACCATTCCTGGTCTTATGACGCCATCATAACTGTTTTCATCCCACTCCCATGTGAAGGGAATGGCGGGATATTCGTCACACAATCCGACTCCATGATACAACATCGAATAGTGTCGAAACTCACTTTTCGGGTACTCCCTACAAGAAAATGACAACTCTTTAAAGGTAATACCTGGTCGTAATATCTCTAAATTTTGTTGAACTTGTTCGTAAGCCATAGTATAGATTTCTTTTTGTGCTGAACTTGCAGACTTATCACCACACATCCAGGTACGAGAAATGTCGGTACAGTAACCGTACGCACCAACTAAATCTGTATCAAAACCTATTAACTCTCCATTCTGAATAGGGCGTGAGGAGCATTCGTGATACCATGGATTAGCCCTGGGGCCGGCCGCAAGTAGACGCGTCTCGATCCATTCAGCTCCTCTAGAAACAGCCTCCATTTGGAAATGACTCCAGAGTTTTTGCTCAGTAATTCCAGGTTCAGAATGGGAACGCATTAACTCAATAGATTTTTCACAGGCAAATATAGAGCATCTCATTGCAACGATCTCTTCTTCCGATTTGATCAACCTTGCCAATTCCATCACCTCCTCACCATTAGCTAGCTCCAAGCCTAGCTCTTCAAGCTGATGAATACCCTCAGTTGCGCAATGATCTAGAGCCAATCGTTTATTGCCATGACCAAACTGAGCAACTATTTCTGCAATCTCCTGGGCCCAGATTTTGGCCTTGCGTTTGCTAAATTCACCCGCAAGAAAATACAGATAGGTAATCGCTGTACGCACTTCCGTTATTAGTGGGTTATGGTTAGAAAGAAACTCATTTCCTTCAAACTCGAAAATAATCACAGGACCTTGTGCCATTACTAAAGCGTATCGTGCTGCGTTATGCGATGTCCAGGCAGACATATTTGTGCTGTCTATTGCATAGCGAATATTGACTGGATCATAGAGTAGAATACCGGCACAATCAAACTCAATCAATTTATCACGAACCCTTTGTAATCGGTACTCCCGAATACTTGTCATGTTCGGACTTACCAATCCAGCCTCTACCCACTCGGATTCTGCAAGAGCGCCTGGACCGAGCGCATGTTTATTTAGACTATAAATATCTTCATCACCTGCCGCTTGAGAGGCAATTTTCGTTTCATACTTTTTGTTTTGTTTAAAACTCATAGTCTAGTTATATCTTATTAACGCATTTTCGACCCACTTGGATCGTATAGTGGTTTCATAATAACACTCGCTCGATGAAACTTACCTAATATCTCCACTTCAAGCTCAGTATCCTCGTCAATTAATTCAACTGGCAAGTATGTCATCGCTAGTGATTTACCAACTGAATGACCATAACCACCTGAAGTAACATAGCCGACACATTTATCATTATGCATCACAGCCTCATCTCCGCTGACTTCAGTTTCTGTTTCAATCTCAATGACTGATAAATGTTTACTTGGGCCATTCTTTTGTTCTTCCAAGGCAGCATCTTTACCAATAAAGTCTTTATTCCAGTTTACAAAAAAATCAAGACCAGATTCCATTAAAGTAAAGTCAGGTCTAAAATCCAATGTCCAAGCGCCCCAACTCTTTTCTAGTCTCATTGACATTAATGCTCTTCCACCAAACCACTTCACATCTAAATCTTTTCCGGCCTCTTCAATCTCTTCAAATAACTTCAACTGGTATTGAGGAGCTACATATATTTCATAACCAAGCTCACCAGTAAAGGAGAGTCTGACACATAAGGCTGGAACGCCTCCTATAAATGTGTCTCTAATATCACGGAACTTGAAAGCATCAGAGCTGACATCTTCTCGAGTCAGTCTTGACAATAATTCTCTAGAATTAGGCCCAGAAATTGCAATGCCATGAAAGTCGTCTGTCATGTTTTTATAAATAACATCATTAACTCCTTCTAGATGTTTTTCAAACCAACGAAGATGCATATTTTGTGCGACACTTGAACCGAACAAATAGTAAGTTTCATTATCAATACATGCAACTGTTAGATCGCCATTCAACTTACCACTCTCAAGAAGCATTGGCGAAAGGTTGACCCGTCCACTCTCAGGCATATGGCCTGCAAGAATACGATTCAAGAAAGCCCGAGCACCACTACCAGTAAATTTATGATTAGCAAAACTAGCAACCTCACTTGCTCCAAGGTTTTCACGAACAGCCTTGACTTCTTGTGCAACATATTCATGTGACCTTGACCTATGAAAAGTTGGGTCTTCATAAGCATCCTCAGGGGAATCAGCAAACCAAAGTACATTTTCTAATCCAAAGGTATCTTGCCATACGGCACCTTTTTGGGTTAAACGGTCATATATCGATGTTGTTTTTTGGCGTCTACCTTTTGGCAAAGTTTCGTTAGGGAAGGTCATCACAAAGCGACGCTCATAATTTTCAGACGACTTGATTACACCCCATTGAGGCGTTGCAAAGTCACCAAAGCGAGCAATGTCCATTGCCCAAACATCCACCGAAGGTTCACCTTCAATCATCCATTCAGCTAGAGTCTTTCCAACTCCACCAGCTTGACAAAAGCCAGCCATCACACCAACAGCAGTCCAGTAGTTTTTAATACCCGGGACAGGTCCAATCATTGGGTTACCATCTGGAGAAAATACAAACGGACCATTGATAATGTTTTTAATACCTGCAGTACCCAGTGCGGGAATACGCTCAAATGCCAATTCTAGTCTATCAGCAATACGGTCCAGTTTTGGATCCAATAAATCATGTCCAAAATTTTGTGGCGTTCCGTCCAATGACCACGGGGTTGAAAGAGGCTCATAGGTTCCCAATAACATGCCAGTATTTTCCTGACGCAAATAAATATTTGCTTCAAAGTCAATGCAATGCGGTAAACGACGGCCTTCAGGTAAATTGGCAATCTGTTCAATTTCTTCTGTAATTAAATAATGATGCTCCATTGGAACAACAGGTAAGTGAACATTAGCCATTCGACCAACCTCACGCGCCCACAATCCACCTGCGTTGACAATATGCTCTGCATGAATATTACCCTTTTCAGTGATCACATCCCAAGACCCATCAGGCCTTTGATTGGTCTCTATGACTGGCGTATGAGTGAAGAACTCAGCACCATGCACACGCGCTGATTTAGCATAAGCATAAACAACGCCAGAGGGATCAAGATCACCATCAGTCGGATCCCAAAGTGCCGCAACATAATGTTCAGGATTGATCAATGGATGCTTTTCTATTACCTCGTCAATAGATACAAACTCTTGATCTAATCCTATCGATCTAGCTTTTGAGCGTTCTCGCTTTAGGTAGTCATGCCAACTTTGATTAGAGGCCAAGTAATAGCCGCCAGTTTTGTGCATGTTGATTGAATGACCAGAGGTCTCTTCAATTTCCTTATATAAACTGATTGTGTAGTCTTGAAGCTTGGAGACATTAGGATCTGAACTAAGTGTATGAAATGAACCAGCAGCATGCCAACTAGAGCCCGAGGTTAGTTCATTGCGTTCCAGTAAAACGACATCTTTCCAGCCCATTTTTGCTAAATGAAACAAAATAGAGCAACCAACCACGCCACCGCCAATAACGACTACCTTAGCATGTTCCTGCAAAATATACCTCCAATTACAAGTTCTCTAAAATCAAAGATGATAATTCAAACTGTGAATGAAAACAAGTGAATAATATGTCTCAATTTTAATGAAATATCTTCACTTACGTTTTGGGTTTTTATCTATTTTATCTGAGCTAAAATATCCACACCTTGTTGATGCCAGAAATGTAAAAAATCAATAAATATCCAATTTTCGGATAACTTATCTCCTTCCCGTCGATACATATCTATAACACGCATGTCAACAGGTTTGGCTTGCGTAGGCATTCCCATATACTCACCTGTAGGTGTCAAGGTTAGATTTGGCCAACCAAAAAAGCCACCGAATTTTCCTTCGGCAAATCTACAAAGATGCCCATTAAATATACGATCTGTAAAAGCAGCACGAAACGGTCCCGAATGTTGCTCAGCATAACGCTCTATTGTGTACGTTGCCCCGATGCCTGCAGGACCCCACCAGATCATATCTTCATGCCAGCTTCTTCTAAGTTCTTCAACTAGGGGTAGTTTTTTTGGATCTTTCCAATTCTTCAGATCATTGACCATGAAATCTATTGCAGCTAGAGTTTTCTCACCTTCTTTAGGATCCTGCTCTTCAAACATCACACCATCATGTGTCATTGGTCCTGGCTGCACCAAGTGAGCTGCAGTTTTAGTTGGGAAGGGCCGCAAACCCGCCTGCATCATTAGATGAGGAATGTCAAAGAACATTGCTGTTTCTGTGATCTTCCCATGCTCGATTTTGTTAAACTCGCAGTAGCGCAAAAAAATCATTTTGCCTGTTGGGGCAATACCTAACCACTCATTATCAAACAGGCCCACCAAGTGCCCCATTGAGGTGACCCATACAGATTCAGAACCATCAATTTCATTACGACCTGCCATGAAAATATCCATGCGACGTTGCATATGTCGCAAAGCATGGCGTAGTGGTTGCCAAAAAAGTTCTGACACTGCCTTAGCGCTTGATTGCTCATTAAAGGGATGAAACCCACGCCAGATATAATGATCATCTAAGTATCGTTCCATTACCTTAGTAATGTTGTTTTTTGATGCTGTATCTAGCTCTTGATAATAATTTAGAACTAACTGCTTTTCGCCCTGGTAGTTGCTCATTTACAAGTTACCCAATCAAAATTATCCCTTGACAGCTCCCGCCGTAAGTCCACTCACTAGCTGTCTTTGAAAAAACATCACTAGTATAAATAAAGGGATTATAGCTGAAACAACGGCTGCAACTGCAAACATGACATTACCCTCTGTTTGAGTTGTTCCCATAAAGCTATTAATTTTAGGGACCATCGTTTGATTTTCCTGAGATAGCAACATTGCAGTAATAGCAAAATCATTGTAGGCCAAAAGGAATGAAAAGAGTCCAGCTGTAATTACTCCTGGCCACATAATAGGAATTATGACATGCTTAAATGCTTGGAACTGGGTGCAACCATCCACTTTAGCACTTTCATCCAATTCTTTTGGAATTTTCTGAAAAAATGAGTGCAGCATCCACAAGGTAAATGGTTGATTTATTGCAACTAAAACAATGATGGTAGTTGGCAGGATTCCCCATATGTTCCACTGAAAAAATGGTAATAAATAACCTGAAACTAATGTGATTGGCGGTAATGCGCGGAAAATAAGCGCAATAATTAATAGCCAAAATGCATAACGAAAACCAGAGCGTGATAAAGCATAGCCACCGAGTGTCGCAATGGTTAATGAAGTAAGTACAGTAAAAAAGCACACTATGCCTGTATTACGAAAAGCTCTCCAAAACTCTTCCTGTATCCATGCACCGTCGTAGCCCGCACCTGTAAAAGCTTTACCATATACAACCTGAGTCCTCGCACCTGAAATTGCATTTGTCCAGTCTGCCTTTGAGAAAAAATCAAGCTCTACCTTGAACGATCCCCATACGGTCCATAAAAATGGAAAAGCCGCCAAAATAAACCAGAGCAGAACAAATCCATATATCAATATTTGAAGCCCTAATGGTTTTTTTATTTGGGTGGAAGACATATAATTATCCCTTCGGGTTGAATTCGCGCCAAGTCCTAACTAGAACTGGAGCCAGAAGTATAGAGACGCCAATAATTGTTAAAACTGATGTAGTTGCTGCTGAAGAAAGCAGACGTGTCTCACCCCCAAGGTCATTATAAATAATCCAAGAAAGGGAGGTTGCATGGGCCTCTGCATGAAATCCAATTATAGGTTCGAACACGCGGAAATTATCCATCAGCTGCATTAAGGCCACAAAAGCCACCAAGGGCACTAAATGAGGAATAACGACATGGAAAATCTGCTGAAAACGGGTTGCTCCATCAATCATCGCGGACTCAAGTGTCTCCTTTGGCACAGTTTGAAGTCCAGCATAAAAAACAATGAAGGCAAAAGGAGCTGCATGCCAAATACCATAAATAATTAATGTAACCCATGTTAATCCTGTAGAGGCCTTTAGGGATAAGTCAGGGTTTTCGAGTAAAACCTGAAGCCCTGTTCCAATAATGCCTCGAGAATCAATCATCCAAAACAAGATAAGTGAACCAATCAAAGGCGTTACAATCATCGGCAGAAGAGAGAAAAATATCATCAGCCCTTTCAAGCGCTGATGCAGTGAATTGACAGCTAAAGCAATTAAAAATCCGACTAATATAACCAAGGGCGTCACTACAAAGGTGAACGTCAATGTAAATCCCATTGCGCGATAAAATGGAAGATTCTTAAGGGTGGAAAAAAAATCACCCAAGTCAGAACTACCTCTCCACATCTCACCAACCTCTGTAATTGCAAGGTGGCCTCTGTCAAAATAGATTCCGAGTCCAGCCCATTGACCTAAAGGCTCAGCTTCATACAATTCCTGAGTTAACGTGTGATCAATTTGCGTTTGAGAAGTACAACCAAATGGGTCGCAGTTTTCAACAGTTATTAAAACCTTATCGTGAGGAACATGAAAGGACTGCGATACCACTGATACTAGTGGCAAGGCTATAAACAAAAACATTGCCATGGCAGTGGGTAAAAAGAACCAAAAAAATGTCTTATGTTTCATCGAAGTTTACAAAGTTAGTGTGGTTACCATATTACAGAAAAAAAGAGGGGTGTGTGTACACCCCTCTGGAGGAAATTACCTAACAAAAAAATCTTATAGGTAACCTTTTTCTGTCGCAGCTGCTGTATATGCCGCTTCTACATCAGCTAGAGCAGTAGTCGCATCTTCCTTGCCCATCATAAAGTCAATTATCTCAGCACCTAAGGCTGAATGTAGTAGACCTTGATAAGACACCATCGGATATGGTTTTGTGCCCATTTGAGCTGCAGCAACAACGCCACGAGATGCAGCAGTTGGCTCATAACCTTCGATCAGCCATACAGCCAGCATTTTAGTTTCATCATTCAACATTTCAGGACGAACCGCGTGCTTCATTGCAAGGAATGTTGCCTCAGCATCTTCGTCAGAAATATTCTTGGCTACAGTCCAACCATCCCACCAAAGTGTTGATGCCGGAATAGAACCACCGCCAACAGTCATAGGACCAGCTATATCTGTATTACTAGCTACTTCTGCCGCTACTTCATCACTCTTAAGTGGACCTACACGAGAGCCCCACATATTCATAATAGCAACGTTACCTGCTTTCCATTCAGCACTTGTTGCATTTGAATCATGTGTAAGGTAGTCAGGGTTCATAAAGTGTGACAATGCTTTCATCATGTGTAATGCATCGACACCAGCTTGGTTGTTAATTGAAACCTGAGCTGTACCTGGCTCAAAGAATTCACCACCATGTCCAATGTACATGTTTACAAATTCTTCAGCTATATTCCAGCCCGCTTTGTAAGCACCACCAACTGGATTCTGCATTAAACCCATATCACGGATTATCGCTGCAGCAACCAACATCTCTTCGTATGTTGTTGGTGGATTTAGGCCAGCTGCTTCAAGTATGTCAGCACGGAAAACCAAGTGCTGAGCATTAGCCATAAAGGCTACAGCCATTATATTGCCATCCACAGTTACTAACTGGTGTTTCTGTATATCTTGCCCATGCTTAGCAACAAGGTCATCTAATGGTCTGATGACATCATCAACCATTAATGCAACAATAGATGAATTAGCAATTATTGCTGTTGTATATTCTGCCGGGTTGCCGGTCATACCTTGGACATTAATTTTTTGATGGTCTGCGGTCAAGTTTTTGGTAACCTCGACACCACCACCTGCGCATTCTGCTGCCGCTGATCCTACTGCTTGAATTGCAGGAAATTCGTTACCAACGATACTAACACGTCCGTCGCTGATACCACAACCTGCCCAAACACTAGAAGAGAGGGCTGCAAATGCTATAGCAAATGCTATTTTTTTCTTTAACATAAAGTTCTCCCCGTTATTTATAGTCTATAAATTTAACATTACAACCTTGATAATTGCGAAAACATTATGTTCTCACTATCAAAGTTTTCAGGGCATGCACCCCGATGTCTTACATCGTATATAAATCAAGAAATCAAATCTTGCATACGATTGCAAATTATTATAACACAGCCAAACACTTTTGCAAGAACTTTATGCATTCGTATGCAATAAAAAGTTATACTACTTCTGCCAAGTCGGCAATGGGTCATATCCCAACTGCAATAAAACATGTGGAACATCGACGAACACCCAATTTTCCACTAAAAGCTCATTTTCACGCCGCCACCAATCACAGACGCGCATTAAAACCCGTTCGTAGGTTGGACCTTGCCCTAGGAATGGTTTGACGTTAATACCAGTTAAGGATGGCCAGCCTCCTGAACAGGTGTAATTACCCTCACCAAATCTTGTGAAATGTTCTGTGAAGCCGTTATTTTTTGATCCGCCTGACCACCCTTCAAACTGGGATTCAAAAGGAACCTGAAATGAAGCGAATTCGTCCACACCAACAAAGGAACCAAACGCACCCGGTCCATACCACATCATGTTCCTATGCCAATAGGGTCGCCACGCCTCATCCTTTGTCGCTAATTTGGCAAGCATGTCAGTAACAATTTGATAACTTAGCTGCCCCTCAGCAGGGTCAGCGGCCCCGATGAGGACACCGTCCCGTGATGCAGGCCCCTGTATCAGCCCTGTGTAACCGCGCGAATGCCCGGGACCCATATCCAAAGGCCATTGATTACAGGCAATCATCAGTTCTGGAATATCTAGATATATATAGCTTTCAACAGCCTGACCATTCTGGATGCGGTGGAATTCGCCATAGCGTAAGTAACACAGTGTTTTCGTCGCGCTAAGACCAATCCAATCTCTTGCAAATTGCCCGACATAATAGCCCATTGAGCTGATCCAATTTTGTCCCTCGAACTCTCCAACCATGAAGATATCATCACGCCGATAAAGCCCTTCGAATGAATGTTGCAGCGGTAAGAGAAATTCATTGAGGTAGGCATCTGCACCTGTCAGCTGATTGAACGGATGGACAACATTAATGTCGGCATCCTGAGCGAAAAAACTCGCGGCATTAGAAGAGAAATCGCCCGGATGGCTCAAGGCATCTGCATATGTCAAATAGAGTGAACGATCATATATCGACATGATTTTTACCTTTTAAATTGAATAAATTTTAGAGCATCTCAGGAAATAAATCACTTATAACTAGGTACGGGACTTTTCAAAATCCTCCCATGCACTTTTAAAATCATCAAAACTAAATCCTGTTTTTTCTGCTGGATCTAATATGAGCTTTTCTGAAGCAAACAACTTGTGAACTGCATCTTTCAAAATAGGTATTACTTCATTAGGAATTACAACAGCTCCATGACGATCTGCATGCACTAGGTCTCCTGGTGAGACTTTAATACCAAAGACACTAACAGGCGTATCTATCTCACGAACATGAACAAAGCCATGGCTGGGGCCAATTGAACCAGCGACAACTGGAAAGTCTTCTACAAGATCTCCGAGATCTCTAACTACACCATTAGTCAGAACTCCTGAGAGTCCAAATCCTTTATGAACCTTGGTATTTATCTCACCCCAGTATGCGCCAATACATTCAGGATAATCCACATCCTCAATGACAACTACAGCTGGGCCATCAACTTCTGACATGTAACGATAGTAATTCATTCTGCGCTCTTTAATTATGTCTTGGTTTTCTTTTGGAGGTTCTAAGGCTGCAATTTTTGCTGTTTTAGCAAAACCAACCATAGCGCTGCCCTCTGGGTCTGAACACACCATAGTGCCTCTTGTAAATTGTGAAAAACCACGCTTACCTTGTGCTACTTCTATAGCATTACACACTGTTGGAGTGTCTACTGATCGAAGAAGCGCAAGTAATTCAGAATCTATCAATTCATGAGCCATGTTTTCAATACCTCCGTGGTTTTTGCTGGTTGCTCTAATGTAGGCAAATGGCCAGCATTCTTGATTACCTCTAACTTTGAATTGCTAATCATATTATGCATCAATTCATGCTTCTCTATGGGACATAATTTGTCTTCTGAGCCACACATTATCAGTACAGGCATATCCAGAACTTTAAGGTTGTTTTGTTGATCACTCCTCCTTTGAAGAGCTCTTGATTGATTAATAAAGACTCTAGGACCTAAAGAAAGTGCCATCTCCATACAGATATTTAGAATAATATCTTGATTTTCACTACTCGCTAAATAGTTGGGTTTCATCTCATCACGAATAACATTTACTAATTTTCCTGACAAAGCATCACTAATTTGAGGCTCACGTTTAAGTTTTACTTCCTCTAATTCAGCTAGTGGATTAGTATCAATTAGCACTAATTTTTCAATACGCTTTGGATCTTGTGCACATATCTCCATAGCAACAATACCACCCATTGAATGCCCAACAAGACAAAATTTTGGCGGTGCATTACTTAAGACATCCGCTGCTAAATCACTAATATTGTCATGTTTAGAAATATCTGCAATATGCACTGATCTCTTTGAGACAAACTCTTCTATTTGTGGAGCGAAAATGCGTTCATCACACATCATTCCAGGAATCATTACCAGAGGTGTCATAGTCGATTACTTACAAGCGTAGCACCTTCTGATAGTGACTTTAATTTAGCAAAAGCAATGTCTGGATCTACAGCACCAAAACCAGCAAAAGTTCCAAATCCGCAGTCAGAGCCAGCAATCACTCGATCCACTCCAACTATATCGACAAACTTCTCAATACGTTGCGCAACAAGCTCTGGATGTTCAACAAAATTTGTTGTGGTGTCAACAACACCAGGTACGAGTATTTTGTCATCTGGAATTTCATTCTTTCGATTACGAAAAACTGTCCATTCGTGAGCATGGCGTGGATTAGAAGTTTCAAATAGAGTGTAGCGAGCGTTCGCTTTCATTAATGTTCCAAAAACCTTGTCCATGCCAATATCACAACAATGTGGTCCTTCATAATTTCCCCAACATATGTGAATCCTCACTTTTTCTTTTGGAATATTCTTTAATGCGTGGTTAAGTGCCTCCATGTGAGATTCTGCGATTTTCAGAAATTCTGTATCTGACAGATCATTGAATAACATGTGTCTGGAGAGCGCTAAATCTGGGCAGTCTAGTTGCAAATCTAGTCCCGATGCAACAATAGTTTCATATTCATCTCGCATTGCATCTGCAAGAGCAGCGAGATAAGCATCTCTTGTTGGATAAAAATCATTTTGCAGAAAAAGAGAGATAACACCTGGAGAGGCTGCGTTCATAAAACCTCTTTTAATACCATGAGTCTCCATTGCTGATTTCAAATTAGCAATGTCTTTTTCCAGTTCACCTTGACCTTTTGAACGTACTTCAGAGGTACACATTGGACGAGCATATTGTGGGGTGCCGCCATCATCAGCTAACCGTTGTAGAAAGCTTGGAAACATTTTCAAATCTTCGGGTGGGTTGCGAGGGCTATCACCTGAAAATCCTGAATATCTATCTTTAACATAAGTTGCATAGGATATTTTGGAAGTTTCACCATCACTCACGATATCTATACCCGCGTTTTTTTGTTTTTCAGCGGTAGCCGATACATTTTTTTTCATGCATACATCAAACTCAGCCTTATCATATTCATGGTTATTTTCTCTGGAAAAAATAAAGTCTACAACCTCTTGAGAGCGAGGCAGTGAGCCTACGTGTGTTGTTAAAATTCTACTCATTTATTGCTCCTTGAATAAAGTATTCGAATGTCTATCCTCTCCAAGTCAACCCCGCAGGATCGTCGGTGTTGGTGACACGAAAAAGACTTGACTTTTGAGAATTAGTGGGGAAAAGTTGATGCTCTAAACTAGGTGGTACAGAACAAGTATCGCCGGGTCCAAGGACAGTATTGCCTCCATCCCAACTTAGATTCCAGTGTCCTTTCATGATCATGAGTACTTCATGGCGACTGGTTGAATACATATTTTTTGTACTTGAATCACCAGTCAGAAATTCAACCTCAAAACCAGGACGATCCTTTAATAAACCGTCTTCTCCAATCACTTTTACTGGCGAAGATTCAGCTAATCCTGTTAAAACAGAATATCGAGCAACATAATCTCGAACAACGTCTTCAGAAGGAATTTCAGAAAAACTCTTTAAATCCTCTTCTGTTAGTAATGGAACCGGATTAACATTTTCAGGGAGAGATTCACCTTTTTTCATATCATACAATAAGCCATTTTCACCCAAAATGAGTCCATATTTTTTTGCCTCTTCAATTACCTGTGGAGCCCATGTCACTCCACCACCAGCATCATCTCCACCGAGTATCGCCATAAGCATACCGTAATCATTTCCGATATTTTCGAAAGCCCGAAACATTCCAGTAGGTACATTAAATATATCCCCTTCTTCAACAATTACCTCTCCAGCATTACCCCACCTGCCCCAAAAAAATCGCCAGCGGCCTTCCAAAACAAAAAATACCTCAGCTGTTGTATGTGAATGCAATGAGTTAATGCATTTAGGTGGTTGTCCAGCGGCACCAATATTAAAACCTGGTGTTTCAGAAATATGTACATGTTGATCAGGACTTTCTGACACTCCTGGACCGATAATCGTGAAGTTATCTTTTTGATCTGAGCCAGGAGTATGTGCATCAATAAATGCCGTTTTGCAAGGTTTCAAGTCATCATAGCGGACAATGTGGGATTCCATTTCTTGAGCCGTCATTTTTTTATCCTGTTTTTAGAATAATTTGTTTCCAAATTGCGGTCTCATCAAATACAACGTATTCACGACGTAGACCCCAAGGACCAAATTCTGCATGAGAAATACCCATCAAATATAACTCTGCACCGCTTGGCTCCCCAAACAAACCCAAACCATCGTGTTTTCCTTTTAAAGTCCATCTGACTGCAGCCCTTGGAGGCATCATTGAATCTGCACGTCCTATCTGATGTTCAATCGCAAAAGATGCACTTGGAAAAGATGATCTCAAGCCCATCCAAAAGGCTTCAGCATTCGCATAAGAGTGGCCTGTAACGCCACTTGGATACTCCAATTGACAGGCACGGTCATATTCTTTACGAATAATTAATGTGTCAGAATCCATAATACGATTAAGAATATTGCTGTATTTTTCGCCCCATTCGTTTTTATTGCCTTTTCCGTTATAGGGTCCGGGTTGATCAATTGAGGGTGAAAATGGCCGTACACACTTATCTGGACCACCCTCATGATCAATTTCCTGTCTTGCAAAATTCTTAGGCGTCCATCCCATTTGAAGAACCATAGAACCACGGTCGCGTGTAAGCCACTCATCGTTGATTTGATTATTAATTGCATGACAGTCAGCAATAACTCGATAGGTCAACTTTTTACCGGTTGCTTTACCGAACTGGCCGTCACCCAAATGTGTTGCTGTAGATATAATACGATGCGAAGATAACATACCTTCTTCAGGGGAGCCTGACCAGATAACATCTTCACCAATAAGTTTCCTATCTGGGAACTCTAATAATGTCGCTTCAGTAGCTGCAATGACGCCCTCATTGCCAATAATGATGGACGAAGGTGTTCTCATTACAACATCGGAAGCATAATACTCGTGCAACTTTTCTACACCATTCTCCTCTTCCCAGATCTCATAGGTAATGCCGTTTATATAATCAGGAAAATTTTCAAATTTCGAATTAAAACCATTCATTATTCATTTTCCCCAGATGCGTTACTTGAAATTCTTGTTGAACCGCGCATGATAAGTGGCCCATCTATTTGTATTCGACGTGGCTTCGTGTCCTGATCTTCAATGCTCTCAAGAATAATTGAAACAGTTTCTGCGACCATACGATTCGCAGGCTGTCTAATAGTTGTTAAATCATAAGCAGGCCATGATGCAATAGGAACATCGTCATAACCAACAACGGAAACGTGTTCTGGTATTTTTAATCCCAGTTCAAAACGAATAACGTCCATTACTGCAAATGCCATGTCATCACTTGCTACAAAAACTGCATCGGGTATTTCGTCATTGGTAAACATTTTGCGTGCAGCCTGTCGAGCATCGTCTTGAATAAAATTACCAACCTCGCGAGTATAAAGAGATCTACCTTGCTTTTTCAACTCATCGACAAAGCCACTTTCTCTATCACGCTGAGTTGAGGCACCTTCCCAGCCAGCAATATAAGCTATACGCTTGTGACCTCCGGCAATCAAGAATTGCGCAACTTGTTTTCCACCCAGAAAGTTGTCTGAAGTAACAACTGAAAGCCTATCGTCATCTTGTGTACGGTTAAATAAAATTACAGGAACCCCTGCAGCAGTACATCGACTTGCCAGGTTTGAAGACATTGAAACAGAAGCAAGAATAATACCATCAACCTGATAATCAAGAATTTCATCAACAATATCATCAATGTTTCCTGCTGTTTTTGCGACCATAAAAACCAACACATGGTAGCCTTTTTTTTGTAAAGCATTAGAAAGGAGCTCTAACGCTTCCGGATAAAAATAATTGTCTAGATGTGCAACCACGAGACCAATGATTCTTGACTTTCCTGTAATTAATGATCTAGCCAAGATATTTGGACGATAGCCGAGCTTTGAAGAAGCTTTACGAACCTTTTCATTTGTTTTTTTGGAAACAGAGGCGCCAGGCGTGAAAACCCGTGAAACTGCGGACTGACTCACGCCAGCCAGTTTTGCCACTTCTAGTGAGGTTATCTTTTTAGTTGCCATCAATCTGCCGTCCAGCCTCCATCAACCATCAATGCCGAACCCGTGATCATTGCAGATGCATCAGACGCTAGAAATACTACCGCTCCCATGATATCTTCAACCTCACCTACTCTACCAAGCTTAATCTTTTCTTCAATCCAACTTCTATGCTTAGGGTTATTGAAAGTGCTTTGCGTTAATGGTGTACGAATAAATGTGGGACAAATTGTATTGACTCGGATATTATATGGCCCCCATTCAATTGCCATAGCTTTGGTAAAACCTTCTACTGCATGCTTGGATGCGGAATATACGGCTCTATCAATACCTCCTACATGGCCCATCTGGGATGAAATATTGATCAAAGAGCCTGGCTTCTTGTTTTGAATTAACCCCTTCGCCACGGCTTGAGTCAAAAAATAAGCTCCACGAAGATTGACATTCATTACATCATCAAAATCCTCTTCATTCGTATCCTTGGAAGGAGTGTGACGAGCCGAACCAGCACTATTCACCAAAACATCAAATGGTCCGTTAGTCAAAATCACTTCTTGTGAGGCTTTGACATCAGAAACATCTAAAGTTATGGCTTCTGCATTCAAACCTTTTGCTTGAATAGCTTTCACAACTTTATTGAGATTTTTACTATTCCTGGCAGATAAACATACATGTGCGCCTGCCTCAGCCAAAGCAACAGCGCATCCTAAACCAATTCCAGACGAAGCGCCAGTGATGATTGCTTTGCGACCATTAAGTGACATAGATGGAGTTTCAGGTAATTCAATCATTCTGCAGCTTCTCCATAAGGTATGTCTTTTCCACCATAACGACGAACCCTAATATTGGCCTGTTCAGCGTGCCCAACAAATGATTCCAGCATACAAAGACGAGAGCAATACTCTCCAATCTTGGTGGCCGCTTCATCAGTGGTTATTTCCTGATAGCTATGTGTTTTGAGGAATTTACCAACCCACAGTCCTCCAGTGTAACGACCCGCTTTTTTAGTAGGCAATGTGTGATTGGTTCCGATTACTTTATCACCATTTGATACGTTGGTTCTGGGTCCTAAAAAGAGTGCACCATAAGAATGCATATTATCCAAAAACCAGTGGTCTCGGTCAGTCATAACTTGAACATGCTCAGAGGCAATATCGTTAGCAACATTAAGCATCTCTTCATAACTGTCACAAAGAATAACTTCACCGTAATCTTTCCAACTGACTGAGGCTGTATTCGCAGTTGGAAGAATCTTTAATATTCTGTCTATCTCAGAGAGGGTGTCTTCTGCCAGTTTTGGGTTATTAGTCACCAAAAAGGCCGGAGAATCATATCCATGCTCAGCTTGACCAAGCAAATCAGTTGCGCATAGTTCAGCATCAACTGTGTCGTCGGCTATTACCATGGTTTCTGTTGGTCCGGCAAGTAAATCAATACCTACGCGTCCGAATAATTGTCTTTTGGCTTCAGCGACATATGCATTTCCCGGACCTACCATCATGTCAACGGACTTTATAGTCTCAGTGCCAAGCGACATTGCACCAACCGCTTGAATGCCTCCGATTACGTAAATCTCATGAGCTCCACCAAGATGCATGGCAGCAATTACTGCAGGATTTGGCTCGCCCTTAAATGGCGGAGTACAAGCAATAATTCTGGGAACTTTTGCAACACTTGCTGTTACCACTGACATATGCGCTGATGCTACCATTGGGAATTTACCTCCAGGAACATAGCAACCGACAGATTGTACGGGTATGTTTTTGTGTCCGAGAATTACGCCGGGCATGGTTTCAATTTTTATGTCTAACATTGAATCTCTCTGGGCTTGAGCAAATTTCCTTATTTGGGATTGAGCAAACTTGATGTCTTCCATGTCACGTTTTGATACTTGCTTTATTAGATTTTCAATTTCGGCTGAACTCAACTTAAAAGATGTTGGGTTGTAATTATCAAACTTTATAGAGAAGTCTCTGACAGCTTTATCACCTCTTTCTGAAATTGCTCGAAGTGTGTCTTCGACGATCTTACTAACCTTCGCATCATCTAATGCTCGGTCTGCTTCATGTTTGCCTTTCTTTAAATGTTGAATAGCCATAATGCCCCCACTTACTCAGGTTTTGGCGGATTTTTATCGCCACGATCGAAGGCTTCCCAGCCTTGACCGTTAAATACGTCAACGCCAAGCTGTGCCAAAATACTTGGAAAGTCAACCGTTACCCAATTGTCAGTTATGAGACCCTCTTTAACTTCCCAAAAATCAGTGTAGTGAATTTTCACTCGTTTGTTGGTTGGCTCAACACCCATAAATTCACCGCTATGGATTGCGTCTATATGTCCAAAACATGAAGCCCATTCACCATCAACTAGCCATCTATCTGTTTTATATTTTCGATCCGAAAAAGCCGCTCTAAGGGGTAGCTGCCAATTGTTACGGAACTCTTCAAGGTTGTTTTTGGTGCCACAACCCTGGTTACCCATCCAACGAAAGTCTTCATGGAAGTACTTTCCCATATCATTAGATTTAGCAATCAAAGCTTCTTCCATTGCCCTAACTACAGTAAGTGTTTTTTTTGATTTCTCGTCATAACTCATTTTTTATATCTCCAACCTTTAGTTCTCTAACATCTCTCCAGTTTCCTTACTGAACAGCAAGCAAAGATTTCGTGGAATATCTGCCATAACCATAGATCCTATTTCAGCACTGTAGTTTTTCTCAGATTTGACGGAAACTACTTCGCCTCCAGCCTTAATGGAAACCATCGTCGCATCCCCCAAAAGCTCAACAGAAAAAGCAGGGCCACTAATCTCGCCTTCACTTTCAACAATGGATGCATCTTCAGCACGGAACCCGAGAGTTACCTCACCAGAATGCTTTTTATTTAATCCTGTAATTCTGACGTTTTCACCAATAAAGATGCCATCATTAATTGAACCATGCATCAAATTCATAGCAGGAGAACCAATAAAGCCTGCAACGAAACTGTTGGCAGGTTTGTTATAGATTTCTTTTGGAGTTCCAATCTGTTGAATAGCGCCAGCATTCATAACAACAACTCTATCAGCAAGTGTCATGGCCTCTATCTGATCATGGGTAACGTAAATGGTTGTGACACGTAATTCATGCTGTAGATTTTTTATTTGTGCACGAGTAGAGACTCGCAATTTAGCATCAAGGTTAGATAATGGCTCATCCATCAAAAACACAGTAGGCTCTCGAACAATTGCTCTTGCCAGAGCAACACGTTGACGTTGACCACCAGATAATTCGGATGGCTTTCGATGCAAAAAGTCATCAAGTTCAACCATTCCAGAGGCACGCATCACTCTCTCCTCATGAAGCTCTTTATCAATCTTTCGTACCTTTAGCGGAAATCGAATATTTTCGTAAACATTCATGTTTGGATAGAGCGCATATGACTGGAAAACCATTGCAACATCTCGGTCTTTTGGTTCCAATCCATTAACGATTTTTCCATCGATTATTACTTCACCCTCAGTAACATCTTCTAACCCTGCAATCATTCTCATAGTAGTCGTCTTGCCACAACCTGAAGGGCCAAGCAACACAAGAAACTCTTCATCATGAATAGTAAGGTTGAAGTTATCTACACCAACAAAACTTCCCCATCGCTTTGTAAGATTTTTTAATTGAATTTCAGCCATAGTTTCTCTGAGTGTTATGCGCTTGAAGCATTAGATATAAAATTATGCATACGATTGCAAACAATTATAGCACAGGCCTTATTTATTATAGTAATTATTTGCATTCGTATGCAAAAAATATTTAGAGTTACTAGTGGACTACGGAAAATTACTTCTGACGATAAGCACTGGGTGAACTATGATAACTTTTCTTGAAAGACCTTGAAAATGATGAAAGACTGTTAAAGCCTGTTCTGATAGCTATTTCTTGCATTGGTAAAAGCGTATCTGTGACGTACTTTCTTGCACGAAGCAACCTTAGATTTAAATAATACGCTCCTGGAGTAGTTTGTAAATGTATTTGAAAGAGATTTTCCAATCTGCGACTAGAAATATTTAATCTCTCTGCAACAGCAGTAACCGTAATTGGTTCGTCAAGTTGTGACTCCATGATACGTATTGCTTTAGTGACACGTGGTTCAAAATCGTTCAACAACCCCAATGATACGAGTGGCTGTGCATCAGTTGAGAAATGTGTTTCATCATATACAAAAACACTGGCTACCTCCAAAGCCATAGGGTAACCGAGTCTTGATCTAATTAAATGGAGCATAAAATCAAAGGTTGGCGATGCGCCACCTATTGTAACAACATCTTTATCAATAACAAAACGGTCCGGTTGCACGTTGGTGTTTCTAAAATAATCTTCAAAATCTTCTAAATCTTCCCAATGAGTTGTAACAGATTTACCATCTATCAATCCAGCTTTTCCTAAAATCCAAGCCCCGGTATCAACGCCGCCTATTGCCTCAAACTTTGATGAAAACCTTCTGATCAATCTTATCTCATCACTAGAAATATATTCAAATTGTTTAAAACCAGAAACAATAAAAAGTAGATTTCCATCTTTAACAGATTCAAGTTTCCCGTCTGGTGTAATCTGAAGACCACATGTACATTCAACCGGTAGACCATCAGTTGTAACAATCTTCCAAGCGAAACATTGGCTCTCCGATAATCGGTTTGCAGCCCGCATCGGGTCTATCATAGATGCAAGTACCAACATAGAGGATTCAGGTAATACCAATATCGTTACCTGCAATGTTGATTCAGAACTGTTAAATATGCTCATTTCGTATTATGTGAAATTTATAACGGAAAAAGTATAGCACACCCTTTGTTCAGCAGTAACATATTTAAATCTCAATTTATTTTGTCTAAAATGAAAAGTCTATATTTGGAGAAATTACTATGATCAACCTACAACCATCAAGGGATGTATTTATTACTTGCGCCGTTACTGGCTCTGGAGACACAACGGGAAGGTCAGATAAGATTCCGATTACACCCCAACAAATCGCTGAATCATGTATTGGAGCAGCTCAGGCAGGCGCCGCTGTTGTTCACATCCACGTTAGGGATCCAAAAACTGGTGTACCTGCTCGTGATCCTGCTTTGTATACTGAAGTTGTAAATTTCATTAGAGAGTCAAAGGTTGATATGGTTTTGAATCTAACCTCTGGAATGGGTGGTGATATGGTTTTTGGTTCTGCAGAAGACCCGCTAGCTTTAAATGAGAAAGAAACCGATATGGTTGGTGCAACAGAGCGTCTTGAACATGTCACAAATATTCTTCCTGAGATATGTACCATTGATTGCGGCTCCATGAATTTTGGCCAAGGTGATTACGTTATGACCAACACCACTTCAGTCTTGAAAGAAATGACGAAACAAGTTCAAGCGCTTGGGGTTAAACCAGAAATTGAAGTTTTTGATACCGGTCATTTACAGTTTGCAATTTGGCTCAAAGATCAAGGTCTAATTGATGATCCTGTGATGATCCAGCTCTGTATGGGCATACCTTGGGGCGCACCAGATGATCTACACACATTTCTCGCAATGACATCAAATGTTCCAAAAGATTGGACCTTTTCTGCCTTCTCAATTAGCAGGAACCAATTGCCTTATGTCGCCCTGGCAGTTCTAGCAGGAGGTAACATTCGTGTCGGGCTTGAAGATAACATCTATCTCAAACGTGGTGTTCTTGCAACCAACGAAGAACTCGTTGAGAAAGCTGTACAGACGGCACAAGGCATGGGTTGCGCTATTATGGGACCGCAAGACGTACGCGATAAAATGAAGCTAGTGAAACGCTGGGGATAGAATGACGAGAATTGAATCGGCTGGCATTATTGGTGCAGGCGTTATTGGCAGTGGCTGGATAGCGCGATTTCTTTTAAATGGTATCGATGTTGCTGTCTATGATCCCTCAAAAGACGCTCCAAAAAATGTAAACAAGGTCATTCAAAATGCTGAAAGGGCTTACACTCAACTACTCACATCTGAACTACCAAACAGAGGTACTCTTACATTCGTAAACTCGGTTTCAGATCTTTCTAAATCTGCCGATATCATTATCGAAGCTGTCCCGGAAAGAATCTCAGCAAAACAATCCGTTTATGATGAGATTGAATTGAGCGCCAATAATAATTCAATTATCGCTTCCTCAACTTCAGGCATTCTACCATCAGACCTACAAGCGAAAATGAAGCACCCCGAACGCCTCATCGTAGCCCATCCATTCAACCCGGTCTACCTTCTTCCTTTGGTGGAAATTGTAGGTGGTTCTAAAACATCTCAAGAATTGATTGAAAGGGCCAGTAGTATTTTTACAAATGTTGGCATGTTCCCGTTACATATTAAAAAGGAAATCCCCGCATTTATTGGCGATAGACTCCTCGAATCAGTCTGGCGAGAGGCGCTTTGGCTGGTCAATGACGATGTCGCTACCACTGAAGAGATTGATGACGTTATACGTTTTGGGTTTGGCTTGCGTTGGGCACAAATGGGTCTATTCGAAACCTTTAGACTGGCAGGTGGAGAGGCGGGAATGCGTCATTTCATTTCACAATTTGGACCATGTCTTGAGTGGCCCTGGACTCATCTAATGGATGTCCCTGAGTTTACAGAGGAATTAGTGGATAAAGTTTCGAACCAATCTGACGAGCAATCTGGACAATTTAGCATTCGCGAATTAGAAAAAAAACGAGACGACAACTTGGTAGATTTTTTAAAGGTCTTGAAGGAGAACCGGTGGGGTGCTGGCAACGCCCTGAAAGAGTTTGAAGATCGTTTAAATAGAGCAAAAAAGCGCACAGACTTTGCAAAACTTGAACTGACAACTCCACTCTTGACTCTTAAAACCAAGGTACGTAAAGAATGGGCCGACTATAACGGCCACATGACTGAATCACGTTATCTGGAATGTTTTTCAGATGCCACCACTGAAATGATGGCTATTGTTGGTGTTGATGAGGAATACATATCTAGTATAGGTTCCTACTTTACTGTGGAAACGCATATTCGCCATTTAGATGAAGTTCTAATCGGTGAAGGAGTCTACGCAACAACCCAAGTCATACATGGTGCCGGTAAAAAACTTCACCTATTCCATTACCTCTATCATGAGGACGACAGATTGCTGGCGACTGCTGAACATATGCTGATCCATGTCAATCTAAAAACCCGTGGCGCCAGCATGCCTAGTGAACTAGTTATTGATAGAGTTGAGGCTGTTTACGAAGCCCATAAAAATCTTGCTAAGCCGGAAGGTTTGGCTCGAGCGGTGGGTGACAAGGTTTAATACCACTCGTCATCCATACTGTCCTTCTTTAATCTTATAAAGTCTTTCAATTCTTCATCTATTGCGGGATCCATTGGTGGTTCTATATATTCATCGAGCATAGTATTCCAGCGCTCGTAAGCTCTCTCTTCGGCATCCTTAGAACCATCCTCTTCCCACTGCTCAAAAGAATTATTGTCAGCTATTTCAGAGCGAAAGTTTGCCGTCTCAAAGTTTTCTCCAGTATGCTCTGTACCTAAAAAATTCTCACCTGGAGAGTTTTCCTTGAAGGCACTTAAACCTAGAGAATTCTCATTAATGGTCATTCCATCACCCATCCGATGCAACATTCCAAGACGGTCCGAATCAAGAATAAATTTCTCATAACCTACCACTAAACCGCCCTCCAGCCAGCCTGCTGCCTGGTGGATAAAATTTGCACCCGCTAAAAAAGCTGGAAACATTGAATCCGCTGACTCCTGCATGGCTTGTGCGTCAGTCACTTTGGAAGCCGTGTAGTGACCGCCAGCCCGAAATGGCAATCCCAACCTCCGTGCCATCTGTCCAACCGCTAGGGTTGCCAGAGTAGATTCAGGCGTTCCGAATGTTGGCGCCCCAGACTTAAGATCCATGGTTGTTAAAAAATTTCCATACACGGCACTCGAACCTGGTCGTATCAATTGCGTCAAGGCGACGCCCACCATAGTTTCGGCATGAGCTTGAGCAACCGCTGCCGGCATGGTAACTGGTGACATGGCACCGCCAAGAATAAAGGGTGTTATAACAACACCCTGATTAGCTCTCGCGTAAGCTTTCAAAGCTCCAGACATGGTGTTGTCGTAAACCAGAGGCGAGTTAACGTTGATATTGCCCTGAATAACACAGTTTGACTCTAGAAATTCGTTACCAAAAACAATGCGCGCCATTGTAATCGAATCTTCGGCACGCTCAGGTGCGGTAACAGCGCCCATAAAAGGCTTGTCAGAATACTTTATATGGGCATACACCATATCCAAGTGGCGTTTGTTTACAGGTATATCAACCGGTTCACAAACTGTGCCACTTGTATGGTGTAGCCAAGGGATCATGTGAGCAAGTTTTACCAAGTTACGGAAATCTTCCATGGTCCCCTGTCTCCTCCCTCTCTTTCGATCGTAAACAAAAGGGGGTCCGTATGCCGGCCCAAGAACCAATCTATTGCCACCGAATATCGTTGACCTTGCTGGATTTCGAGCATGCATTTCGAACTCTTTAGGAGCTGTCTTGCAAAGCTCACTGGCATGCCCTTTATCAAATTGCAGCCTGTTACCTTTAACTGTGACACCAGCATCCTTGAAGAGTTTTAGAGCCTCTTCATCTCCCCAAAATTCGATACCAACCTCTTGAAGAATCCAGTCTGCATGCTCTTCAATGCTCACCAATTCCTCTTCACTAAGTAACTCATAGCATGGAATTTTGCGTGACAAAAACCTTGGCGCTTCTATTTGCGCAGATTTCTTTCTAGATGCAATCTTCGCGGACCGTCCGCCTTCCCTTCTCTTTCTCTTGTGATCAGTCATACGCTTACTCTGACGAAATAATTAGTGCTTTAAAAATAAAGTAAATACTAACATTAAAAAACTCAATTGCCAATAGATTTATTAACTCTCTTTTACGATCTTGTTAAGCGTAACACACGACCTGTAATTGGCGCTGATATGGTCCGGCGATATGCATGAATAATGCTTTCTTTTGATGTTGGCTCAAAGCCATCGAAAAGCATTCCATAATCATCTACGGAATTTTCAATAATCGATGGTGAGACAATGTTGATTCGAACTTTACCTGCATACTCTGCGGCCAAAGTTGATACGCACATATTCAGAGCACCGTTTGCAGCAGCAGCACATGCTCCCGAAAGAAGAGGCTCATCACCTATGATGCCACTTGTTAATGTGATTGACCCATTCTCACTCAAAAACGGAATGGCTGCTTTCGCTAAATTTAATTGGCTTAAACATTTGGTCGATAGTCCGCTCGCAAAATCTTCCATGGTAAGTTCTTCAAACGGCTTAAAAGGGGCGCTACCGATACAAGACACTAATCCATCAAAAGGGCCGACGCTGGCAAACACTTCGCTGACACTTGAAAAATCAAAAGCATCTAGCTTAAGATCAGGGCCAGAACGTCCGGCACGGATAACCTCATAATCTTTTTCCAAGCCATCAACAACCTCTCTGCCGAGTCTGCCTGTCGCACCAACTACTATTATCTTTTTCATATCATCACCTTTTAATTAATTATTGTTTTGAAAATAGAACTGATATTACCATTAAATAAGTAAATCGCTAATAGACTTCTTAACTTCGGATCTTGTTGCGTTAGCATTTAAGGGTGATCCAATATTAATATGAATATCTCTTCTAAAGCAAAACTTTTGTTTCTTTTTAATCGCTTTTGGTGCTTTGGAGAAAAAAGTGCCCCACATATCGTTAATTCCAAAAGGAACGACTACGACGTCATCCCTAGATTCCGACAATATCTTTTCAAAACCCCTCTTCAAATCAGACAATTCACCGTTGGTAGAAATTGACCCTTCAGGAAATATACCAACGACACAATTTTTATTTAATAAACTAACAATATTCTGCATTGCATTACGACTATTTGATGGTCTGATCGGAACAGCACCAACGGCTATCAGAATCCACTTAAAAATTAACATATTGTAGTAATCTTCGTGCACAACAAATCGAATTGTTCTTGGGGTTGCCCACTGTATTAGAGCGAAATCTATCCAACTAATGTGATTCCCTAAAAGCAAGACTGGGGCTGACTTTGGAAGGTTCTCGATACCTTGTAGCTTTAATCGATAACGCCATACAAACAAAAGATAGCCGGCGATTTGTCGCACTACTATAGAATCGCTTTTAATCTTTTAAGAACAAAAGTAAATCCAACTACCGCTATCAAGGCATTAAAGTAAAGTATATAGACACTATTGACATTAGATCTAGCGAGTAAAACCGTAAGCAATAAAAGACCAATCATTGCCATGTTCTGTATCCAGTTCTTGCCCGCTAATACACTTCCCAAACCATCCTTAGCTGAGTGAGCTTGAATTAGAGCGTTGAGCGGAACCAGCATCATACCTGCACCAACGCCAAATAGCAGAATTAAGGTTGATACTATTATTAAAGCCGTGGAGTTTGGTATGAAGCTTAAGGTGGAAGCAACAGGTACCAAAATCGCACAAACTGTAATTGTAGTTGAGCCCGTATATATGTTATTAACTTTCACTGAATTGACACTTTTTCTTGCAGAAACATAAGCCCCTACCATAATTCCTAAAATTGAGAGTGCCAACATCGCATTAACCATAAGTGGACTTGTCACTCCCAAATTAACTTTGGCAAGCGCAGGAATAACTGCAACAAGGTTTTGAGACATTCCCCAAAAAATAGCCGTCCCCCAAATCGAAAACCAAATAATTTGGTTTTCTTTTATGACTCGAATATTGTTCTTTAAGTAATGGAGCGTAATCAGTTTTTGAACTGACAATTTCACTTCACTAAATTTAGTAGCGTAAAAACGGACCCCAAAGGTAGCCAAAAATTCAACCATTGAAAGACCGACCAGGACCCAACCAACTGGAGCGATATGATGCAATATTGCCTGAGGTGTTGAGTATTCCTTGACGCCTAGATAAAGTTCAAACAGATAAGAGAAAAAAACCGTACCCAATAAAATTGCTGTCAAGGTAACTGCAGAAACGTAAGCGTTACCTATACTCAATCCGGCCTTCTTTAGGCACTCTCTAATATAACCATACTTAGCTGGGGAATAGATAGCGCTCTGAGTTGCAAGAAGTAGTGTAAAGCCAAATGCAGATTTATAGGCTCCCTGATAATAACAATAGGTAATTGCCAGTGTAATTAAAACAGCTGCAAAAGCGCTCCAGCGCATTATATGAGGCTTGGCAAACTTATCAGAAAGATGTCCAGAAAGAGTAAATAGGAGGACAAAAGGAATAAGAACCATAGCATTCAATATAGGAGTTAATATAAGCTGTGTTTTCTCGTCATAGATCACAAAAATTGTATTCTGAACTATGATTTTGTGGCCTAAATCAACAAAAGCATTAAGGAACAATACAACGAGATAAATAGCAAAGATACCTGCACGTTCTCTCAGAACCGATTTTTCCTCTTGCATAATTTTTCCCCTTTCAAGCGCTAATAAAAATCACTAGAGTAAGAGCATTATGACAGAATTATTGACTAATATCTAACCTGCTTGTTAGAATTCAAGACCCTCAATTTCGCCAACAGTGTGCATGTCTTTGTCACCACGACCAGACAGGTTAATCACTATATTTTTGTCACTTGACCATTGTTGAGCCAACTTAACAGCATAAGAGACGGCGTGTGCAGATTCTAATGCAGGCAATATGCCTTCAACTCTTGTTAGTAAATGAAAAGCCTCTAGTGCCTCTTTGTCTGTAACCGATACATATTCAGCTCTTCCAGTATCTTTTAGGTAAGCATGCTCTGGACCAACACCAGGGTAATCAAGCCCAGCGGAAATAGAGTGGCCTTCGATTATTTGTCCATTTGGGTCTTCCATAAGGTAAGTTCTATTGCCGTGCAAGACACCAACACTGCCAGCACACAAAGGAGCTGCGTGAGCAAAGGGTCCCTTTTCAATACCGTAACCTGCGGCCTCAACACCATAAATCTTAACTGAGGCGTCTTCAATAAAAGGATGGAAAAGTCCGATCGCATTTGAGCCACCTCCTACACAGGCAACCAATGCATCTGGCAAACCTCCAACTTGGTCATTAAACTGCTCTTTTACTTCTCTACCAATAACGCACTGGAAATCTCTTACCATCATTGGATAGGGATGTGGTCCTGCAACGGTACCAATAATATAAAAAGTATTGTCAATATTAGTTACCCAATCACGCATTGCTTCATTCAGTGCATCTTTCAAGGTTCTTGACCCCGCGGTGACCGGAACAACTGAGGCACCGAGTAACTTCATACGATAAACATTTTGAGCTTGACGGGCAACATCAACTTCACCCATATACACTACGCACTCTAAACCAAGTCTTGCAGCAACAGTAGCCGAAGCAACGCCGTGTTGCCCTGCACCAGTCTCAGCAATGATTCTTGTTTTGCCCATTCGACTAGCCAGTAGCGCCTGACCGATGGTATTGTTTATTTTGTGAGCTCCGGTGTGGTTTAAATCTTCTCGTTTTAAATAGATTTGAGCGCCACCCAACTGCTTGCTTAAATTTTTTGCGTGATATAGTGGACTTTTACGGCCAACATAGTGCTTAAGATCGTTTTCAAATTCGGCTAAAAAGTCGGCGTCATCCTTGTATTTTTCATAGGCAAGTTTGAGTTCTGTTACAGCTGTCATTAGAGTTTCTGCAATAAAAACACCGCCGTATTGCTCAAAGTGGCCTTTTTCGTCTGGTAGGTTATAGCTCATGAACGAATATTGTTAATAAAAGATTTTATTTTATCAATATCTTTAAAACCTTTTGCACTTTCAACGCCACTTGAAGCGTCCACTGCATAAGGCTTCACTTGGCTGATGGCTGCAGCTACATTGTCTGGATTAAGGCCACCCGCAAGAATTACGGGCAAGTCAATTTCAACACATGCCAGGGACCAATCGAAAGGCTTTCCTGTACCACCATAGGTATTGGAACTATAAGAGTCCAGTAATAAAGCGCTGGCCTTTGAGAAGTCGTTGGAAATCTTTTTAAGATCAGTCTCTGAAGACACCCCAACTGACTTAATGAAAGGCATATCGTATTGCAAACATTCACTAACAGTTTCGTCTCCATGGAACTGTAATGTATCAAGCGCAACTTCACAGAGAACTTCATCGATTAGGCTTGGATTAGCATTAACAAACAAACCAACCCTATTGACGAAAGGAGGTAGGGCAGCAACAATTTCACGAGCTACATCTATGTTGACATGGCGAGGAGATTTATCATAAAACACCAAGCCAACAGCATCTACACCAGCAAGGGCAGCTTGCTGAGCATTTTCCGCATTTGTAAAACCACAAATCTTAACCTTTGTCATGCACTCTCTACATTATTTTTTTAAAGTAGGGATTTTCCCACAGCCTAGAAAGAATTGCCAGACATTCGGATAGCTACAACTTATTGATGTGATTGGCTTGTTTTTTTTAGAATCAGCTTTTTTTACGCTTTTTTGCCTTAGCTTTTGCTTTACCTTCGATAGCTTTTTTACATTCTTCAAGTGTCAAATCGATTGGCGCCTTGTCTCCAAATACTTTTTCAACAGTGACGTTTTTTTGCCCTTTTCCACGTTTTTTCCCATTCCAAATATAGGGTCCAAAGCGACCATTTAGAATCTGAATATCGGAATCATCAAAAACTTTGATAACCCTTTCAGCGTCAAATTTCTCTTTAGCAGCAATTAACTCCAAAGCGGTTTCAAGTGTAACTTCTTCAGGTGAAACGTCTTTCAAAGAGACGTATTTTTTTCCATATTGAATGTAGGGGCCAAAGCGTCCATAGTTGGCCTTAACGGTTTCTCCATCATCTGTCTTACCCAAAATTCTTGGCATTTTAAAAAGCTCTAGAGCCTCTGAAAGAGTTATAGTTTCGATATCTTGTCCTTTTCTCAATGAGGCAAAAGTCGGCTTTTCTTCATCATCCTGATGGCCAATTTGTGCGAATGGTCCATAACGCCCAAAACGAACACTAACGGTTTTACCTGTGTCGGGCTCTTCACCCAATTCTCTCTTGCCGTGTGTCTCATCTCGGGACACATCTTTTGCAAGCTGAATCTGCTCGTGAAATGGATCATAAAAATTTCGAACAACCCCAGTCCACGGTTTAGCTTCTTCTGCAATTTTGTCAAAGTCACTTTCAAGATTAGCTGTAAACTCATAACCGATAATATTCCTGAAGTTGTTCAATAAGAAGTCAACCAATATATAGGCAACGCTTGTTGGAAATAACTTGTTTTTTTCAGCACCAGTGTTTTCACTTTGAGTTGATTCCGAGATAACACCGTCCACAATCTCAATCTGTTGATAATCGCGCTGAACACCTTCGCGTGTCTCCTTAAGAACATAATTCCGATCTTGCACCGTCGTAATCATGGTTGCAAAAGTGGATGGTCTTCCAATACCCATCTGCTCAATTTCTTTCACCAATGATGCCTCTGTATATCTTGCCTTTGCTCGAGAGAATGATTCTCTTGACATTAAACCAACCAACGACAAAGGCTCCCCAATATCAAGCTTTGGTAACAGCTTATCCTCAGCAGCCATATAGTCATAAACTTTAAGGAAACCACTAAAGGACAACACTTCACCATCGGCAATAAAGTGCTCATTTCGATTTGCAATATCGATATTGATTTTGGTTTTTTGTAATTGTGCGTCACTCATTTGGGATGCCAATGTGCGCTTATATATCAAAGAATATAGCTTGGCCGATTGATCATCTAAACCCAAAATGCTTGGCTTGGTTAAATCTGTCGGCCTGATGGCCTCGTGTGCCTCTTGAGCACTAGATGATTTGGTTTTATATCTCCTAGCTTGATGAAAATCTAAACCATAGGATGAAACTATGACTTCTTGCGCAGCAGTGATTGCTTCCTCTGATAAGCTTAATGAATCAGTACGCATATAAGTAATCGCACCTTCGCGATATAAATTCTGTGCAATCGACATTGTCTGCTTCACAGAAAAACCCAGCTTTTGAGATGCTTCTTGTTGCAAAGTTGAGGTAATAAAAGGGGCCTTAGGGGAACGTTTAGAGGGCTTCGTTTCTACGGAAACAACTTTCATGGTAGCTTCTAACATATCATTTGCAAAATTTTGCGCATCTTCCTTGGTAGCAAAATCTTCATTGAGCTTCACCTCAAACAATTCATTTTCCTCATCTACCAGAGTTGCCTTAACTTTATAACTACTGACAGGGCTATGTGCGGTAATTTCACGCTCCCTTTCAACCACTAATCGAACAACTGGAGATTGCACTCTTCCCGCTGAACGTGCACCAGAAACTTTGCGCCACAACACAGGAGAAATTTCAAATCCGACCAGTCGATCAATAATACGCCTTGCTTGTTGTGCGTCCACAAGATCTGAATTAATTGTTCTGGGGTTATTTATGGCATCAGTGATGGCGCCTTTGGTAATCTCATGAAAGACAATTCTTGGCGTATCTTCAGCTAGTGACAATGCTTGTTGAAGATGCCAAGCTATCGCTTCACCCTCCCGATCCTCATCCGTCGCAAGGTAAACTTTTTCAGCCGCTTTGACTGACTTTTTAAGGTCAGAAACTATTTTTCTCTTGTCACCACTAACTGCATAAGTGGGAAGAAAATTATTATTTAAATCAATGCCCATATCCTTCTTAGGCATATCCCTAATGTGGCCTATGCTTGACTTAACAATATAGTCAGGGCCTAGAAACTTTTCAATCGTTTTTGCTTTCGCCGGGGACTCGACAATAACAAGATTTTTTGACATAAATTGTCCTACTGTAGGGTAGGATTGTCATCATAAAACACAATGGACTCAATCCATTGAGCTGGAACGGGGGCTTCGGCACTATTTCCGATAACCATCATAACAACCCACTTCAAATCATCAATAGTCAATTTTGAGTCTTCCAATGACATAACTTGATCAATGACTATTTCTCGCTGACTCGCACTTAGCTGCCCCATATTTTCCATGAACATAATGAACCCTCTAGCCTTTTCATCGAGTTTGTTTTTTTCTAACTCATTGTAGATACGCATAGAATTATGTGTGGTATCGAAGGCGGTGATCCTTCCGTCCTGAAGTGCGGCAATATTTTCCAGCCAATTCAATGCCTTTTCGATTCGATCAGCATCAAATCCAGCATCAGATAGATGAGTCTTTAAAAGATCATCATCCAGCTCTTGTGCTGAATCCTGTTCAGCAGATTCAAACAAAATATCGAACATAAAAGTTAATACATCAAGAATATTATTAGTCATATAGCCTCATCAAATTAATACATAATTCACAACATCGTCCTTGTCACTTCAATTAAAAACCCAAGGAGCAAAAACACTTGGATGACTACTTAGGGGCAAGACGCACATTTTTCAACCACCTGATCAATCGATATTAATTCATATGATAGGTATTTCAATAATATACCTGTTTCGTTATCCACATGTTTATCAAAGCTTGATTTTATTAGGGACTTTATAGCATATAAACTGTCATTTAACAAATATAATGACTTTAAGCAAGTATGGTAAAATTTCAAGATTTTTGTTAGCAGATATTCATTATGAAAAGAACATTTCAACCGAGCGTACTAAAACGTAAACGTAATCATGGCTTCAGAGCCAGAATGAAGACGCGTGCTGGTCGTGCCATCCTAAGTGCACGTAGAAAAAAAGGCCGCAAACGCATAGCCGCTTAATATGATGAATCGCTCGCTCGTTCAAGGTGCGCGTATAACCAAAGCAAGAGACTACGCTCACATTTTCCAACATGGTATTCACTCTCAGAACAAGTTTTGGAAGTTGATAGCCAGCCCTTCTGAGCAAAAAAATCCAAGACTAGGTCTTGCAATCTCTAAAAAGATATGCAAAAGAGCAGTTGATCGAAACTTGTTTAAGCGCATAGTGAGGGAAACCTTTAGACAGCATCAAGGTGATTTCGATGTTCTGGACTTTGTAGTGATGATAAAAAACATGCCTAATACTAATAACCGAGAATTGGCATCAGATCTACTATCCTTGTTAAAAAACGCTAAACAGGGGCTTAAATCATAATGCGATACATATTGCTTGTATTCATTAAGGGCTACCAGTGGCTAGTTAGTCCATTACTTGGTAATAACTGCCGCCATATACCTAGTTGCTCAGAATACACCTTTGAAGCCATCAAATCTCACGGCGCAATTAGAGGTATAGGGCTTGGCGCAAAAAGAATCAGCAAATGCCATCCCTGGTCTGAAGCAAAATTTGACCCCGTACCTAAAAAACTACCTAACTAATTGAAGCCAAGAAAACAGCCATGAATACTCAAAAAATATTCCTCTTTATCGCAATCTTCTTAACTGTATTTCTTCTTTGGGATAAATGGGAACTCACTCAAACAACTGACGAATATGGCAATATTGTAACCCAAACTAGAATAGTTGCCACTGATTCGCAAGACAACACCATTGATGTTCCTGAAGTCTCAGATGTACCTAGCGCTGCCGCTACTATCATTGAAGATACAACGCCATCAATGAATGAGTCGATTGGCCAAGGACCTTATACAACTGTCACTACAGATTTGTTGACATTACAAATTTCACATAAAGGTGGAACAATCATTAATGCCTACCTAAATAAGTACCCAAAAGAGTTAAACTCAGAAGAAAAATTTCAATTACTAAGCAACAATACTGGAAGTATTTTCCAAGCACAAAGTGGATTACTTCCAGCTGATCAGATGCCAACTCACCACTCAGAATACTCCTCTGAGCAACAAGACTACTTCCTCGGGGATAAAGGCGAACTCATTGTGCCACTCACTTGGAAAGGCGACAACAATGTCGTGGTCACTAAAAATTACCACTTCAAACCTAACAGCTATATTGTTGAGGTTGACTATCAAATCACTAATAACAGTGGCATTGAACAAACCGTCAGCAGTTACACTCAGCTAGTGCGTGACAGTTTAGAAGAGTCTGGAGGCATGATTGGCATGCGAGCTTACTCTGGGGCAGCAACTTATAACGACGAAGAGATTTTCGAAAAAATTAAATTCGAGGATTTTGATTCCACACCCAAGACGACCTCTAAAGGTGGATGGGCAGCAATGCTTCAGCACTACTTTTTTGCAGCATGGATTCCTAACGAAAATGAAATTCATACCTATTCTACTAAATCTAATAATGACAAATATCTTTTGACAACGGTTAATCCAGGTCTAAAAATCACTCCAGGAAATCAAGCAACGCTTGCAAATAACCAACTCTATATTGGCCCTAAAGAACATGCACGTTTGGAACTTCTAGCCCCCGGCATAGACAAAACAGTCGACTACGGCATTCTTTATATTGTTGCCAAACCCCTGTCGGTAGTTCTGCACTGGATCAATGGCTATATTGTTAACTGGGCATTGTCTATTGTTGCTTTAACATTTCTTATAAAACTAGCCTTTTATAAACTTTCTGAGAAATCATTCCGCTCGATGGCAGGCATGAAAAAATTAGCCCCTAGGCTACAAAAAATTAAAGAAACTTATGAAGGTGATAAGCAAAAAATTGGTAAAAAAACAATGGAGTTATATAAAAAGGAGAAGATCAATCCTGCGGCGGGTTGTTTACCTATCTTGGTTCAGATTCCAGTTTTTATTTCAGTTTATTGGGTGCTCATAGAGATGGTTGAATTGAGACAAACTCCATTCTTATATTTGCCAGACCTGGCTATGAAAGACCCATACTTTATATTACCGTTAATTATGGGTGCCTCTATGTGGTTTCAGCAGCGACTTAATCCACCGCCGGCAGACCCAATGCAAGCAAAGATTATGATGATGCTACCATTTATATTTACGATTTTCTTCTTTTGGTTCCCAGCAGGATTGGTACTATACTGGGTTACCAACAACGTTCTGTCAATTGTTCAACAAATGTATATCAACAAAAAAATCAATGGCTAGATAAATCACAATGAAATTAGATGATGACACAATTGAAATAGCTAGACAAGTGAAACTTCTAGTCTTAGATGTTGACGGGGTTTTAACAGATGGTGGTATCTATTTTGATGACTCTGGCAAGGAATTGAAAAAATTTAATTCGTTGGACGGTTATGGCATAAAAATGCTACTTTCTTCAGGCTTTGAGGTTGCTGTGATATCATCAAGAAGTACTCCTTCTGTAGCTCATAGGATGGAAGGCTTAGGAGTCAAGCACTGTTACCAAGATCAATCTGATAAGAATATCAAAATGCAACAAATCCTTGGGACACTTTCTTTGAATGTCGACCAGGTGGCTTTTGTTGGTGATGACGTTATGGACTTACCGGTCATGAAAAAAATTGCCCTACCAATAGCAGTTGCAAACGCCCACCTTTTTGTAAAGGAGCACGCACTACTTATTACAGAGAATAGGGGTGGAAATGGCGCTGTCAGAGAAGTATGTGATTTCCTACTTAAGGCTCATAGTAAGTATGACGACTTAATGAAGTCACATCTTAAATGACATCTTTTCAAGCTCAATGCTATAAAGCCTTACAAAAGGTTCCTTCTGGCAAAGTGATTACATATAGTGGTCTTGCCAAAATGGTGGGCCGGCCTAAAGCACACCGAGCTGTAGGTAATGCAATGAATAAAAATCCCTTTGCACCTCAAGTGCCTTGTCACAGAGTGGTGAAATCAAATGCTGATTTAGGTGGTTTCGGAGGTGGCTCCAAACTCAAAATAAAACGCCTCCGAGAAGAAGGCGTTAAAGTTCTAAATAATAAGATTGTTGACTTTGAGTCTATCCTGTTTAAGGCTCATTAACGCCTTTTACCACGCATCTTAGTGATCATTTGAAGTTGTGCCATAGACTCGGCCAGTGCAGCTTGGGTTGTGGAGACATCTTGGTCTGATTGTGCATTAGACATAGCTTCTTCAGCACGCTGTTTCGCTTCAAGGGCTTTTGACTCGTCGAGGTCATTGGCACGAATAGCTGTATCAGAAAAAATTGTGACAGTATCAGGCTGAACCTCAATAATGCCGCCAGAAACAAAAATGGATTCCATGCCATTTTCTGTCTCAACTCTTACCTCTCCAGGCTTAAGTGTACTAATCAGTGGCACATGCTGTGGGTAGACACCAATCTCACCCATAGTAGCAGGTGCAAACACACAGTTTGCTTCGCCTGAGTAGATTTCCTCGGTCGCACTAACTACATCAACATGAATTACAGACATTTACGTGTTCTCCGCTGCTTTTTCTTTTACTTCCTCAATAGAGCCAGTCATATAGAAAGCTTGCTCAGGAACGGCATCAAGCTCACCATCAAGAATAGCCTTAAAGCCTGAAATAGTGTCCTTTAATGATACATATTTACCAGGTGAGCCAGTGAACACTTCCGCTACAAAGAAGGGCTGTGATAAATATTTTTGAATCTTACGTGCACGTGAGACGGTTTGTTTGTCTTCTTCAGAGAGCTCATCCATACCAAGAATTGCAATAATATCTTTCAATTCTTTGTAGCGTTGCAATACACCCTGAACGCCACGAGCAACATCATAGTGCTCTTGGCCAACGATTAATGGATCTAGTTGTCGAGAAGTTGAATCTAGTGGATCTACTGCAGGATAAATACCAAGCTCAGCCACTTGTCGCGAAAGTACCACGGTAGCATCTAAGTGAGCAAACGTAGTTGCAGGAGATGGGTCGGTTAAGTCGTCTGCAGGAACGTATACCGCTTGAATTGAAGTAATTGAGCCTGTCTTGGTAGAGGTAATACGCTCCTGAAGTGCGCCCATTTCAGAGGCAAGTGTTGGCTGGTAACCTACCGCAGATGGCATACGACCTAATAGAGCTGATACCTCAGTACCAGCTAGCGTATAACGGTAAATATTATCAATAAACAGAAGTACATCACGACCTTCATCACGGAAATATTCAGCCATCGTCAGGCCGGTCAAGCCAACACGGAGTCTGTTTCCTGGTGGTTCATTCATCTGACCATAAACTAGAGACACCTTATCCAGTACATTTGAATCTTTCATTTCGTGATAGAAATCGTTACCTTCACGTGTACGTTCACCGACACCAGCAAATACTGAGTAACCTGAGTGTTCAATCGCAATGTTTCGAATAAGCTCCATCATGTTGACTGTCTTACCGACACCCGCACCACCGAACAAACCAACCTTACCACCCTTTGCAAATGGACAAATTAAGTCGATTACTTTAATACCTGTTTCAAGCAATTCTGCTGCAGGTGCTAATTCGTTATAAGGAGGAGCAGCACGATGAATTTCCCATTCTTCTTTCTGACCAATGTCACCTGCATTATCAATTGGATTCCCAAGAACATCCATTATCCGACCTAGAGTCTTTTCGCCAACAGGTACAGTGATAGATTTGCCAGTATTAGTGACCTCTAGACCACGCTTCAATCCTTCCGATCCTCCCATTGCAATCGCTCTTACGATATTGTCACCGAGCTGTTGCTGAACCTCTAAAGTAAGGTTCGTTTCAGTTACATGAAGGGCGTTATATACTTTTGGTATTGCGTCTGACGGAAACTCGACATCGATAACCGCGCCAATAATTTGTGTAATTTTACCTATACTCATTTGCTTTTCCTTTTTTATAAATCTCTAAACAGCAGCCGCACCACCAACAATCTCAGAAATCTCCTGAGTTATTGCAGCCTGCCTTGCCTTATTGTAAATTAACCCTAACTCTTTAATCATATCTCCAGCATTGTCAGTTGCACTCTTCATCGCAATCATACGGGATGATTGTTCACAAGCCATATTTTCAACAATGCCTTGGTAAACCAAGGCTTCGATATAGCGAATCAACAATGCAGTTAATGCATCTTCGGCATCTGGTTCGTAGATGTAATCCCAGTAGTGGTCCATGCCTTCAGTCTCTGTGATCTCCATTGGCACAATTTGTTTAACAGTAGGAACTTGAGTCATGGTATTTTCAAACATGTTGTAAGCAATCATGATTTGATTAAGCTCGCCTGCATCATAACGGTCTAACATGACTTTAATCACACCTAAAAGGTCATCAAAGCGAGGTATGTCTCCAATATCAGTCAAAACAGATGCAATGTTTAGGCCAGTATTTTTGAAGAATGAGGTGGCCTTTTTACCAATCGTACAGAGCTCAATTTCAATACTGTCTGATTGCCAAACGGTTATATCTTTCAAAAGACTTCTAAACAAATTGTTGTTTAAACCACCACAAAGACCTCTATCACTTGAGATAACAATAACTCCAATACGCTTAAGGTCACCAGAGGTTGTCATATAGGGATGCTTAAACTCAGAATGGGCATGAGTTAAGTGTCCAATAACCTTAAGAATTTTTTCAGAATACGGACGCGAAGCCCGCATCCTATCCTGTGCTTTTTTCATCTTAGAAGCAGCAACCATTTCCATGGCTGAAGTAATCTTCTGAGTATTTTGAATACTCGAGATTTGCGTCCTAATTTCCTTACCTACTGCCATAGTTTTCTACCAAGTATTGTTAGCCTTAAAGTCATCAATTGCTGCTTGAAGTTCTGCAGCAATGTCGTCGTTGTAATCGCCAGACTCATTGATTTTAGCCATCAAGTCAGCTTGGTTTGCATTCATATATGCCAAAAGTGAAGCTTCAAAATCAACCACTTTATTAACTTCAACATCGTCCAAAGCGCCACAGTTTGCAGCAAAAAGCGACGCTGCAGTTTCAGCAACATTCAGAGGCGAGTATTGTGCTTGTTTCATCAGCTCAGTAACACGTTGACCACGATCAATTTGTGCTTTGGTTTCTGAATCAAGGTCTGATGCAAACTGAGCAAATGCAGCTAGCTCTCGGTACTGTGCCAAATCTAGACGTATACCTCCGCCTAACTTCTTAATAGATTTAGTCTGGGCAGCACCACCAACTCGCGATACTGAAAGACCAGCATTAATCGCAGGACGAATGCCGGCGTTAAAAAGGTCAGTCTCTAAAAAGATCTGACCATCTGTAATTGAAATGACGTTTGTTGGAACGAAAGCTGATACGTCGCCCGCTTGTGTCTCAATAATTGGTAGCGCTGTTAAAGAACCCGTCTTACCCTTAACTTTACCATTAGTTATTTTTTCTACATAATCGGCATTCACGCGTGATGCTCTTTCTAATAAACGAGAGTGCAAATAGAATACGTCTCCTGGGTACGCTTCACGACCTGGTGGGCGCCTCAAAAGAAGTGACACTTGTCGATAAGCCCAAGCTTGTTTAGTTAAGTCGTCATAAATAATAAGGGCGTCTTCACCACGGTCACGAAAATACTCACCCATTGCACAACCAGCATATGGAGCAATATACTGAAGCGCTGCAGAATCTGATGCAGATGCAGAAACAATAATAGTATGCTCAAGTGCGCCGTGTTCTTCTAGCTTAAGAGCAACTGCTGCAACTGAAGAGGCTTTCTGACCGATAGCAACATAAATACATTTAACGCCAGTACCCTTTTGATTAATAATGGTATCTATAGCAACTGCTGTTTTACCTGTTTGACGGTCACCAATAATCAACTCACGCTGCCCGCGACCAATTGGCACCATTGAGTCAATAGCCTTAATGCCTGTTTGTATGGGTTGACTAACTGATTGTCTTTCAATTACACCTGGAGCAACAACCTCAAGTGGGCGAGAGTCGGAAGCTTTGATTTCACCCTTACCTTCAAGATCAAATCCAAGTGGGTTGACCACGCGACCTAGAAGTTCACTACCAACTGGTACTTCCATAATTCGATTTGTACACTTAACCGTGTCACCCTCTGATATATGAAGGTAGTCACCTAGAACAACCGCACCAACTGAATCTTGCTCAAGGTTAAGCGCTAGACCAAAAGTGTTACCGGGGAATTCTAGCATCTCACCGAACTGTGCATCAGCTAAACCATGAATACGAACGATTCCATCACTTACGCTGATTACTGTGCCTTCTGTGCGGGCTTCTGCTGAAAAGTCAAAACCCTCTATTTCTTTTTTAATTAAATCACTGATTTCAGAAGCGTTTAATTGCATAACTAACCTCTCTATATATAATTAATTTACAGACAAGCACACGCTTAACGCGTCTACTTTTGCCTTAATTGATGTATCGATTACTTTGTCGCCTTCCTTAATAATCACACCACCTTTTAGTGTCTCATCAACGATAGTGTCGACAGTTACTGTTGTTTTGTGCTTGCTTGTCAAATCATCAACGATTGCCTTTTTTTCAGCCTCAGTTAACTCAAATGCACTCACAACTTGAAAACTCTTACTCTGATTTGCGTTAGAGACAGCGGACTCAAATGCAGAAGAAATACTGCCCAATGCGTCTGTACGTCCATTATTAAGAATAAGATTTATTAGTGCTGACTCTTGTTTGCTCAATTCCCTGGAAGTTGCTTTTTCAAGTAGTACACAAATCAATTCAACCTTTTGATCCTTGCTTTTGCTAGGGGATGCAACGAAGGCTTGAGTAGCGTCATCAGCCATAATTGCACTAGCAGTGCTCAATAGTTCGCTCCACTCCGATAGTGAGCTATTCTCCTCTGCAATTTCAAAAATCGCTTGTGCGTAAGGCTTGGCAATTGTTGATAGTTCCATAGCTCTAACCTATAGTGATTTAGAAAGTTTGGAAAGCATGTCTTTATGCGTCTTGGCATCAACTTCTTTCTCTAAGACAGAATTAACGCCCCGCATAACTAAAGTTGAAACTTGGCCTTTTAGTTCATTACGTGCTTTGACAATTTCTTGATCAAGCTCAGCCTTCGCATGCACTTTAATCTTGTCCGCCTCTTCAGAGGCCGCACCTTTAGCATTATCAATCATGACGTTTGCTTGTTTGTCTGCATTAGCAATAATATCAGCTGCTTGGTTTTTAGTGTTGGCTAGTAGCTCTTCAGAATTTTGCTTAGCTTGTGCATGCTCTTCTTTACCACGCTCAGCTGCTTGAAGACCATCTTCAATGCTCTTCTTACGTGCAGCCATCGCTTCAACAAGTGGTGGCCAGATAAACTTCATACAAAACCAGACAAACATCGCAAACATGATTGTTTCTCCGACTAGCGTAAGGTTAATATTCATAGCTAAATACCTTTATTTATTAAAAAAACAAATTATCCAGCGACCGCAAATAAGATATACATTGATATACCAACGGCAATCATAGGTACCGCATCAACAAGACCCATAACGATGAACATTTGCGTTCTAAGCATTGGAATTAGTTCTGGCTGACGAGCAGCACCTTCCAAGAATCTTGCACCTAGAATACCAATACCGACAGCTGCCCCTAATGCGCCTAGACCCATTAAGATTGCCCCTGCTACAAATAACGTTGCTTGTACTTCTGTAATCATTTTTTACTCCTACATATAAAAACTACTAAAAAAAATTAATGCTCCTTTTGGTGCGCCATATCCATATAAACGATTACTAAGGTCATAAAGATAAATGCCTGTAGTGTTACAATTAAGATATGAAAAATAGCCCACGGTAAAGACAAACTCCACTGTATCCAGAATGGCAACAGTGCGCATAGAATGAAGATCATCTCACCTGCGTACATATTACCAAATAATCGTAACGCGAGAGAAACTGGCTTTGCCAGTAAGTTCACTCCTTCTAAAAATAAGTTAGCGGGTAACATCCATTTGCCAAATGGATGTAAAGTTAGTTCACCAACAAAACCTCCAATTCCTTTCTCTTTGACACTGTAGAAAAGAATTAACAGGAAAATACCAATCGACATGCCAAATGTCATGTTGGGATCAGTGGTCGGCACTACTTTTAGATATACATGATGAGGGTCTGCGCCAAATAATCCACCAATCTTTTGAGCTAATACTGGCAGCCAATCAACAGGCACTAAATCCATCGTATTCATTAAAAATATCCAAATAAAGGTTGTGAGCGCCAAGGGCGCTACCATAGGATTTTGGCCTTTAAATGAGCCACGAACATTATCATCAATAAAGTCGATTATGCTTTCTACAAAATTCTGGAAACCGCTTGGCGCGTCAATAGATGCACGTTTGGCTGCTTTTGCAAACAAGAACAAGAACAAAACACCTAATACAAAAGAAAATCCAAGTGTATCGACATGAAAAGCCATAAATCCCATCTCTTTTGCTTCAATGGCATTTTCTGCAAAACCCCAATGACCGTCAGGAAACTTTCCATAGGTTAAATTTTGAAGATGGTGCTTAATATAAGCACTAGATGTTAATTCGCCAGTTGCCATTATTTTTGCCTTAACCTATCCAATATAAATCCAACTTGTCCAACTACCAAACTCAAAATCAGCGCTGCTGGATAAAGTCCTAACAAACCTAGTCCAATTAAAGTTAATGCCGCCAGAGAAAACATCCTGAAAACACTACTCTTGATTGCCATCCTAAAACTTTTTTGAGCGTCAGCATCGACTACCACTTTTTGTTTATTTGTATACCAATCAAAAAGCCAAGTATTACTAAAACTGACTAACGCCCCATAAAGGGCAGCAAGTCCAAAACCATAAGTGGCAAAGGCTATAACGACTAAAAGAAGGAGTGAAGATTGGAAAATTGAAGCCACTTTTTTCCCCTTTTTTTTCGATAACTACCCTGCCCGATACACAAACGCAACATTATACAATCTTACGCTAAAGAGTCAAGCCTTCCAAGTATAAATTATTGACTACGAATCAACTTTTTTGTGGCCAATATAGCCATTCTTAAAAGATATTAAAATCTGTTTTTTTTATAAACACATTGTGAGTCTGGATTAGTTTGAAGTTGGACTATTTAAACACTTGCTTTAATCATTTCTGCTGCAGCTATTCTTGTTTTTTCACTGATTTTAATTCCACCTAAAATTCGAGCTACTTCATCGGTTCGTTGTTCCTGATTGAGTGCTGAGACTTGTGTAAATGTTGAGCCACTTTGTTGAATCTTGATAACCTTCAAGTGCTCTTTTCCTTGAGCAGCAACTTGTGCCAGATGGGTGACACAAATAATTTGATATCGATCCGATAGCTTTTTAAGAAGCTGTCCAACAATTTCTGCAACCGAACCACTAATACCAACATCAACCTCATCAAAAACGATGCTTGGTGTAAGCTCGGTTTTACTAGTTACTACTGACAGTGCCAGTGAGATGCGTGACAACTCTCCTCCAGAAGCTACCTTGCTTAAAGGCTTAAGATCTTGGCCGACATTGGTTTTCACATGAATAATAATTTCTTCGTTTCCATTTGACCTTATTGAATCTTTATAAGAATTAAGACAAAAGAGAATCTCACTGCCTGGCATGCCTAAGTCTTGCATTAAGTCAGTCACTTTTTCTGAAAGAGACACACTGGCACGTTGTCTTTTCTCACTCAGTCTTTTTGATTTTTTGAAGTAGTTTTTTTCGAGCTGCTTCTGTTTTATCAATAATTCTTCTAACTTATGAGAAGAAGTGTCGAATGCATTGAGTTGATTTTGAATACTATTTTGTGCATTTAATAATTCTGGAATTTGACAACGATGTTTTCTACCCAAGTCATGCAAAATATTAATTCTTGTCTCCAAATCATTGACATTAGCTTCTTGACCGCTTACTTTACTTAGATAATTCGTTAAATCATAAATACTTTCTTGAACTTGAACTTGAGCATTTGACAACAAAGATTGAATTATCTCCAGACGATCGTCAAACTCTCTCGCTTGGCGGATAACATCTTCTGCCTCTATCAAAACATTATTTACACCCAATTCATCATCCAGAGATTCAAGTATCTTAGAAATTTTTTCAATCAACAAACTGGCATTACTTGATATTTTGTAGTTATTTTCGATGCTATTTAATTCATCTTGGTCAAGCTGACACTGAATAAGCTCCTCAAGCTGATGATTTAATAAGTCTTTTTGTGCAGACAAAAGCTCATTACTGTTTTTCAAATCATCAACCTCTTGTAAGACTTGTCTGTAGCCATGAACAATGGTATTGATCTCTTTACAAAGATTATGAGTATCCGCAAAGTCATCTAGAATAATACGATGCTGGTGATTACGTAGTAGCAGTTGATGTTCATTTTGACCATGCATATCGATCAAATGACTACCAACATGTCTCAAAGTTGACAAAGTCACATTACTTCCATTCACATAAGCCCTAGACTTACCATCAGATCCTAAAACTCTCCTCAAAATACATTCATTGCCATCTTCCAAATCAAGATCTTCAAGGACAGACTGAATACTTTGATTACCTTCAAGACTAAATGTTGCAATAATTTCTGCTTTACTTTTCCCATGTCGTACCAACGCAGCATCTGAACGTCCACCGATAGCTAAGTTGAGTGCTTGAACTATGATTGATTTACCAGCGCCCGTTTCTCCAGTTACAACAGTCATACCATGTAGAAACTCTATATTTAGGTCTTCTACAACCACTAAATTTTTTACAAATAGTTGATCTAGCATAGTTTAAGCGTCTTAAACTTTGTGACCCCAGTGCAACTTTGAACGAATAATTTTAAAATAGTCATAGCCCTTTGGATGTATTAAGTGAATAAAATTATCATGTTGTCTAACACGAAGACTGTCTCCCAACAAAATTGAAAAAGAGGCTTGACCATCAAAGCTAACGGTAGCCTTGTCGTCTGAATCTATCAGTGAAATCAACACTTCACTTTCTCCATGAAGAATAAAGGGTCTATGGCTCATCGTATGAGGACTTATTGATACCAAGCAAATCGTATTAACACTTGGGTGCATAATAGGCCCTCCGCTGGACAATGCATATGCAGTAGATCCAGTAGGTGTCGTCACTATCATCCCATCTGCACGTTGTTTATTAACAAAATCACCATCAACGAATAATTCAAATTCAATCATTCTAGGGGTTTCATTGCGATGCACGACCACCTCATTGAAAGCCAAATGTTGAGATAAGATCTTGCCATCTCGCTCAACTTGACAGCTCAACAAAGCCCTTTCCTCTTTTATATACTCACCACTTAAAATGTCACTTACTACAGTCATCATAGACTCAACAGAAACATCAGCTAAAAATCCGAGTCTGCCGAGATTAATACCAAGAATAGGGATGTTACTATCAACATAAGTTCTTGCTGAACTAAGAATTGAACCGTCACCACCGACAACAATAATCAAGTCTGCACTTTTCTCAATGGCTTTCTCATCTTCTACAAGTAACACACCTAGTTCTTTAAGAAAAGCACCTAACTCCCTTGCAGTTTCTTCACTGGTAATATCTTCTCGTTTAGTTATAATGCCAATTGTATTAAACATAGGTCTTGAAATATTCGAAAGAGTGACTACATAACATGGTAAATATACATTAGTTTATTAAATAATGACAAAAAAGAAAAAACAAAAACAGCAAAAAGAAGAGCATATTGAGACTAAAGACGAAGCTTCAATCACCAATGAAAAATCTCTTGATCTAGAAGCTCAGCTTGCTGAAGCCCAGCAATCAGCAAAAGATAATTGGGACAAGTTATTACGCTCTCAAGCTGAAATGGAAAATCTAAAAAGACGTACTGCAAAAGACCTCGAAAAAGCTCATAAATATGCTTTGGATGGCTTTGTAAAAGCACTTTTAGAAGTGAAAGATTCACTATCTATGGGTCTCAAATCTGCAATGGATAAAAATGCAACCCTTGAACATACTATTGAAGGTCTAGAATTAACCAATAAAGTTTTTGACTTAACTCTCGAAAAGTTTGGAGTTGAAACCGTTGATCCCATGGGTGAGATATTTAATCCAGAGCTCCACGAAGCAGTTACTATGGTGCCAATGCCTGACAAAAAATCAAACACGGTCCTAGAAGTTGTACAAGTAGGATTTACTCTTAATGATCGACTAGTTCGACCAGCAATGGTGATTGTTGTTCAATAAATAGGCAATATTCTAGTTTTTTATAAACTTCAGGAAAAAGCATTGTTTTTCGATAAAAAACAACAATAAATGCCTTTTTTTGACAAATATTCACCTTTATTATACTTTTTTTACTTATTTTTCGCATTTATTTGGCATTATTTGACTAATTTGCCGCATTTTTATCAAAATATAGGCTTTTCTCATTAAAAATGAAGTTTTTAGGGTTAAATAATAGCATTTATCTTTAATATATTTGCTTGAGTTTATGTTGGCTTGACATATAACAAGCAATGCTTTATATTTTCTTCATACTCAAGTCGGCAGGCAGTGAGCAAAAAAAGGCGTGTGCCTAGTAAAGGATTTTTAGCAACTTAAATACGGAACAGTTTGTGCGTGACTTGGGAAAACACAATCTAAAGGTTGTATCTACTTTTTATACTAAAGATGGTACTGCCTTTAAATCTTACGGAGATCAAACTTCTTCTTTGATTTTTATTCATGGCGTTGGCATGAGGGGAGATGTGTGGTCTCCACAGGTTGAATACTTTTCTAACGACTATCAAGTTATAACATATGACTTTCTTGGCCATGGTGAAAGCCCTTTGCCCCCAGAAGAGCCCATACTTGATCATTACGTGGAACAGCTTAACAATCTTCTCAAGTACCTTGACCTTTCTTTAATTTCTTTGGTGGGACATTCTATGGGAGCGCTCATCAGCGTTGCCTTTGCAATCAAGTACCCTGATAAAGTTAAAGCTCTTGTGCCAATAAATATTGCATTCAATCGAAGTAAAGAGGCTCAAAAAGAAGTCTTAAATAGAGCCAATAAAATCTTACAAACCAACAAAATACTTAATATTGAACAAACATTAGAACGCTGGTTTAAAAACAATACAAGCGCAGATGACTTAAAAAGGATAGACAAAGTTCGTAACTGGTTAGCGAATACATCGCCACAAGGTTATGGCAGGGCTTATAGACTGTTTGCCTTATCTGACAAAGTTTTTCTAAATAAGCTATCCCGTTTAAGTCCTCCTGTACTATACTTAACGGGAGAGGAGGATCCAAATTCTACTCCCGCCATGTCCCAACAAATGGCAGAGGAAACGCCCAATGGTTCCAGCTACTCTCTTATTGGTGAAGCACATATGATGTCCTATATTGCAGCTGACAAAGTTAACCCAGTCATTGAACAATTTTTTATTGACTCCGAAAAAGAAAATCCTGATGAATAAAGAAGAAATGCGTAACTTCCGACAAGCGCTTGGTTCATTTCCAACTGGAGTTACTGTTGTCACAACTCTAGATAAAGACTCTAAACCGATAGGTTTTACTGCCAATTCTTTTACTTCTGTTTCGCTTGAACCACATTTAATCCTAGTATGTATTGACAAAGCTTCTTTCAATATAGAGGCCTTTTCTAATGGTAATTATTTCGCGGTCAGTATCCTCTCAGAAAGCCAACACCAAATTTCTAATACTTTTGCTCTCCCTGCAACAGATCGATTTGACCAGATTAACTGGGAGCCTAAAATCACTGGCAGCCCAATAATAAATGAATCCGTTGCATGGTTTGACTGCAAAAAGGATAGTTTTATAGACGCCGGTGACCATTTCATTCTTATTGGACAAGTTCAGGCGTTCGATAGCTCAACACAGACACCATTGGTTTATTTGCGTGGAAATTATGTGAACCTAGGCCTTGAAAAGAAAATGCTACTAGCCATGGAGAACGAAGAAACTAAAATACTTGTTGGTGCACTAATTGAATGGCGCAAAAAGATATTCTTGCTCAAGGATGAATCAAACGACGTTCTATATTTTCCTTCAGCGACTAGGCTTGGTTCTGTTGATGACGATAACAGCCTTCTGGGAAAACTACAAAAACTAAAGATTTCAATCACTGAACATTACCTTTTCTCAGTTTTTGAAAACAGTGATGATAAAACTAGCCTCATATATTACCGCGCCCAAGTTGAAGACGGATCTTATGTCACTGCTGGTCAATTTTATGAGTTTGATACGGTTCCCTTTGAACATCTCGCAGACGAACCGAGTAGAATAATGCTTAAACGCTATATTGTGGAGAGAGAATTAAACGCTTTTGGTATATTTGTTGGCAAAGAAACTGAAGGAAAAGTTGAGGCAATTACAAAAACAAACAATAATTTATAGGATCTGAAATGGACTTTTCTTTTTTTGCACATATGGAACGTATTGACAAGAGTCAATCTCAAACACGCCTCTATGAAGAATTTATCGAACTCTGCTTGTTGGCAGAAAAGGGTGGTTTTAGTACCATATGGAATGGTGAACATCACGGTATGAACTTCACTATTGCCCCTAACCCTTTCACTAATTTGGTTGACTTATCTCACCGTACAAACAGTATAAAACTTGGGACAGCGACCATTGTTGCGCCATTCTGGCATCCAATCAAGTTAGCTGAAGAAACTGCAATGGCCGATATTATTACTAAAGGTCGTCTACAGCTTGGTCTCGCTAGGGGTGCATACTCCTTTGAATATGATAGGTTGGCTGATGGGATAGACCCTTTTAATGCTGGTGGTGCACTTCGAGAAATAGTGCCTGCAATTAAAGCAATTTGGAAGGGCGACTATGCACATGATGGTGAGCACTGGTCTTTTCCAAAAACGACTAGCTCTCCTAAGCCATATCAAGACCCACACCCACCAATCTGGATTGCGGCAAGAGGTCAAAATTCCCATGATTTTGCGCTAGAAAATGATTGTAATGTTCAAGTAACACCGCTATGGTTAGGTGACGAAGAAGTTGAATCTTTGATGGAACGATTTAACAAAGCCTGTGAATCGTACCCTACAAAACCAAGGCCTAAAATAATGGTACTTCGCCACACTTTTGTAGCTGAAACAGAAACAGAATTAGTTCAAGGCGCAAAAGATGTTTCCAGGTTCTATTGTTACTTCGGAGCCTGGTTCAAGAACGAAAGACCCATTGAACAAGGACTTATTAAAAAACTTAGTGAAGAAGAAATGTCAAAAATTGAGATGTATTCACCTGAAAATATGCGTAAAAATAGTATTATTGGTACACCTGAGGAAGTTATTAAGCGAATTAAATTCTGCGAAAAACTTGGCTATGATGAATACAGCTATTGGGTTGATAGCAGCATGAGCTTTGATAAGAAAAAGAAATCGTTAGAACTTTTTATTAATAAAGTAATGCCAGAATTTACTTAAGAAAAAAGGAAGCCGAATGGAACAATTTCAACACTATATTAACGGTAAATTTAGTAGTGGAGTAGATTACTTCGAAACACTTAACCCAGCCAATGGAAAACCTTGGGCAACCTTTCCTGCAGCCAACGAAGAAGAGTCAAATATGGCAATTGAATCTGCCCATGATGCTCTATATAAAGGCCCATGGTCTGAATATACAGCAACTGAACGAGGAAAATTATTACACAAATTGGGTGACTTAATTTCAAAACATGCAAATGAGCTTGGTGACCTTGAAACAAGAGACAGTGGCAAGTTAGCGATTGAAACTCGAGCTCAATCAAAATATGTAGCTGATTACTACTACTATTATGCTGGGCTTGCAGACAAAATTCAGGGCGAAGTTCTGCCTATTGATAAACCAAACATGAGAGTCTTTACAACCCGTGAACCGATAGGCGTTGTAGTAGCTATTGTGCCATGGAATGCTCAGCTATTCCTCTCGGCAACTAAAATTGCCCCCGCTTTGGCGGCCGGTAATACGATCGTCGTAAAAGCATCTGAACAGGCACCTGCTGCTCTATTTAAATTGGCTGAATTGGTTGATGAGACAGGCTTTCCACCTGGTGTTATTAATATCCTAACTGGATTTGGAGAACCATGCGGACGCGTTATTACCTCTCACGCTAAGGTAGCAAGAGTGGCGTTTACAGGAGGCAGTGAAGTTGCAAAACACATTGTTAGAAATACTGCAGAGAATTTTGCCCATGTAAGCCTAGAGCTTGGTGGTAAGTCTCCAATGCTGATCTTTGATGATTGCGATATTGAAGGTGCGGTGAATGGCATTATTGCAGGTAATTTTGGCGCTTCTGGACAAAGCTGTGTGGCTGGATCACGTGTGTTTATTCAAAAATCTATCCATAGCAAAATACTTGAAAAGATTAAGGAACGCGCTAAAGCCATAATTGTCGGTGACCCATTGGATAAGAAAACTCAAGTTGGCCCCCTTGCAACAATCCACCAAGTTGAACGCGCTCATGCCGTCATTGACAGATCCATTAAGCAAGGTGCAAAGATTATTTTTGGTGGTAAACGTCCTGATTACTTATCAGAGGGTTGGTACTTTGAGCCAACCTTGATTGACTGTCCCAGCCAAGCTATTGAGAGTGTATCAACGGAACTTTTTGCCCCCGTTATTAGTGCGATTACTTTTGACACCGAAGAGGAGGCAATAAAAATGGCCAATGACTCTGATTTTGGACTAGCCGCGGGCGTGTTTACTGAAAACCTTGCTAGAGCACATCGCGTTAGCCAAAAGATACACTCTGGGGTTGTTTGGGTAAATACTTATAGAGCTATTTCCCCTATATCACCTTTTGGTGGATTCAAACAAAGTGGCGGAAGTCGCGAAGCCGGTATAGATTCCATTCATGAATACACTAGAACTAAAACAACATGGATTAACACCTCCTCAGAACCTATGGGCAACCCCTTTGTTATTAGATAATTAGATATTTTATGTAAACCCTAAATTATGGAGAAAGAAGATGGACAAAAAATTATTTGAATTAGGACTTTCTAAGCGGAAGGCAACCTTGGGTAGTGATTATGTCGATAAAAACTTAGCCTCTGCCGACGATTTTAATCGTGACTTTCAAGAACAAATGACCGAATGGTGCTGGGGCTTTGGTTGGGGAGACGATACAATTGATGAGAAAACCAGGTCGATGATGAACTTAACCATGATCGCTGCACTTGGAAAAATGGAGGAATGGGAGATTCACTGCAAAGGCGCTCTTAAAAACGGTGTGAGCAAAGAAGAGATCAAGTCTATATTACATGTCATTGCAATCTATTGTGGCGTACCCCAAGGTGTTGAATGTTTTAGAATTGCTAGAAAAGTGTTAGAAGAGGCTGGAGAAATTTGAATTAATATCCCTCTGAATCAATAAATCTTATCCTAGTTTTGAGGCTTTTATGAAGCGTTTTTTGTCGATTGTTTTGCTTTTAGTCCTGGTACCACTCTCACAAAACTGGGCTTCTGAACTAACTAAAAATACTGAGCTTAATCAGAGCACAAGTACCAATAGCGATTCGCAAATTAATAATGCTCTTCAGCCACAAGAGAACCTCAATAAGGAAAGCCATCCACTCCAAGTCCATGACGCTTTTCCGTTAACTGTTGTTGCAATTGATGATCAAACTGTTGTTATTACTTGGCTCATTAAGGAAGACTATTACCTCTATAAAGATAAAATATCTTTTGTTGTTAATGGGGCAGAGATTGCAAGCATAAACTTTCCTGAGGCTAAATTAAAGAATGATGAATTTTTTGGCGAAGTCAGAGTTTACGAAAAACCAATAGAAATATTAGTCACTTTAAGTGAAATCCAAAATGATGCACTCACCCTAAACATAGGATACCAAGGTTGTTGGAGTGGAGGTGTTTGCTATCCACCTCAGAATGACTTAATTAAGGTTTCACTCTCAGGAACTGAGACCGTCCAAAGCCAACCTACAGAATCAATAAACACTGAAGAATTAAAAGCTAGAGAGCTATTTCAGCAGGGAGGATTGGCTTTATTCTTTGGAGCATTGTTGGCAGGGTTAGCTCTATCCTGGACTCCTTGCGTATACCCCATGATTCCAATTTTATCTGGCATTATTATTGGACAAAAACAAACCCCTAGCACCATAAAAGCTTTTCTGATGTCTTTAAGCTTTGTCCTTTCAATGTCTCTTGCTTATGGCTTGATTGGGGCAACTGCCGGCTACTTTGGGGCTGGAATTAATTTACAGGCAATCATGCAAACGCCGTGGATATTAGTTGTTTTTAGTTTAATTTTTATTATTCTTGCTTTTTCTATGTTTGGCTTTTACGACATTCAACTGCCAATTAAATTTCAAAACAAACTTACTCAACTGAGCAACAAACAAACAGGCGGTGAATTTGTTGGAGTCTCTATAATGGGCTTCCTCTCGGCACTTATTGTAGGACCATGTGTAACGCCATTTCTAGCAACTGCTCTGAGCTACGTTATAGCTGGTGGTAGTGCAATAAAAGGCGGTGTAAGCCTTTTTGCTATGGGACTAGGAATGGGCATCCCAATACTAATAATTTGTGGATGGGGAGTTAACGCACTTCCTAAAGCAGGGCCATGGATGAATACTATTAAAAATATTTTTGGTTTTCTCATGATTGCTGTTGCACTGTACCTGCTTGATCGTATTCTGAATCCGATTGCCTCTCTTGTTCTTTGGGCAAGCTTACTGACTATAGCGCCGATTAAGCTTGGAGCTTTTAGTAATCTAACTAAAACTAAGGGCTTATGGTACATGCTAGTTAAAGCTACTGGTTTAATCATAATGGGTTATGGCTTACTTCTTTGGCTACTTGTAATCAAAGGTGGAGGAGACATACAACAACATATAGAGTCGCTGATTTATGGCGAAAACATAAAATCATCTGAAAACATACAATTTCAGATTATAGAATCTGAAAATCAAATGAATTTAGCCATTTCTGAAACTGAAAACAGCAACAAGCTCCTGGTGATTAAATTCTATGCTGACTGGTGTGTTTCCTGCAATAAATTAGAAAGGATTGTTTTCTCCGACTCAAATGTGATTCAAGCCTTGCAAAGTACTCTTGCTCTGACAGCAGATTTAACACAAAATAATAAGGGCAATCAAAAAATATTAGCAAGATTTAATCTCGTTGGTCCTCCGGCAATTCTATTTTTCAAGGACGGCAAGGAGCAAAGATCTCATAGAATTATTGGCGAAATTGGCGCCACTGACTTCCTTAAACATGTAAATAGCCTCTAAAGTATTTTCACTTATTTGCCTCGAAAATGCAGGCAATGCTCACTATATTTAACTAAATAGATGTTAAAATTCATCTTATATTACTGAGTTAGTCATCTTACAATTGAGCTTTTTAGCTCAAAGAATCTAACCTAAATTTTTTAGACAGAGGAGAGGCTGGGTATTATTTCCGCTTCTGACGCAAAGAATTAATACTAAATTGAAGTTTGCAACAAAATACATAGAACAATAGAGGGCAAAGCAATGGACATTCGTAAGGTCAAAAAACTAATAGAGCTGTTGGAGCAGTCTGGCATGGCTGAAATTGAAATTAAAGAAGGCGAGGAGTCGGTAAAAATCTCTCGTTATGGTAATGCGCCTCTTGCTGCAACAACTTTTTCTCCACAACCAGCGCTAACTCAAAGTCAAGTTGATTCAACAACAAGGGCTGCAGACAACGGCTCTGAAATAAGTGGCAACCTTATATCATCGCCAATGGTTGGAACTTATTACTCGGCACCTTCACCAAGTGCGAAACCGTTTGTTACCGTAGGACAACATGTTAATAAAGGCGACACCGTAGGCATTATTGAAGCCATGAAGATTATGAATCAAATAGAGTCTGATCAATCAGGCACTGTCGTTGGGATTCTTGTTAAGGATGGCGAAGCAGTTGAATTTGGACAAGCATTAATCGTAATCCAATGAGTTCAATTAAAAAAGTATTAATTGCCAATCGTGGTGAAATTGCTCTGCGCATTCTTCGAACTTGCAAAGAGCTTGGAATTCAAACAGTCGCTGTATATTCAACCGCTGACAAAGACCTCAAACATGTTCGTTTAGCTGATGAGGCAGTTTGTATTGGCCCTCATCCCTTAGTTATGAGCTACCTCAATGTTCCAGCTATTATTAGTGCTGCAGAGGTAACACATGCTGATGCAATTCATCCTGGATATGGCTTTCTCTCAGAAAACGCAGACTTTGCCGAGCAAGTAGAACAAAGTGGTTTTATTTTTATTGGTCCTAGAGCTGAGAATATTCGCATAATGGGTGATAAAGTTGCAGCAATCGAAGCAATGCAAAATTCTGGCGTTCCCTGCGTTCCTGGCTCTAATGGCTCACTTGGTGAAAATGTAAAAACTAATATAAAGATTGCAAAAAAAATTGGCTTCCCGGTTATCATAAAATCCTCGGGGGGTGGAGGTGGGCGTGGAATGCGTATTGTTAAATCGGAACAAGATCTTAGCAATTTCATTGAGCTCACTAAGACAGAAGCTTTAAACTTTTTTGGTAACGATGAAGTGTATATGGAGAAATTTTTAACAACACCAAGACATATAGAGGTACAAATTCTTGCAGACCAACACGGTAATGCTGTGCACCTTGGCGAGAGGGACTGTTCAGTACAACGTCGACACCAAAAAGTTGTTGAAGAGGCTCCCGCTCCCGGCATAAGTGAAAAGTTACGAAATCAAATAGGCAACATTTGCGCCTCAGCTTGCAAACAAATTAATTATCGTGGTGCAGGTACATTTGAGTTCCTTTTTGACAAGGGCGAGTTTTACTTTATTGAAATGAATACGCGAATTCAGGTCGAACATCCTGTTACAGAAATGATTACAGGTATAGACATTGTACGAGAACAAATATTGATTGCTGGAGGTGATAAATTATCGATAGCGCAAGCTGATGTCCAAATCAAAGGTCATGCCATAGAGTGCAGACTAAATGCCGAAGACCCAGAGAGCTTTGTACCCTCTCCAGGAAAAATCACACAATACCATGCTGCGGGTGGTCTTGGTGTTAGGATAGACTCACACATCTACAATGGTTATAATGTGCCTCCTCATTATGACTCGATGATTGGAAAAGTGATTACTTTTGGCGAAACTCGCTCCAAGGCGATTATAAAAATGAAAAACGCTTTAGATGAGATGGTCATCGATGGCATTAAAACGAACATCCCACTTCAAAGAAGAATTATGGCGGACAAGATATTTAATAAGGGCAGCATGAATATTCACTATCTTGAAAAGATGCTTGGGGAGCATGTTTAATGAACATTAAAGTAGGAATCATTGGCGGCTCAGGCTATACTGGAGTTGAGCTTTTACGCATATTACACCAGCACTCTGAAGCAGAAGTAATTGCTATTAGCTCAAGGGCACTTCAAGGAAAAAAAGTTGCAGAAATTTTTCCAAGCATGGCAGGTTTATCGGAATTAATTTTCTCCATGCCTGATGACAAGCGCTTTAATGACTGTGATATATTATTCTTTGCAACGCCACATGGTGTTGCAATGAATGGAGCTGGATATTTCCTTGAAAAAGGCATCAAAGTAATTGACTTGGGTGCAGATTTCCGTATTCATGACGCTACTAACTGGTCACAATGGTACGGTATGGAACACACCCAAAACTCACTACTAGAAGAAGCAATTTATGGCCAACCAGAAGTTCGAAGAGAGGCCATTAAAAGCGCTCGCTTGGTCGCAAACCCTGGATGTTATCCAACAGCAGTTCTGTTAGCCCTAATGCCCTTGCTAGAAAATCGACTGATTGATTGTTCAAATATTGTAGCTGACTGTAAATCCGGCACTAGCGGTGCTGGTCGAACTGCGAATCAAGCGATGCTTCTTTCTGAAGCTTCTGAAAGCTTTAAGGCGTATGGTGTTGGTGGCCACCGTCACTTCCCCGAAATGAAGCAAGAACTAGAACTCATGGCCGGCGAAACAGTTGGTCTTACCTTTGTTCCGCATCTATTGCCCATGATTCGAGGCATTGAAGCTACGATCTATGTCGACTTGCTTGACTCAAACGTTGATGTTAGGCCTTATTTCGAAAACGCCTATCAAAATGAAGAATTTGTTAAAATATTGCCTGAAGGCGTTTACCCAGAAACACGTTCTGTTAGGTCATCTAACTATTGCCAACTTGCAATACAGTATGTCAAACACAGCGATAAGTTGGTTATTGTGTCTGTCATTGACAACTTAGTAAAGGGTGCTGCAGGACAGGCCATACAGAACATGAATTTAATGTTCGGGATTGACGAAAAAACCGGACTGTCACAGATCGGTTTATTGCCTTAAGAAAAAACATAGTTTGATCAGATCAATACATGTTTATTAATATGATAGAAAATTTGGAGAATGTCAATGGTAGCTAGTGAAATTACTGATGAAGCTGATATCGTCTTTAGTGATAGCGCGGCTAGTAGAGTTGCGCAATTAATTAAAGAAGAAAAAAACCCAGAACTAAGATTACGTGTATATATAACTGGTGGTGGCTGTTCCGGCTTTTCCTATGGCTTTACCTTTGATGAAAACCTAAAAGAAGGAGATAGTGGTGTATACAATCATGGTGTGCAATTAGTTATTGACCCTATGAGTTATCAATACCTTATGGGCTCCACTGTGGATTATTTAGAAGATCTTCAAGGCGCTCGCTTTATCGTTAGCAACCCGAATGCCAAGACTACCTGTGGCTGTGGTTCTTCTTTTTCAATTTAATTAACAAAATAATCATGAAAGAATATATTCCAGGTCTAGCAGGTGTACCAGCAACTAAATCAGCAATTTCCTCAATCGATGGAGAAAAAGGAATACTTGCCTACCGAGGTTACTCCATAGACGATCTTGTTGCTCACTCCTCTTTTGAAGAAACTGCACTCTTATTAATGCAAGGAGAGCTGCCAACTCATAAAGAGCTAGAGGACTTTAAAGATCTTTTACAAACACGCTACGAGGTTAAAAGTAAAATCCGCGCCCTGTTATGGGCGCTTCCTCAAAAAGGCCACTCAATGGATGTGCTTCAAACTGCAATAGCGTCAATGGCAACTTTTTACCCAGATGCAGGCGCGTCGGAACCGGACTCAGAGTACACTCAAAATGCGCTCGTAAAGATCATCTCAAATATGAGCACATTGGTAGCAATGTGGACACGTATAAGCAGAGGTTATGATCCAATTCCGCCAAGCAAGGATATGGATTATGCGGAAAACTTTATGTACATGTGCTTTGGCGAAAAAGCTGATGATAAAATTGTTAAGCTATTGGACGCATGCTTGATTTTGCATGCTGAACACACAATTAATGCCTCTACCTTTTCAACCATGGTAACGGCATCTACGCTTTCCAACCCCTTCTCTTCAATTGCCGCAGGAGTAGGAACTCTTGCAGGCCCTTTGCATGGCAATGCCAATGAAAACGTACTCGTCATGCTTGACGAAATAGGCTCTCCTAAAAATGCGCGCGCGTGGATTGAAGATAAACTCAAAAACAAAAAAGTAATTTGGGGCATGGGTCATCGTGAATACAAAACAAAGGACCCTCGTGCAACAATTCTTGAACAAATGATTAAAACCTATGTCAACAAAACTGGCCACAATTTATCCGAGCGCTTTGAAACAGCACTGGAAGTTGAAAGCATTTGTGACGAGCTATTGTCCCACAAGGGCGTCTATCCAAACGTCGATTTTTACTCTGGTATTCTTTATGCTGAATTATTTAAATTTACCAAAGAGCACTTCACGTCGATCTTCGCTATGGCACGTTCAGCAGGGTGGGTGGCGCACTGGCACGAACAAGTGAGTCACAATAAAATCTTTAGACCAACACAAATTTACACCGGCAAAGATTTTAGAGACTATCCGGTCAAATAATTATGGGGAAGACCACTCATTTTGGCTATCAACAAGTCGATGTTGATAAAAAACAAGGCTTAGTCAAGGGTGTTTTTGACTCAGTAGCAGATAACTATGACCTGATGAATGATGTAATGTCGTTGGGAACACACCGTCTTTGGAAAAATTATACAATTGCCAGTAGCAATGTTGCTGAGGGCGACAAGGTGCTTGATATTGCTGGCGGAACAGGCGATCTGGCTATCAAATATAGAGAAAAGGTTGGCCCTTCTGGCCAAGTCATTTTGTCTGATATTAATGGTTCGATGCTGGAAGAAGGTCGAAAGAACCTCTTAGACCATGGGATCATTGATGTTGAATTTGTCCAAGCAAATGCTGAATCGCTGCCCTTTGAAGACAACACATTTGACTGCGTCAGTATTGCCTTTGGCCTTAGAAACCTTACACATAAGAATATTGCCCTTGAGCAAATGCACCGAATCCTTAAAAAAGGCGGCTGTTTAATGGTACTGGAGTTCTCTAAAGTTGAGAACGAAATGCTCGAAAAGCTCTATGATTTATATTCATTCAATCTAATACCTAAACTGGGCGGTCTTTTTGCTGATGACGAACAGAGTTATCAGTACCTAGCAGAATCAATTCGCAAACACCCAGATCAAGAAACTCTCAAAACCATGGTGCTTGATGCTGGTTTTGGTTTGTGCGAATACCACAATCTTTCTGCCGGTATAGTAGCTGTACACAAGGCAATCAAAACCTAGTAAAGATGTTTCGCCTTACCCTTGAAAAAACACTAAACCACTTAATCAATACCAACAATATTGACACAGAAGGACTTAATAATAAAATTATTGGACTAAGTGTTGATGAGTTCAATTTAAGGCTACTTTTTATGTTTGCCAATTCACGTGTTTTTGTAATGAGGATGCATGACCAGGGGAACTTTGATGTTGATATTAAACTTAACAAAACTGCCTTTTTGTATTTATTTAAAGGCGCCTCCTTTGAAGAGTTAATAGAAAGTGATGAAATTGACATCAATGGAAGTGTCAAAACTGCCCAACAATTAGCAGATTTGATTGCTCTGGCATCGATTGATGTTGAAGAGTTAGTCTCCCACTATACTGGTGATATTATTGCCCACCAGCTTGGAAAGTCTGTAAAGCTTGTCAAAGGCAAAGCCAATAAGGATAAAGTCAACATTGTTGAGGCACTAAAAAATGATTTAACAACTCTTCTAGTGGCACCAAGTCGATCAAGATTTTTTAACAATAATACACACTAAAGATGAGAAGCTTTATTCGCTTTGTTAATATTTCTAGGATTCTTGTCCGCTATCGACTAGACAGCCTTGTCCTCTCAACACCTTTGTTAAAAAGCTTCAGACCCCTGGTCTACCTAACTCCTTGGCACTATTTTCCTTCTAGTAAATTTTCAAGAGGAGAAAGAGTTCGTTTGGCCCTAGAAGAGCTAGGCCCTATTTATATTAAATTTGGACAAACACTCTCTACTAGAAGAGACCTTTTGCCTGATGATATTGGTGATGAACTTGCTAAATTACAAGATAAGTGTCCGCCTTTTCCTGCCAAAGATTCCAAGTCGATTATTGAAAAAGGCCTTGGAGCAAGCGTTAACAATCTTTTTTCTTCTTTTGATGACACGCCGCTTGCCTCAGCTTCAATCGCTCAGATTCATAGTGCTGTCACTCTTAGTGGTGAAGAAATTATTATTAAGGTTGTTCGGCCAGATATCCGGAAAAAAATAAAGCGTGATTTACGCCTCCTTTATGCTTTTGCAGCGTTGGCTGAAAAACACCCGGACGGTAAAAGACTTTGCCCGAGAGAGGCCGTCGCTGAATTTGAACGAATTATTTATAATGAACTTAACATGATGGCAGAGGCCGCTAACGCCTCTTTGCTAAGAAAGAACTTTAAAGATTCAAATCTTTTATATGTACCAAAGGTTTATTGGGATCTTTGTCGCCCAAACATACTAGTAACTGAGCGCATTTATGGCACACCAATAAGCAACGTTGAAGCCTTGAATAAAAACAAAATCGACCTAAAAAATCTCGCCGAAAATGGTGTAGTTATATTCTTCACACAGGTTTTTGAACATAACTTTTTCCATGCAGATATGCATCCAGGCAATATTTTTGTAGGCAAGGATGGACAATATGTTGGTGTTGATTTTGGCATTATGGGCACACTCAGTGACGCTGATCAGTATTATCTAGCACAGAATTTTTTAGCGTTTTTTAATCAAGACTATAAACGCGTAGCTCGAGTTCACCTAGACTCAGGCTGGGTGCCAGAAGGCACCAACGTCTTGGAATTTGAAAATGCTATTCGTAGCGTTTGTGAGCCTATTTTTCAAAAACCCTTGAGTGAAATTTCATTTGGCCAAGTGCTTCTAAGTCTATTCAAAGAGGCCAGACGTTTTAATATCTCAATCCAGCCTCAGTTACTGTTACTCGACAAAACACTGCTAAATATTGAAGGTTTGGGTCGCACTCTATACCCTGATCTTGATCTTTGGGCAACAGCTAAACCGTTCCTTGAGAGGCTCGTTAAAGATAAATATAGCCTTAAGGGCTCGGTGAAAAAAATGTCTGAACAGTTACCAGAACTTATTGCAGAAATACCCCAGCTTCCAATGCTAGCAATTAATGCTTTGAAACAATTTGAGAGTGGTGCACTTCAGCAAGACATTACAAAAAAACAAACAGATGCTATTATCAAGCAGTTGCGAGAAAATGCAGCAAAACAAAGCGCCGTTATAGTAGCTTCGGCTTTGCTAGTTCTAGCGGCCGTGTTGGCAACTCAATCACTTTGGCCTTTCGTAGCAATTAGTACAGCTCTTAGTATTCTGTTTTGGTTCAAGGCCCGCTAAAAGAAGTTTGGCTACAGGTAAAAAAAATCGGGTAAAATTACCTCCCAGCTTATCTGGTCGCAAGATAGGCAGTATTTGTTACATCACTTAATGTGGTGTTTTTTCATTTATTGGAGAACTCAAAATGAGTATAACTGTAAACGCTGTAGTGCGTGAAGACCAGGGGAAAGGTGCGAGCCGCCGCCTGAGAAAAGAAGAAAAAGTGCCTAGTATTGTCTATGGCGGAAGTAAAGCACCGTTGATGATTTCACTAAATATTCATGAAATTACCCACCTATTAGAAAATGAAGACACATTCACTTCAGTTCTTGACTTAGTGGTAGACAAGTCAAAAGAACCTGTTGTTATAAAAGATCTTCAACGTCATCCTGCAAAAAATTCTATCACACATGTTGATTTTTTGCGTATTGATGAAAAGCATGCTCTTATTACTACGACGCCGCTCCACTTCATCGGCATAGAAGATAATGAAGCAATAAGAATTGGAAACATGTTGAATCAATTCGTAGTTTCCATTGAAATATCATGTCTGCCAAAAGATTTACCTCATGGAATTGATGTTGATGTTAGTGGTCTTGGGCTTGGTGACCACTTGACACTGACTGATCTTGTGTTGCCAGAAGGTGTTGTTATTACATCACTTCAAGGTGAGGATGTCGAGGCACATGATCAAACCGTTTGTTCAGTAACTGAGCCTAAACTTATGGCCGAAGAAGAGGAAATTGAAGATACTATTGACTCTGAATTGGATGAGGAAGGAGAAGCTGAAGGCGCTGAAGATTCTGAAGGTGGTGAAGATTCTGAAGGCTCGGAAGGCGCCAAAGACTCACAAGACGGTGACAAAGAAGAATAAACCGTGACTAGTCTTATTGACTCTATAAGAAACACATCGAAGCTTTGTGATGATTAAACTAATAGTTGGTCTGGGAAACCCAGGAAAAGACTATCAAGCACATCGTCACAATGCTGGCTTTTGGTTTGTTGAGTCATTAGCGAACAATCTAGATTCAAATTTTAGCAGTCAACCAAAGTTTTTTGGTGAAACGGCTGTCTGTCTTATTGGCAATAACAAGTTACGCCTACTAAAACCAAAAACATTTATGAACAACTCAGGCAAGTCTGTAAAAACCCTGTCAAGTTATTATAATATTATGGCAGAAGAAATCCTAATCATTCATGATGACTTGGACCTAATGCCGGGCTCTGTCAAAATAAAAATGGGTGGAGGCCACGGTGGACATAATGGCCTAAAAGATACAATCAAGGCACTTGACACAAATGACTTTTACCGCTTAAGACTTGGTATTGGACATCCAGGTTCAAAAAATGAGGTCGTGGACTTTGTCTTAAATCCACCAGGGAAAATTGACTTGGCGTTAATAGAGCAAGCCATAAAAGAAGCCATGGATGTCATAGAGCCCCTTGCAAATGGAGATTTTGAGCAAGCTATGAAGCAGCTACATACAGACTAACGGAGCAATGGATGGGATTTAAATGTGGCATTGTAGGCCTACCTAATGTTGGCAAATCAACACTATTTAATGCACTCACCAAAGCTGGCATAGATTCGTCGAATTACCCTTTTTGCACCATTGAACCAAATATTGGAATCGTGCCAGTAAACGATTCTCGCCTAGAAAGCCTAGCCAGTATTGTATCTCCCCAAAAAGTATTACCAACCACTATGGAATTTGTTGATATTGCAGGGCTTGTTGAGGGTGCATCAAGAGGTGAAGGACTTGGAAATCAATTTCTATCTAATATCCGTGAAACTGATGCAATCATCCATGTCGTACGTTGCTTTGAAAATGATGATATTGTGCATGTCGTAGGAAAAGTTAGCCCTCTCGATGATGTTGATACGATTAATACAGAACTAGCGCTGGCAGACCTTCTGACGGCTGAAAGGGTTTATCAAAAAGCGATAAAAAACTCAAAGTCTGGGCAAAAAGAAGGACTGCCCCTGAAAAACTTACTTGAAAAGATTCTTCCAGCACTAGAAGAAGGCCAACCAGTTAGATCACTAGAATTTAATGAAGACGAGTTAAAGCTACTTAAGAGCATGCAACTGCTTACATCAAAACCGGTTCTTTATGTAGCTAACGTCAATGAAAATGGCTTCTCTAAGAACTCTTATCTTGCTCAATTAGAGGATTTTGTAAGCAAAGAAAATAGCAAGATCGTTGCTGTTTGTGCAGACGTTGAGGCCGAAATTGCCGAGCTAGATGAAGAAGACAAGCAAGGCTTTCTAGCAGAAATGGGCCAGGTTGAATCCGGACTAGATCGCTTAATTATAGCTGGCTACTCATTATTAGGCCTTCAAACGTACTTTACTGCTGGGGAGAAAGAAGTTAGGGCGTGGACAATTAACATTGGTGATACAGCGCCAGCTGCAGCAGGTAAAATTCATGGTGACTTTGAAAAAGGCTTTATCCGCGCAGAAACAGTTGCCTTTGTTGACTTTCTTGAGTATGGAGGAGAGAAAGGGGCAAAGGACGCAGGGAAATTGCGCTCTGAAGGTAAAGAATACGTTGTTAAAGACGGCGATGTAATACACTTTTTATTTAATGTCTGATTGCTAAACCGCCCAATGAAACAAACAAAACTACTCATAATTCTAGACGGCTGGGGACATTCTGAGGCTACTGAAAACAATGCCATAGCCATCGCTAACACACCTAATTGGGATCATTTTTTAAACAACTGTCCTCATACTCTGCTCGGTACCTCAGGAAGCAGTGTTGGGCTTCCACTGGGACAAATGGGAAACTCGGAAGTTGGACACCTTACAATAGGTTCTGGTCGTATAATTGAGCAAGACTTTACTCGCATTCAAAAAGACGTTGATAGTGGAGAATTTTCTAAAAACGCTTCGATATGTGCTGCTTTAAATGAAACAAGAAAAAACGACAAAGCTGTTCATATTATGGGTCTGTTGTCAGATGGAGGCGTTCACTCGCATCATGATCATATACACGCGATGCTAGAAATGGCACACCAAAAAGGCTGTAAGAAAGTTTTCCTGCATGTTTTTACTGATGGAAGAGATACACCCCCAAACAGCGCAGAAGATTTTATAAGGCCGTTGGAAGAAAAAATAAATACACTAAAAACAGGCAGGATAGCATCTGTCGTTGGGCGCTTCTTCGCAATGGATAGAGACAATCGATGGGATCGCGTTTCAAAAGCCTACCACTTGCTTTCAATTGGCAAAAGCGAGCGACGAGCTGACTCAGCTTTAAATGCAGTCAAAATGGCTTATGATAATGGAGAAAGTGATGAATTTATTGCACCCACAAGTATTGGCGAGTCAGTTACAATCAACGAGGGTGATGCTGTTATTTTTATGAACTTTCGGGCCGATCGCGCAAGAGAGTTGACACGAGCACTTACTGAATCTAACTTTGTAGAGTTTCCACGTACATCATTCAATAACATCAATTTTGTCTGTCTCACTGAATTTAAAGAGGACTTTGGCCTTCCATGCGCATACCCGCCCGTTTCAATTAATAACACTTTGGGCTCCTACTTGTCGAGCCTAGAATTAGCTCAACTTAGGATTGCTGAAACAGAGAAATATGCCCATGTTACCTTCTTTTTTAATGGAGGCGCTGAGACTGCGTTGCCTGGCGAAGACAGAAAGCTTGTCCCGTCACCCGGCGTTGACACTTATGATCTAAAGCCTGAAATGAGCGCATTCGAATTAACCAGCGCTCTGGTTTCATCAATAAAATCAAAAAAGTACGACTTTATTGTTTGTAATTTTGCCAATACTGACATGGTAGGACATAGCGGGAATCTTGAGGCAACTATTAAAGCCGTTGAAGCGGTAGACACCTGTCTTGGAGAAATTCATAAAGCATGCGAAGAGATGGGAGCTGAAATACTTATTACTGCAGATCATGGCAACGCTGAACAAATGGTAAACCCAAAAACTAATAAATCCCATACTGCTCATACAAATAACCCTGTTCCTCTAGTTTATGTGAGTCACAGAAAAGCCTCTATCGCAGTGCCGCTTGTTGGCACACTTGCTGATCTGGCGCCAACTATATTGACACTAATGGATATTGAACAACCTGAAGAAATGACAGGCCGATGCCTATTAGTCATTAAATAATAAAGGAGATTATTATGAAACAACCTAGCTTTATTGCCCCTTCAATTCTCTCTGCGGACTTTGCTAAACTTGGTGAAGAGGTCGACAATGTTCTTGCTTCTGGAGCTGATATTGTTCATTTTGATGTCATGGATAACCACTACGTTCCAAACCTAACCATCGGACCTCTAGTTTGTGACGCACTCAGGAGTCATGGTGTAACAGCTCCAATTGATGTCCACTTAATGGTTAAACCGGTTGATAGAATCATTCCCGATTTTGCCAAGGCCGGCGCCTCTTATATTACATTCCATCCGGAGGCTTCTGAACATATCAACCGTACTGTAGCGTTAATCAAAGAGCAAGGCTGTTTGGCTGGGCTTGTGTTTAATCCAGCCACCCCTCTTCATTATCTTGACCACGTAATTGATCAGCTTGACATGGTGTTGTTGATGTCTGTTAACCCGGGATTTGGTGGACAGTCATTTATACCTTCTTCCTTAGAAAAACTTAGAGTCGTCCGTAAAATGATTGACGACAAAAATCTTAGTACAAGATTAGAAATTGACGGTGGAGTTAAAACTGACAATATTAGAGACATTGCTTCAGCGGGCGCTGATACTTTTGTTGCCGGTTCCGCGATCTTTAATACTGACAATTATAAATCAACCATTGATGCCATGAGGTCTGAGCTGGCCTTGGCCCAATAAGTGTTTTAAAAAATTATAAAACACCATAATAACCAATTATGAGAAAATATCGCCATTGATTTAACCTGAGGGAATTATGGGCAAATCTTCTTTTTTTGGTCCTGAAACAATTGCGTTACACAGTGGGCACCATCCAGATTCAGATTATGGTAGTCGCGCTGTTCCCATTTATCAAACAACCTCATATGTATTTGAAAGCGTTGACGAGGCTGCCGCAATTTTCAACATTGAAAAGGGTGGCCATATTTATAGTCGAATAACCAATCCAACTGTTGCTGTTTTAGAACAAAGGATTGCAGCACTGGAGGGAGGCTCGGGTGCCATCTGCACGGCTTCTGGAATGAGTGCACTTTTTGTTACCTTCATGACCTTGTGTTCTGCAGGAGATCATATCGTAAGTGCTACACAAATCTATGGCTCCACGGGAACTCTGCTTAAGCACACCCTAAAACGGTTTAATGTAGATTGCACCTTTATATCAATCAATGATGAAAAGGCTTTAGAGGGAGCAATTCAAGATAACACCAAGCTAATTTTTTGCGAATCAATTGGAAATCCGGGGCTTGAAGTTTCAGACTTGCCTAAAATATCTAAGATTGCTCATCATCATGGCATTCCCCTTGTGTTGGATGCAACTTTTGCAACGCCAGCGCTTTGTCGGCCGTTTGATCACGGGGTTGACGTTATTGTGCATTCTGTAACTAAATGGATTGGTGGGCACGGTGTCGCGGTAGGTGGTGCAATTGTCGACGGAGGAGCCTTCGACTGGGGGGCTAGCAAGCGATACCCATCACTGACAGAGCCTTACGAGCCTTTTCATGGAATAAATTTTTGGGAAGAGTTTGGCCCTTCAGCCCTAGCCATGAGAATTCGGGCAGAGTCGATGCGTGACTTTGGTCCTGCAATGAGCCCTCATAGTGCTTTTTTGTTACTTCAAGGCGTTGAAACCCTTAGTTTACGCATGAAACAACATGTAAAAAACGCAATTAAGCTTGCTAAGTGGCTATTAGAACAATCCTCTGTTTCATGGGTTAACCATCCAGACTTGCCAGAGAATCCAACCCACCTAATTGCAAAAAAACTTTTTCCAGATGGTGCTGGCTCAATACTATGCTTCGGGGTAAAAGGGGGCAGAGAAGGTGGAGCCGCATTTATTAATGCACTCAAGTTGTCATCAAATTTGGCGAATCTTGGAGACTCAAGAACCTTGGTCCTTCATCCTGCTAGCACAACCCATTCGCGCTTAGACGATGAAGCTATGAAGGCTTCTGGAAGCAGCCCGGACTTAATTCGTGTGTCAGTGGGTATCGAATCGATTGCTGACATTATTAACGACTTTAAGGTTGGCCTTAAAGCAGCAGAAAAGATAACAACAAAATGAATCTTGTTGTTAGTAGTCATGAGACTTATGTCGCAACCGGGGGCTGTGCGTTTGATCCAAAAAAGCCGACCGTGGTTTTCGTACATGGTAGTGGTTTAGATCATCGATGTTGGGCTTTGCAATCAAGATGGTTCGCATATCACGGTTTCTCAGTTTTTGCCCCGGACTTTCCAGGGCATAGCTTATCAGCAGGCGAGCCTATTAAGTCTATTGAAGCCATGGGTAAATGGCTTGTTAAGGCTCTTAAGTCAGCAGACTGTGATTCTATACATTTGGTTGGTCACTCTGCGGGCTTTCTTGTAGCGCTTGAAGCAGCTAATGCGCTTGGTGATAAATTAAAAACATTGACAGCCGTGGCAAGTGCCGCGGCTATACCTGTCAACGAGCTTCTAATCGAAACAGCAAAAAATTCTAGCCAAGATGCTGCAGACATGATGCTGAAATGGGGCTTTGGAAACAAATCACAAAAAGGCACCAGTGCGGTCCCAGGCATGCAGCCGATTGCTATTGGACGCCAGATAATGTCTAACAATCCCTTGGCAGTAGATTTAATAGCATGCAGCAAGTATAACGACGGGCTCAAACGTGCGAAAGAGATTGTTGTGCCATCCAATGTCGTTCTCGCAGCAGAAGATAAAATGACTCCACATGAGTTGGGCATTGAATTAGCTGAAGCGCTTAACGCTGAAGTAACCAGTATCAGAAACACTGGTCATATGTTGCCTATGGAGTCTCCGAAGGCTTCACTTGACGCTATAAGGCCCTTTATTACAAAAATCCAATCATGACAAAACAGATAAAAAAGGTGGGCGTTATTGGCGCCGGCACCATGGGTGCTGGAATTGCAGGTCAAGTTGCGAATGCAGGAATAGAGGTTTGGCTTCTCGATCTTCCTAGCGACGGTGAAAACGTAAACAGCTTATCAGCCAAGGGGCTTGAAAGACTTAAGGATCCAGATATGCCTGGCCTCATGAGTGAAGAAGCTGAAAAACTTATACGACTTGGAAATACTCGTGATGATTTTCATCAACTAGAAGATTGTGACTGGGTTGCAGAAGCGGTAGTTGAAAGACTTGATATTAAGCAAACATTGTATCGTCAGCTAAATGATGTTTGCAAGGACACAACAATCATCACCTCTAACACCTCGACAATTCCAATTAGTCTTTTAACAAAAGGAATGCCTAAAAAGTTTTGTGAACGTTTTGCAATAACTCATTTTTTCAACCCTGTTCGATTTATGAGGCTTCTTGAATTGATAAGAGGCGAATTTACTAGAGAAGATGTTATTAATACACTTGATATGTTTAGTGAAACAATGCTTGGAAAAGGTGTCGTTTCATGCTCTGATACTCCAGGCTTTCTTGCCAATAGAGTGGGTGTTTTTGCTATCCAGTGTGCGCTTTATAAGGCCTTTAAATACAGACTATCGCCTACAGAAGCAGATGCTTTTTTTGGCAGACCACTAGGCCTCCCAAAGACTGGTGTTTTTGGTCTCTATGATTTAATCGGCATTGATCTTATGGCTGACGTAGTCAAAAGCCTTGTAAGCATCCTTCCAAAAAACGACGCTTTTCATAAATACTCTTCACCAATTGAGTTTATGACCGCCATGATTGCAAATGGTCAAACTGGAAATAAAAATGAAAAAGGTTTTTATAAACAGGCTGGTGATGAAAGACAAGTAATCGATTTATCCAATGGAAATTACGGCACTCATGAGCGCCTAAAAACACCTCTTCTCGAAGAGGCAGAAAAAAGCGGTGTTTCTGTCATTCTTAATGATAAAAGCCCATATGGTCTTTATATTTGGGATGTGGTTTCAGAAACACTTTGCTATGCTGCATCTCTTGTGCCAGAAGTAACTAAAGATTTAACAAAAATAGACGACGCGATGAAGCTTGGCTATAACTGGACAAAGGGGCCTTTTGAGCTTTTAGATGAAATTGGAATTGAGTACTTTGTCAAAAGACTTAAAAATGACGGTAGAGATGTGCCAGAGTTTCTCCTAAAAGGCCTTAATAATAAATTTTATAATAATTCTAAATCAGGATTAAGTTCATTATCCCTTGATGGGAGTCTAAAGCCAATTATTAGGTCGAATGGCGTCCTTAGATTTTCTGAAGTGCGACAAACACTTAAAGCAAAAAATTCTAACGAATCTGCCAGCTGGTTTGAGTATGAAGATGCAGCAATTGTTGAGTTTCACTCGAAAGCTAACGCATTGGATAGTGAATCTTTGGACATGATTTCTGATGCAGTGTCTGAATCTGAAAAAATGGGTTTACGAGGTGTTGTAATCCACAACGACTTCCAACACTTTTCTTGCGGTGTAAGCCTTTGGAGTGTTAGAAATTTCTTTGAAAAAAATGACTTCGACTCACTTGATGCATTTCTTATTTACTTTCAAAATACAATGCTGCAAATGAGAAACTCAAAATTGCCTGTAATTGCTGCGCCAGTAGGCATGTCGATTGGTGGTGGCTTTGAGGTTGTTTTACATGCTGATCATGTTGTGTCTCACGCTAACTCGGTGATGGGTCTTGTTGAGTCTTTTGTAGGAGTTGTTCCAGCGGGAGGTGGTTGCAAAGAAACACTTTATAGGTGGTCTGAAAACCTGGGAGACAATCATAACGCTGCTTGGAAATCGTTTATGAATATTGGGCTTGGAAGGCGAGCCAACTCCCCCCAAGAAGCTGATGCTCTATCTATGAGAAGAACTAATGATGTTTTTCATATGAATCGAGATCGCATACTTAATAATGCGCTTTCATCAATTAATAAAGTTTCAAAAGCAAAAGCTAGAAAACCCCTAGCACTGTCAGGAGTCGAACACTTTCAAGAAATGCTCGATTGGCTTTCGACAAACCATCAAAAAGGCATGCTTTCTCCACATGATGTTACTGTTGGAACTGAAATTGGACGAATTATGACCGGCGGAAATTGTCCTTCTGGAACTATTTTTACCGAACAAGACATTTTAGATGCTGAGCGCTCTTCATTTATAACACTTGCTCAAACTCAAGAAACACAAGCAAGGATTGTATCCATGTTAGATAATGGAATAACGCTTAGAAATTAACAGTTAAAGCTATGAACAAAAATCCTGCAAATTTTGTACCACTTACACCCATTTCATTCTTACACAGGACTGCAGATGTATATGGACAAAATACTTCTGTAATCTATGAAAATAGAAGATACACCTGGAGCGAATCAAGAGAAAGGTGTGTTCGTATCGCTTCAAGTTTAAATAGCCTTGGTGTTATGCCAGGAGATACAGTGTCGATCCTCGCATTTAATACTCCAGAAATGTTTGAGTCACACTTTTCAATTCCAATGGCTGGCGCTGTTCTAAATTCGATAAATGTACGACTTGATGCTGGAACAATTGCTCATATCCTTAACGATAGTAATGCAAAAATGCTACTTGTTGATCGGGAGCTTTTTGAGGTGGCATCTGATGCACTCTCTATTTCTTCATCAAATCCAAAAGTAGTTTTAATAAATGATGAATTTGCTGAATCAAAACCAAATGTAACTGAAAATACCATTGAATACGAATCTCTGGTTGAGAATGGCAACCCATCATTTAAGTGGCAAAAGCCAGATGACGAATGGCAACCCTTGTCTCTTAACTATACTTCAGGGACAACTGGACAGCCCAAGGGTGTTGTATATCATCACCGCGGCTCTTATTTAATGAGCATGGGCACTGTTATTGGCTGGGAACTACCAAGCCACCCGGTATATCTATACTCGGTTCCAATGTTTCACTGTAATGGTTGGGGACATGCCTGGACAATAGCTGCAGTTGCAGGAACTGTTATATGTCTTAGAGCCTTTTCGCCCGAAAAAGTGTTTGACTTGCTAGACAAACATAATGTAACTCATTTTGGTGGAGCGCCAATAATGCTGAACATGCTAGCCAATGCGCCAAAGAAAACAAAAAAAACTTTCGATCGTGAAATTAAAGTTATGACTGCTGGCGCTCCGCCGCCAGCAAAAGTTCTCGAAAGCATGATGTCACTAGGCTTCAATGTTATGCATGTTTATGGCCTTACTGAAACATACGGCCATATTCTTCAAGCGGCTCCACAAACTTCGTGGCTTAGCGAGACACCAGCAGGCCTTGCCAAACTAAGCTCGCGTCAAGGTGTCCGCTTTCCGATGACTGAAGATGTAAGCGTGCTCGACCAAGAGAGTGGCGAACATGTGCCGCCAGACGGCGAGACTATTGGCGAGATAGTAATCCGTTGTAACACATGTATGATGGGCTATTTAAACAACCCACAAGCTACAAAAGAGGTGTTTGCTGACGACTGGTTTCATAGTGGCGACTTAGCTGTTGTCCATAGTGATGGTTATATTCAAATCAAAGATAGGTCGAAAGACATCATAATCTCTGGAGGAGAAAATATCTCCTCTGTAGAGGTTGAAAACGTACTTTATCAACACCCTTCAGTTGGAGAGGCAGCAGTAGTAGCAATGCCGGATGAGACTTGGGGAGAGGTGCCTTGTGCATTTGTAGAACTAAAATCAGACCAATTGGTCTCAGAAAACGAGCTTATTGATTTTTGCAAACAAAACATGGCTAAATTTAAAAGACCGAAAAAAGTTGTCTTTGGGCCACTACCAAAAACCGCAACTGGGAAAATTCAAAAGCATGAGCTTAGAGCTTCAGTTAGGGGTCCTGGAGGGGTCTAATGTCAAACTATACTGCCCCAGTTGAAGACATGGGATTTGTTTTAAGAGAGGTTGTGGAACTAGAAAAACTTTGCAGCGAAACTGGTCTCGACACCTCTACAATTGACATTATTGATACCGTTCTTGATGCTGCAGGAAAGCTGGCAAAAGAAGAAATAGAGCCTATTAATAAACCTGGAGATCTAGAAGGTTTAAAAATTAATAGCGCTGGTGAGGTAACTACAGCAACTGGCTTTAAAGAGGCTTACCGTCACTACGTTGAGGGTGGGTGGGGCTCGCTGCAATTTGACACCAGATATGGCGGCCAAGGTGTGCCATTTGTTGTTGCCGCGAGTGTACAAGAAATGTGGCACTCTGCCAATCTGTCTTGGGGTCTTTGCCCACTTCTTACCCAAGGTGCGGTTGAGGCTATAACACATAATGCAAGCGATGAGCTGAAACAGCGCTACCTTCCAAAGCTGATATCTGGGGAATGGAGTGGCACAATGAATCTTACAGAGAGTGATGCCGGCACCGATGTAGGCGCACTCAAAACTCGCGCGACTCCAGAGAAAGATCATTATTTAATACGCGGTCAAAAAACATACATCACTTGGGGTGAGCATGATATGACAGAAAATATTGTGCATTTAGTTTTAGCGCGCCTTCCTAATGCTCCTCAAGGTGTTAAAGGCATTTCTCTATTTTTAGTGCCTAAAATATTTGTAAATGATGACGGCTCTTTAGGTGAAGCAAACGACCTTAAGGCTCTGTCTTTAGAAGATAAGATTGGAATTCATGCCTGCCCTACATGTGTAATGAGCTATGGCGACAAAACTGGCGCAATAGGTTACTTGGTAGGCGAAGAAAATAAAGGGATTGAGTGTATGTTTACAATGATGAACAATGCCCGTCTAACTGTTGGTTTACAAGGAGTGTCAGTTTCAGAACGAGCTTACCAACAAGCACTTAGCTTTTGCAACGAGCGCGTCCAAGGAGTTGCTCCTGGACACAAAGAGGCTGGCCCAATAATTAGACACCCTGATGTCCAACGTATGTTGGCTGACATGAAATCAATAACCGAAGCTTCTCGTGCCTTGGCTTATACAGCTTGTGCTGAAGTTGATTTCGCTGGTGGCGATTTACCAAAAGATGATCTAGATCAGCACAAAAGAAGGCTGGGCCTTCTGACTCCAATCGTTAAAGGTTGGTGCACGGAAACTGCACAAGAAGTTGCCTCTTTGAGCCTTCAATGCCATGGAGGAATGGGGTATATTGAAGAAACTGGCATTGCTCAAATTGTTAGAGATGCTCGCATATTACCAATTTACGAAGGAACAAATGGGATTCAAGCCATGGACTTAGTTGTTAGAAAAATTATTGGTGACAAAGGGCTTGCCATTAATGAGCTGATTGTAGATATGCGTAAAAGTTTGTCCTCACTCTTACCAGACTCTCCTTTGTTAAGCTCACAAATAGCCCGCTTTAAGGGCTCTGTTGATGACCTTGAAAAAACTGTATCTCTCTTGCTAAAACACTCTACTAATAGGAAATTTTCTGGATCAGTTGCCTTTGATGTCTTAATGATGACGAGCGCTATTACAGCCGCCTGGCAAATGCTTGTAAGTGCTGAACGGGCACAGTTGGCTTTTGAGAGCAACAAGGTTTCATCAGAGTTTTTTGATGACAAGACCACAACAGCACAATATTTTATTGACTCTATTTTGCCCAGATATGTAGGCCACTTTATAACAATTAGCTCTACCGACACAGGAGTAAAATAAGCGAAATGCCTAAAAGAATTGTTATATCTAAGATTGGTGGCCCAGAAGTTTTAAAATACGAAGATTATGAGCTTCCTCCTGCCCTTAAGCCAGACCATGTTCGTATTAAACAGCGCTCAGTTGGTTTAAACTACATTGATACTTATCATCGAAGTGGGTTGTATCCATTGCCCGCAGACCCTCCCATCTGTCCCGGACTGGAGGCTGCAGGCGAAGTAGTAGAGGTTGGCAACAATGCAAATGGTTTCAGCATTGGCGACAGGGTGTGTTATGCAGGAGCCCCTCTTGGAGCTTATTGCGAAATTAGAGACTTCCCTGCTTCAAATTTAATCAAGCTGCCCGAAGGCATTGCCGAAGATGTTGCAGCATCCATGCTCCTTCGTGGAATGACTGTAGAGTATTTGTTTGAGCGATTATATAAAATTACAAAAGATGAGTATATTCTTTTCCACGCTGCTGCTGGAGGGCTTGGATTAATCGCCTCACAATGGGCAAAATCAGTTGGCTGTAAAATGATTGGCACAGTAAGTACCGACGAAAAAGCTCAGTTGGCAAAAGACAGCGGCTGTGAGCACATAATAAACTATAAAACAGAAAATGTTGTTGAAAGAGTTAGAGAGATAACAGAAGGCAAGGGGGTGCCGGTTGTTTATGACGGTGTAGGCAAAGACACGTTTAACGTGTCTCTTAAAAGCTTAGACTTTAGAGGCCTGTTTGTGTCATTTGGCCAGTCATCTGGAATGCCCCCTGAAGTTGACTTGCACAAAACCTTTAACCCCAAAAGCTTGTACTACACAAGACCAACACTAATGCATTATACGAGAACCAGAGAAGAGCTAGAAAGCTCATCCGAATTGTTATTTAGTAAGATTAGAAATAACGAAATTAAAGAGCACATTTTTGCAAAAATAGGGCTTAATAATGCCGCAGATGCTCATGAATTACTGCAATCACGCCAAGCAATAGGATCAATTGTTCTAAAGCCTTAGTTCTTTATTTAAGCTTTCTCTTTGTCTATAGGCCATTTCAAGAAAAATAGGCTTTGCTAAAACTCAAAATATATGGGATAATCTGCGCCTTTCAGCAAACAAGCGTTGAAAGAAGAGCCAATTGCTTTGTTTTTTGTTGGCGTTGGTAAATTAATGTATCACACGGAGCCCCAATAGCAGCCAGGGTGCCCTCAAGTTAGGGTTGGTTGTTAGGCAACGTGGAAGTCTTAACCCGGGAGAAAATATGGCGAAAGCGTCAATGAAAAAAATGTTAGAGGCAGGTGTGCACTTTGGACATCGAGCTCGTTTTTGGCATCCAAAAATGGAGCCCTTTATCTACGGAACCCGTAACGGTGTCCACATAATTAATTTAGAAAAAACCTTGCCTCAGTTTAACGATGTGCTTAACTTTGCTAGCAAAACTGCATCTCAAGGAGGGTCGATTCTTTTTGTTGGCACCAAAAGAGCTGCCAGCAATATTATTAAGGAGGAGGCAATACGTTGTGGCATGCCCTATGTTAATCACCGCTGGCTAGGCGGCATGATGACAAACTATAAAACAATCAAAGCGTCAATTAAGCGCCTTAAAGACCTTGAGTTTCTTGCCGAAGAAAACTTTGCTCAGTATAGCAAAAAGGAAGCCCTGGCAATGATTAGAGAAATGGAAAAACTTGAACGCAGCCTTGGCGGAATAAAAGACCTAGGAGGCATTCCTGATGTAGTTTTTGTGGTTGATATTGGACATGAGAGAAATGCTGTGCGTGAAGCACGCACATTACAACTTCCGATTATTGGTGTTGTCGACTCAAACCATAACCCAGAGGGCATCGACTACATGATTGCTGGTAATGATGATTCAATTAGAGCAATTAGGTACTATGCAAGAGAAATTGCCAACGCCATTCTTGAAGCTAAAGCATCTATAAGCACACCAAAAGCCTCGAAAGAAAAAGATGCAAGGCCTGAAACTAAAAAACCTGCGGCAAAGGCTAAGCCCGTTACTGTAGCTGAAACTAAAAAACCTGCGGCAAAGAAGCCTGCAGCTAAAAAAACTGCGGCAAAGGCTAAGTCCGTTACTGAAGCTGATACTAAAAAAACTGCGGCCAAGAAGCCTGCAGTAAAGAAGCCTGCAGCTAAAAAAACTGCGGCCAAGAAGCCTGCAGCTAAAAAAACTGCGGCCAAGAAGCAGAAAGCAAAAAACAGCGAAGAAACACAGCAATAGGAGATTAAACATGACAATAACTGCTGCCTTAGTAAAAGAGCTGAGGGAAAGAACAGGCGCTGGCATGATGGACTGCAAAAAGGCCCTGACTGAAGCCAACGCAGACCTTGAAGCGGCAATAGACCTAATGAGAGCCTCTGGTGCTGCAAAAGCCGCCAAAAAAGCAGGTCGTGTAGCTTCTGAAGGCATTGTAAATGTGGTTATTAGTGGTGACAAAAAAAGCGCTGTCATACTTGAGGTAAACTCTGAAACGGATTTTGTTGCAAAGGGCCAATCTTTTGTTGACTTTGTCAATGCTTTGGGAAAATTAGCGCTAAAAAATAAGCCGGAATCCGTCAAGATATTTTTAGCTCAAACGTTAGAATCAGGGGAGACAGTTGATGAAGCCAGAGAGAGTATTGTCGCCAAAATAGGTGAAAATATTGCCGTCAGAAGGCTTCAAAGCGTTAGCATCGAAAGTGGTGTTTTAGGCACCTACAAACATGGAGAGCGCATTGCTGTTCTTGCTGTTCTTTCAGGCAATGATGTTGTTCTTGCAAAAGATATTGCAATGCATATTGCCGCCTCTAGACCAGAGTGCGTTAGTGAAGAGCAGCTTTCAGATGAAATGCTTGAAAGAGAAAAAGCTATTTTCATAGAACAGGCAAAAGAAAGCGGGAAGCCTGACAACATCATTGAAAAAATGATTGTTGGCAGAATGAAAAAATTTGTCAACGAGGTTACTCTATACGGACAAGCCTTTGTCAAAGATCCCGACACTTCTGTTGGCGAACTTGTTAAATCTAAAAACGCTGAAGTTGTGTCTTTCGTTCGATATGAAGTTGGCGAAGGGATAGAAAAAAAGGAAGATAACTTTGTTGAAGAGGTTATGGTCCAAGCCCGTGATTAGTCTATAGTTTTATTTTCAAAAAGGCTGCTGCTGTGGCCTTTTTATTGTCCTCTTTTTTTTCAAATTCATTACATGTCGGACCTGTCTTTAATTATCAGCTTCATGATGGCCGGCATTAAAAAAAAGTCTGCTAAGAGCGCAACTAAAATTGCGCTTGCCGTCAAAACGCCAAAATCAAACATGTTGTTCATCTGAGAGAATGTCAGAACCAAAAACCCAAGAGCAAGCACTATTGATGTCAGTGTGATCGCCCTTCCTGTTCCCATCAAGGTCAATCTGACTGCCTTGTCAACGTCATTATATTGAAGCTCATAGCGCCGAAAATTGTGCATAAAGTGGACTGTGTCATCAACAGCCAGTCCTAATGCTATTGCTCCAATTAATAAAGTAAACATGTCCAGTGGCATCTTAAAAATAACCATAATAGTTGAGAGAAAGAGGATGGGGAGCAGGTTTGGTATCATGCTAATCAGCCCAATTTTAATATTTCCTATCAATAGAACCATCAAAATAGTTATCAGGGAAAATGCCAGAACATAGCTCATTGCGCTACTATAGATCGCCTGTTCGAAAGTAACCGTCATCAGGGTGCCAATACCCGTAAACGAAACAACGGCCAGGCCAGCAAATTCTTTATCAAGATAGGCCTGGGCTCTGTCAATAAATATTTTGCCCTCAAGGGAATCAATAAATGGTGTTTTAAGTGTCAAACGAGCTTTTGAATAATTGGCGTCAACCAAACTTTCTAGATCATTATTTCCGCTGCTTTCAAAAAGCAAAAACTCTTGTGCAATTAGATTGGCGTCGTTAGGAACTGTATAGTATTTATCTTGATTTTCGTTTAACGCCCTGTTCGTTTCTTTGATGATATCTACAAAACTGAGTGTTTTTCCAACAAACATGTTTCCAGTCGTAATAGTATTAATGTTTTTCGACACCTCATCGATCTTTCTTGAAATCTCTGGGTTGTACAGGCCATTTGTTTTTCCTGTATCAATAATCACTTCAAGTGTGAGCGATCCCCGCAGGTTTTCATCTACTGTTTCTGTTGCCACACGTGCAAAGTTGTCTTCTGGCAGCCATTGAAGTGGAAAATGAGAGAATCTAAGTTGCGTAGCAAAAATAGTTGCGCAAATAATTAGCACTGCACTTGCCGCCAGTATTAGTTTCGGCCGACCGGTTCCAATTTCACTGATGCCAATGAGCAGCCTGTCCATGAAAGTACGTCCTTTTTCGTCAGCTCTAGGCTCCAAATGAACAAACCTTGTTGTCGCTATTAGAGCAGGAAGCAAAACAAGGGTGAACAATAAGCCAATCAAAACACCTCCGCTCGCAAAAAGCCCAAGATCGGCCACTGGCGCAACACCTGAGAACGAAAATGACCATAGTCCAGCAGCGGTTGTTAAAGAGGTCATAACAATTGCCAAGCCAGAATGGCCCATTGCATAGCGCAACGAAGCCTTTTTGTCTTTTGTTTTAACCAGGTCTTTGTAAAAAACTGCCAACAAATGTATAGCCGCACTGGTTACCACGGCAAGCAAAAAGGTTGGCATAATTTGAGTTGCCATAGTAAACGGAGCGGAAAAAATCGACATCAAAGAGACCGTAGTTATCAGTGTCATTCCTACACAAATTATTGGTAAAGCCACTCCCGAAACCCTTCTAAAAAGAGCGTACAAAACGGTCATAATGACTACCATCATAAGACTAATAAACACGATCGCATCATTTTTTAGTGCCTGCTTAAAAATGCCTGCAATTGCTGCAGAGCCTGAGAGGTAAGTTTCAAAGCTGTCCGTGTTAAAGCGCTTCATTATTTGCTGAGTTTTTGCAATTATTTGGTCATTTTCAGCATCACTAAGGTAGGTCCTTGTGTCACTTCCAGCAATAATATTAAAATCTAGCTCGTCACTAAAATCTAGCTCGTCACTAAAATCTAGCTCGTCACTAAAGCCTAGCTCGCCTGATTCATACACAGCTCCTTCGCCAGAGTAGGTCTTTGTGTCTATGGTAACCGTGGTCATTGTGAGGTCTTCGCTGTAAAGCAGATTTTTAAAAAGGCTGTTGTTTGTGATTGTATTTTTTAAATCATCAAGCTCTTCTTGAGTTTTAGGCAAAACATCAATTAAGGGCTCGACAACCAGCTCTCCTTGGATGCCGTATGTGTTTCTAGCATTTATCAAAGAATCAACACTCTCAATATGAGGAAGCTCGTTCTCTAGTGCCTTGTGAAAGCCATCAAGTCTTTCAAGAAACTCCAAATCAAATATACTTTTTGTTTTAACAGCAACTATTAGCTGTTCGTCGCGACCAAATTGATCCCTAAAAAGATCGTATTCAATTCGCATAGGATCAGACTTATGCAAAAACCCTTCTGTTGAGGTGTCCATTTTTAACGCCGGCAGCTGAGTGCCTAGAGCGCCAACAAACAACAGAACTATAAGCACTGTTTTTGTCGAGTTATCATATAGCCAGTCAGAAAAGACTTCGAACTTTTTTTCGGTTTTAGATCTCCAGTTCATTTTGTATTTATATAGTTAAGGCAACATGCGACTTTTCTATAAAACAATTCAAGCTCCGATATTATATGGTACTTAAAACATTTTTTTGATGTGAAAACCCCAAGCTAAAATTTTTATCTTGCATAAATTTATAAATTGAATTAACATCCAATTTTCTACACTCTGAGGAGGAGCAATGAGAAGAGGGCGTGACAAGGCGGCTAGGGAAGTTGCCAGTTTTCAGCAGGCCCCTTATAAGCAAAAAAGCAACCCTTTCCAGCCAATGTCTATTTTTTCAGAGGACGAGATTGAGTCTATTCATGAGGCCTCCTTAAAGGTTCTGAGTGATACAGGCATTGACATTCAGTCTCCACGCGCAGTTGAAATTCTTAAGCGCGAAGGGGCCATGATTGGCGGTGATGGCAAGCGAGTTACGTTTGATCCTGAATTTATCATGGAAAAAATTACCACCACTCCGAGCGAATTTACGCTTCACGGGAGGCACAAAGACAGGCATGTTCATGTCGGTGGCAGCTTTATTGTAAACACAATGGTTTCAAGCGCCCCCAATGTTTCTGATCTAGACAGGGGTAGGATTTTAGGCAATTTTGAAGACTACTCTAATTTGATAAGGCTTGGTGAAAGCCTAAACACTGTGCACGCTCTTGGCGGCTACCCTGTTGAGCCCTGCGATGTTGACGTTCGAATACGTCATTTGCACGCCGTGTCAGCTGCAACTCGTCTGTGCACCAAGCCACTTTTTGGGTATGCGATTGGAAGCGAAAGGATGCTCGATGCAATTGAAATTGTTAGAATTGGCAGAGGTATTGATGAAGAAACTTTGCTAAGAGAGCCCTCGATTACAACCGTGGTAAACGCCAACTCCCCGCTGGTATATGACAAGGCTCTATTGGAAGGCGCAATTGAAATGGCCGAGCGCAATCAGCCAGTTATATACACGCCCTTTACTTTAGCGGGAGCAATGGCGCCAATAACAATTGCTGGCGCATTAGTTCAACAAAATGCTGAGGCGTTGGCTGGCCTTGCCTTTCATCAATGCGTCAAGCCTGGAGCCCCTGCAATGTATGGCAGCTTTACTTCCAACGTTGACATGAGGTCAGGCTCTCCTGCTTTTGGCACCCCAGAATATACTCAGGCAACAATTGCAAGCGGCCAACTAGCCAGAAAATACAAGATACCGCTCCGAGCATCTAACGCTAATGCATCCAATGCGCCTGATGAGCAGTCAGTGTATGAGTCACAGATGTCTCTATGGGCCTGTCTACTAGGCCAGGTGAATTTTATTTTGCATGGACATGGCTGGATTGAAGGGGGGCTGTGCGCATCTTACGAAAAAGTTATACTAGATGCTGAAATGAGTCAAATGATGGAAGCCTTCCTCGAGCCTGCAAAAGTCAATAAAGACACCCTTGGGGTTGACGCGATAGCCGAGGTTGGGCCTGCTAGCCATTTTTTTGCTGCAAAACAAACCATGGAGCGCTACGAAACTGAACACTACAGCTCAATGCTTTCTGACTGGAGAAACTTTGAGTCTTGGAGAGATTCGGGAGCAGTCACCACAACACAGCGAGCAAACAAAATATGGAAACAGCTTTTAACAGACTACCAAGAGCCGACACTTGAGTCCGCAATCGAAGCGGAGCTTTCATGCTTTGTAGAAAAAAGAATCTCTGAAGGTGGCGCTCCGCCCTTATAGCACTCCATTAATCAAATCCTCTGCTGCGAAAGGGCTTTCTGGATAAAAACTTAATACAAACTTTTAGTTAGCACTCATTAAGACAAATCTTACCGTTTTTGTAATTTTCCTCCCTTTTTATCTCGCCGTTGAATTGAAACCACTCAATCAACTTGCCGTCTAACTTGCCATTTTTGTAATTTTTCTGCCCCACCTTTTGACCAGTCTTATTCCACTTAGTCCAGCTGCCCTCTAATTTGCCATTTTTGTAATTTTCCTCTCTCATTATCTGGCCATTCTCATACCAGACGGTCCATTTTCCAACCAATCTTCCATCTTTATACCTTCCCTCTATTTCCTTTTGGCCGTTGTCATGCTTACATAAGTATATTCCAGTATACGGATCAGTCTCATTTGGTATAGAAACAACTTTTTGCTCGTCTCTTTCAAAACAAACATCTTCACTAAAGGCCCCGCCATAAGAGTTGGTTGAGATGAGGATAGAAAACAAAAGTATTATTGGTTTTTTCATAGCTTTATAGCTTTATATATTTCTTCATAAATAGCGCCTGCAGCATAAAAAACCCCTTTTTCGACTTTTTCGACAAAGTATAATTTCATGCCGTCATTAAATCCTACATATACTAGAACACATTTGAACCGAGTCCAATCTCTCTGTTTGTAGCAAATTTGGTTATTTATAGTTTTCCATTTGCCTCCATA
>JAOMEO010000010.1 GCA_028345955.1 Candidatus Thioglobus sp.
ATAGATCGCCAATGATGTCTAGTTTGATGTTGTTATCATTTAGTTTTTTTGTTTCATTCTTTAGTACTTTAAGAAACAATTTAAACAGCAATCCAACTTCTTCCTTAGGTCGGTTCATATTCTCACTACTGAAGGCAAAGAGGGTGAGAGTGTTAACACCAATCTTGGCACAATGTTTGACAATTCTGCGAACGCTTTGTACGCCTTTTTGATGCCCGCTAGAACGTGCAAGCTGTTTTGATTTTGCCCATCGACCATTGCCATCCATAATAATGGCTATATGTTTTAGGGGCTCTTTAGAGATGTTTGTTTGTGTTTTATTAGTTGAACTCATAGAGCGCAATTATACCCACAGGGGTTGTGAAACCCGCTGTAAAGTTTCATTACTGCTACAGGGCTTCAGACACAATTCAGGGCTTGCAGAAAAATACAAGTTTTGCTGGAACTGCAAAGCGGTTTAGTCAGAGTTTATGCGGTAAAATTATGCACCATGAGTTTAGCAAAACGTATTATTCCATGCCTTGATGTTCGAGATGGACGAGTTGTAAAGGGCGTTCAATTTGTTGACATTAAAGATGCCGGAGATCCGATAGAGGTTGCAAAGCGATATGATAGTGAAGGAGCTGATGAGATTACTTTCCTCGACATTACGGCTTCTCATGAAGGCCGTGATACAACCGCACATATGGTAGAAAAAATAGCTGAACAAGTGTTTATTCCGCTCACTGTTGGTGGGGGTATTCGTAAAGCCGAAGATGTACGTGCCATGTTAAACGCCGGCGCTGATAAAGTTGCAGTTAACTCTGCAGCGATTATTAATCCCAAACTTATCAATGAGTTGTCTGAGCGTTTTGGCTCTCAGTGCATCGTTATTGCAATTGACGCCAAGCAGGTTATTGACAATCCACCTAAATGGGAAATATTTACTCACGGTGGGCGCAAATCAACCGGCATTGACGCTATTGAGTGGGCAGTGAAGATGACAGAGGGAGATTGTGGTGCAGGCGAAGTGTTGCTAACCTCTATGGACAGGGATGGCACAAAGGATGGATTTGATATAGATCTTACTCGAGCCATATCAAGTGCTGTGGACGTACCCGTAATAGCCTCTGGTGGCGTCGGCAACCTATCGCACTTGTCAGCGGGCGTTCTTGAGGGAGGCGCTGATGCAGTCTTAGCGGCTAGTATTTTTCATTATGGAGAGTATACGGTGAGTGAAGCCAAAAAATCAATGCAGAAAAGCGGCATTGAAGTTCGACTTTAAAGCATATTGAGTTTTAAGTCTCAACAGCGTATGATTACGCACTTTTGATTCAAGGAAAGCAATGACAGCAAAAAAAGAATTTTGGATGTTGTTGGCTATGTTTATACTGCCAATAGCTTTTGGCGCGTTATTTTTTTATGCCAACCCAAACTATTTTAGTGAAAGCACGGTTAATTATGGAGAGTTAGTTCGACCTGTAATTGCGACTGATGAGAGTGATATTGAGATTGATGGTGACGCCTCCTTGCAAGGAATATGGACCATGGTTTACGTCTCAAGTCATTGCGACGATGCTTGTGAAAAAGCAATTGCAGATATGAAAACTATTCGTACACTGATGAATGCTGACATGCGTCGCATTCAAAGAATGATTATTATTGAGGATAATTCGACGCCAACAAGCAATGATGAGAGCCTGATTAAGGGAAGGGCCACTAGTAAAAAACTTACAAAGAGTCTGAAAAAATACACAAAAAATGCCATTTATTTGATTGACCCAATTGGCAATATCATGCTCTATTATGAGCCTCAAAATATAGACATTAGATTGGTTATTAAAGACCTTAAACGGCTGTTTAAATATTCCAGAATAGGGTAATGAGCACTATGCCATCAATTTCGGATTTATTGGAGTTGTGTAAGCTAAAGGTTGTTTCGCTTATTATGATAACGGCAGTTGTTGGGATGCTTTTGGCTGTGCCATACCTGCCAAACTTGTTGTTAATAGTTGTTGCCTCTTTAGGCATTGCGCTTTCGGCAATGTCAGCGGCGGTTTTCAATCATGTTATCGATGAAAAAATCGATATTCAAATGTCAAGAACAAGTCGTCGTCCTCTGCCTCAAGGCAAAGTGAGTAGAAATCAAGCACTAATCTGGGGCTTGTTTTTGGGGGTTTTTGGTATAGGCTTGTTGCTTGTTTATGTTAACTTGTTGACAGCAGCTTTAACATTTTTCTCTCTTATTGGTTATGCAGTTTTTTATACCATGTATTTGAAGCGTGCCACGCCTCAGAATATAGTTATTGGCGGGGCTGCTGGAGCTGCTCCACCAATTTTGGGCTGGACTTCAGTTGCAGGATTGCAAGGCATTGAATATGCGCTTTTGCTTTTTTTGATAGTATTTATTTGGACGCCCCCTCATTTTTGGGCGCTGGCGATTCATAGACATGAAGAGTATAAAAAAGCCGGAGTACCTATGCTGCCTGTTACACATGGGCTTCAATTTACTAGGGTGCAAATTCTTCTTTACACTGTGCTTTTGTTTATTGTCACTCTTCTGCCATATTTAACTGGTATGAGTGGAGTTATTTACTTGGTTTCAGCAGTTATGCTTGGAGTGCTTTTTTTGGGGTACGCTATTAAGATTTATCGTGAACCTGAAAATCCAAAGATAGCCTTTAAAACATTTAAGTATTCAGTCAATTACTTAATGGTTTTGTTTGTTTCTCTTTTAGTTGATCATTATCTTTTTATAACTTTTGGTACTATCTCTTAGTCATGAAAGGCATGCTTCAAGTCTTCAAAGCAGCAGCGATTAGATTTACCTTATCTTAGTGTCTCAATAATCTTGTCGAGCGCTTCCGCCATTGGTTTTGGTTCGTGAGGGCTGGTTAATAATGCTGTTAGTTTTAAGTCGGGATTAAATAATAAAAAACTAGTTGTGTGGTCAACATTATAGTGTTCATGTGAGCCAGCCTCTTGATCTTCATGACTGCTGTGGTCTGATTGAGACAATTTTTGAGATTCAACGACTTGATGATAAATCCCCAAAGACTTGCTAATAGTTTCTAGTTCATGGCCGTGTGCTGTCAACCCAAGAAAAGACGAATTAAAGGCGCCAGCAAACTGGTCAAGCATTCCTATGTCACGAGCCGGATCAACCGAAACAAAAACAACTTGAAGCTTGTCTTTATTTTCCATCATCTCAAAGCTAAGGTTGATTTTTGAAAGATCTATAGGACACACATCTGGGCAAGAGGCGTAACCAAAGTACATTAAAACCCACTTGCCTTTAGCTACTTCTGATAGATTCAACGATTCAGATTTATCGTTTACAAAATTAAGCTTCTCAGAAAAAGATTTAGCTTCAGGGTAAAGTGAAGCTGTAGGCGCAACTGATTTTTTAAGTCCTTCAATATCTTGTTGACCACTAAAATATAGGAAGTAAGCAATAGCAGCAAGGACTATTAGAATAAGCGAAATAAATTGAGTAATCTTATTCATTAAGGGGCTTTTAGTCTAAGTAAGAAAACCGCAAATTATACTTTATGCTTTTGGATTGTTAACTATTTTGTGTAACAGACCAATCAAGCTTAACAAAAGACCTAGAGCAACGGCATTGTGCATAACGGCTACAAGCATAGGCAAAGATAAAACAACATTCATAATGCCCAGAACTACCTGTGCCACTAATAATGCGAGTATAAGCAATAGATTGTTTTTAAGCCTTGGATAGTTTTTAAAATTAAAAATCAAAAAGGCCAAAGCCATTGTTAAAACAAGGGCGCCAATTCTATGTAGCATTTGAATTGCACTCCTGGTTTGACTTTCAAGCACACCAAACTCATAATCTATGCCAAGCGGTCCCCAAAAAAACGCATTTTTAAAATCCATATTGTCTGGCCATAATTCCCCCAAACAGGTTGGAAAGTATTCCCCACAAGAGAGTGAAGCATAGTTGGCGCTTGTCCAGCCTCCTAAAAAGATTTGAACTAATAACAGAATAATGGAGGAAGTAAGTATTAATTTATGCCGCTTTAAAATATGTTGACTGATTCGGCTTGGAACGCTCTGATTTAACAGCAGCCATAGTATCAAAACAGTTGTCGTAAACCCCCCCATTAAGTGCATTGAAACTATGCCAGGGTGAACTAACTCGGTAACTGTCCACATTCCTAAGGCGCCCTGGAATCCAACTAACAGAACCAAAAAGGCAGGCAGCTTTATTGATTGGTAGCGCGGTGTTTTACGAAAGGCTGCAAAGAAAAATACCACTAAAATCAAAACTCCTAGGAGTGAGGCAGCGTATCTGTGGATCATTTCTTTCCATGCCTTTCCAATATCAAGTGGTCTTTCATACTCACTAGAGGCGACATCAGGAACAATGAGTTTGCCATAACACCCTGGCCAATCAGGGCAGCCAAGACCGGCATCAGCAAGACGGGTATATGCGCCAAGGACCACAACCACCACAGCTAATAAAAGAGCAAAATTAAGGGTTTTTGTATACATATGCATTTCCCAAAAGCAACTAAAGGCGAATATTGAGTTATGATCAAACACTGAAAAAACAAGTACTATTTTATCTAATTTTTGACTGATTAAAAATGAGCATATATTAGATTTTTCTATATAATTATTAACATCGATATTTGGACTATTATTAGAAATTTTTCTGGTGATGAAAAAAGTTCAATTCGCATTGAGAATAAAGGCGAGTTATTGCTTGGTAAAAAAGCAATAAACAGGTATCATTTGTATGTTTTTTTGATTGTAATTGCTTGAAATAAGATTAAATTTGGAGAGTCTATGAAACAATTTTTGACGCTTACAGGGGCAATTGCCGCGTTAATTAGTTCGAGAGCCGTGATAGCGGAATATGGCTTGAACATGACAAAAGGCGTATCCACTATAAGTGGAGATATCTATAACTTACATATGATGGTTTTCTGGGTGTGTTTCGTTATTGGAGTTGTCGTTTTTGGCGCAATGTTTTACTCAATTATCACTCACAGAAAGTCAAAGGGCGTCAAAGCAGCCAATTTTCATGACAGCACAACCGTTGAACTTATCTGGACAGGTATTCCCATCCTGATACTTATTGCGATGGCCATTCCAGCGTCTAAAGTACTTATTGAGGCTGAAGTCTTAGACAAGGCCGACATGACTGTTAAGGTTACCGGTCACCAGTGGAAGTGGCAATATGACTACCCCGAAGAAGGAATAGGATTTATGTCCAATCTTGCCCAGTCTTCCAGAGACGCTATTAATTTGGATGACAAGCCCGAAAACTATCTTTTAGAAGTTGACAAACGTTTGGTTTTGCCTGTGGATACCAAGGTTCGTTTTCTTATAACTGCAAATGATGTAATTCATGCTTGGTGGGTCCCGGCCTTTGCCGTCAAGCAAGATGCCAACCCTGGCTTTATTAACGATGCATGGGTAGAGGTTACCGAAGAAGGAACTTACAGAGGCCAATGTGCTGAACTCTGTGGCAAAGACCACGGCTTCATGCCAATTGTTGTCGATGTTGTTTCTAAAGATGCTTTTGCGGCATGGGTTGCTGAACAAAAAGCTGAAAAAGCTGAAGCCGCTGCAAGCGCAACAAAGACTTGGTCTGAGGACGAACTTGTTGCAAATGGCGAGTCTATTTATAATGCCAACTGTTCGGGTTGCCATCAAAAAGATGGCTCAGGTATTCCAGGAGCCTTCCCAGCAATGACAGACTCAACTATTGCCAATGGCCCAGCTTCTGACCACTTAGACATAGTTATTAACGGTAAGGGCGGTATGCCGGCATTCAAAATGCTGGGAGACGCTGACCTAGCATCAGTGATTACTTATGAAAGAAGAGCTTTTGGCAACAATGGCACAGTTGTTCAACCATCAGATGTTACGTCTGCACGTTAATTTAAGGAGAAACAAATGAGCACCATTTCAGCAGTAGCAGCACACGATGATCATCATGGGCCTGAAAAAGGCCTGCTAAGGTGGGTTAAAACAACCAACCATAAGGACATTGGCACGCTCTACTTGTGGTTTGCTTTTTCAATGCTACTTTTAGGTGGCGCATTCGCAATGGGTATTCGTGCTGAGCTTTTGCATCCTGGCTTACAATTAATGGATCCACAATTCTTTAACCAGCTAACAACCATGCATGGTTTGATCATGGTTTTTGGTGCAATTATGCCAGCCTTTGTTGGATTGGCAAACTGGCTCATTCCGATGATGGTTGGGGCGCCTGATATGGCCTTGCCACGTTTGAACAACTGGAGTTTTTGGGTTCTGCCATTTGCGGGGGCAATTTTGTTGAGCACGTTTTTTATGGAAGGCGGAGCGCCAGCTTTTGGTTGGACATTCTATGCACCACTTTCAACCACTTTTGCGCCTGACTCAACTGACTTCTTTATTTTTGCGATTCACTTGTTAGGCTTCTCCTCAATCATGGGGGCAATTAATATTATTGCCACTGTCCTCAACATGAAGGCTCCAGAGATGAGATTAATGGACATGCCACTATTTGTATGGACTTGGCTAATTACATCATTTCTATTAATCGGTGCGATGCCTGTTTTGGCTGGCGCTGTAACAATGATGCTCACAGACCGTAATTTTGGCACTGCATTTTTTGACGCAACTGGAGGTGGGGACCCAGTAATGTTCCAGCATATTTTCTGGTTCTTTGGCCATCCTGAAGTCTATATTATGATTTTGCCGGCTTTTGGTGTTATTTCACATATCCTTCCAACCTTTGCACGGAAACCGTTGTTTGGTTACGCGTCAATGGTTTATGCAACCGCTTCAATTGCTTTCTTATCCTATATTGTTTGGGCACATCACATGTTTTTAACAGGCATGCCGGTAGCGGGCGAGCTCTACTTTATGTATGCAACCATGTTGATTGCGGTACCAACAGGCGTAAAAGTTTTTAACTGGGTGGCGACAATTTGGAAAGGTTCTATGACTTTTGAGACGCCTATGCTTTGGGCGTTATCGTTCGTTATACTATTCACAATCGGGGGCTTCTCTGGACTAATGCTGGGTATTGTTCCAGCTGATATCCAGTATCACGACACCTATTTTGTGGTTGCACACTTCCACTATGTTCTGGTAACAGGAGCGTTGTGGGGAATTATTGCTGCAGTGTTTTACTGGCTCCCAAAATGGACAGGCAAGATGTATAACGAAACGCTTGGAAAGATTCATTTTTGGTGGGCAATGATATCTGTGAATGTGGTGTTTTTCCCGCAACACTTTTTAGGGCTTGCAGGAATGCCACGTCGCATTCCAGATTACTCGCTGCAGTTTGCTGACTTTAACTATATCTCTTCAATTGGAGGTTTCGCTTTCGGTTTATCATTTGTACTATTTGCTTATATTGTCGTTGATTGTATACGTAACGGCAAGCCTGCTGATTCACGACCTTGGTATAGTGCCAAAGGGCTCGAATGGACGCTGTCTTCGCCGGCGCCATACCATAGTTTTAATACGCCTCCAACACGAGCGGAAATTTTGGAAGAGTCGCAGCACAGCTAATGGCTGATAATAGAAATAAAAAAGGTGCCATCATAACCGCTATTGTGGTTGGCGCCGTTGCAATAGGAGTATATGTAGCGACCATTATGCTTAATGGTTGATTATGGAAAGAAAAAAAATAACAAAAGGGTTTTGGATCAAACTGGTTTCGATCCCCATCTTGATGTTCTTTTTTGCTTTTGCGTTGGTCCCGATTTATGAAGTTTTGTGCGAAATCACAGGTTTTAATGGGACGACTGGAAGGGTAGAGGCTGAACAGCAATATGAAGTGAATGAAGAGAGACTAGTTACGGTAAGTTTTTTTGCGTCAACGATGCCAGGATTTCCGGTACAGTTTGGGCCCAAGGTTAACTCAATTGAGGTTGTCCCTGGAAAGTTTTATACTGTGAGTTATGTTGCTAAGAACAACACAGATGAAATAGTTTTTGGCCAAGCTATACCTAGTGTTGCACCAACAGATGCAGCACTTCACTTTAAAAAGTTAGAGTGTTTTTGTTTTGTTAGGCAGGAGTTCAAGCCAAATGAGGAGGTCGAAATGGCACTTCGATTTGTAATTGAGCCCGAAATGGAAGAAAGAATTAAAGATGTAAGTTTATCGTATAATTTTTTTAAGTTAGATAGTTAGAGAGGAAGAAAAATGAGTGACCAAAATTATTATATCCCTCATGGTACCTACTGGCCAGTTATTGGATCAATAGGCATATCTACAACGTTTGTTGGTCTTGCCAATTTAATGCATGATGTCAGTTGGGGGGCTCCAGTTATGGGTCTAGGATTGACGATCCTTATATTTATGCTTTTTGGCTGGCTTGGAACTGTAGTCAATGAAAGCATTAGCGGCATCTATAACAAACAGGTAGACAGGACATTTCGTTGGGGTATGAGCTGGTTTATTTTTTCCGAAGTCATGTTCTTTGCCGCATTCTTTGGTGCTCTATTCTACGCAAGAATTCTTAGCGTTCCTTGGCTTGGTGGTGCAGATAACAATATATTTACCCCTGAGCTGTGGGAAGGATTTAAGGCTACTTGGCCATTGATCAATACACCTGGTGCTATTGGACAAAGTGGAACAGCTTTTTCTACTAACTTTAAATTGGTTGATGCTTGGGGGTTGCCAGCAATTAATACAGCCCTCCTATTGAGTTCAGGCGTTACCATTACATACGCTCACCATGCGTTACGCAAAGGCCATCGCAATGCATTGATTACTTGGATGATTGCAACAATCGCTTTGGGCGTATTGTTTTTAGGGTTTCAGATTACTGAGTATGGCCATGCATACCACGATGGCTTAAAGCTAACTTCTGGTATTTATGGGTCGACATTCTATTTGTTGACAGGCTTTCACGGCTTTCATGTGACTGTGGGCGCCATTATGTTGACCGTTATTTTGTATCGTATTCAAAAAGGCCATTTTAATTCTGAAAACCACTTTGCCTTCGAAGGCGTTGCTTGGTATTGGCACTTTGTTGACGTAGTGTGGTTAGGACTATTTGTTTTTGTTTACTGGATATAATTGTTTTTAAAGTGGTTTACTAAAAGGCCCCTTGGATGGGGTCTTTTTTTTGCAGCTGAACAGAGAATGTTATGGATATTATTGTAATTGTAATCATTATTGTCATTTTATTTAGCCTAGGCTCTGCACTTGTTGGAATGTTAAGAGGCGGGAAAAAGGGCTCTGATAAAATGTTTAAATCCTTAAGGGTGCGCATTAGCTTATCGGTGTTTTTGTTTGTTTTGCTAATGTTTGCAAGCTTCATGGGCTGGATTGAGCCTAATAATGTGTTGCCGACCCAGTAATGGGGTTTCGTTTTTCCATGCCAGCTTCCCTAATAGTCGCTACCCTAGCGCTACTAATCTCACTTGGCTTTTGGCAACTTGATCGCGCCAACGAAAAACGAGTAATTGAAAACCAAATTGCCAGAGCCAACTCTGGCGATGCAGAGCTTATTAATTCTGTCGAATTTCTTAAAGAGAAGGAGTACTATCATGTTCGCCTTCAGGGGTCGTATATTGACGACAAGCAGTTTATTTATGACAACCAAATCGTTGACCAAATTTCAGGCTATTATGTTTTAACGCCTTTTGTTTTAAGGGGTGCTTCGAACGCTATTTTGATAAATCGGGGCTTTATATCCTGGAATGGAAAAAGAGATAAATTAGCCGATATTGATATAGAAGAAAAGCTTACAGAAGTTAAGGTGCAAATATCAAAACCAATTAAACGCCTGGAGCTTAAAGCCAGTGAAATCAAAGGAGATTTCCCAGTCTTGATTCAGGCTCTTGATTTGGATGAAATGAGTGCCATAGCTGAATTAGATTTTGTTAGCATGGTTGGTTTATTGAATCCTGAATCTGAAGATGGTTTTGTTAGACAATGGGAGCCCTATACTGGCAGTATTGAAAGACATATTGGCTATGCCGTCCAGTGGTTTTTGATGGCATTGGTGCTCGCTTTTATTGGTATTCGATTGGCATTAAAACAACGGAAAAATTAATGTTCATAGGGCATTTAAAATATTGATGAAAAAAAATCCTTTGCTGTATAATTTCGCTCTAAGCCGACATAGCACAGTTGGTAGTGCAACTGATTTGTAATCAGTAGGTCCGCGGTTCAAGTCCGTGTGTCGGCACCAAACATTCTTTACTAAGCGGCCTTATTTGGCCGCTTTTTATTGGGGGCTGAAAGCGTAACTATTTGGAAAGACACAGATGAAAAAGATGTCACTCACTGGTCGTGAAAGTCAGAAGGTAAATCTTGGAAAGCTTCTTCAAAACTCTGTAGAACAATATGGTTCTAAAACTTTTGTGACGCAGGCTGAAACCGGAGAATGCTTGACATATGTTGAGTTTAATCAATTAACAAACCATATTGCGCATGGCTTAATTGGTCTCTGCGTTGGTGATAAAGAGTATGTGGCAATCATGCTACCAAGCTGTATTCAATTTTTAGCCAGTTCATATGCACTAAAAAAGATTGGTGCCATCGAAGTGGCTATTAACAATAATACTCGTGGACCATCTCTCGCTCGCATGATTAACCTAACAAAGTGCAGAATACTGATTACTACCGGCGAATATTTGAAGCAGTTATCTGAGGTTGCTGAAGGCCTAGATTATTTGCAGCAGGTTATTATGATGGATGAGCATCATCCCGCTAAAAAGCTATTTCCTAGCCTGGAAATATTACCATGGCAATCGATTCTTGGTGAATCTAGTTCAAACTTTTCTTGTGAGTTTAGTGATGAAGAAATTGCTGTAATTCTTTTTACTTCTGGCACCACAGGCACCTCGAAGGGTTGTGATATTCCACACAGATCCTCTGTCCGGGCTGCAGAGTCGATGATAGAGGCATTCAATCTCACCGAACAGGACTGCGTCTACACACCATATCCTTTGTATCATGTAGGAGCCACTCAGTACGACATATTGTCGGCAATGATGGTGGGTGGTCAGGCAATTCTTCGTCAGGGTTTTAGCCTGTCTAATTTTTGGAGTGATGTCTGTCGTTATAAGGCGACATGGTTTATGTCTTTGGGCTCTGTTCAGCAGTTGCTTTGGACAGCAGAACCGTGCATTGAAGAAACACAGCATAATTTGCGCTTTATTTGGGGCACGCCATTACCTGTTGATCATGACGATTTTGAAGCTCGCTTTCAGGTCAAGTTAGCCCGTGGCACTGGATACGGCTCTACCGAAGCTGGTGGTGTAGCGCTTCCTCTTTTTGATAAGAGCGGAGCTGGTAAAGTGTTAGATCGATATAAAGTGGCTGTTGTTGATGAAGACGATAATGAACTGCCTGTAGGTGAATCTGGAGAGCTGGTAATTCGTCCACTTGAGCCTGCTATCATGGCGTCCAAATATATTGGCATGCCAGAGGAGACAGCTAAAGCTTGGCGTAATTCATGGTTCCACACTGGAGACCTTGCTAGATTGGATGAAGAAGGTGATCTTTTTTGGCTAGCTCGTATGTCAGAAAGGATTCGAGTGAAAGGGGAAATGGTTTCAGCTTACGAAATAGAAGAAGGTATATTTACACATCCTGTTGTGACTGACTGTGCTGTAATTGGAATTCCAGATGGTATAGGAGAAGAACAAGTCAAAGCATTTGTTACACTTAAAGAAAATAAAACACTAGCTCTGGAAGAATTACGCTTATTCTGCGCTCCTATTATGGGTCGTTTTATGGTCCCTACAGCTCTTGAAGTAATTACAAAAATGCCACGTACACAAACAGGTAAGCCTGCAAAAGAAGAATTAAAAAAAAGACAGTAGTTTTTAAGTCTATTTTATGATATTGAGATTACGACTAAGTTCTGAGAGTATTTCTGGCCCATCTGCACGCAATATTACAATCTCTTCTAATCGGACCCCAAACCTGCCTTGTAAGTATATTCCTGGTTCAATTGAAAACACCATTCCTTCATCAAGCACTACTTCAGATGTGGCGGTAATGTATGGCGGTTCATGTATGTCAATACCTAAGCCATGACCTGTACGATGGACAAAAAACTCCCCATAACCAGCTTCAGTAATCACATTCCTGGCAGCTGCATCGACGTCTTTAGCAATGACACCTGGTCTCGCTGCTGATAAGGCAGCCTGCACTGCTCGTTCAACAATTGCATGTATTTCCAGATAGCCTTCGGGCGGATAGCCAAGAACTGACATGCGAGTCATATCACTTGGGAAAGTGCCCTTTCTTCCACCTATATCAATTAGGATAGCGTCACCTTGTTTTACTTTTCTATCGCCTGTGTGGTGATGAGGAAAAGCTCCATTAGGGCCGGATCCGACAATACAGAATTGAAGCTTTGCGCCTTCAGATATAAAATGTTTATTTATTGCTTCACCAATTTCAAGCTCACTAACTCCTTCCTTGATTGCTGCAAATCCAGCTTGCATTGCTCGGTCATCTATCAAGGCATTTTCTTTGAGGTTGGCGAATTCGTTTTGATCTTTGCGCATTCTCAATGCTCCAACAGTAGACGTGGTGAATTCATAGGTTGGATTTGACAGTGACTCAAGAAGCAGCAAGGCAAAATGTGATCGCATCGCCTCATCTATGGCAATGTGTTTTGCATTTGACGAGCCAGTATAGGATAGTGCATCTTTAAGTGCCTGTTCTGGACCGTTTTCGTCATTCCAGCAATTCATTGCTATGTTAGTTTTTTCCCTTATTCCTTGTTCATTAACTGATGGCATAAGAAATGCTTCCTTTTCTTTTCCAATTAAGAGTAAACAAGGCCTTTCATCAGGATAGGGGTTGAAGCCTAATAGCCAGTTCATGTGAGTTCCTGGACCAAGAGCAACTAAATCAACATTGTTGTCTTTCATCCTAGTACGAACGGAGTTTATTTTATTTTGCATAAACTTGTCCCTATCTATGCGACACGTTATAAATTAATTAAATTATAGATTCAATTTTAGGCATTAGCCTAATGAGTTCCTGAGTATATGGGTGTTCTGGATTGTTGAATAATTCCTCAGTTTCTTTTGTTTCACAAACTCTACCATTTTTAAGCACTACAATTCTATTACACATTTGTCTAATTACAGGAAGATCATGACTAATAAACAAAATAGTCAGGTGAAGTTCATCTTGAATATCTTTTAAAAGATTTAATATTTGTGCTTGTATACTCACATCCAAAGCAGAAGTAGGCTCATCACAAATTAATAAGCGTGGTCTTGTGGCTAAAGCTCTAGCAATTGATATTCTTTGTCTTTGTCCCCCAGAAAATTCATGAGGATATCGATCCAATGATTGTCTTGTCATTCCAACAATATCTATCAAATCGTAAACATTTTGTGTGAGTTCATTATGACTAATATTTTTTTTAAAAAACTTTATTGGTTCAGATATTATGTCTCTTACTTTAAATCTTGGGTTCAAAGATGAATACGGATCTTGAAATATCATCTGAATTTGCCCCCTACTCTTATCAATTTGGTATTTTCTGTTTGAATTATAAAGTGAGATATTATTATAAAAAATTTCCCCATTAGTGGGCCTTACTAGTCCTGTAATAATTTTTGCTATTGTTGATTTTCCTGAACCAGATTCACCAACTAAACCTAGAGTTTCACCTTCAAATAGTTCAAAAGATACATTATCAACTGCTTTCACTACTTTATCAGTAGACTCATTTTTTGATCCAAATGAAATATTAATTGCCAAAGATCTATCATCAAAAATTTTAGTAACGTCTGTCAGTTTTAATAATTTTTGATTTTTATTCTCTCTTATCCCCCAGGTTTTAATAATATTTATTGTTAAATTTTTAGAATCAGATGTAATTTCCTTTCCATCAGGACTAATAAGTTTGAATCTATCAATTTTTTTATTTGTGGGCGGCACAGAAATCACTAAACTTCTAGCCTCATTAGATTTAGGGTTCGTTAATAATTCTTTTGTGTCACCTTGCTCAACAATAAGTCCATCTCTCATAACAATAACTTTATTTGTTGTCTCAGCAATAACACCCATGTCATGTGTAATAATAATTACTCCTAAATTTCTTTTTTTAGTAAGATCTTTAAGTAATTCCAGTATTTGATATTGAATACTTACATCTAAAGCAGTTGTAGGTTCATCAGCTATAATTAAATCTGGTTCACAACTTATTGCTAAAGCAATAACAACCCTTTGGCGCATACCTCCGCTAAATTGATGAGGATAATCTTCAATTCTTTTTTCAGCATTATCTATTCCTACTTCTTTTAAGAGTTGAATAGATTTTTTTAATGCATCTTGATAGCCTAAATTTAGATGTGTTTGAATAGTTTCAATTAATTGATCTTTTATTTTAAATAATGGATTTAAGGATGTTTGAGGATCTTGAAAAACAAATCCAATTTTCTTGCCTCTAATTTTTTGAATGAGCTCTTCGTTATCTCTTAATTCATTATTATCAATTTTAATTGATCCATTTGTTATTTCGCCTGGAGGATCAATTAAATTTATGATGGCATTTGCAATAGTAGACTTTCCAGAGCCAGATTCACCAACTATTCCTAATATTTCACCCCTTTCCAATGTAAATTCAACATTTTTACTAGCAACAATTGTTTCTTTCCTAGTTGGATAACTAATATCTAAATTTTTAACTTCTAAAAAACTCATCTCTTTTTTAATTTTGGATTTAAGGCATCTCTCATCCAATCTCCTAATAGGTTAATAGATAAAGCTAAAACGATTAAAAATATAGCTGGAAAAAATGTAATCCACCATTCGCCTGAAAATAAAAAATTATTTCCAAATCTTATTAATGTTCCTAGTGACGGTGTTGTAGGTGGAACCCCAACACCTAAAAAACTTAATGTAGATTCTGTAATTATTGCAAGAGCTAATCCTATTGTTGCAATAACCAAGATAGGTCTAAGTATGTTTGGTAATATATGTTTAAACATAATGAGAATGTTTGATAATCCTATAATTCTCGAAGCTGATACATATTCTTTATTTTTTTCAACTAGAGTAGATGCTCTAGAAACTCTAGCGAACTGTGGCCATTCGGAGATACCAATTGCAAAAATTAATACATACATTACCATTTCATCATGCATTGATTGTGTAATGATTGATCTGGCTATACCATATACGAGTAAAGCCATTAGAATGCTTGGTATTGTTAATTGGACATCTGTAAGCCGCATAACAACTATCTCATACATACCACCTATATAACCAGCAGTAACACCAAGGAATACTCCAAGTACCATAGCAAAAATTATTGATGCAAATCCTACGATTAATGAAATTCTTGAGCCATAGATCATTGTTGAGAACATATCTCTTCCTTGTTGATCAGTCCCAAGAATAAAGCTAGAATTACCACCCTCAGACCACATAGGTGGAGTAAATGCATCCATTAATGAAACTGTAGCTGGGTCAAAAGGATTGTAGGGAGCAACTATTCCAGCAAAAACTGAACAAAGACAAATAATCAAAAAAATAGTAGAAGAGATAATTGCAATTTTTGAATTAAAAAAGCTATACCCTATATCGGTATCATAAATTTTATTAATTGTTTTGGATAACATCGCTAACCTTTCTCTTCCTTAAGTCTTATTCTTGGATCGATAAAATAATATGTGATATCAACAATGAAATTTATCATAACAAAAATAAAAGCAACCATAATCATGTAGGCTGACATTATGGGTATATCAACAAAGTAGACTGCATTAATAAATAGTGCGCCCATACCAGGCCATTGGAAAACTGTTTCTGTAATAATTGAAAAGGCTATTAAAGTTCCAATATTAATACCAGTAATAGTAATTACAGGTATTAAGCCATTTTTAAGCGCATGCTTATAATTGATAATATTTGTTTTAATGCCTCTAGCTTTAGCAAATTTAATATAATCCGTTTGAAGTATTTCCATCATTTCCGCACGAACTAATCTGATCACATATGTCATTTGAAATAAACTTAATGTGATCGAGGGTAAGATTAATGCCTTAAGTCCAGAAGTAGTTAAAAGACCTGTAGTCCAAAAACCTAACTCTGTAACTTCGCCTCTTCCAAAAGAAGGAAGAACTCCCAGTATTACAGAAAAAAAGTAAATTAACATTATCCCTATAATGAATGTTGGAAGCGAAACGCCAGCAAGTGAAATGACAAGGATAATATTTGAAATAAAACTATCTCTATGGATGCCTGTATAGACACCTAAAATGACTCCCAATATTATCGCAAGCAAAGCAGATACAAATACTAATTCTAGAGTAGCTGGCATTCTTTCTGCAACTAAATCCGAAACTTCTCTTTTTAATTGATAAGATATGCCAAAATCGCCTTGAATAACATTGCCTAAAAATCTTGAAAATTGAATATAGACAGGATCATTTAATCCCAGAACTTCTCTAACCTCATCTCGTCTTTGATCCGAAGCATCTTCTCCTGTCATACTATTGACTGGGTCTCCAACAAAATTGAATAAAGAAAAGGAAACAAAAGCAACAATAACCATTACAAGGATGGCTTGTAAAAGTCTTTTAAAGGTATAGCTAAACATGGAAAACTTGTTGATGTAAAGGAAGATATGTTACATCAACTCGAAATGTTTTTCTGGCCAGTTGCCTGGCCAGAAAATATAGATTTTTTTAGTTTACGTTTGCAAATCTAAATAATGGTTCGTTGTTCATTCTAATCGGAACATCGACATTACTTTTCGCTGCTTGGTTAACAACTTGGTGATGTAAAGGAAGATATGCTACATTATCTTGAGTAATATCCCAAGCTTCAGCAATCATAGCATTTCTTTTCTCTAGGTTTGTTTCAACACCCATTGCCGCAACTAATTCGTCGACTCTAGCGTTACTGAAATTTACTTTATTCCAGCTACCAGAGCTTTCAAATAAGTATGAATATACATAGTGACTGTCAAAAGTTGGAACACCCCAACCTAACATGTACATGTCACTAGTCATACCATTAGCATCACCCTCTTTTATTTCAGAGAAATGCTGACTCTTAGTTTTTGCATCAAGATTTACTGTAACCCCAATTTTTGCAAACATACTAATAGCTGCTACACAAATTGCTTCATCATTGATGTAACGATCATTAGGGCAATCTAATGTAAGCTCAAATCCGTCAGGATAACCAGCTTCAGCTAAAAGTTGTTTTGACAATTCAGGATCGTAAGGCAATCTTTGATCACGCGCTGCTGTGTGACCATTAACACCAGGAGCAGTAATAATACCTGCAGGTACACTTTGCCCTCTCATTACCTTATCCTTAATAGCGTCCATATCTAAAGCATGGTACATTGCCAGACGAACTCTTTTATCTGCAAAAGGATTTTTTCCTTTAACGTTAGATGAATTCAATTCAGCTGAACCTTGATCCATACCAAAGAAAATTGTTCTATTTTGAGGAGTCATTTTCACAACATGGCCTGCAGAAGATTTGAATCTTTCAAGATCTTGAACTGGCACAACATTAGTGTAATCGATTTCTCCAGAAAGAAGCGCTGCAACTCTTGTTGCATCATTTTTAATTGGGAGTAATTCAATTTGATCTAAGTTGTGAGTATAGTGATTTCCCCACCAGTTATCATTTTTTTCAAAAACAGTTCTTACATCCTGTTCTCTGAAAGTAATTTCAAATGGTCCAGTTCCATTTGCATTGGATGCGCAATAAGATGTCTCACCTGCATCCCAATTATATGAAACTTCACAACCATTTGCTTTTGCCCAAGCTTCAGACATTACAAATATCTGAGTTAATTGGTTTAAAAGAATTGGATTTGGTCCATCAGTTATTACTTCAACAGTATGGTCATCAATCGCTGTTGCTGATTTAATACTTTTAATTAAATCAACCATATCAGATGGAGCTGTCTTTGCTCTATTGATACTAAAAGCAACATCACCTGCTGTCAAAGATGATCCATCGTGAAACGTCACACCCCTTCGAAGGTTAAATACCCAAGTATCATCAGATGTTGCCACCCACGACTCTGCAAGCTGAGGAAGTATTTCCATGTTAATACCTGGAGTTACCAAGCCTTCATATACTTGACGAGAAACCATGTGAGTTGGTCCTTCATTTTGTGCATGCGGATCAAGTGTTAAAGAATCACCAGGCATTGACCATTTGATCGAATTAGCCAAAGTTGGTGAAAAAATACCCATGAGTAGCAATGACAAAACAATGCTTATAGTTTTTTTCATTTTTTTCTCCTTAATAAACGCCTTAAATAAGGCGCCATAAATTACTAAATAAAAAAACCAACCAGCATTAAGCTTGTTGGTTCAAGGTCAACTATATAGTAGGGATAAAGTTAGGTCAAGGGTTTTTTCTGCTGTATCTCATGGAAATAACACAATACACAGTCTAAAACACGCAAATTTTAGAAGAAAATAACATAATTAGAAAATTAATCGCTGCTGCATTGCTTTGATTCCCAGAATTCATTTTCTATTTTACCCATTGAAAAGAATAAACCAACGATATCAGTAACTGAGAACTTTTCAATGTCACCAACTGCCAGTATATATTGTCCTGTGTTGGTATCATTAAAGACCTTAATATAGTAAGTTCCGGCTTTAAAGACTTTATTTGAGGCAAAGTTTTGACCGATTTCTGGACCATTCCAGTACCACTGCTTGCCGTATTGTTCGTACCACGGGCTCCACACAAAATTTTCACCATCGGCTAGATATAATAAGTGAAAATCAGAGTCTAACACCTCAAAAGAAAATTTACTCTCAAGAGGGCAGTCACCAATTTTAGCAGCCAAAATTCCGCTATAAAAATCAAAGTCTTCTGCAGATTGAATTCTATAGAAATGCGGGTCACCCGAAAGTGTTGAATATATAGCCTTTGATATTTCAGGATCTTCTATTTCGTAAGGGGCATCTGGCGGGTAACTTGAGTTTTCATTTAAAATAGGCTTATGGGCATGAGTTTGAGTACAAAATATTAAGAACAATATTAGGCTTAGAGACTTTTTCATGAGTTATTCATTTTTAAAAAAAAAATGAATATAATAATCAAAAAAAATACTTTATACCTGCATAATAAAAGTGGTTTTTTTAAACGATAGTTTTTGTATTTATCAGTCGTCAGGATCTATAGGCTTTGGTGCCAAAACTTCTCTATTGCCTGCACTATTCATCGAGCTCACAATTCCACTTGCCTCCATGTCTTCAATCATTCTTGCTGCCCGATTGTAGCCAATACGCATACGTCTTTGGAGACTCGAGATTGAAGCCCTTCTGGTTGAGGTAACGATTTGTACTGCTTCATCAAACAGTGGGTCAAGCTCGTCGGTGGAGTGACCTGAATCTTGTGCGCTGGAGATCTCGTTTTGAGGACTGAGTATGTCGGCCAAATAATTCGGCTCCGAGTTCTTTTTAAGGTGATCTACAACGCGGAAAATTTCACTATCTTCAACGTATGTGCCATGAATACGAATCAAGTGAGAAATGCCAGGTGTCATATAAAGCATATCACCCATACCAAGCAATTGTTCTGCTCCAGATTGATCCAAAATTGTCCTAGAGTCAGTCTTAGATGAGACCTTAAATGAAATTCTAGTAGGGATGTTGGATTTTATAAGACCAGTTATCACATCTACACTTGGCCTTTGTGTTGCAACGATCAGGTGTACTCCTGCAGCGCGGGCTTTTTGAGCAATGCGAACAATCAAGCTCTCAACTCGTTTTGATTTAGCTCTATCTTGTTGGGCAAGGGCCGCTAACATGTCAGCATATTCATCGATGACAATGACTATTAGTGGTAGAGCCTCTAGCTCAGGATGTTGTTCTCCTTCTTTTGCCGTATTTGAATCAAATGATGGATCTAATAATGGTTTGCCACTTTTTTTGGCACGTAAGAGTTTTTCATTAAAAGCCTCAATATTTCGAACACTAAATTTAGCTAAAAGTGTGTAACGCCGCTCCATTTCATTGACGCACCACCACAACGCACTTGCAGCCTCATTCATATTCGTCATAACGGGAGTTAATAGGTGAGGGATGTCAGCATAGCTAGCCAATTCAATAATTTTAGGGTCAATCATTATGAACCGAACTTGATCTGGTTTTGCTTTATATAAAATACTTAAAATAATGGCATTGAGGCCGACGGATTTTCCCATTCCTGTGGCGCCAGCAATCATTAGGTGAGGCATCATAGCAAGATCTACAACTATGGGGTTTCCATTAATATCTTTACCCAAGCCCATTGAAAGTGTTGATTTAGATTTTGTAAATGTTTCGCTGGAGAGGATCTCTTTAAGTCCGATCAGCTCTCTATTGTTGTTAGGTATCTCTAAGCCAATTACCGGCTTTCCCGGGATGACATCGACAATTCGAACACTTTCAACCAGCAATGCTCTGGCTAAATCTTTGTCAAGGTTCATGATTTGGCTGACCTTGACCCCAGGGGCAAGAGATATTTCAAACTGAGTAACCACAGGACCCGGGGTGACAGCAGTAATGTTGACATCAAAACCAAAGTCTTTCATTTTCAGTTCTACTTGTTTTGACATCTCTTCTAAAAATTCTTCGCTATAGCCGAGTCCAGAGTTGTCTACATCGTCAAGAAGAGAAAGACCAGGTAATCCACTTGAGGTGGTGGCTTTATATAGGTTGCTGCTTCCAACTTTCTGAGGCTTTTCAGCCTTATCAGCTTTTTTTGTTTTTTTAGTTTCCTTGTGTTTAATGACCTTCTCTTTTGAATTAGTCTTTTGAGTGTTGTTGATATTCGGCGACGGATTTGTTTGAGCAGTTTGGCTCTTTGACACAGCATTGGAGGTCTTGTTATTGCTGAACATTGTCTTACTAATATTTTTCCAAGAGGCACTAGTGGCAATACTAAAGCTTACTAAAATGATGCCAACATAGATTATTGTGGATGCTTCACCAAAAAGCTCATAAAACACAACTTCATGCATCGATTTACCAATCATACCTCCAGCTAAAAACGTCTCTTTTAGCCCTTCTATTACTTTTATCTCTGGGGCATATTGATGTGCCAAGGCGGCGGTAAAAAATACCATTACAAAGTACGCTACCAGTCGCAGTAAAAAGGTAAGTTGATTTTGTTTCTCTTTGAACGCGTCTCGATGAAAGCTGTAGCCAAGCCACAAAAGGGATATTGGCAAAATATAGGAGACATAACCTAAAATTCCAATAGAAATATCACTCAAATAAGCACCAAATATGCCGGCAGAATTCACAACTGGTTTGACGAGTACAGCACCTCCGGTCCAAGGGTCTTCATCAGGGGAGCTTGTAAGAAGTGAAATAAGAAATACAACGCCTAATGTAGCGAGTAGTATGAAAATTGTCTCGCTTGCAATTTTGGAGCGTGGATTTTTTGGCCTATGTTGCGTTGTTCGTTTGTTATTTTTTTTCAAGGTAGTCTATAATGCTCCATTGATTAATTAGTATAAAGTATTTCAAATGAGTGATATCAAACATTGTAGAGTTTTGATTGTTGGCGCAGGCCCTGCTGGCTATGCAGCAGCGGTTTATGCTGCTAGGGCAAACCTGAATCCAGTTATGATAAGTGGACTCGAACAGGGCGGACAATTAATGACAACAACTGATGTCGATAATTGGCCAGGGGATAGTGATGGCCTACAAGGTCCAGATTTGATGGAACGTATGAAAGTACATGCTTTACAATTTAATACTGAAATAATTAATGATCATATAACCAGCGTTGATTTTTCTAAGCGACCTTTTACACTAAAAGGCGGAGAAACAAACTATACAGCAGATTCCGTTATTATTTCAACTGGGGCCACTGCAAAATATCTGGGGTTAGAATCTGAGGAAGCCTATAAAGGTAAGGGTGTATCAGCTTGTGCAACCTGCGATGGTTTTTTCTACCGTGATCAAAAAGTGGCAGTTATTGGTGGCGGAAATACCGCTGTAGAAGAGGCTCTTTACTTATCAAATATTGCAGAACATGTAACTATTGTTCATCGTCGAGATAAATTTAGATCCGAGAAAATTCTTTCAGATAAGTTAATGAAAAAAGCCAAAAATGGAAACATTTCTATTGAATGGAATCACAACTTAAATGAGGTTTTGGGTGACGAGACGGGTGTTACAGGTCTACGTTTAAAAGGCAACGATGGCAGCAGCAAAGAAATTGATGTTCACGGTGTTTTTATCGCAATCGGTCACACACCTAATACAGGTATTTTTGAAGGGCAGTTAGAAATCAATCAAGGCTACATTAAAGTTAAGGCCGGTCTAGAAGGTAACGCAACCCAAACAAGTGTTGAGGGTGTTTTTGCTGCTGGGGATGTGGCAGACCATGTTTATCGACAAGCTGTAACCTCTGCAGGTTCTGGATGTATGGCGGCATTAGATGCTGAGCGCTTTTTGGATAATTTGTAGTATTGACGCGCTTTTGAGAGATAAATTCAAACTCACTTTCTTTTGCCTTGTGTATAATTTCACGTTTTTGGCCATATAGCTCAGTTGGTAGAGCAAGGGACTGAAAATCCCTGTGTCCCTAGTTCAATTCTAGGTGTGGCCACCATATATTAAAGCCGAGTTAAACGCTGATTTAACTCGGCTTTTTTGTACTAATAATTAGCTAGAAGGGCGACACTTCCAGTAGAATAAAACTACAAAAACCAAAGTCGCAATCATTCCGAAAGCATCAAAATTAGCAGCATCGGTTGATATGTGAAATAGCTGAACTGCAGCAAACAAAATGTTAACGTAGACACCCATCAGCATACCTAATTTTTTTATATGGTCGCTACCAACCCAGGTTGGGGCCATCCAAGAAATAATACCTATAGCTAGTATTGGGATCGATGTCGCCTGAGCAAAGGACTGCAAGTTCGCGGTCAACTCCCATCCAAAGTTTCCTGCAACAAAACCCGGTGCTAGCCAAAACATCGCAACCCATATCCAGGCAAATATAGCTTGAGCTTTAAATAAATGCGTTAATGTCATTTTCTTTCCCCTTAAATTGATAAAAAATTTCATTCATACTCTCCACCATTTTTTTTGAGAAGAGTGGTTTTATTATAAACAAAAATATATAGTTTTCTTTGTCCTATTTTTTTTAAATTACGGCTAAATTTTGCGATTTAATGGAGCTGGTCAGGACTAATATAATCCTGCTTTGAGGGTTGCAAAGTTTCTTGTATGAAGAGCACACCCATGCGAACAAACTCCACTATTTCATAAAAGTCCTGAGCATTCTCTTCGTTATCTAGCAGCTCTACCTCGAGCTGAGAAATTTCACTGATGTCCTTAATCATTTCAAGCACCTGTTCGTCAGAGGTTTGAACAGAGCTGAGTCCGAGACCCACTAAAAATCCTTGGCACCAGTCGACAAGCGTATTAGCTTGTTCTCTCAAAGAACAAATATCGTCAGCAATGATTGGCCAAAAATTTAGTGTTGGATCGGAAAGTTGCTCACTTGTGTTGTTAAAGATTTCGGCTAGTACTTGGTGAGATTCTTTTTCTAGTATATTGTTCAGATCAATACTAACAAGCACCTCATTAAGCCAGTCATCCAAAGAGATGTCTTGTTTGACACAATAAAAACCACACAACAGTCCATGTGTAGAAGAAATGGTGTCATCCGTGTTTAATTTTTGAAGCGCGTCCTTAGCAAGGTCGTAGTTAATCGATTGACCCATTGTTTACAATGCTTCTGCCAAAACTTCCATTGCCGCCATGCGAACAGCGATGCCATTAGTTACCTGCTTAAGGATGACTGATTGAGGACCATCTGCAACGCTTGAATCTACTTCAATGCCTCGATTAACAGGTCCAGGATGCATCACGATTGCATCTGGTTTAGCTAATTTTAATGTTTTATTGGTAATGCCGTAATTTTCAAAGTAATTCTTCTCATTGGGTATCTCTGCTGCAACCATACGTTCTTTTTGTAGTCTTAATGACATGATAATGTCGACGCCTTCTAATCCTGTCTTGAGATTGTCGAAACGCTCCAAGTCTGGCGAGGTTGTTTCTTTGTAAAGTAAATACGCTGGAGCGATTAGACGAATATCTTTTGTTCCTAATGTTTTCAGCGCATGAATTCCGGAACGTGCGACCCTAGAGTGGCGAACATCACCAACAATTGCAACCGACAAATTTTCAAAGGATTTTTTATACTGACGAATTGTTAGCATATCCAATAGTGCCTGAGTTGGATGAGCATTGATACCGTCACCTGCATTTATAATGGCTACGCCTTCAATATTTGCGGCGACGTGATGTGGGAGTCCATTTTTCTTGTGACGGATAATGAACATATCAATCTGCATCGCCTTTAAGGTCTGCATCGTGTCCATCAAGGTTTCATTTTTTCTGGTTGCCGAGTTTTCGAGGTCAACATTAATGGTATTAGCGCTAGAACGTTTGGCTGCAATTTCAAAAGTATTCCGAGTGCGAGTTGAGGGTTCGAAGAATAGGTTTGCAACCGACATGCCTTTCAAAGCTTTTGATTTTTTGAGATTGCCTTTGTCACCTAAAAGGCCATCTGCTCTATCTAGTATATTTTCAAGGTGCTTCTTTGGGAGGTCTTTTAAACCCAAAAGATGAATCAGTTTTCCGGAAGAGTTGAGTTGGCAGTCGTTACTAATCGTGTCTGGTTTCATTGAGCCAAGTTTGCAAAATTAGTTCAGCAGAGCGCTTATCGACATCAGCTCGGTCAGCGTTCTTGTGAGCGTAGTGCCATTTTAATTGGTTTTTCGCCTCTGAAGACGATAAATATTCGTCAATGAAGACAACTTCTTTGCTAAAACGTTGTTCTAACTTTCTTCCAAATGAGCGCGCTATAAAGGTCATTTCTTGCTCTTTGCCTTTCTCATCGAGTGGTAATCCAACAACAAATATGTCTGCTTGGTGTTTGTTAATGAGCTTCTCAAGTTGGGGCCAATTTGTAGAGCCATCTTTATGATGAACAATGGTTTCTATGCCACTTGCATGTACTGTTAAGCTGTTAGCAATTGCTATGCCAGTTCGCTTGGTGCCGACATCAAAACCAAGGTAAGTTTTTATGGTCATTGAAGTTGCTGAAAAAGTTCATAACCAACATAACCGTCGGCTACAAGGCCGATGTCAGCTTGAAATTTTCTAGTTGCGCTTCTCGTCTTTGGGCCTGCCATGCCATCTGGAACTCCAGTGTCGTATCCCAACAAATTTAAGGTTTGCTGGATGGTTAAGATGTTGTCCTTAGTAAGTAGAGGCTCTTCTATTGGTTTGGCGATCAACTTGCCACTACCATTTATACGGTTAGCCAGGTAGCCCACTGAAATGGCATATAAGAGAGAGTGATTCCAATCCATTATCACATCGAAGTTTCGATAAACTAAGAAAGCAGGACCGCGATGGCCCATAGGCACAATCAATGAAGCCTTCATATTAGAATTTGGTAGACGATTGCCGTTGGCTCTGAGTACCCCTAATTTAGCCCAATCATTGACGCTTTTCTTGATTCCTAAGCCGGTTTGTTTGTAATCAAAGTTTTTTGGAATAGAGGCCTCTCTTCCCCACTTTTCTCCTTTTGCCCAGCCATTCTTTTTCAGAAAATTAGCGGCACTAGCGTATATATCTTGCTTATTATTCCATAGATCGATTTTGCCATCTTTGTTGGCGTCAACACCGTAAGCCTGGACACTTGTTGGCATAAATTGAACTGCGCCCATCGCGCCAGCCCATGAGCCCTTTGCATCCATAGGTATTGTATTTTTATCAATCAGCTTTAATAGTTCAATTAACTCCATAGTAAAGAAGTTAGAGCGTCGCCGGTCATAAGCCAAGGTTGCTAAAGATTGAATGAGATTATGGTTTCCCGTGTGGTAGCCATAATTACTCTCAATACCTAAAAATGAAACTAAAACATATGAAGGAACTCCATATTGTTGGGTGGTTTTGTTGAGTAATGAACTGTTTTGTTTTAATGTATCATAGCCATTATTTAGGCGAGTCTGAGTTACTCTTTTATTGACATAAGTCCAAAAATTTTGATTAAATTCCGGCTGTTTTTTATCCTCCTTAAGAGCCTCAGGTCTAGGTGAAAGTTGAAAAAAAGCTTTGTCAATTGTTGCTTTGGAGACGCCTTGCTCAGTAGCCATTTGGCGAATCTGAACTAAAAAGTCTTCAAAAGTGTGACTGCTGGCAAAGACGCTTGTTGTAAGAAAAACAAGACAAATAAATCTAAAAAACATGGTCAAATTATAATGCGTAAATACTGTCTTATTTTAATTCTTTTTTTGCTGAGTGGTTGCTTTGAAAATGAAAGTGTCGAGCAAATCAAAGGCGAAAGTATGGGTACAAGTTATTCAATTAATGTTTTGGGTGATGAGAGCATTGAACAAGACATAATTGACAGACGACTTGTCGAAATCAATAATACTTTTTCAACATGGCAGGACGATTCGGAATTGTCTCAATTAAACCGTGCACCTGTAGATGAATGGATCGACGTTTCTAGTGAACTATATTCAATGCTAAAACAATCAGAAGAGATATACAAACAAACTGATGGTTACTTTGACCCAGGTATTGGCAGATTGATTGATTTGTGGGGTTTTGGTGCGAGTGGCGGTAGAACAGAGGAACCTAAAAGGGAGGCAATCGAGAAAGCCTTTAAAAATTCATCAATTAGGTATCTATTGATGGAGGATGGCCGAGTTAAAAAAACCAGAGATATACACATTAATCTCTCAGCGATTGCAAAGGGTTATGCGGTAGATGAAGTTGCACGCCTTATTAAAACGTCTGGTATCAAAAATTTTCTAGTTGAGATTGGCGGTGAAATTGTTGCTTCAGGAAATAATAGGGGAGATGATTGGGTTGTAGGTGTTGAGCGTCCAGATAATAAAGCACCGATTCCAATTGCATTGAAAGACGCATCTATTGCTACTTCCGGGAATTATCGTAATTATTTTATTTGGGAAGGTAAAAAATACATGCATATTTTCAACCCCTCAACTGGTTTGCCAGCCAACAATGACCTGTTTTCGGCTACCGTGATTCATCCTCAAAGTGCTATGAGTGACGCTTACGCTACTGCTATGATGGCAATGGGTAGTGTGAAAGCTATTGAGCTTGCAAATAAATTGAAATTAACCGCATTACTTATAACGATTAAAGAAGATAATAATCAAATCATAAAAATTAACTTACCCTAACTATGCCCACCTATAAGCCACTTGCTGAAATATTGAGACCCAGTAGTTTGGCGGACTTTGTGGGTCAACGGCATCTATTGGATGATGATAAACCCATTGGTAAAACATTAGTTGACGGTAAACTCCATTCAATGATTTTATGGGGTCCACCAGGATCAGGAAAAACAACTTTGGCGCGTATTGTCTGTAATCAAATGGGCGCCCATTTTGAACAGATGTCTGCAGTGTTGGACGGCATTAAAGAACTTAGAAATGTGCTCGACCATGCTCAACGTTATCAGCAAAATAACAAAAGTACAGTATTGTTTGTTGATGAAATTCATCGCTTTAATAAAGCACAACAAGATGCCTTTTTACCTCACATAGAATCTGGATTGATTACACTAATTGGTGCAACTACAGAAAACCCATCTTTCGAAATCAATTCCTCTTTGCTATCCAGGTTACGTGTATATGTCCTAAATAAACTCAACGATGATGAGCTTAGTATTGTTGCTTCGAGAGCTCTCGAAAGTCAGTCAGTAAACCTTGAAGATGATGGATCGTTGTCACAAATTATTGCAGCTAGTGGTGGTGATGCACGCCGACTTATTAACATCATCGAGCAGTTGAGTCAAAAATTGGACAAAACCCTCAATCAGAATGATGTCACAAAAACGCTTCAAGAAAAAATTGGTACTTTTGACAAGGGGGGTGATATTTTCTATCAACAGTTGTCCGCCTTTCATAAATCTGTTCGTGGTTCCTCACCAGATGGCGCTCTTTATTGGATGGCGCGGATGCTTGTTTCTGGTTGTGATCCCAAGGTGATTGCTAGACGTCTCCTTGCAATAGCCTCGGAAGATATAGGGAATGCTGACCCGAGGGCGCTGCAAATTACTCTGAACGCTTGGGACGTTTACGAACGCTTGGGCGATAAGGAGGGTAATCGTGCTATAGCTCAAGCTGCTGTTTTTTGTGCCTGTGCGCCAAAATCTAACGCGGTCTATAAAGCATTTAACCAAGCAATGGAGGATGCAAGGAGCAGTGGTGACTTGGAGGTCCCAATTCACCTATGTAATGCGAGCACAAAATTGATGAAAGAGCTCGGTTACGGCAAAGGTTATCGTTATGCCCATAATGAGCCAGGCGCTTTTAGTAAGGGGCAAAGCTATTTCCCGAAGGAGATGGGCGAACAGGTTTATTATGAACCCACCGACCGTGGTCTAGAGATTAAAATTAGGGAAAAATTAAAAGAACTTAGGTCGACTTAATGAATACACTAGCATCAATTGCGAGCATTGGAGTAGGGGCAACCGTTGGCGCTAGTTGTCGCTATTATATAGGCGTTTTATCCATACAGTACCTTGGTAAAGCGTTTCCTTATGGAACTTTGATTTCTAATGTTGTTGGTTCTTTTATTGCCGGTATATTAGTGGTTGTTATTTTGGAAAAGCTCTTACTCAGTGAGACCTATCGGTTGATGTTGTTAGTTGGATTAACCGGCTCTTTGACAACCATGTCAACACTTTCATTTGAATCTCTTGAGATGTTAAGTGGAGGGAACTATGGCCAAGCGCTTTTGAATATTTTGTTGAACATAGGTCTTTCACTTTTAGCTGCTGGTTTTGGTGTGATGCTAGCTAAATATGGTTTTAATTTAGCGCAAAGCTAACTTCTCTTCAATGACATCTAGTAATTGGGCGGAGATGTTAAGGTCAAATTGTTTGTCTAGTTCACGAATGCCGGTTGGGCTGGTTACATTAATCTCGGTAATATAATCCCCAATCACATCGAGACCTACAAATATTAGCTCTTTTTCAATCAGCATTGGTGAAATTTTTTCGCATAGATATCGATCTCGTTCAGTTAAAGGCTGACCAACGCCTTTAGCACCAGCAGCCAAGTTTCCTTTAAAACTACCCTCTGCAGGCAATCGAGCAAGTGCATAGTCAATAGGAATGCCGTTAATCAATAAAATACGTTTGTCCCCCAGCATTATTTCCGTCAAAAATTCCTGTGCCATAATGTAGCGTTGTCCTTGATTGGTTAAACGCAACAACACTTCATTAATATTGTCATCACCTATCTTTAGTTTGTATATGTCTTTTCCACCCATACCATCAAGTGGCTTCACAATAGCTGCTTCGTTATCATTAATAAAAGCTATGAGTTGTTCTATATTTGAACTGACAAGAGTTTTGGGTATGTAATCAGAAAAATTTAATGAAAACAATTTTTCATTAGCATCCCTTAGAGAGCTAGGCTTATTAACAACTATAACTCCACCGATTTCAGCCTGCTCTAGTAAATAGGTGGCATAAATATAGTCCATATCAAATGGAGGATCTTTGCGCATAAAAATGATATCAACGTTTGAAAGTGAGAGTAACTCTTGTTCACCACATGAGTACCAATTGTTCTGCGAGTCATTAACAAAAGTTTTTCGGACATTAGCGAATACCTGTCCTTTTAAGTGGAACATATCAACACTATCAAAAGTGTAGATTTCCCAATTTCGATTTTGTGCTTCAAGCATCATTGCAAAAGAAGAATCTTTTTTTCGATTGATACTGGAGATGTCGTCCATCAACACAGCAAGTGTGATTGGTTGCATGCACTTATTATAAAGCAATCGGTTTAGATATGAATATGCTTACAAGGCAAAAGTTCTTGAAGTGACAAGCTTTTGGGCGTATAATTCTGCCACTTTAGTGCGGGGTGGAGCAGTATGGTAGCTCGTCGGGCTCATAACCCGAAGGTCATAGGTTCAAATCCTGTCCCCGCTACCAATTAAGACCCCCTCTTTTGGGGGTTTTTATTAGGAATTTTTTATGGCTAAAATAGCTGACAAAGTGTTTTCAATAATCAATCCAATCGTTATCGATATGGGCTATGAATTGCTTGGCATTGAATATGTTGCCAGTGGAAAGCATTCAGTATTGAGGATTTATATTGATTGTGAGAAAGGTATTAGAGTGAATGATTGCGAAACTGTTTCACGACAAGTAAGTTCAATAATGGATGTTGAAGACCCAATCAGCGAGCAGTATAATCTAGAGGTGTCGTCACCGGGCATTGAGCGACCTCTCTTTATGATTGCACATTATCAGCGTTTTCTTGGTCATAATGTTCGTTTAAGGACATATAGACCAATTGATGGTAAGAGAAATTTTACTGGCTGTATTGGTAGTGTAGGAGAAACCAGTAATACAATTGAGTTGGTTACTGAGCTTGGACCAGTTACTTTGGACATAGGTTTAATTGAAAAAGCAAATTTAGTTGCTCATTTTTAGGAGAAGCGCATGGATGGCAAAGAATTATTTTTAATGATTGAGGCAATTTCGAATGAGAAAAATATAACCCAAGAGGATGTCATTGAATCATTAGAAGAGGCTTTAGCTGTGGCAACAAAAAAGCGAAATAATATAGATGTTCGTGTAGAAGTGGATAGGCATAGTGGAGATTTTAAAACCTTTAGGCGCTGGCTAGTGGTTGAAACTGGTGCTGATTTTGTTGATGACGATGGAACTGAATTTGATGCCGAATTGCACGTCTATCAAACCGACTCTAATGGTGTGTTGGCAGACTCTTATGTTGAAGAAGAAATGGAATCTATTGAGTTTGGCAGAATTGCTGCTCAAATCGCTAAGCAAGTCATTATTCAAAAAGTTCGTGAAGCAGAAAGAACTGTCGTTGTTGATAATTTTTCCAAGCGTGTCGGTGAGGTTGTAATGGTCACGGTAAAACGAGTTGAGCGAGGCAATGTTTATGTTGACATGGGTGGTATAGACGGCATGATTTCTAAGTATGATTTAATACCAAACGAATCAATCAGAAAGAATGATCGTTTAAGAGCTTTTATTAAAGAGGTGAAGTCTACTCCTAGGGGGGCACAAATCTTTTTAAGTCGTACAGCAAACGAAATGATGGTTGAACTTTTTGAGATGGAAGTCCCTGAAATCAGTGAAGGTGTAATAGAAATCAAAGCTGGAGCACGAGATCCAGGGCTTCGCTCCAAGTTAGCGGTTAAAGCGAAAGACAAACGCATAGACCCAATTGGCTCTTGTATTGGCATGCGAGGTGCGCGTGTTCAGGCGGTTTCGAATGAACTCAATGGGGAAAGAGTGGATATCATTCTTTGGGACGAAGACCCCGCACAGTTTGTCATTAACGCGATGGCTCCAGCAGAGGTCAGCTCAATTGTAGTTGATGAAGAAAAAGGCTCAATGGACATCGCAGTTGATGAAGATCAATTGGCGCTTGCTATTGGCCGAGGCGGTCAAAATATTAAATTAGCTAGCAAATTGACGGGATGGAAGCTCAATGTTATGTCGCTCACTGATGCGGATGAAATGCAGGCAAAAGAGGTACAAAAAACAGGTGAAAAGTTGGCAGATAAGCTAGGTGTCGATGCCGAAGTTGCAGGTGTTCTGATAGACGAGGGCTATACTAGTTTAGATGAAATTGCTGAAGCTGAAGCTCAAGCCTTATCACAAATTGAGGAGTTCGACTCTGAAATGGTAGACGAACTTCAAGAAAGAGCACAGGACGCCCAATTGGTTAAAGCATTAAATGATGCCGAAGCTACTGAGATTCTGTTAGCTATTGAGAGTGTAGATGAGTCTCTTGCGGGCGCACTGGTAGAAGCAGAAATATTAACGGTAAATTCTTTAGCTGAGTTGTCCATTGTTGAACTATTAGAAATTCAAGATATTGGTAATGACAACGCTTCAGCTGTTATTATGGCAGCCAGAGAAAATGAAGGTTGGTTTGACTGATATTTTATGGTTAGTAAAGGACAAATATAATAGATTTATAGGCAATCAATATGGCACATACGGTAGAAAGTTTATCAAAACTACTTAAAAAGACACCTGACCAGGTTATATCGATTCTATCTGACGCAGGCATAGAAGGGAAAACGGCGGAAGCAAACATTTCAGCGGATGAAAGAAAGATATTAATGTCCAGCCTTAGTAAACGCTCTGGCACCAAATCAAGTATCTCTGTATCACGTAAAACACCCACGTCAAAAACAACTTCAACCATAACGGGCGGTGTCAAAATTCAGGTTAAAAAGAAGCGCGATATTCCTAATATTGTTGTAGATGTCGCTTCAGGTGAAGCAATGTTGAAAGACCAAAAAGCCCTAGAAACTGGCAGATTGGCTGATCAAAAGGATCAAGAGCATGACGACAAACGTCAAGATACGATGCTTCAGCAAAAGATAAAGAATGAAGATTTAATTACTCAAAAAAATCAGAAAGAGCTTGTTGCAAAAACACAAGAAGATAAGAATGTTATAGAATCTCCAGTTCCCAAAAAAGCTAAAGAAGCAAAAAAGCAACCAAAAAGGCGTCGTAACACTTCAGTAACTTCATCAAACCGTAAAGAACTTCATGTTGCTCATCACAATCCAAATCGCAAACTCAAGAAAAAAGAGAGAACTCAAATTTCGCAAAAAGTCCAAGATGAGCAAGCACAACATGGTTTTCATATGCCTGTAGAACCAATCACTCATGAAGTCCTAATTCCTGAGACAATAAAAATCTCTGAATTGGCTTTAAAAATGACCACCAAAGCGGGCGAAGTTCTTAAGGTAATGATGAGTATGGGGGTAATGGCTACCCTTAATGATGTGATTGATCAAGACACAGCAATGCTTGTAGTTGAGGAGATGGGCCATACACCAATAGCCAGCAATGAAGAGACTGTAGAAGACACTCTAGTTCAAGATGAAAGTGACAGTGCAAAGGCAGTTCCAAGGCCACCTGTGGTCACTATCATGGGGCACGTTGACCATGGAAAAACATCCCTTCTCGATTATATTCGAAAATCCAAAGTGGCATCTGCAGAAGCAGGTGGCATTACTCAGCATATTGGTGCTTATCAAATCACTCAAAAAGGCCAAATTATTACTTTTATTGATACTCCTGGTCATGCTGCTTTTTCCAAAATGAGGCTTCGAGGAGCTAATGCGACTGACATCGTAGTTCTTGTCGTTGCTGCTGATGACGGAGTTATGCCACAAACCATTGAATCCATTAAGCATGCAAAAGATGCAGAAGTTCCTATTATTGTGGCGATTAACAAAATAGATAAAGAAGGAGTAGTAATTGACAAAGTAAAGCAGGTACTTTCTACCCATGAGGTTGTTTCTGAAGAATGGGGTGGTGAAGTTTTGATGGTTGGCGTTTCAGCTCATACTGGTGAAGGTATTGATGAGCTTCTAGAAAGCATCACTCTTACTGCAGAAATGAATGAAATAAAAGCGGTTGTAAATAAACCAGCAAGTGGTGTTGTTCTGGAGGCTAGATTAGACAAAGGTCGAGGCAAGGTGACTACGATTTTAGTGCAATCAGGTACATTGAAAAAAGGTGATATTGTAATTGCTGGTTTAGAGTATGGAAAGATAAAGCAAATTATTAATGACAACGGTAAGACTATTAAAGAAGCTGGCCCTTCAACACCAGTTGAAATATTAGGTTTGTCTGGTGTGCCAGACTCAGGAGCTGAAGTATTGGTCGTAGAGAGTGAACGCAAGGCTCGAGAAGTAGCTGACTTTAGAAAAACGAAAGACCGAGAAACGAAACTTCAAAAGCAGCAGGCTGAAAAGATGGATAATTTCTTTTCAAAAATGGAAGAAGGAGAAGTTTCGACCGTTAATGTTCTACTTAAGTCTGACGTTCATGGTTCAGCCCAGGCATTAGTTGAAGCAATAGAAGAGCTCTCAACAGAAGAAGTAAAGATTAAGGTTATTTCCTCCGGGGTAGGCGCAATTAATAACACAGACATTTCGATGGCAAGTACATCTAATGCAATCGTGCTTGGTTTCAACGTCCGTGCCGATGCTGTTGCCCGTAAAACTGCTGACACAGAAGGTGTTAGGATTGAATATTACAGCATAATCTATAATCTGATTGATGACATGAAGGCCATCATGGGTGGCATGCTGAGTCCAGAATTTAGTGAAAATATTATTGGTGTAGCGAGCGTTCAAGACGTCTTTAGGTCCCCTAAATTTGGTGACATTGCTGGTTGTATGGTAGACGAAGGTTTCGTTAAGAGAGATAGCCCAATCCGAGTGTTGCGTGAAAGTATAGTTATATATGAAGGAGAATTAGAGTCATTGCGACGCTTTAAAGATGACGTCAAAGAGGTCAAGTCAGGTACTGAATGTGGCATCGGTGTTCTTAACTATACTGATGTCCAGCCTGGAGATCAAATTGAAGTGTTCGAACGCATTGAGCGAGCTCGCAAACTATAGAGGAGATTCTCTTAGTGGCACAACAACTTAGTTACAGAACTGAAAGAGTTAATGAGCTTATGCGGCGTGAATTAGTTTTGTTGTTGAAACAAGAGACTAAAGATCCCCGATTAAAGCAGGTCGTTATAACTGATGTTATTGTTAGTCGTGATCTTACTAGTGCAAAAGTATTTTTTTCTGTAGATGAAGATTCTAAGATCATTGTTGCATCCTTGCTAAACAAGGCTAGTGGTTTTTTTCGCTCAAGCTTATCTAAGACTTTGGATTTGCGGCACACGCCAACACTGAGTTTTATTTATGATCCGGCGCCTAATACAGGAGCTAGAATAGACGACCTTCTCAAAAAACTCTAAATTATTTACTTACAATGTCCAAACACAATCAACAAGTTAGAGACATTAACGGTGTTGTCTTACTGGACAAGGCCAGTGGAAGAAGTTCAAACTACGTTTTACAGCAAGTTAAACGTTTATTTTGTGCGAACAAGGCTGGGCATACCGGTAGCCTAGATCCCCTCGCAAGTGGTTTGTTGCCTATCTGTTTAGGTCAGGCCACGAAGGTGGCACAATTTCTGCTTGATGATGACAAACGCTACTTTGTCCGTGCCAAGTTAGGCCAGGTCAGTAGCACTGGTGATTCAGAGGGTAAGATAGTAAACTTTGGCTCAACTAAAGAAATTGATGAAAGCTCCATTAAAATCATTTTGTCGCAGTTTATTGGAGATATTAATCAGGTCCCGCCAATGTATTCAGCACTAAAACGAAACGGCACTCCATTGTATAAGCTTGCAAGAAAAGGTATTGAGATTGAAAGGTCTCCAAGACCTGTAACTGTTCACGAAATCAATTTCTTTGGTCTCGAAGAATCCGTTGTAAGTCTAGAGGTTTTTTGCTCTAAAGGTACCTACATCAGGACTTTGGTTGAAGATATAGGTAAATCTCTAGGATGCGGTGGGCATGTTGTTGAATTAAGGCGCACTGGGTTTGCTCATCTTAATCTCAGTGAAAGTAAAACCTATGAACAATTATCAAAACTTAAAGAGCAAAACCTTGAATCTCTTGATTCGATTATTTTAAGAGCTGATGAAATGCTGCCAAAACTTAAAAGTCTTTATTTAAACTCAGAGCAAACGAGAGATATTAGACTGGGTAAGAAAATCGAGCATCAAGGTTTCAGTACTTCTCAAAAACTTAAGCTGTATGATCATAATAAACAATTTCTAGGTATCGGGGAAAGTAATCTAGTATCTGAAATCTTACCTACTCGGCTATTTGTTTAAGCATAGTTGAAGTTCTGCAAATTTAAATAAGTAAAAATAATCATTGACTTTGTTTTACATTTTATTAGCAACCATATTTTGCTAGATTATAATTTGTAACAATTATGACCTTTGATCGATTAGGTTGAAACAATACAAGGGTAATATTATGAAGGTTTTGGTAATCGGTTCAGGTGGGCGTGAACATGCCCTAGCTTGGCAGTGTGCTTGTTTTAAAGAAGTTCAGCATGTCTTTGTTGCGCCAGGGAATGCAGGTACTGAGTTAGAACATAAAATATCAAATGTTGAAATAGAATGTGAAGACATTCCAGCACTAATAGAATTTGCCAAAAGTGAAACTATCGATATTACAATTGTTGGTCCAGAGGCTCCTCTGGTGATTGGTATTGTAGATGACTTTCGAGCTCAAGGGTTGGCTATTTTTGGACCAACCCAACTTGCTGCTCAACTAGAGGGCTCGAAGGCTTTTTGTAAAGACTTCTTGCATAGAAATAAGATTCCCACTGCCTTTTATCAAGTATTTACGCAAGAAGAATCGGCCATTCATTATGTTAAGGAAAAAGGTACCCCTATAGTTATTAAAGCGGACGGTTTAGCAGCAGGGAAGGGCGTTATTATTGCTAATACAGAACAAGAAGCAATTGATGCTATTCACGATATGTTGCAAGGAAACCGTTTTGGTGACGCTGGGTCGTGTGTTGTAATTGAGGAATTTTTAGTTGGTGAAGAGGCAAGCTTTATTGTAATGGTAGATGGAAAAAACATTCTGCCAATGGCAACCTCACAAGACCACAAAGCTCGAGATAATGGTGACAAAGGACCCAACACTGGAGGTATGGGAGCTTACTCACCTGCACCGATTGTTAGTGAAACAATTTTTGAGAATGTGATGCACACAGTGATTCGAGCTACCGTCGATGCAATGGCATCAGAAGGCGTTCCCTACACTGGTTTTCTATATGCGGGATTGATGATTGATCAGAATAACAAGGTAAAAGTATTGGAATACAATTGCAGATTTGGCGACCCAGAAACACAGCCTATAATGATGCGCTTGAAATCTAATCTTGCTTCACTATGTATTGCGGCCACTCAAGGTAAGTTAGATGAAGTTGTGATTGAGTGGGATGAAAGGGCCTGTTTGGGAGTTGTAATGGCAGCCAATGGTTACCCAGAAAAATATGTTAAGGGAGAAAAAATTGAACTACCGAATGATTCGATCAATACCAAGATTTTTCACGCAGGTACAAAGCTAGATGACAATAATATTTATAGTAACGGTGGACGAGTTTTATGTGCCACGGCTTTGGGTAAAGATATTCAACAAGCGCAAACAAAAGCCTACGAGTTTCTAGAGAAAGTTGACTGGAAAGGTGCTTATTACCGGACTGACATTGGTTTTAAAGCAATTTAATCATAGATCTGATTTTAGAATCATTGGTGTCGATGAAGCTGGGAGAGGTTCATTAGCGGGGAATGTCGTTGCTGCAACTGTTATTTTACCGACTAAATTTCAACTATCTGGTTTGACAGATTCAAAAAAACTAAGCAAAAAAAAACGTGATATATTCTATCAACAGATTACTGAACTATGTGATTGGTCTGTGGGCGAGGCAAGTTGTATTGAGATTGATCAAATAAATATCTTGCAAGCGACTATGCTTGCAATGAAGAGAGCTATTATTGATTTACAGGAAGAATATTCCAAGTACAGAGGTAAAACTATTTTCAATGTAATGGTGGATGGTAATCGTTGCCCAGATGTCCCCAACTGTATTGCAATAATCAAAGGAGACTTAAGTGAGCCAGCAATTTCAGCTGCATCTATCATCGCAAAAGTGACTCGAGATCGGCAAATGACAGAGCTGGATTTACAATATCCAGAATACGGCTTTGCTCAACACAAAGGTTACGGCACGAGGAGACATATCAATGCATTGTCAAAATATGGTGCGATCAAAGGTGTGCACCGGCACTCTTTTGGGCCAATAAAGGAGCTTAGTTAGTGTTCAATTCGTCAATCTGTTGCTGGAGTGCTGCTTGTTCAGCTTCGAGTTCTGCTCTTTTAGCTTCGACTTCTGCTTGCTTTTCTGCTTCTACTTTCTTTTTGTTGTCTCTTTCAATTTCTGCTGCAGGGCGAACCAATAAATAGTTAAATAGTTTAACGACCTTGTCAACATTTTTTGCTTTGGTGGCTAGATTGGTTGCATGCTCCGCTTCTCTTTTAGTGACCGAGCCCATTAAATATACTGTTCTTCGTTCAGTCATAACAAGAACATGTCTTGGATGAAAGACTTCTTGGTCAAGAAATAAAGCCTCAATCTGTACAGTAATGATTCCATCTTTAGCTCTGGACATATACCCGTTGTTTGGCATCACTGCAACCTCATTAATGAGTTGCTTCATTTTTGGCGCTTTCTGTTTAATTTGTTTTTCGAGGTACTCTCTTGCTTCAATGCTTGGCGCTTCACCTGCCATTAGTACGGCTTCGTTATAGACCATGAAGTTAATATGCATATCTTCAAGTATTGAATCATTTCTGACAATATTACTAAGGTTCATGTCAAGCGTTTTGTCGTCAAGAATTTCACCCGCACTTCGACGATCATTTGACATCGTAGCCACCGTAGTTACAGCGGCTGCACCTTGAACTATTGGTGAACACGAAGATAAGATAAACGATGAAACTAATAAGGCGCATAACAGTATTATTTTTTTCACTATTACTCCTTGCATCCAAGCAGGTGCAGTTTCAAATTAACTTAAATAACATTTTAAATCAGATTTAATGTTATTTACATCAAAGCAACACATAAATTTTGATAATTAATCTATTAATCAAGCATAATGATGTCTGCTTTCAGATTATTTGGCGCTAGTTTTGGCTTTAATTTAGACTTATGACAGGAACACTCTTTATTGTTGCCACCCCAATAGGCAATTTAGATGACATCACATTTAGGGCTGTTGAAGTCATAAAAAGTGTTGACATTATCTTGGCAGAAGACACTCGACACAGCAAAAAACTATTATTACATTTAGATATTTCAAAGTCTATTAGTGCTTTTCATGAGCACAATGAACGAGAAAAAACCCAAGCCATCATTGGTGAATTAAAGTCCGGAAAGTCTATTGCACTAATAAGCGATGCAGGAACACCTCTTATAAGTGATCCTGGTTATTTTTTAGTCGTTCAAGCAAAAAAAGAGGGTCTAAGGGTTATTCCTATTCCGGGTCCAAGTGCACTAATTACCGCTCTATCTGCTTCAGGCTTAGCAAGTGATAGCTTCACCTTTTTAGGTTTTTTGCCGAGTAAGAAAACTGCAAGATTAAAGCTATTAAACAGTCTTGTTAGTAGAACTGAGACGATTATTTTTTACGAATCTCCTAAGCGCATATTGGCGACCCTAAGTGACATGTACATCACATTTGGAGATGATAGAGAAGTTTGTCTTGCCAAGGAGTTAACTAAGACATTCGAGACAATTCATACAGACTCAATTCCAAATCTAATTAAATATCTCACTACTGACCAGAACCACCAGAAAGGGGAATTTGTGATATTAATTTCAGCAAATGATAAAATAGATATAGTAGAGGCTGAGACCCAATTGGATTCTTTGTTGCCCATTCTTTGTGCTGAAATGGGTGCTTCGAAAGCAGCTAAGATAGCTGCTAAAATTACCGGCATTGACAAAAAACAATGTTACAAGAGGGCCATAAATTTATGAGTAACTTTTACAAACACCATATTTTTTTCTGTAACAATATTCGTACAAATGGGAAGAAGTGCTGTTCACAAAATGGTGCCAAAAAACTCTATCGCTATGCAAAGGATCGCTGCCGTGAGAATTTAATGTTAGGTGAAGGACGTTTTGGTGTTAGCGAATCTCGTTGCCTGGGGCGCTGTGAGCATGGCCCAGTCGCTGTGGTTTATCCGGATGACGTTTGGTATCAGTATATTGATGAAGAAGACGTTGATGAGATTATTGAGTCACATCTGATGGGCGGCAAAGAGGTCGAGCGCCTCATAATCAAATAAACAGATAAAGATTTCAAGAAGAGAGTTTTTGGTAAAGATTAGCTACTTTTTCTTCTAAATCAGCAATCTTTGAGTTGTTTTCAATAATATCAGTAGGCAGGTGATCATTCAGTTTAAGACGCTGTCGTCGACTAGCTTGTGCGAGCAACATGGCTTCAGCTTTTGATTGATCAATGTGCTCTCTATTCATGAGTCGCTTGATTTGATTGTCAACCTCACAATCAACTACAATCGCTCTGTCAAAAGGGTGCCAAAGGTTTTTTTCGACTAGAAGTGGAACGACTACGATAACGATACCTTTTGTACATGCATCCATAGCGTCTTTCATTTTTTGTAAAATTTTTGGATGTAGGACTTGCTCAATGAGTGCTCTGTTGCGTCCTTTTTTGAACAGTTCGTCTCTCAAATACTTGCGATTAAGCGTTCCATCATTTGACAAAATAGCTTTGCCAAAATTTTCTATTAATTCATTAAGTCCTGCAGTGCCTGGTTCGACCACTTCTCTTGCAATAATATCTAAATCAACTATGAAACAACCATAGCTTTCTAAGAGAGCGCTAACTTGACTTTTTCCCGAAGCAATGCCTCCTGTAAGTGCAACTTTAAGATTTGTTTTTGTCATTCAGAGTATAAGTGTAATAAAAGATATCACTAAATTTTATATTGAAAACCTATCTGTTGAAATATGAATGATG
>JAOMEO010000011.1 GCA_028345955.1 Candidatus Thioglobus sp.
AAATTTTATCAACACCCTTTAGCTAAAGAAAATCTACAATGGTCATCTCCAGCTAGCAAAAATGTCGGTTATAAGACCTATCACCCTATTTTTCTTGACGAGCAAGTTGAAGGGGAACCTAGAATGTCTTTCATTGATCAATTTGTTGAGCCATTAAACATGGATCAGGGTTTATATTTGTATGAAATAGGCGAGTCACTTGAAAGTGAAGCCAACACCTTTAATGTTAAATTACTAGAGGGAAGTATATTGATCATCAATAACTATATTTGGCTTCATGGTAGAGATAAGTTTGCTGCCCACAAAAATCTTCATCGTGAGCTTTTACGTCAGAGAGGTGTTTTTGTTGAAAATACTGGATATGAAAACAACAAAAATGTGTAACCTTTGTTTTTGTTTCTTTTAGTATCTGGACTATTCAAATGTACGATTACATAGTTATTGGTGGCGGAATTATAGGAGTTTCAACCGCACTATCACTCATAACAAAACACCCTGATAAACGCGTTCTTTTATTGGAAAAAGAAAACTCCTTTGGCGAGCATCAGACAGGCCATAATTCTGGCGTTTTGCATGCAGGAGTCTACTATCAACCTGGCAGCCTAAAAGCCAAGTTTTGTAAAGAGGGCTTGAAAGAAACAATCAACTTTTGCAAAACTCATCAGATCCCTTATAAACAGTGCGGTAAATTAATAGTAGCGACCTCTGATGAAGAATTATCACGTATGCATGACTTGTATCAGCGTTGCAAAGAAAATGAAATTGAAGCTGAAATTTTAGACCAACAACAACTTCTCGAAACCGAACCCAATGTTCAAGGAGTGGGCGCTATTTTGGTGAAATCATCTGGCATTGTGAGTTACCGCACTGTTACCGAAAAAATGGCAGAACAATATGAAGCAATGGGTGGAGAGTATCTTCTCGACACTGAAATAATTAATCTCAAAGAAGAATTAAATGAGATTAAAGTTACCTCTAAAAATGAAACCTTTGTTTCAAAGTATCTGATCTGCTGTGCAGGATTAATGGCAGACAGAATGGCCAGCCTCCTTGATATTAAAACAAACTTTCAAATCATTCCATTTCGTGGTGAATACTTTCAATTACCAGAAAAACACAATACACTTGTCAAACACTTAATCTACCCTATACCGAACCCTAAATTACCTTTCCTCGGCATACACCTAACCCGTATGATTAATGGCAGTATTACTGTTGGTCCGAATGCCGTTATTGGATTTAAGCGAGAAGGATACGGTATTATCAATTTCAGCTTAAAAGACACCATTGAAATGTTGGCCTTTAAAGGTTTTGGAGGAGTCCTCAAGAATCATTTAAGATCTGGAATGAGTGAAATGCTGAACTCTTTATACAAACGTGGCTACTTGAAACAAGTACAAAAATATGCTTCCTCAATTGCACTTAAAGATCTTCAGCCTTATCCTGCTGGCGTTCGCGCAATGGCAGTTTCAAAAGACGGATCATTGATTGATGACTTCCTGTTTGAGGAGACAAGTCGCTCTATACACGTTTGTAATGCACCATCCCCAGCTGCAACGTCGGCAATACCTATCGGCAGATATGTCACTGAAAAAGCAACAACGGCATTCAACAAGCTAGGCTAGTTCAAGAAAAAACGTCGAATAGTCTCAGCAAAGTGTTTCGACTCAACTCGACTAGGATTATCTTCAAGTCCGTAGATTGCCTTGTCAACAACCTCTTGCGGAATATAACCTCCCTCATCTTCGCTTCGAAAATTTAGAAGGTCTTTTGTAAAATCAACCAAAAATTCAGGATGCGCCTGCATAGTTAAAACCTTATCTTTGATAAAGAAGCCCGCACAATTACAAAAATCAGACTGGGCATAAACCACTGCCCCTTGAGGAGGCTTAATAACTTGGTCTTGATGACAAATATTTAAAGTAATTTTTTCTGCTAAATTACCCATATAATCAGTTTTATTGTCAATTCGATAGGTATGTAAACCTAAACCCCATCCCTTCTTAGATTTTTCAACATCACCTCCTAAAGCTTGCGCAATTATTTGATGACCAAAACACACACCTAATAGAGGCTTATCAGCATCATAAATATCATTAATTAATTTACTTAGTCGTTTAATCCAAGTAAGTTCTTCGTAAACACCATGCTTAGATCCGGTAATAATCCAACCATCACACTCGAGATGATCTTTAGGAAATTCTTCATCCAAAATTTCAAACGTTTTAAATTCAAATATTTTCTCTTCAGAATTAATTAGAGCAACCAACATTTCAGCATAAGTGCCGTACTGCTCAACTAATTCCTCATGATTTTTACCAGTTTGAAGAATTCCTATTATCATTATATTACTTTGAATTGAAATTATCTAAAGTAGTCCTAGACTGTTATTTGTCAATCATTTTTTGCTTTGCACGGATTACTAAATAATCATGAGCAATGGTTGCTGCAGCAATAGCTGTGATTTCAGCATGGTCGTAGGCAGGAGCCACCTCAACTACATCTGCTCCGATAAAATTTAAACCATCTAGCCCCCTGATAATAGCCAAGGCTTGTGCAGAGGTTAGACCACCAGCCACCGGTGTACCAGTTCCGGGAGCATATGCAGGGTCAAGACCATCTATATCAAAAGTCAAATAAGCTGGTCGATCTTTGACAACTTCAATTATTTTTTTAATGACTTTATCAACACCATTCTTATGAACCCACGGGGCATCAAGAATTGTAACACCCTTAGTATTGCTATTATGTGTTCTGATACCTATTTGAATAGAATGTTTAGTATCGATCAAATCTTCTTTTATAGCTCTAGAAAACATAGTTCCATGATCTAATCGACCATCTTCATCAGGCCAAGTATCTGTATGTGCATCAAAATGCACAAGTGCTATCGGTCCAAACTTTTCAGCGTGAGCACGTAAAAGAGGGTAAGTAATAAAATGATCACCACCAAAGGTCAGCATTTCTGTTCCGGAATCCAAAATAGTCTTAGCATGTGCTTCAATCTGAGAAACGACATTACTATGAAACCCATAATCTAGTTCACAGTCACCGTAATCAGTAACCGCCAAAGTCTTGAAAGGGTCAATACCATCAGGATACGCCAACAGCTCAGCAAGCTGAACAGAGGCTTCTCTTATCGCTTTAGGACCAAATCTTGCGCCAGGGCGAAAGCTTGTTGCAGCGTCGAATGGAATACCGCTAACCGTGATATCGACACCTTCTAAGTTCTTGGTATATTTGCGCCTTAAAAAACTAAGAGCGCCACCATAGGTCATCTCACCATCTCTACCATAGAGAGTATTTTTAGTAAAAGCTTGATCTGTAGTTACATCTTTAAAATCGCTCATTAATTTTGGTCTTTGACATAAAAATTGTAGTAATAATAGTCCTCATTATATTAGATTTTCTTAGCCATTAACTATAGGCGGTCAAGCAGAGCGTGATAAAACATTCCAACTCTCATAGTAGGATTTCGTAGAAACCTACCTCCGGGAAAGCTTCTCATTGGAATATTAGCCATAGTGTCAAATATCTCTCCATCACTAGTAATCTTGTCTGCAATTACCTTGCCAGCATAGCTAGCTAAGGCCACTCCCTGTCCTGAATAGCCCTGCGCACTCAACACCTTACCTTGATTCATTTCTTTATAGAATGGCAACCTATTCATTGTTAATGCCAACTTACCACCCCAAGCATAGTCAATCTTAACGCCCCTCAAGAATGGATAAATCTTTTCAAGCGGCTTTGTAACAATAGGAATAATATTTTTACTAAGTTCTTGTGAGTAATTTTCACCACCACCAAAAAGTAGACGCTTATCGGCACTCAATCGAAAATAATTGATAACGAACCTTGAATCGGCAAAAGCGATGTCTCTTGGATTAATCTTTGCAACAGTTTCATTATCTAGAGGATTAGTGGCAACTATATAGTTGTTCATTGGTAATAATTTCGAATTTAAGCGTTTCTCAAGATTGCCCAAATAGCCGTTACAGGCAAGTATCACACGCTCTGCTTTAACAGAGCCCGATTTGGTATTCACTTTAACATGACCGTTAGACAAATCATAACTCGATACAGTACTATTTTCATAAATCTTTGCATTTGCCGATAGTGCCGCCTGTGCAATACCTAGTGCATAATTGAGTGGGTGACAATGAGCCTCACCTTTGTCATAACTGCCACCGAAATAGGTCTCAGAGCCAGTTACCTCTTTCATCTCATCATCATTTAGATACTCAATATCGTGGTAATCGTAATTCTCATTCAAATGTTCGACATAGCGCCGAGAATCTTCACAAAATTTTTGCTTGTGATTAGGGTGTGCGATACCTTTTTTATAGTCACACTGAATTTCATATTCATCCATTAAGTCCTTGGCATGGTATTTAGCTTTCTCACCTATATCCCACAAAATGCGTGCATATTCTTTGCCTAGAGCTTTTTCTATATAAAACTGATCTCTGCGCATCCCTCCAGACACTTGACCTCCGTTAGCACCTGATGCGCCGGATGCCAACTTATTTGCTTCGAGTAGTACTACGTTTAGCCGCTCTTTTGCCAAATAGAGAGCGCTCGATAGACCAGTGTAACCGCCACCAACAATACAGACGTCAGCTTCAATGTCTCCTGATAGTTGAGGCTGACTTACTTCTATATTGCGACTGGCTTGGTAATAAGATTGCACGTGAAGGATTAAACTACTTTGTAGATTGAGCAGTCAAATCAAGACACTTCCATACCTTTTCAATAATTTCATCTATATGCTCGTTGGAACAGATTAATGGTGGTGCAATAACCATCTTGTTAACTATTGCTCTCATGACTAAACCATTGTCATAGCAATAGTCTCGACACCTTGTGACAACCTCTTTACTATTTTCAAAGCGCTTATAATTATTTTTTTCTTCGACTATTTCCAAAGAGGCAAGCATACCAAGACAACGAGCCTCACCCACTAATGGATGCTCCTCTAATACTTTCCACTTACTGGCTAGATAAGGAGCCGTTTGACTCTGTACTTGGTGCAAAATATTTGTTTCTTTCATCAATTCGAGATTAGCAATTCCTGCAGCCATGCAGGTTGGATGACCAGAATAAGTGTAACCGTGAGCAAATTCTTGTCCTGCAGAGACTATAACATCCACTATATCATCACGAACAATGACTCCACCTACAGGAAGATATCCTGAAGTCACCGCTTTTGCAAAAAGCATCAGATCTGGCTCAATATCATAATAATCAGTCCCGAACCACTCACCTGTCCTTCCAAATCCACAAATGACTTCATCAGCGACCAATAGAATGTTGCGTTCTTGACAAATTCGGCTTATTTCCGGCCAATAGGTTTTTGGGGGGATAATAACGCCACCTGCACCCTGTATAGGTTCGGCTATAAATGCTGCAACTCTATCCTCACCCAGTTCATCAATTTTATTTGCCAGACTCTGTGCAGCTTTTTTACCAAACTCATCAGCATCAATCTTCTCTCCAGCTTCAACGCATGCTTCAAAATAGTAAGGCTGATCTACATGTTCAATGTCAGGTATAGGCAGTCCTCCCTGAGCGTGCATGGTGCTCATACCACCCAAGCTAGCACCGGCCATAGTGGATCCATGATAAGCATTTTTTCGACTTATGATGACTGACTTAGATGGCTTACCTTTAGCGCCCCAGTAATGCCTTACAAGCCTAATCATAGTGTCATTTGCCTCAGAACCTGAGCCTGTAAAATAAATCTTATTCAATCCTTCAGGAGTTAAATCTGTAATCATTTCAGATAACTTGATAGCTGATGGATGACTTGTACCAAAAAAATTATTATAGTAAACAAGCTCTTTCATTTGATCATTTACTGCGTTGATAATTGATTGCTGACCGTAACCCATATTAACGCACCATAACCCTGACATACTGTCTAGTATTTGGTGACCATCACTATCATAAATATAAACACCATCTGCACGAGTAATAATGTGTGTAGCCGCTGGGTTCTTTGTGTAAGCAAAATCGCTAAATGATTGCATATGATGCTGTGCATTGCGGTTTTGAAGGTTTAAAGTAGTGTCAGTCATAATCATTCCTTATATAAAACAGTATAAATAAAATCTTTAACGAACTAGATTACCAAAAGCAATTAAGTGATATAGTGTAATCCATTTTTGCTTTTTGACAATAATTAATTTAATATTATCCGTTCAAGAATTTTAATACTGTTTAGTAATAACAATCAAAATAAATGATTAGTGAAAGTTAATCCATGAAAAATATTGGGAAAAAATTTCTAGATTCACATCCAGAGTTGGAAAAAATTGAGTTTATATATGTAGACTTTAATGGTATTCCAAGAGGAAAAAACGCCTCACCAAAAACACTAATAAAAGCATTTGATGGTGGTCTTAGAATGCCTATTTCAAGCTTTGTTCTGGATATTTGGGGCGATAATCCTAAGGGAACTGGATTGATTATGACTGGAGATGGTGATGCAATATGTAGACCCGTTGTAAACTCCCTTGCAGTAACACCATGGAACTCTCGCAATACAGCTCAATGCTTAGTGAGCATGGAGGATGGTGATGGTAAACCTATTTTTGCCGATCCAAGACATATACTCAGCAAGGTTCTGAATCGTTTTGCTAAGTTAGGTCTCAGACCAGTTATAGCTCCGGAGATGGAGTTTTATCTTGTCGACAATAAGCTTCAAGCCAATGGTCACCCCCAAACTCCATTAATTCCTGGCAGCCACAGACGTTACCAGGACGTTCAATTACTCAACTTAAGCGAAATGGATGATTTTGAAGGCTTCTTTACTCTCGTTGAAAAGAGTGCTCATTCGTTAGGAATTCCTGCAGAAACTGCAATTAAGGAGTGTGCTCCTGGGCAATTTGAGATCAACCTGCTGCACCATGATGACGCTCTATTGATGGCTGACCAAACTTTCTTATTGAAACGCCTAATCAAAAATTGCGCCAAACAATTTAATATGAATGCCACCTTTATGGCGAAACCATTTTCTGATGAAGCTGGAAATGGTATGCATGTTCATCTAAGTGTTGTCGATAAAGATGGTAAAAATTTGTTTACAATGGATAAAAATAAGCAACCTCAGGGTCTCTTTTCTCAAGCTATTGGAGGCCTTCTGAAAACAACTCCTGACTTTCTATCTTTCTACGCCCCACACTCAAATTCTTATAGACGTCTAGTCCATAACGCTGACCACGCACCAACAACTTTAAGCTGGGGTAATGAAAATAGAACCGCACTAATAAGACTACCAGAAGCTTCCACTGAAGCGACTAGGCTAGAGTTTCGTGTCGCTAGTGCTGACTCCAATCCCTACTTAGTATTTGCATCAGTGCTTGCGAGCGTGTATGCTGGCATACAAGGCAAACTCCCGCATGGTAAAGAAACTATCGGCAATGCCCATGCACAACACCCACCTTCATTAGGTGTTACATGGAGGGAAGCTGTAGAGAAAACAAGTGTATCATCATTAGTAAAGGATTTTTTTGGAGAACAGTTTCAGCAATGCTATAAATGCGTTAAAGAATCAGAAATAAATAGATTTGAATCAACAATAACAGATTTTGAATACCACTCTTATTTGAGGTGTCTTTGATGACGACTTTTGAATTGTGGTTACAAAAGAGTCTTTTAATTAGCAATAATTAAAAGTTTAATAATAAAGGAGAAAAACAATGAAAGTAAAAATCAAAAGTCTGCTCATCGCTAGTGCACTGACCTGCTCAGCGCAAATTGCCGTCGCAGAAGAAAATGTAGTACATGTCTATAACTGGTCGGACTATATTGACGAACAGGTAAACACAGATTTTACAGCCGCAACCGGTATTAAAGTGGTCTATGACGTGTTTGATTCCAACGAAGTACTAGAAGCTAAACTCTTAGCAGGTGGTTCTGGTTATGACGTCGTTGTACCTTCAGCTGGATTCTTGGCAAGACAAATTCAAGCAGGTGTTTTCCAAAAGCTTGATAAATCAAAATTATCTAATATTGGAAATATGTGGGATGTTGTTGAAAAACGTGTAGAACAGTTTGGACCTCTCAATGAATATTCTGTCAACTGGATGTGGGGTACAACTGGCCTTGGTTATAACGAAGGCATGATCAATGAAAGAATGGAAAATGCTCCAACAACTTCTCTGGCGATGATCTTCGACCCAGACGTTGTATCTAAATTTGCTGATTGCGGTATTCATTTATTGAATGCACCAACAGAAATCATTCCTGCAGCTTTGGCTTATATCGGTGAAGATCCATCAACAACAGATGCCGAGGTGTTGAAAAAAGCTGAGCCTGTTATAGAAGCAATTCGTCCATATATTCAGAAATTTCATTCATCGCAATATATTGATTCACTTGCTAATGGCGATATCTGTTTAGTTATTGGTTGGTCAGGCGATATCTTTATGGCTCAATATGCAGCCTGGGATGCTGATAATGGCGTGGAAATAGTTTATTCAATTCCTGATGAAGGTGCACTTATGTGGTTTGATCAGTTAGCCATTCCGAAAGATGCTCCTCACCCTGATAACGCCCACAAGTACATCAACTGGACAATGGATCCTCAGCAGATTGCTACAGCAACAAACTACGTTTGGTATGCCAATGGTAATTTAGCTTCTCAGCCACTTCTAGATGAAGAGCTGTTCAATGATCCAGCAGTTTATCCAACACCTGAAGTTCTTGAAGGTTTGTATACTGTACCAACATACGATGCTGCAACACAACGTGTTGTGACCCGTCTTTGGACTAAGATTACAACAGGATACTAAAACTGCACTATCATTACCTCCATGGTTTTTAACCATGGAGGTATTTTTTTTTATGTTATAGGTTATGACAGAGACTACTACAACTGAACCGTGGCTGGATTCAAACCAGAAACCCTACATTCAAATAGAAAACGTTACAAAAAAATTTGGCGACTTTACAGCCATAGATAATTTATCCTTAAATATATATAAAAATGAGTTCTTCTCATTGTTAGGGCCTTCGGGATGTGGAAAAACAACATTACTTCGAATGCTAGCCGGGTTTGAAAGATTTACCGAAGGTAGAGTCCTTGTTGATGGTGAAGATATCTCTGAAATCCCACCCCATCTAAGACCAATCAATATGATGTTTCAGTCATATGCTCTTTTTCCACATATGACGGTTGAAAAGAATATCGCATTTGGTCTAAAGCAAGATAAATTACCAGATAACATCATCAATCAAAGGGTTGAGGAAATGTTGGAATTAGTTGAACTGACTGATTTTGCTAAACGTAAACCTGGACAACTTTCTGGTGGTCAAAGTCAACGTGTTGCGCTCGCAAGAAGCCTAGCTAAACAACCTAAATTGCTACTCTTAGATGAGCCATTAGGTGCGCTAGATAAGCGCCTAAGGGAACAAACACAGTTCGAGTTGATGGATATTCAGGAAAAATTGGAGGTGACTTTTGTTATTGTCACTCATGACCAAGAAGAGGCAATGACTGTTTCTAGTAGGATAGGTGTTATGGATTCAGGGAAATTGATTCAAGTTGCAACACCTACGCAGATTTACGAAGCACCAATCAACAGAGAAGTTGCGGACTTTATTGGTGACGTTAATATCTTTAAAGGCATATACAAGGGTCAAGACGAAACGGGAACTCAATTACTCTCTGAAGATTCAAAGTCGATTATCTATGCAACTCAAAAAGTTGATGTGCCAGTTGGTAATAGAATATGGTTTGCATTGAGACCAGAAAAACTTGAAATAACAAGAAAATTACCAGAAGTTGATTTCAATATTTTGAAAGGAAAAATTGAAGATATCGGTTATGGAGGTAGCTTTTCAACCTATCACGTTAAGCTCGAAAACGGTAGACAACTTACCGCCATCCGTGCTAACCGTGAACGAACCGCTGAGCACCATTTAACCTGGGGAGATGAGGTTTATCTTCATTGGGCTCCGCATTCAGCTGTTGTTTTACTTTCTTAGTTTTATGAGTATAAAAGAAATACAAATCCCAGTCTTTCTGAAACGCACTTTTAATGGAAGGAATGTAGCCATTTCAATTCCCTATCTTTGGTTACTTTTATTGTTTTTATTTCCATTTGTTATTGTTCTCAAGATCAGTCTTGCTCAGCCTGTTATCGCTATGCCTCCTTATACACCACTTTTTAGCTGGGGTGATTCATTATGGCCAAAAATACAAGCAGGCTTAGATAGCTATCTTTTCCTTTTTAGTGACTCCCTTTATATCAAAGCCTATCTTTCTAGTATAAAAATTGCAACAATCTCAACAGTATTAACCCTCATCATTGGTTATGCGATAGCTTATAGTATTGCTAGGGCACCGACACGTTGGCGTGGCATCCTATTGATGTTGGTCATTCTCCCTTTCTGGACGTCATTCCTTATACGTGTCTACGCTTGGATAGGCATTTTAAAGACTGAAGGTTTATTAAATTTAGCCTTAATGACTTTAGGGGTAATCGAAAAACCTCTCATCATTATGAATACCGACCTCGCAGTCTATATCGGCATCGTATACTCCTACCTGCCATTTATGATCTTGCCACTCTATGCAAATCTAGAAAAAATGGATATGAATCTGTTAGAAGCAGCAGCTGATCTAGGTTGTCGTCCATTTAAAACTTTCTGGACTGTAACGATACCTTTATCTTTACCAGGAATACTGGCTGGCTGTTTTCTTGTATTTATTCCTGTCATTGGTGAGTTTGTTATCCCAGACCTACTAGGTGGAACACAAACCCTCATGATTGGTAAAGTTCTTTGGGGTGAATTCTTCTATAACAGAGACTGGCCGGTAGCATCTGCTGTTGCTATTATTATGCTATTGCTTCTAATAGTTCCAATTATTCTCTATCAAAAATCGCAAGAAAAGGCCATCTCATGACAAGGTTCAGTAAATTTAATGTATCTGCCATAATCATAGGATTTACGTTTCTTTATTTGCCAATCATCCTTTTAATTTTGTTTAGTTTTAATGAATCTAGATTGGTCACCGTTTGGGCAGGATTCTCAACAAAATGGTATGTTGAACTGATGCAAAACCAAGGCATCAAAGATGCAGCTTGGGTAACCTTCAAGGTTGCATTTATCTCTTCATCTGTGGCAACATTCTTAGGAACTATTGCCGGACTTGTAATGACGCGTTTTGGTAAATTTAGAGGTAGAACCCTTTTTTCTGGAATGATCTATGCGCCTATGGTAATGCCAGAGGTGATATTAGGCTTATCTACGCTACTTACATTTATAACTTTAGCTATTGATAGAGGCGTTTTAACAGTAACGCTGGCTCATATAACTTTTTCGATGTGTTATGTTTCGGTCATTATTCAGTCCAGAATGTCTAGTTATGACGATAGTATTAATGAAGCAGCACTCGATTTAGGTTGTACGCCCTTTCGCACATTTTTGTTAATTACATTCCCAATTATATTACCGGCAGTTGTGTCGGGTTGGCTATTATCATTCACTATGTCGCTTGACGACCTTGTCATAGCAAGCTTTACTTCTGGCCCTGGTTCAACAACACTACCAATGAAGATATATTCAATGGTTAGGCTTGGAGTTACTCCAGAGATTAATGCCGTATCTACAATTTTAGTTGGCTTGGTTACGGCCGGCGTTATCACTGCCTCTCTCATTGGCAAAAGACAAAGACAACAACTAGCTCAAAGCTAACAAAGTTAAATATTATAAAATTATAATTAAGGGTATTATAATTTGCGACTTCTAAAAAATTAACTGAACATTTTGGACAAACATATGCTGAACAACACTGAACTCTTAAAAACCGCTGGATATATCAATGGTCAATGGTTGGGGATTGACTCCGATAACAGATTTGAAGTGAAGAACGCTTATACCAAAGAAGTGATATGTACACTTCCAAATATGGGTGCAAAAGAAACCAATATGGCAATTGATGCCGCTAACCAGTCTTGGCCAAGTTGGAGAAGTATGACTGCCAAAGAAAGAGCTGGTATTTTAAAAAAATGGTTTGAATTGGTTATGAAGAACCAAGAAGATTTGGCTACTTTGATGACGTCGGAGCAAGGCAAGCCATTGGCAGAAGCTCGAGGTGAAGTGGGCTATGGTGCTTCATTTATCGAGTGGTTTGCTGAGGAAGGAAAACGAACCTATGGAGATGTTATCCCTACACCTGCAAATGACCGTAGAATCCTAGTTATTAAGCAACCTATAGGTGTGGTTGCCGCGATTACGCCATGGAATTTTCCGATTGCCATGATTACAAGAAAATGTGCGCCAGCACTCGCTGCTGGCTGTCCGGTGGTAATTAAGCCTGCCGCCGAAACCCCACTCTCAGCTTTGGCTCTAGCAGAACTTGCAGATCAGGCAGGCATTCCAAAAGGTGTTTTGAATGTGGTTGTGGGAACTAATGCAAGTGAAATTGGTACTGCACTAACTAACAGTCCGATTGTACGAAAACTCTCTTTTACTGGCTCTACAGAAGTAGGTAAGATTCTGACTCGTAATTGTGCAGACACAATGAAGAAGGTCTCTATGGAGTTAGGAGGTAATGCCCCATTTATTGTTTTTGATGATGCTGATTTAGATTCAGCCGTGGCAGGAGCAATGACATCTAAGTTTCGTAACACTGGACAAACATGTGTTTGTAGTAATCGTATCCTAGTGCAGGAGGGTATTTACGATAAATTTGTAGCCAAGTTAGCTGAATCGGTTAAAACACTAGAGGTTGGAAACGGCATGAAGGAAGGAATTAATCAAGGTCCTTTAATTAATGAGAATGCGCTCAAAAAAGTCCAAGATCACATCTCAGATGCCGTTGATAAGGGTGCAGTCATTGTCACTGGAGGTAACCCACACTCAAGCGGCGGTACGATGTTCGAACCAACCGTTATTGGTAATGTAACAACTTCAATGAAGGTTGCATCTGAAGAAACCTTTGGACCCCTGGCGCCTGTTTTTAAGTTTTCAACAGAGAAACAAGCAATTGACATAGCCAATGACACCGAGTTTGGTCTAGCATCATACTTTTACACAAACGACGTAAATCGAATTTGGCGCGTTTCAGAAGCTTTAGAATATGGAATGGTTGGCGTCAATGAAGGTGTTATTTCTAACGAAGTTTCTCCATTCGGTGGAGTTAAAGAATCTGGACTAGGTCGCGAAGGTTCTCACTACGGAATTGAAGAATTCCTTGAACTAAAATATATCTGTATGGGTGGTTTAAGCTAGAAAATAACTACTTTATACAGTTAATATAACTCAACAGTTCCAATAACATTTTTAAACATGATTGATAGTGAGCCTTTTCACTGCTTGGTATAATGCTGATTTTCGTATTTATTAAAAGAAACAGATGAAAGTTGGAATTCTTGGTCTTGGCACTGTTGGTGGTGGTGTTGTCAATGTACTGAAAAAAAATGGCGCTTCTATAGAGCGACGCACAGGTGTCAATATTCAGGTTATTTTGGCTGCTGTTAGAGATATTAAACAAGATCGTATTTGTGATACCTCAAATATCAAGCTTACTGAAGACCCATTTGAGGTAGTCAATCACCCTGAAATCGATGTAGTTTTAGAGCTTATCGGTGGCACCGGTCTGACCAAGAAATTAGTGGAGACAGCAATTAAGAATGGCAAACATGTTATTACCGCTAATAAGGCACTTATTGCCAAACACGGTAATAAGCTAATCCAATCCGCCAATAAAAACAAAGTTCGGCTTTTATTTGAAGCCTCTGTTGCAGGTGGAATTCCAATCATTAAATCATTAGAACAAGGACTTAGTGCCAATAAAATTGAATCACTTGCTGGCATTATTAACGGAACAGGAAACTTTATCCTTACTGAAATGAAAGAGAAGAACAGAGATTTTGATGATGTTCTTAAGGAAGCTCAATCATTAGGTTATGCTGAAGCAGATCCAACCTTTGATGTAGAAGGTATCGATGCTGCACAAAAATTAGCAATACTTGCAGCAATTGCCTTTGGCACTGAACTTCAATTCGATAAAGTTTTTACTAAAGGCATCAGTAACATAACCACTGAAGATATTAATTATGCCACTGAATTGGGTTATACGATTAAACATTTAGGTATTGCCAAGAGAGTTGGTAATGGCATTGAATTACGGGTCCACCCTACCTTGATTTCTAACGAAGAGCTTATCGCCAATGTCAATGGTGTGATGAATGCCGTTCTTGTTAAAGGTGACGCTTTAGGAACAAGCCTCTACTACGGTGCAGGTGCAGGTGAAGAAGCAACAGCCTCGTCTGTTATTGCAGATCTTATAGATATTATCAATAATCAAACCAGCAATCATATCTTGGGTTGGAAATCACAAGAAAAGCTCACTGTTATTGACACGGAGTCAATAGACAGCGAATTTTATTTACGCCTCCTTGTTAGTAATATGAAGGGTGTATTAGCCAAAATTACTGGAATTTTTCATCAATACAATGTAAGCATCGAAGAGCTCATTCAAAAACAAATAGATGAAAATAATAACGCTCACATTGTCATCATAACGAATAAAGTTAACACTAAAGACATTATGGGTATTAAAGCAGCTATAGAAGCTAGCGAATTTAATCAAGATAATATGCAAATTATTCACGTTGAATCACTTGACTAAATATAAAAAATAATATGAGATACACTGGTCTAATTGAAAAATACCGAGACAGACTCCCGGTCAGTGATAGCACTCGTATCATCAGTCTAGGTGAAGGTAATACACCACTCATTAAGCTAAAAAACATTCCAAAAGAATTAGGCAAAGAAGTTGATCTGTACGTGAAATATGAAGGACTAAACCCAACAGGTTCATTTAAAGATCGTGGTATGACAATGGCAGTCACAAAAGCTGTCGAAAGTGGCTCTGAAGCAATTATTTGTGCTTCGACAGGTAACACCTCAGCTGCTGCTGCTGCATATGCGGCTCGTGCAGGCATCAAAGCATTTGTTGTAATACCTGAGGGTAAGATTGCACTTGGAAAATTAGCACAAGCGATGATCCATGGATCTACTATTATTCAAATCAAAGGTAACTTTGATGATGGTATGAAGATAGTCAAAGAGATTTCTAATCATGCTCCAGTTTCAATAGTAAATTCGATTAATCCTTTTCGTCTTCAGGGTCAAAAAACTGCTGCATTTGAAATTATTGAAGAATTAGGTTCTGCCCCTGACTATCACTGCTTGCCGGTTGGTAATGCGGGCAATATTACCGCACACTGGATGGGTTATACTGAGTATCATGAGATTGGTAAATCTGACTCAAAACCAACAATGCTTGGCTATCAAGCGGAAGGAGCTGCTCCATTTATAAAAGGGTCGAAGGTTGACAATCCTGAGACGATTGCCACTGCTATTAGAATCGGCAACCCACAGAGTTGGGATCAGGCGCTCAAACTAAGCAAAGAGTCTAATGGTTGGTTTGATGCCTTTATGGATAAAGAAATTTTGGCGACTCAAAAAATGTTGACTGAGAAGGAAGGTGTTTTTTGTGAACCTGCTTCAGCCACTTCTGTTGCTGGCGCTTTGAGGGATATAAAATTAGGTAAAATACCTGAAGGTTCCAGTGTTGTATGTACACTTACAGGTCATGGTCTCAAAGACCCTGACACTGCTATTGCTCAGTGCGATCAAAGTGCAATGATTAATGTTAATCCTACTCTGGAGGAAGTTAAAAAGGCCATATTAGACCACATGTAGTTCTAGTAGAGGCTCTAAGTAACAATTTTTAAACTAGAGCTATCAATTTATGAGTACCCAGCATTACAAAACCATTGAACAATGTGTTGGAAATACTCCATTAGTGCGCCTTCAAAGGCTGAATCCTAATCCGTCCAATACTATTCTTGCCAAACTAGAGGGCGATAACCCTGCAGGTTCAGTCAAAGACCGTGCAGCTCTCAATATGATTACTGAAGCCGAGAAAAGGGGTGAAATTAGTCCTGGAGATACACTTATAGAGGCAACCAGTGGTAACACAGGTATCGCACTTGCCATGATTGCTGCAATTAAAGGCTATAGAATGGTTTTAGTTATGCAAGAAAATCTGTCACAAGAAAGAAGAGATGCAATGACTGCCTATGGTGCTGAGTTAATTCTCGTTTCTGAAGAAGAGGGAATGGAAGGAGCGCGTGACCTTGCCAACCAAATGAGTGCAGATAAAAAAGGTACTCAACTTAACCAATTCTCTAATCAAGACAACCCGAGAGCTCATTTAAAAACTACTGCAAAAGAAATTTGGCATGACACAAATGGTGAAATTACTCACTTTGTGAGCTCAATGGGAACTACTGGAACGATTATGGGAGTCTCTAAGTACTTAAAAGAGAAAAACCCGAAGATTCAGATTATTGGAATTCAGCCTGACGGTGATTCACATATACCAGGCATTAGACGTTGGCCTGAGGGCTATCTTCCTAGCATTTTTGAAGCTTCTAGAGTAGACACAATAATGGATGTTTCTCAAAAGATTGCTGAACAAACTACCAGAGATTTAGCAACTCAAGAGGGTATTTTTTCAGGAGTTTCCTCTGGAGGAGCGGTCGCCTGTGCTATCAGGCTTTCAAACCAAATCAACAATGCTGTAATTGTGACTATAATTTGTGATCGAGGGGATAGATACCTGTCTACAGGAATTTTTGAGAATTAAGTTTAAGAATTTCACGTTAAAGTTTTAGCAACTTTGACACAAATAATCTAACTAATCATTCCTCAAAGGTGTGTACAATAATACTCTCATATATAAAAAGGAGAAGTAAATGAATATTAAGTTTGGCCTTAAAAAGGCAACTATAGTTCTTACAGCTGCCTTATTGTCAATGAACATGTCAGCCAAAGCTGGTGCTGTTTATGATTACATTAAAGCAAATAACGAATTAATGATTGCCACGGATGCAAACTGGGCACCATTCTCATACATTGACGATGATGGCGTGATGCAAGGATTCGATGTCGAAGTGGGTAGAGAAATTGCAAAACGTATGTTTGGCACTGGTGTTGAAGCTCGCTTCATAACCCCTGATTGGGATGTTATAACTGCAGGAAACTGGAACATGCGTTGGGACGTTTCTGTTGGTTCTATGACGCCAACTGCAAGCCGTTCTGAAGTATTGAACTTTCCAGCAACTTACTACTACACACCCGCAGCTTTCGCTGTACACACAGATTCACCGATTACAACATTAGCTGGACTGAATGGGAAAACTGTCTGTACCACTGCAGCGTCTACTTGGGAGATGTATCTTCAGGGCAACCTAGATATGCTTAATGCTCCAGCGTTCACTTATGACGTCACACCGGGCACAATTACCTCTTTGAAGGATGGTTCAATGTGTGCGGATGACACTCGTTTAGGTGCAGGCGTTCGAAATGATGGTTTTATTGATTCAGTACCAATGATACAAGGAGCAATAGAGGCTGGTTATCCAATTCGTTTCTTAGGAGATCCGGCTTTCCATGAGCCTCTTTCATTAGCGACTGATTTGGGCAATGATGACCCTGAACTAGATGCTGAACTTGCTAGAATCATAACTGAAATGCAAAAAGACTACACTTTGAGTTTGTTGTCAATTCAGCACTTTAAAAATGCAGATGGTTCTTCTGAAGACTATACTGTTGCTTACTAATAGGAATTGTTAGTTAGTTTTTTTAGTTAGAATTTAGAAAAAGGTATGTTCGTCGATACCGTTATTGAAGATAAGGCACTGCATAAACCAGTATTCCTTATCGGTTTATCATTAACGGTGTTGGCGATTTTCTTTGCCCTTAATTTTACCAATACACTTTTTGGTGAATTCCTTAGGCCTGTTATAGGAGACCCCACAGAAAGCGGTTTTTTTGGTCGTTTTGCAGTTTCACTTGTTCTAACAATAATATTTGTCGTTAATTTATTTGTAATTAGTTTCTTTAAATTAAAAGTACAAGTTGCAATTGTCTGGGTTGAATTATTTTTACTTTTCTTGGCATTTGCCTATTCCTTTGATCTCAAAATGTCGTTTATCCAGAGTAGGATTCCGCTTATGATTTCTCGGGGGCTATTTACGACCATCTATATTTCAGCAATCTCAATAGTTATTGCGACCGTAATTGCCATAATAGGTGCCATTGCAAAACTTTCGAATAACGGCTTTGCTTATGCGATTTCCAGTTTTTATACCTCTCTGTTTCGAGGGCTTCCACTTCTTTTGCAACTTTTCCTAATCTATAAAGGGTTACCACAACTCGGTTTTATGGTCGACGCAGTGCCTGCAGCCATCACCGCCCTGTCACTTTGTTATGGTGCTTATATGACAGAGATCTTCCGTGCTGGAATCCAGAGTATCCCTAGGGGTCAATGGGAGGCTTCTAGAGCTTTAGGTTTTAAATTTAACCTTATCCTTCGCAAGATTATTTTGCCTCAAGCCATACCAATTATTATTCCTCCAACTGGAAATCAGTTTATAGCTATGCTAAAAGATAGCTCTCTTGCCTCTGTTCTTGGGGTTTGGGAATTAATGTATCTCGCTAGAACCTTAGGACAAAGAGATTTCAGGCACATGGAAATGCTCCTAACTGCTGCAATGATTTACTGGGCTCTAACAATTGTGCTCGAGGTGATTCAGGCTCGAATTGAAGAAAAATACAAACAAAAAAGTTAATGATGGATACAAAAACCAATATCCCAAATAACACTGAAATGACGCCAGTCATTTCTCTCAAGGGAGTTAATAAGTGGTATGGAGATTTTCAGGCTCTATCCAACATCGATCTCGAGATTAAGCTCAAGGAGAAGATTGTAATTTGTGGTCCTTCTGGCTCTGGGAAGTCTACCCTCATCCGTTGTCTTAATCGTCTTGAAGCACATCAGGAAGGCACAATCCATGTTAGCGGTATAGAACTACATGAAAGAATGAAAGATATTGATGTTGTTCGCCAAGATATCGGAATGGTCTTTCAGAGTTTTAACTTGTTTCCACACTTAACTGTTTTAGAAAACTGCATGGCGGGCCCAAATTGGGTTCGTGGCGTTGATAAAAGTAAGGCTAAAGAAAGAGCCGTTGCAATGCTGGAACAAGTCAAGATACCGGAACAGGCAGACAAGTATCCAGATCAACTTTCGGGTGGTCAGCAACAACGTGTAGCCATTGCAAGAAGTCTATGTATGCAACCGAAGGTTATGTTATTTGACGAACCCACTTCAGCACTTGACCCTGAAATGGTATCAGAGGTCTTGGAGACAATGATCGAACTAGCAAAGAGCGGCATGACAATGATTTGTGTAACCCATGAGATGGGTTTCGCCCGTCAGGTCGCGGACAGAATTGTATTCATGGCTGAAGGTGAGATTGTGGAACAAAATTCACCGAAAGAATTTTTCAATAATCCACAACATGAACGCACTAAAGTTTTTTTAGATCAAATATTAGAATAAAAGACTGTCAGCTCTTAAAGTATTCTCGAAAAACTTCAATAACAGATCTAATATCCTTTTCAGTGATACCTAAATGACACACCAGTCTGCCTCTGTCAAGACTTGAGATTCGAATATGATTATCAGAGAGATACTTCTCTAGAGGAGCTCGATGCTGCTCCGGACAATTAACAAAAAGCATGTTGGTTTGGTCTTCACCGTAATCCACTTCAAGCTCTGATATTTCAGACAAACCTTGAGCCAACAGCTTGGCATTGTTGTGGTCTTCTTGAAGTCTTGTAATATTGTTCTTGAGGGCATACATCCCGCAAGCAGCCAAAACACCAACCTGCCTCATGCTGCCACCTAGGATTTTTCTTATGCGTTTCGCTTTAGTGATTATTTCATGGCTACTTACTAGCAATGTCCCTGCTGGCGCGCCTAAACCTTTCGACAAACAAATAGAAACACTGTCACAGTTTTTGGTGAGTTTCTCGGGGGATAAACCATTATGGATGTGAGCATTGAACAAACGAGCACCATCTAGATGAACACTCAAACCTCTTTCGTGAGCAGCTTGTGCTAAGGCATCAATTTGAGATTGTGGTTGGACCTGTCCTGAAATAGGATTTTCCAAACAGAGCAACTTGGTGACTGCATAATGGGGGTCATCTTCCTTGATTTGATTGATCATATCTTCTACCTCCATGCCACCAGATTCATTGATATCAATAGGACAAATACCAACTCCTCCAAGAACGGATGCACCACGCGCTTCATATAAATTGGTGTGGTACTCACGCCCAATCAACGCCTCATCTCCGCGTTGGCAATGAGAAAGTATTGCGGTTAAATTGCTCTGGGTGCCACTCGGGAAAAATAAACTTGCCTCCTTACCCAATAACTCTGCTGCATATTGCTGTAGTTCTAGTACTTCAACATCTTCGTCATATACATCGTCACCCAGTTTGGCTTTTGGGATAGCCTCAAACATACCTGCAGTTGGCAATGTAACTGTATCACTCCGGAAGTCAATTGGTTTATCCTCCGAATAAACTGGCAATTTAGTGCTACTTTTCTTATAGTTATTCATCTTTTTTTCTAAGGCTGATACTCTGGATAAGCCAGTGTTGCTACTAGATGAACTCTTGGCTTTAGACCTCCATTAAGAGCAGTATGATAGCCTCGGGTATCAGTAAAATAAACAGAGCCATCTGCGGGTAGATGGGTGCAGTGGTGGTTAATAATAAGTAAGGCTCCAGGGTTTGTATAAATTGGGATATGAATCCGTGGTTCAGGATCCCTATGCCAGGAGTTGCAATTAAAGCTATCTTTTTCTAGAATACGAACCCTTCCAATCGGGTATCGAGCCAATAATTCTTTGTAAATGTTTTCAAAATAGGTTCCTTTAAAAACATCCACTAATTCAGTAAATGCAGATTCGTCAATCAACTCATCTTTTGCCACTTCCTCATAACTCTCATCAATTCGTGTGTAATAGCGTCCAACTAAGTCTTGATCTGATTCCACTGTATGGTTTTTTCTTCGAGTCATGGCTAGTGCATGAAAACCTGATGCAGCAGTTTTAAATTCTGATTTGGCACTCACTTCATCGAGTGCTTCACGTATTTTTTTAATGTCAAACTTTAGTTTAAGTCGAACAATGTGTTCGTTCCCTTTGAACGATGCAACTGAGTGAATATCAACCTTTCTGTCGATATAAGAATTCAACTCTCTTGTGTCTTCAGTAATACTCATAAATTCAACTTAAAAAGGTTTAACAACAGAAAGGATGATAATACCAATAAGAAGTGGAACTGGAAATTCATTGAACCAACGATAAAAAGTGTCAGAACGGGTATTTTTATCCTCTGCAAAAACACCTATCAAATAGCCACAGTAAAAATGATATACAATCAGTAGACCTACTAATATTAACTTGGCTTTAAGCCAATACTGAATACTATAGGCTTCCCAAGCATAGTTTTGCACCATCCATAAACCAAATACAGTTGTGATAATAAAGCTTGGCATCATAATACGCCTATAGAGTCTTCGCTCCATTAACTTGAAACGCTCAATGCTAATTTCATCATCCGCCATAGAATGATAAACAAACAGTCGTGGCAAGTAAAACATGCCAGCAAGCCACGAAATAAATCCTAAAATATGTATAGCCTTAACCCAAAGCATCTAAACTCCAGAAAATAGATACATAATACCGTCTCAATACTAATAATGTCCAAGATTCATTAAAGAAGTTATATGAAATAATCGACCTTTGATTTGCACTTCTCTTGTTCAATGACATAGTAAAATTTGTCTACCATTTAAAATTAGATCAGTATGCTCAACTTTTTTAAGAAAAATAAAAACAAAGATATACAAACTGATACAAAAAAAGCATCCCTAAAAGATAGGTTATTTAAATCAAAACGTCGCCTTGGAGATGGTCTTTCATCACTACTGATTGGCAAAAAGCAAATCGATGATGAACTACTGGAAGAGTTAGAAATACTTATGATAAGCGCTGATATTGGAATTCAAACAACCGATAAGATTATCGAGTCGGTTCGAAAGAAGGCTTCTCGTAAAGAGCTTAAAGACGGTGACAGTTTATACCAATTAATTAAAATTGAATTAGAAGCACTTCTCGTAAAAGAAAACCTATTGGAAATAGTTAGTGACAGCACTTTTGTGATCCTTGTTGTTGGAATCAATGGAGCAGGTAAAACCACTACGATAGGTAAACTTGCTAAATCATTTCAAAGTCAAGGAAAGTCGGTAATGCTAGCTGCAGGTGACACTTTTAGAGCAGCAGCAGTAGAGCAACTTCAGATATGGGGGGAGAGGAACGAAATACCTGTCATTGCTCAAAAAACTGGTGCTGATGCGGCTTCTGTTATCTATGACGCTTACCAGTCTGCAGTCGCAAAAAATATTGACATACTGATTGCAGATACAGCAGGACGACTCCATACCCAAGACAACTTAATGCAAGAGTTAGAAAAAATTAAACGTGTTCTGAAAAAACACAATGAAAAATCACCCCATGAGACTTTACTAGTGATAGATGGTGGATCTGGTCAAAACGCTGTTCAACAAGCTAATGAATTCCATAAATCTATCGAACTTTCTGGAATCGCCGTGACTAAACTCGACGGCACCGCCAAGGGTGGTGTGTTATTCGCCATATCAGATTCACTAAATTTACCTATACGCTACATCGGCATTGGTGAAGCTATTGATGATCTCAAACCTTTTCACGCTAAAGATTTTATTAATGCCCTATTTGATTAATGTCTTGATTTAGGCAATTCTCTTAATAAGTAAGCTAATTTTAGGATTGTATTGAGTTATTAATGCTATCAATTTTCATGGCTAACTCTTTGTCCAGTAAAGTAATTCCACCTTCACTGTGAGTTGATAAATTAATAATAACCCTGTTGTAAACATTTGACCATTCAGGATGGTGATCCATGGTTTCTGCTGTAATCGCTACCTCAGTCATAAAACCAAAGGCCTGAATAAACCCCTTAAATTTAAATTCTTTTGATAGTTGGTTATCAACAATTTTCCAACCATCAAGCTCTTTAAGTACTTCATTTAACTCTGAATTAGTCAATATCATGATCTAAACTCCTTCTAATAATTTTCCTGCACCGATAGCAAGAAGTTGGTTTGCAACCAATTCACCTAAAGCTCCGGGTTGAGAAATAGAACCAGAACTCTCTGCTCTTAATATAGAACCTGACTCCACGTTACCTACTAAACCTTTAAGTAACAACTCGTCTCCCATTGTTACAGCATAACCAGCGATTGCAACCGAACAGTTCCCTTCAAGAGTAGCATTCATCGCTCTTTCAGCTAAAACTTCGGTCATCGTTTTGCTTTCGATGAGGGGCTTGATAAGTTCACTGACAGCAGCATTACCCCTTAAATTCTCTATACCTAAAGCACCTTGACCAACTGCAGGTAAAGAGGTTTGAGCATCAAGGGGTTGTCTAATTCTGTCTTTAAAACCAAGCCTAATGAGACCCGCACAGGCCAAAATGATAGCATCATATTCCCCCTTATCCAATTTCATTAATCTAGTATTGACATTGCCACGCAAATCAAGAATCTCCAAATCCGGTCTGATTGCTTTTAATTGAACAATACGACGCAAACTACATGAACCAACCCTTGCACCCTGCGGAAGTTCATTTATTTGATTAAAGTGATTTGAAACAAAAGCATCAAAAGGATTCTCACGAGCCAATATCGCCCCAATTTCGAATTCATCTGGTAATTCATAAGGAACATCCTTCATGGAATGCACAGCAATATCAGCCCTACCCTCCAACATACCAACCTCTAGCTCTTTCATAAATAGACTCTTTCCACCAATCTTTGATAGAGGTAAATTAAGCATCTGGTCACCCTGAGTGCTCATTTTGACCAACTCAATGTCAAGTTCAGGGTAATAAATCTGTAGCTGCGACCTTACAAATTCAGCTTGCCATACAGCTAATGGACTTTTACGTGTTGCAATTTTAAGAGCTCTATCCATGATTCCAATTCAGATCTTTTGCTATTATTATTTTATCGAGTGTTGATTGGTAATGTTGCTTATCGGTAGGATTAATATCTCACAAAACGGTCGAATCAGTGTATTTTCTGAAACGGAAAAATAGGTTTTATTATATTTTCAATAATTTGTCATCGATATAGGGAATAATGTTCTCTGAAAACGAAATTTGCTTTAATGATTTTAATAATAGAATAATGAACTCTTATAAAAACCATTTATGGGGTGGTCGCTTTAATGAGCCAACTGACGAATTTGTAAAAATTTTTGGTGCTTCCATTTCTTTTGACAAAATTTTAGCCCTCTACGACATTGAGGGTTCTCAAGCACATGCAACTATGCTTAATGAGGTAGGCGTATTGACGAGTAAAGAATTAAAACAAATATCTGAAGGCTTGGACCAAATTAAACATGAAATAAGCAATGGCCAATTTGAATGGTCTGTTGATTTGGAAGATGTTCATATGAATATTGAAGCTCGATTGACAGAAATCTGTGGTGATTCAGGTAAAAAGCTGCATACAGGTCGTTCACGAAACGACCAGGTTGCAACTGATATTAGACTCTATCTTCGTGACCAAGTTCACAACATTACCACTGAAATTGAACGATTACTGAATGCTCTACTTGATCTTTCAGATCAAGAAAAGGAAACCATCATGCCTGGCTTTACACACCTGCAGGCTGCACAGCCTGTTAGTTTCGGTCACCACTTATTGGCTTACTTTGAAATGTTTAAACGCGACCATGAACGACTTCAAGATGGATATAAACGTATCAACACAATGCCATTAGGAAGCGCCGCTCTTGCGGGTACAAGTTACCCAATCAATCGTGAACGAACCGCTGAAATTTTAGGTTTTGACCGAATTTGCCTAAATTCAATTGATGCAGTTAGTGACCGTGATTTTGCCATTGAGTTTACTGCTAATGCGAGCCTAATCATGATGCACCTCTCGCGATTTTCTGAAGAGCTTATCCAGTGGTCAAGTGCACAATTTGACTTTATCTCCCTTCCAGATAGTTTTTGTACAGGCTCATCAATCATGCCACAAAAGAAAAACCCAGATGTCCCTGAATTGGTTCGTGGCAAAGCCGGCAGAGTTAATGGTAATCTGGTTGCTTTACTGACATTAATGAAGGGTCAACCTTTAGCCTATAACAAGGACAACCAAGAAGATAAAGAGCCACTATTTGATACTGTTGAAACTCTACATGCATGTCTTCGTGTTTTTGCTGACATGGTCCCAACCATTCAAGCAAAAAAGGAAAATATGTATCAGTCTGCTCTAAAAGGTTATACCACGGCTACAGATTTGGCGGACTATCTTGTCAAAAAAGGAATAACATTCAGAGACGCCCATGAAATTGTTGGCAAAGTGGTCTCTTATGGAATCAATGAAAACAAGGATTTAAGTGAATTAAGCTTAAAAGAATTGAAAGTATTTAATTCTTCAATTGAGAGTGATATTTTTGATGCTATCTCGCTAGAGGGATCACTTAATGCACGAAATCATTTGGGTGGCACTTCACCAAAGCAAGTTTCACTAGCTATCAAAGCTGCTCGTAAATCGATTAAATAATGCGCATTGTTTTTGCTGGAACACCAAAATTTGCCGTTAAATCTCTCTCCGTTCTAAATAAGTCAGAACACGAAGTTGTCGCAGTTTATTGTCAACCAGATAGACCTAAAGGTAGGGGTAAGATAATAACTGTTTGTCCGGTAAAGATTTATGCTGAAGAGAATAATCTGTTAGTTATTCAACCAGAAGATTTAAAGGACAAGAAAAACCAAAAACGACTTACTTTATTAAATCCCGACGTCATGGTGGTGGTCGCTTATGGACAAATCCTGCCCAAATCTGTATTACAAATTCCTAAGCTTGGATGCCTTAACATTCACGCTTCCCTTCTGCCACGTTGGAGAGGCGCTGCTCCTATAGAGAGAGCTATTCTAGAAGGTGATAGGGAAACTGGGATTTCGATTATGAAAATGAATGAAGGACTCGATACAGGAGACATCTTGCTTGAAAAAAAGTGCACAATCTCTAATCATGAAACAGCACAAACTCTCCATGACACTTTATCAAACATAGGCGCCAATGCCATTCTTAAAACCTTAAATATGTTGCCTACATTGAAAGCCAGACCACAACAAAAAAATGACGCGACTTATGCTGAAAAAGTAACAAAAGATGAAGCACAAATAGATTGGCATCAAAGTGCTGAACAAATTAGTCGTGTGATTCGAGCGTTTAACCCTCGTCCTATCGCTTATACCAATGCATTGGCTAAACAATTTAAAAACAGAGTACTTAGAATTATAGAAGCAGAGGTTGTGAAAAGACAAACCACTAACTCTCCAGGTGAGATTATTAAATATGGCAAAGACGTATGCTATGTTGCTACTTCTAGTGGTGTAATAAATCTAAAGAAGGTCCAACTTTCTGGAAAAAAAGAGGCCTCCATTAAAGACTTTAATAATGCTTATCAATTAATCAAGCTTAAATAGCAAAGTCAAGCTGTCGCCATGCTTCATAAGCGACAATTGATACACAGTTTGATAGATTTAGACTTCTTGAGCCATCCTGCATAGGAACCGTAATCCCTTCATATTCATCAAATATTTCCTTCGGAAGTCCTTTTGTTTCAGAGCCAAATAGAAATGAATCATTGTTATGATATTTTATGTCAGTATAGCTCTTACTCACTTTAGAGCTGACTACATAAATTTTAGATGGATTAGCTTTGTCTAAATAATCATCAAAATTATCATATTCATAAACACTTGCTAAATCTTTATAATCAAGTCCAGCACGTCTAAGGCGCTTATCATTCATCTCAAATCCATACGGCTTGATAAGGTGAAGATTGGCACCCATATTTGCTGATAAACGAATGAGATTGCCTGTATTGCTAGGTATCTCTGGCTGGAATAATACTAAATTTAGCATAACGCTATTTCACAAAAATTAACATTATCATCCCATAGATATCAAAAAAATTAAAGATTCTCTAACACCTGATAATTTCAAGCCATAGTAAAACCAGCTTGTTGATATAATAGCGACCTTATGCAAGAATACATAAAAATTACTAGAAACGGCCTTTGGAACAATAACCAAGCATTAGTTGCTTTGTTGGGCCTGTGTCCACTTCTAGCAGTTACTAACAATGTGGCTAACGCAATCAGCTTAGGCATAGCAACAACATTTGTTTTGGTTGCTTCTAACTTTAGCGTTTCATTATTTCGTAACCACATCCGAAAAGAAGTGAGAATTCCAATATTTGTTTTATTGATAGCTTCTTTTGTGACGGTAGTTGACCTTATTATGCAGTCATTTTTTTATGACATGTACTTAATACTCGGTATTTTTGTTCCTCTTATCGTCACCAACTGTGCAATATTGGCACGTGCTGAGGCTTTCGCTTCAAAGAATACTTGGGATAAATCTGTTATTGATGGATTGATGATGGGTATTGGCTTTTCAATAGTACTAGTATTACTAGGAGCGATGCGAGAAATTCTTGGAAGTGGAACACTATTTGATCAAGCAGATCTGATTTTTGGCGATCTGGGTTCTAGCCTGAAAGTGACTTTTTTTGATCAATACCAAGGAACACTAATCGCATTATTACCACCAGGTGCTTTTATCGGTTTGGGTTTGATTGTTGCCCTTAAAAACTTAATTGATTCGAGACAAATGACCGCCCAAACTGTGACTAACTCTGAAGCAACTCTAGAACCTCAAACAAACTAAAGTTACTCCATGCCTGGGAGAAAAACGATTAATGATTTTCTTAGTGAAGATTTAATTGATATTACTCAACTATTGACCTTGGTGCTTGGTCAAAAAAAAGAGCAACTTTACACTTACTCAAATTACGAGCTTACCAACAAAGAACTGAAAAGGCTTGATGAGCTTATTCAGCAGAGACAGCAAGGAAAGCCTTTTGCTTATTTAAGCGGATCACAGGGTTTTTATCATCTTAACTTCAAAGTGTCTCCCGCAACCTTAATTCCAAGACCTGAAACTGAACTTTTAATCGATATTGCAGTTGAATTGTTTGAGCCAAACCAAAAAATACATGCTCTAGATTTAGGAACGGGAAGCGGCATCATTGCAATCACCCTTGCTGATAAATGTCCCTCATGGCAACTAAGTGCAACCGATAAATCTAATGATGCTTTAATAATTGCAAGGCTAAATGCTACCAGAAAAATTGACTTTTATTGTGGCAACTGGTTTGAAGTATTACCCAATATAAAATTTGATCTAATTATTAGTAATCCACCATACATAGCTGAAAATGACCCTCACCTTAAAGACCTTAAGCATGAGCCAATAGAGGCACTTATATCGGGAAAAGACGGCTTAGACGACATCCGAGAAATCATTAAGCATGCGCCTCAAAATCTTAATCCTAGAGGTTATATACTCCTTGAGCATGGTTACAATCAAAAAATAGAAATTACTAAATTACTGGAAAACTCTTTCACTAATATACAAACCTATCAAGACTTCAACAATATTGACCGTGCAATACTTGCACAGTATTCATAAAAAATTTCATTGAAATTGAAATATAATCCTAGTATGAAAAAACTACTCCAAAAATTTTGACTGAAAAAATAGATACACTCGTGGTTGGTGGAGGTCAGGCAGGTATAGCCATGAGTGAACACCTGAGCAACTTCAAGATTCCTCACCTCGTTCTTGAGCGACGCCGGATTGCCGAACGTTGGCGTTCGGAAAGATGGGATTCTCTGGTAGCTAATGGTCCGGCCTGGCATGATCGATTACCAGGGATGGAGTTCGCGGATTTCGATCCCGATGCTTTTCCTTCTAAAGAAAGGATTGCAGACTATTTAGTCGCTTATGCAGATATGATCAATGCGCCTATCCGTTGCGGTGTAGAGGTCAAAGAAGTTCGAAGAAATGTTCACCGCCCGGGCTTTCGTGTGGAAACCTCGGATGGTTTGATCGAAGCCAACAGTGTAGTTGCCGCCACTGGATCTTTTCAAATCCCTGTGATTCCAGATCTTGTTCCTGCAAATGCAGGAATCACGCAGATACATTCCAGCGCCTACCGCAATCCAGACCAATTACCAGAAGGTGCAGTGCTAGTAGTTGGAGCAGGTTCATCAGGGGCACAAATCGCGGATGAACTTTTACTTGCAAGTAAGTCTATTTTTCTATCGGTCGGTCCACACGACCTTCCTCCTCGAAGTTATCGTGGACGTGATTTTGTCTGGTGGCTGGGTGTTCTCGGTAAGTGGGATGCTGTGACTATGGAGCCCGGTATGGAACATGTTACCATTGCGGTAAGCGGAGTTCGTGGCGGTCATACGGTCGATTTTCGACGTCTTGCTAGGCAAGGGATAACGCTTGTTGGTAGGACAGAATCCTTCACAAATGATGTGATGTATTTCGCAACGGATCTTGCGGATAATATTGCGCGAGGAAATGCTTATACCCTTTCGCTGCTAGACGAAGCCGACGCTTATGTAGTTAGAAATGGTCTTGATTTTCCTGAGGAACCTGAAGTCCGAAAAGTCGAACCAGACCCGCCGTGTGTGACTAATCCTGTTCTTGAGTTAAATCTTACAGAAGTTGGAATAACTTCAATACTATGGGCAACCGGTTTTGATGTTGATTACAGCTGGTTAAAGGTTGATGCCTTCGACAAAGAAGGCAAACCCAAACATGAGCGTGGCATTTCTGCCGAAGCCGGGATCTATTTTCTGGGATTGCCTTGGCAGTCACGAAGAGGGTCCTCCTTCATCTGGGGAGTCTGGCATGATGCCAAATTTCTGGCTGACCAGATATTCATTCGACGTAATTATCTGGCATATGATGATTCAAAGCAATGAAAGCCTGAAAGCACATCAAACCTTGATAATACTTAGGGCTAAATAGACTTATAATGGAAAAATCTATGACACATCAACGAATTAGAAAATTTAACACCTCAGAGATGTATCCTGACAAAGGGATGGATAATGATCTCTGTATGGCTGTGAGAGCCGGCAACCGTGTATTTTTAAGAGGTCAAACAGGTTTTGACTTGGATGGCAATATGACGGGTGTTGGTGATGCTTCAGCACAAGCAGAAAATGCAATGAGTTGCGTTAAGACATTGCTTGAAGAGTCAGGTGCCAAGTTAGAACATATTTGCAAAGTCACAATCTATATCACCGACCGATCCTATCGTGAAGAAGTATATGAGGTAGTCGGTCGTTGGCTTAAAGGTATTCATGTATGTTCTACTGGTTTAATTGTTAAAGGACTAGCATTGCCAGAGATGATGATGGAAATTGATGTTGAGGCAATGATTCCAAAGGATGATTAATTACTAAACAAAGAGAATGAAGAGGAGGGTGAGTGATGACTTTTTCTGTTGCGGGGTTTTGTGAAAGAACAGGCATGGTTGGTGTTGCTATTTCCTCATCAAGCATATGCGTAGCGAGTCGTTGTCCCTGGGTTCGTGCAGGCGTTGGAGCGGCAAGCACTCAAAATATTACTGACCCAAGTTTGGGTACTGCAATGCTAGATATAATTGCAAAGGATTCAAGTCCCGAACAAGCAGTTCAAATGGTTACTAAGGGACGAAAATTTATCAATTATCGGCAATTGACTGTAATCGATATAAAAGGTCGAAGTGCTAGCTTTACTGGCTCAGAAACTCTCGGTACTCATGCAGTAGTTATGGGTGATGGTTGCATTGCAGCGGGAAATCTGTTGGTCAATACTGAAGTGCCTCAGGCTATGACTGATAGTTTTTCTAAGAACTCAAACCTACATCTGGCTGAACGCTTATTGTTGGCCTTAAAGGCTGGCCTTGATGCTGGCGGTGAAGAGGGCCCTGTGCACTCGGCTGGAATTAAGGTTGCACATGAACATCCTTGGCCATTAGTGGATTTACGAGTGGATTGGTCTGATGAAAAACCTATTGATCAGCTGATAGAACTGTGGCGCGACTTCAAAGGGCAAATGATGGACTACAACACTCGTGCCATAGATCCTAGAAGTGCTCCAAGTTACGGTGTTGCCGGAAATCTTTAGTATGTCATCTAGTACTGCATCAGAAAAAGAAACAACCTTAGAAACTGAGGCCAAAGCAATTGACTTGCTGAAGACATTAGTTGGGTTTGACACCACCAGCTATAAGTCCAACCTTGAATTAATTGAATTCATTCAATCTTATTTGAAAAATTATGGCATTCAATCGACTTTGGTGTATGACGAGAGTGGCAAAAAGGCCAACTTATATGCAACTATTGGACGTACAGATATTGGTGGAATTATGCTATCAGGGCATACTGATGTTGTGCCGGTAGCTGGTCAAGACTGGAATACTAATCCATTTTGTTTGACAGAATCTGACGATAAGCTATATGGGCGTGGCAGTGCTGATATGAAAGGTTTTATCGCTTCAGTATTAAGCCGCGTCCCAGATATGTTATCTGCCAATATCAGTAAACCCATCCATTTGGCTTTTTCTTATGACGAAGAAGTCGGATGTGTTGGCGTCCAGCGCTTATTAGATCTAATGGAACACCAACCAATAAAACCAAGTTGTTGTATCGTTGGTGAGCCAACTAGTATGAAAGTCGTTATTGGACACAAAGGCAAATACGCTCGTCGTGTGAATGTAAAAGGTCATACATGTCATTCTGGGCAATCACCTTTTGGAGTTAATGCGATTGACTACGCAGCAGAACTAATTGTATACATTCGACAATTGGCGCGGGAAAAAGAAAAAAATGGACCCTTTGATAAAGACTACGAAGTACCTTACACAACACTTCATACTGGAATTGTACAAGGGGGAACAGTGCTTAATATTGTGCCGAATTTCTGTCAGTTTGATTTTGAAATCCGCCATCTGTATGAAGAAGATCCGCAGCATTTATTGGATAAAATAGAAGCCTATACACGACATCTGGAAACAGAGATGCGATCGATTTCAGCTGATACGGGTTTTGATTTTGAAACGCTAGCAACTTATCCAGGCTTATTAACCGATCCGGGTATAGAGTTTGTTTCTTATGTAAAGCAATTGCTTGATAATGGTGCTCATAGTAAAGTGGCATTTGGCACCGAAGGTGGGTTGTTTCAAAAACGTCTTGGTATCCCTACTTTAGTCTGCGGACCTGGTAATATCGACCAAGCACATAAGGCTAATGAATTTATCAGTCTTGAACAGTTACAAATTGGAGGTAAATTTTTGGATTGTTTAATACAATCTTTGAATTGATTCTTTTTATATTGAGAAAAACCACTTAGAAAGATAATTTAACCGATTTAATTTGCGAGAGAATTACTCCTGTAGTTACTATTACCGCGCCAATTGCTTGTTGCCAATTCCAGCTTTCACCAAGCAAAAAAAGAAAAAGCATCACATAAAATGGTAAGGCATTTAAATGAAATGAAGCTATACCAATTCCAAGCCCTCTTACACCCCTTATCCAGAAAATTTGCGATATTGCGAATCCAAGCCACGCATAGATAAGTACTAGACCTAAATGTTTTATCGTAATTTCAGGATATGGTCCAATTATTTGTAATAAAAAATTACAAATAACATATAAAACAAGGGTAAAGACTGCCATTCCAAAAGTTGTTATAGTCGTTTGTCCAAGAGAGGTCATTCCTGGAAGATTTTTTACTGTTGCACGCGACCCCCAAGCAAATATTGCTGCAGGTATAAACACAAGCAATGCTCCTAAACGAAGGCCAAAACTAATACTGTCAAAAGTTGCCCCTGTTGCCACAAAGCCACCAAATAAAACTAAAATAATTCCTATCAAAAACAATTGAGTCATTTTCCGACCATCAAAGATGATTTCCAAAGTCACTGCTGCCAATGGCATCGTAGCTGCCGCAAGTGCAGCGATTACGGGTGTTGTTAATGATTGCACAAAAAGCAACAAAAAAGAGCCTATCCCAAACCCTATTCCACCAATCCAGAATCCCTTAATCCAATTTGCAGATCTTACAACGGTACTTCCTTCAAGAACAATCCAAATAAAAAATAATAAGATAAATGCAAATACATTTCTAACAGTTATAACAGTCACAACGTCCCAATCATCCAACAAATATTCTGCTGCAGGAAATCCTAATGCAAAAATACTAATAGCAGCTACAAGGATAGCATTCGACTTAATGATTTCAGAATCCTCATGTTTTGAGACCTCTGAATGATATTTTTTCCAAAGCATACTTTTTTAGAAGTTTTTCTTAAATTACTAACAGGCGCAATATTACAGTGAGAAAGAATAAAAAAAAATAATTTTAATATTTTTTTGGTTGCATAAGTTAATAAGTTGAGACATAATGAGTTTCTCATTTTTGAATTCAAATTAATGACTATGAAGCAAAGCAGGAGAAGGTTTGACAAGTCTGAATACCTAGAAAGACAAAGAAAAACTAGAGTCGCTATGGAGTCTGAAGGTGTCGACCTGTTGATTGTTTATGATCCCGCCAATATGTGCTGGCTGACCGGTTATGATGGTTGGTCATTCTATGTGCACCAATGTGTCATAATTAGTACTGATGGCCTACTTTTTTGGTATGGCAGAGGCATTGATACTAAAGGTGCTGAACTAACTACAGACCTTGATCTAGATGACATCGTTCCCTATCCAGACGATTATGTGATGAGTACTGAGCGTCACCCAATGGAGTTTCTAGCAACTATATTAAAAGACAAGGGATTAAACAAAAAAAGAATTGGCTTAGAAAAAGATAATTATTATTTTTCAGCTCGAGCAGCTGAATCTTTATATAGTAGTCTTCCGGATGCAATTTTTAGTGATCAAACTGGTCTAGTGAACTGGCAAAGAGCTGTTAAGTCAGATACTGAAATTACCTATATGAAGCGTGCAGGAAAAGTCATAGAGGGTGTCTACGAGCGAGTCATGAAAGTCGCTAAACCTGGGATGAGGAAAAATGATTTGGTTGCTGAAATAATGCATGCAGGCGTCCAAGGCCATCAAGGCCATTATGGCGACTACACATCGTTCGTACCTCTTATTGGTGCTGGTGAAGAAGCGGCAGCTTGTCACATGACCTGGAATGATCAACAATTGAATAATGATGAAGGCATGTTTTTGGAATTGGCTGGCGCTTACGCAAGATATCATTGCCCTTGTTCAAGGACTTTATTTTTGGGCAACCCTCCGCAACAATACCTCGACATTGAAAAGGTGATTTCTGAATGTATTGAAAATGCTATTTCAATGTTTAAACCTGGCAATACATGTGCTGAAATCTCTGATAACTTTACAGCAACTCTGAAAAAATACGGTTATGAAAAAAATAACCGCTGTGGCTATCCCATTGGACTCAGCTACCCACCTGACTGGGGTGAGCGTACAATGAGTCTTCGTGGAAATGATCAAACCATTCTCCAGGAAAATATGACATTTCATTTTATGCCAGCTATCTGGTTTGATAACTGGGGCTTTGAAATGACTGAAAGCATTCGGGTTGGAAAGAATAATGGAGAATGCTTGTCCAAGGTTCCTAGAAAATTATTGGTTAAATAGTAATATTATGAGAGATAACCCAATTAACACTTCAATAAACTTTGATAAGGATGGCATTCAACATGGCTTTTTGAAGGTCCCTTACTCGAGCAATAAATCTGCCTGGGGAGCAGTAATGATTCCAATTACTCAATTCAAAAATGGTAACGGACCTTCAGCTATATTGACTGGAGCTAATCACGGAGATGAATATGAAGGCCCAATCGCTTTATTTAACTTTTGCGCACGTTCAAATATTGATGACATTCAGGGTCGTGTAATTATTGTTCCTGCAATGAATTACCCAGCATTTCAATCTGGCGATCGAGTCTCGCCGATCGACAATATTAATTTAAATCGTACCTTTCCTGGCAAGCCAGATGGCACAGTAACACAAATTATTGCTGACTATTTTTCTCGAACTCTATTACCAATGTCCCAATACGTGTTAGACATCCATTCTGGCGGAAAAACGCTAGATTGTCTACCCTTTGCAGCGTCTCATGTTTTGGATGACAAAGACCAAGAAAAAGCTTGTGAGTCAGCTGCTAAGGCATTTGGTGCGCCATATCTACTAAAAATGCTAGAACTTGATTCTGGTGGTATGTACGACTCTCAAGTTGAATCGATGGGGAAAATATTCGTTACAACTGAGCTTGGTGGAGGTGGAACAAGCTCCCCAAAAACAGTAGAAATAGCAAAACGAGGGGTCAATAATTTTCTCGTTCATACAGGCATCATGGAAGGCAAACTTAACCCTTCTCCAACGCCAACTGTGTCACTAAATATGCCTGATGAACGGTCATTTGTCTGTTGCGAACATCGAGGATTAGTAGAACCATCAGTTGAACTGGGTGACATGGTAAATAAAGGTGACCTCCTCGCAAAGATTCATAACATCGACAGAACGTCGACAACACCACATGAATACTACGCCAATAGAGATGGAATGGTCATTGTCAAACATGCACCTTCAATAATTAATATTGGTGACAATCTTAATGTGATTGCAGAGGTTGTTAACTGACACCCTGAACGAAAAGGTGTTACAAGAAATCTATTTAACAACTCCAGATCTGCGAATTAAACTATCCGGCACAACTTCTGTATCTTTAATTTTATCAAGAACTGCATAACTAAAGTAACGTCTGAGCCCAATATCGGCCTTTAAAACTCTTTTTAAAAAATCTTGATAGTCTGAAACATCTTTGACAAGAATTTTCAAAATATAATCTAGACCTCCACCCACTGACCAACATGAAAGCACTTCATCGAAACCTAGGATGGCATCTTCAAAACGATTAAATTGACCCTCTTTGTGGCTTTCCAATTCAACCTCAGTAATCACTAGATGAAAATTTTTTAGAAATGGTGAAGACAATCTTGCACCGTAACTCTCAATAATGCCTTCTTCTTCTAGCCTTTGAAGTCTATCCCAAGAAGGTGTAAGTGACAAGTTAAGTCTATCAGCTAGGGCAGTTTTTGTAATTCTACCTTCTTCTTGAAGAATAGAAAGTATTTGAATGTCTCTTTCATCAAGTTTATACATGAGAAGATTATCTCATGAAAGCGATAAAAATGCGAGTTTTTCAGAATAATCAACAATATAAATACTGTTTTATCCCATTAAACCTTTAATTAATTCTGTTATTCAGTATATGTAAGATTTGTTCAAAAGTAGACTGATTGGAGGTAAAGACCGGTTTCCCAATAGCCCTTTCGATTTCAGGAATAATTTCTGTAGATCTTAGTGCTGTGCAAGAAATAAATAAAGCATCAGCCTTATCATCAATGGCTAACTTTGCAGCAGAAATAATGTCACCAGGAATCACCATAGCAACATCTCTATCATCATCCATATCCATATGCATTGCAGATAGAATTTCCAAACCTTGTCGCTGCAAATAATCACCCAATAAAGTTGACACGTCATTGTTGTACGGTGTTAATACACTAATCTTATTAATACCTTTAAGCATAATATCTCCAACCACAGCCTGAGATGTAGTGAGAACTTTTGCGCTTGGCTTACTCTTTTGGATGGCTAACTTGACAGCTTCATCGCCTAAAATGGAAGAAGAAGAGGTGCAATTAAAAACAACTAAATCAAGATCATAACCAGGCAAAATTTCATTGGAAACTTGAGTCAAATCGCCTTCCATAGCTGCCAAGGAATCCGGCGTCATCGGGTTAGCAAAATGAATTCTATTAAAATAAAAGTCAAATTCTGGCTGATGTTCATTGTAAAGACGCACAAAATCACGTTCAAAAGTGAAATCAGTGTTGAGTACAATTAAACCAACAGAAGATCTGGCAATATTGTTAGATAAATTCTTTGGGATTCGATATTTTGTTGAATTAATCGTCATAATTAATAACTATTTAGTGTTGAATAGATTTAGAAAATAAGTGCATCACAACAACGCCTGAAATAATTAAAGCCATACCAATTATAGAAGCAAGGTCTGGTACCTCTTTGTAAACAAATGTACCAATAATAGCAACCAAAACAATTCCAAGTCCTGACCAGACAGCATACACTATACCAAGAGGCAAGTCCCTTAAAGCAAGTGTCATTAGCCAGAATGAAATAAGATAGAAAATCACAAGAAAAGTTGTGGGTATGAGTTTTGTAAACTCTTCTGTGACCTTAAGAAGACTTGTACCAGCAACTTCGGCTGCAATTGCTAATGCTAAATAAAAATAACTCATATTACTTTATGAATACCCTTAATAAAGGCACAGTATAACCTTAAGCAATATTCTTTTCAAAATGATTAGAAAAAAATTGAAGTTGGCCTGTAAGCCGGGTTCTGTTTGACCTAAGTCATGATAGTCATTCATCTAAGATAATTGTCACCAACTATCTTTAGCACTCTACCCGAAGACAGCGCGAGTCACGCATAAGCCTTCCTATTTGAGCTTGCTCCAAGTGGGGTTTACCTTGCCACACTTATTGCTAAGTGTGCGGTGCGCTCTTACCGCACCATTGCACCCTTACCTATCAGATAGGCGGTATTCTTTCTGTTGCACTTTCCGTCGCATCACTGCGCCTAGCCGTTAACTAGCACTTCACTCTATGGAGCCCGGACTTTCCTCTTAATGCATTTGCATTCAGCGACTATCCGACCAACTTCAAAGAAAAATTATACGCTAGGATTAATCAATTTAAAGGAAGTGCTTGTATTCTCTATAGAATTCGACTAATTGACCTCTGTAAGAGAAATCTTATCGAAAACCTTGTGAATATTATGACCTTCAGTGT
>JAOMEO010000012.1 GCA_028345955.1 Candidatus Thioglobus sp.
GTGGCGTCTCTGTTGGAGAAGAAGATCACGTTAAACCCGCTGTGGAAAGCCTTGGAGAGATAAATCTATGGAAAATTCGTATGAAACCAGGTAAACCCTTGGCCTATGGAAAAGTCAAACAAACTCCCTTCATTGGATTACCTGGCAACCCAGTTTCCAGCTTTGTAACCTTTTGTATATTTTCTTTGCCATTCATAAAAAAAATGCAGGGTAACAATAACTATCAATCTAAAATAATAAAAGTGAAAGCAAATTTTGAATGCAAACGTGCCAAGCCAAGACGTGAGTATGCGCGAGCACGTATTGATCACTCAAAAAGTACACCAGTTGCTAACCTTTATCCTAAACAAGGCTCTGATGTTATGAGTTCCATTGTTTGGGCTGACGGCCTAGTTGAAATTCCAGAAAACAAAACTGTTGAACTAGGTGAGTTACTCAATTACTATCCTTTGAGTGAGCTAACACGATGAGTAAATTAACCCACATTAACGAAAAAGGTGACGCTCAAATGGTTGATGTTTCGGATAAAAATAACACTGCTCGTGAAGCTAAAGCTGGTGCGGTCGTCCTGATGAAGCCAGAAACACTGGAATTGATTGCTTCTGGTTCTCACAAAAAGGGTGATGTTCTTGCTGTTGCAAGAGTCGCTGGTATTCAGGCTGCTAAAAAATGTTCAGAGTTAATCCCACTTTGCCACCCCTTGATGCTTTCAAAAGTTAGCATTGAACTAACTCCTAACCAAGAGAAATCCTGTATTGAAATCATAGCTACAGCAAAACTTAATGGTAAAACAGGAGTTGAAATGGAAGCATTAACTGCAGTAAGCGTTTCAGCTCTAACTATTTATGATATGTGTAAAGCAGTTGATCGATTTATGAAAATAGATAGCGTTCAATTATTAGAAAAGAAAGGTGGTAAGTCAGGCCATTGGAAACTGGAATCATGAATCAAATAATTGACCCCTTTAACCGTCATATTACTTATTTACGAGTCTCAGTAACGGACCATTGTAACTATCGATGTCATTACTGTCGAGATGAAGATCATCAAACACACACTACGCGGTCTGAAGTTCTTGCTTTTGAAGAAATTGTCAGAATTGTCGGCCTATTTGCCGAACTAGGGGTAACAAAAGTTCGACTCACAGGTGGCGAGCCTCTGCTCCGTAAAGATATTCTTGACTTGACGAAAATGTTAGGAGATATTCCGGGCTTGACTGACATACCTCTTTCAACCAATGCCCACCTTCTTTCATCATTTGCTGAGAAATTAAAAAGTCATGGTATTAATAGGGTTAACATTTCAATCGACTCTCTTATTCCTGAGCGCTTTAAAGAGATTACTCGAGATGGTGACTTAGCGAGAGTTATCAAAGGCATCGATGCAGCAATAGCTGCTGAAATGAATCCAATTAAACTTAATATGGTAGTCATGAAAGGTGTCAATGATGAAGAAATTGAATCAATGATTGATTTTGCAATTGATCGAGGACTAGATATTCGTTTCATAGAAACCATGCCTATAGGACTTGCTGGCATTGAAGCCCTTGATAGACACTATAGTGAAAAAGAAATCCTTGAAAGAGTTTATAAAAAGTATGGTAACAAGCTTATTGCCAAGGATTCTAAACAAACAGACGGTCCTGCAAAATCCATGCTGATTGAAGGAACAAATACAAGTATTGCAACAATTTCGGCAGTTTCTAATCATTTTTGTGCTAGCTGCAACCGCGTCAGATTGACAGCCAAAGGAGACTTAATTCTTTGTCTTGGACAGAAAGATTCTGTCTCTCTTCGTGATGCTGTTCGCTCAAAAATGAATGACGAAGAAATCAAGAATTTGATTATTAAAGCTATTACAAAAAAACCAGAGAAGCATTTCTTTAGCTCTGATATTGATAATATCAGTAACCGACAAATGGTGGAGATTGGTGGATGAAAATTCTCTACTTTGCTTCACTAAAAGAAAATTTGAACACTGCTCATGACGAAATCAATGTTGTATCGCCAGTGTCTATTTCATCGATAAAAAATCAACTGATTGAGAAATATGGAGCACAATACTTTCCTGATAATATCATGTGTGCAGTCAATCATGAAATGGCCAATGAAAACACTAAAGTTTGTGAAACTGATGAAGTTGCATTTTTTCCTCCTGTGACTGGAGGTTAAAGGGTTATATGAGCCAAAATACTATCAAAATTGGATTCCTTACTATTTCAGATAGAGCTTCTCGTGGTGTTTATGAAGATATAAGTGGTCCTGCTATGCAAGAGTGGATTTCAAAGGCAGTAACAAGCCCATATGAGGTGGTTTCAAGAATTATTGAAGATGAGCAACCTGTTATCGAAAAAACCCTTATAGAAATGAGCGACACTCTTGGATGCAATCTAATCTTGACTACAGGCGGTACCGGTCCAACTACTAGAGATGTAACCCCTGAAGCGACGCAATCAGTTTGTGAGAGGATCTTTGACGGTTTTGCTGAGCAGATGAGAATAGTGTCACTTCGCACTGTACCGACTGCTATCCTATCTCGTCAAATTGCTGGTACTAGAGGAAACAGCTTAATCATTAACCTACCAGGTAAGCCAGTTGCAATCGCTGTGTGCTTAGGAGCGGTCTTTCTAGCTGTGCCAAAATGTCTCGAACTTCTTGATAACTCTTTAATAATAATTGATAAGGCTTTTGTTTCTCAGGTATTTAAGTAACCTTATTATTTCGCTATGCATAATTTAAGAGACTCAGCTCTGGATTTAATGCGAGGTTTGGCAATCATTATGATGATTGCATTTCACTTTATTTATGACCTCAATTCATTTGGCTTTACTGAAGTCCCTTTATTTACTCATTGGGCTGGAATAACATGGCGTTGTTTAATTGTTTTTCTTTTCTTGAGCGCTGTTGGAATAAGTTTAGTTATTGCCCATAGTAAGCAACTTAACCTTAGAAAGTTTCTTAAGCGTTTAATTTATTTAGGCATTGCAGCTTTATTGGTTTCTACTGGAACTTATGTAATGTTTCCTGATGGATGGGTATATTTTGGCATTCTTCATTTAATTTGGGTTTCATCTTTAATAGCAATAGCCTTTATAAACCTACCAAAAACTTCACTCCTCATTGCTACATTAATTCTAATTGGCTGGATCTTTGATCAACCAAATTTAAGTATTATTTCAAATATTTTTGAGCCATACTTACCACTTAGGAGTATCGATTATTACCCCCTATTTCCATGGCTATCCTTTGTCTTTATAGGTATTTATCTAGGACATCATCCTTTTTATCGAATGGCATTTACATTTCGAATACATTGGTTAGAAGTAATGGGCAAACATGCATTAATTATTTATTTAACGCACCAAGTAGTATTATTTGGATTAGTAAGTTTTGTCTATTACTTACTCAATTGATAATTCGATGAGTTTATCTTGGCTGAAAAAGTAGGGCCTTGATGGTTTGATAATTGGTCGCAATATTACGTAAGTTCTCTTCACCTAACTCGACAGTAATAACACCTTTTTCGATGTCTTTTACTTGTTCAGCATACATTTTTTTGAGTGTATTTGATGTGGCTAAAACCTCATAAATCGTAGGAGCCAGTTTATTTTTCCAATCTTCCGGCAAAGTATGAGGATATTTTGGATCAAACTCTACTAATTTATCATCTTTATCCACAAAACTACTTAGTTAATGAGATAAATAATTGAGGTAATCGCTCAGGCAATTTTTTAACATCATCAATCACCATAAAACGATTTTTACCAAAAATTCTTGCTACGTATTCATCTGCATAAGGGTCAAGGCTGATGCAAAATGTCACAATCCCTTGAGCTCTTAATTCTTCTACAGCTTTTTTTGCATCCATGCGCAAGTGTTGTGGATCATCTACATCGATATCGGCTGGTTCTCCGTCTGTCAGAACTAAGAGTATCTTTTTGGCGGAAGACTGTGTCAACAAATCAACACCTGCATGTCGCATTGCTGTTCCCATTCGTGTTGACAAACCACCTCTGATACCTGCCAAACGTGCTTTTACTTCGTCATTAAAACCATGATGAAATGGCTTGAATCGATAATACTGAACATCATGCCTTGAGTCTGATGCAAAACCCGAAATCGTTAAATTATCACCAATCTTATTGATTGCCCAAGAAAGCAATGAAGTAGCTTCTTGCATCAACTCCAAAATGCTACGTTCACTGCCGACAACCATATCGTTGGTAGATTCAGACAAATCCATCAAAAGGTTAACTGCAACATCTCTGGTATGCTGAATTTTTTTAACATATATCCTGTCTGAAGGAGTCGTTCCAATTCTAATGTCAGCAATCGCAGTAACACACTCATCAATATCAAGCTCACTACCCTCTTGCTGCTTCTTCAGCTTAACCAAACCCTGAGGCTGAAGTTGATCAATTGCATTTTTTAGTTGATTAGCAACCGGTTTATAGGTTTTCAAAATCTTGTTAATCACCTCCGGGTCACCTTTACGTACCCGCCTCTCATACAAAGTTACCCAGTTTGGTCTATAAAGTTGCAGTTGATAATCCCATTCATTGTAATGAAAAGGTTCACTGGTAGGCTCTTTACCCTCAAGTTCATTCAAACTCACTCCATCAAGTTCATCAGGAAAGTATTCAGAATCAAGTGTCCAAATCTCTTGTGCATCATCGCCAGCTGTTTCAACGTCCAGTTCGTTCCACATCTCCATGATATTAACATTACGGCGAACTTGCCTTTGACTGACAGGCACATAGTCGTTTCCTTCAGATAGCCAATCTAGCTCTTCATATTCCCATATATAGCGATTGTCATCTCTGTATTGGATTGGAGTTGCTACTAGAGCTGAAGCGCTAATTTTTACATCTGTCTCTGATTTAATGATTTCATAGTAACTCAAGCCTAAATCGTAACTCATATCTGAGAATTCACCTTTTTTCGCCATTTTTTTTCTAAACTTTTTAAGAAAGTCTTTATTAAATTTTTGTTTTGCTTGGTAACTCGGATCAAGTGTGGCTCTTGAAAAATCTACAAGATCAGTAATAAATGGGTTGTAGTCTTTTAAATCTTCATCATCAGGGTGTAAAGCAATCCAAATTTTTTTCATCCCTGGAAACTTTTTAATTGTATTGAGCTCAACCCTCAGGTCTTCAATTAATGAAATACATGCGACTTGTAAAGGATTTAAGTCATCTCCCTTAAAGGCAGAAGTTGTTTGAATAATGTGTGCGGCTGCATGAGCACAAACAGCTCGATAGCAGTCAACACCTGCAACAACTTTACCAGAGGCATGAATATAATCATCATAGGCATCTGGTATATGCATAATGCCATATTCGATATAAGGCCTTAATCCTTTTCTGGTTTCGTAATCTCCTGATGTTGGACGAAGAAAAAAATCACGGTTGTAAAAGGCTCTGAGGTAAAACTGCAATTTTCTTTGGTTATCAATAAAAAGTGTGCCTCGTCTTTCTTGCTCAAGAATTTGCATGGATTCTGCACTACTTAATTCGAAGTATGCGATCTGCGCTTTAAAATCACGATTAAAGGTTTCTGCGCCATAAAGCACCCATCGTCTCAAACCACCCAGTGTTAATTTACTGGTTAACTGGTCAATATGACTGAGCATTGGACGCATACCACGAGGCGCTAGGGAAATCATTCGCTCCAACAAGCGTAAATAGCTCTTCATAAGATCAAGATCACTCATGCGCTTTGCAACAGTCGGAAGACTAGAGAGCATTAATGCCAAAACAGATGCAGAGGTTTGTGAGGACATTTTCATGGTCGATAATACAATTTCACCTATTATTGACTCACCTACCTCTTTAACTACCATAGGTGTTTCCTCTAAAAAGGAAATCACCATATCTTCACCCTTCCCCATACTGTTGAGAGCACCTGCACCATCAAGATAAACTTTTAATCCATTAGGAGTCATCACTTTTGATGCTTCAATAAAACTCCCTGTTAAGGCATCATGAAGAACATCAGAAGGATTGGTGAACTTGTGTTCAAAATCTGAGAGTTGTATGGCACTCATAATTCAGTTTTTTACTCAAAAAAAGTATCGATCGCAGCATATAGAGTATCAACAATATCTAAATCATCAGTTATTGGATTAACCATTGCAATTTTACATGCTGATTTTTTTTCAACCTTATCAGCAATTAATTGCCCTGCATATACACATAAACGAGTTGATATACCTTCATCTAAACCATGGCCAACCAGATTTCTTGCTCTTTGAGCAATTTGTACCAATTTCAATGCAGTCTTTTCATCTATCCCAGACTCTTTAGAAACAATATGAGCTTCAGTTTTTTCATCGGGATATTGGAAGTTAAAACCACAAAATCTCTGTTTTGTTGACTGTTTTAAATCTTTCATCAAGTTTTGATAGCCAGGGTTATATGAAATAACCAATTGAAAATCGGAATGAGCTTCAACTAACTCACCTTTTTTATCAAGTGGCAATGTACGACGATAATCCGTTAATGGATGAATGACAACTGTAGTATCTTGTCTGGCTTCAACCACTTCATCTAAATAACAAATGCCACCGTAACGAGCAGCCATTGCTAGAGGACCATCTTTCCAAATTGTTCCCTCTTTATCAAGCAAGAAGCGACCAACTAAGTCGCTGGCAGACATATCTTCATTACAAGCAACCGTAATTAACGGCTTACCTAATTTGTATGCCATATATTCAACAAATCGAGACTTACCACAGCCAGTCGGGCCTTTTAACATCACTGGCATACGATTCGTATAAGCTGCTTTATACATATCAACTTCATCAGCTTGAGACTGATAAAAAGGTTCTTTTGCGATTTTGTATTGATCTAATTTACCCATATATTTCCCCTTTGAAAAAAAACCCCTGCACTCAGACAAGGGTTTATCCAATCAAGCTAAGTTGATTGTACTTGATTATTTAAAACCTTTACCCCTGTAAATAACCATTGATGCACCTTGTGATTGCGCATAGTTATCATAACCAATTAAACGAACATGGTTATCTGGATTTGCATCGTGACAAGCTTTGCATTCTGCAAGAATTGTATCAACATCTGTCTCACCAAACATCGGCAGTTTCCACATATACCAGTAATTTTGCATTGCATTTTCTACCTCAGTGTGTTCTATGCCGGGATTATATCCTTGATTTACAATGTACTGCACTTGCTCGCGAATTTGCTTATCAGTCATTGCAGGCAGGTACGAAAATGTTTCAAATTTTCTACTCGCGTTATCTGTTAAACGAGAGGGGTAATCTTGAATTGCGCTCATAATACTTTCCTTATATTAGTTTCTCAGGAAAGTAATTCTTTCCCGATGAATTTATATTATTTATGTTGAATGTCTAGCTTATCAACTGTATCAAACTCGAACTTGATTTCTTTCCAAGTTTCCATTGCTACTTTAAGTTCAGGTGAATGTTTCGCTGCACTTGTAAGAATATCCTTTGACTCTTTCTCTAATTCACGACCTGCATTACGTGCCTCAACACATGCCTCAACCGCAACACGGTTTGCAGCCGCACCTGCAGCGTTACCCCAAGGGTGACCAAGGGTACCACCACCAAACTGTAATACTGAGTCATCACCAAAAATGTTAACTAGTGCTGGCATATGCCATACATGGATTCCTCCAGAGGCAACGGGGAACATACCTGGCATCGAACCAAAGTCTTGATCAAAGAAGATACCTCTCGAGCGGTCCTCTTTAATGAACCTGTCACGCATACAGTCAATCCAACCTAGTGTTGAATCTCTATCACCTTCAAGTTTTCCCACAACAGTACCTGAATGCATGTGATCACCTCCAGAAAGACGTAAACATTTAGCTAATACACGGAAATGAATACCGTGGTGTGGGTTTCTATCAACAACTGCGTGCATGGCACGGTGGATATGAAGTAATAAACCGTTGTCACGACACCAGTTCGCAAGACCTGTATTAGCCGTAAAACCTGCGGTAAAGAAATCATGCATAATAATTGGCGTGCCAAGCTCTTTTGCATATTCGGCACGCTTATACATTTCCTCAGGGGTTGCTGCAGTAACATTCATGTAGTGACCTTTGCGCTCTCCAGTCTCTTTTTCAGCTTTTTCAATGGCATCTTGAACAAAAGTGAAACGATCTCTCCAACGCATAAAAGGTTGTGAATTAACGTTTTCGTCATCCTTTGTAAAGTCAAGACCACCTCGAAGACCTTCGTAACAGGCACGGCCATAGTTTTTAGCAGAAAGACCCAACTTAGGTTTAATTGTGCAACCCAACAATGGGCGGCCATATTTGTTCATTTTGTCTCTTTCAACCTGGATACCATTTGGCGGTCCACCGCAAGTCATTACGTATGCAATCGGGAAACGAATATCTTCAAGTCTAAGAGCTCTTAGTGCCTTAAAACCAAAAACATTACCAACCAGAGAGGTAAGAACATTAACGATCGAACCTTCTTCAAACAAATCAATCGGGTATGCAATGAATGCGTATATTTCGTCATCAGATCCTGGAACATCCTCGATACGGTAGGCACGACCCTTATAGTAATCGAGATCAGTTAATAGATCAGTCCAGACCGTCGTCCATGTACCTGTTGAAGACTCAGCCGCTACAGCTGCAGCAACCTCTTCTCTTGGTACACCAGGCTGTGGTGTTATTTTAAAGCAAGCTAGAATATCCGTATCTTTCGGTTGATATTCTGGCATCCAATAGGTATCGCGATATTCTTTCACACCAGCATCGTAACCTTTCTTAGCCATAATCGTGCCCTCCAATGAGCGTTGATTAAAAAAACTTAATTATAGAAGTTATAATAAATAATGTAAAATAATATTTATTTATAAAATAATAATATTATATTATGATTAATTACACCTTAAAACAGCTCTATAGTTTTGAAGCAGTTGTTAGACTGGGAGGATTCACCAGCGCAAGCAAAGAACTTCATATTACACAACCTGCAGTATACATGCAGGTACAACAATTACAGAAAAATATTGGAGCAAAACTATTTAATATTAATGGAAAAAAAATTACTCCTACCTTTATTGGTAATAAGATTTATGAAACTGCAGTACGAGCCATTAATGTTGTAGAAAATTCAAAACTGGAAATCGATCAAAGTTTAAACCCAGATTCTGGTCACCTTCAAATCGCAGTTGCCACAACAGCAAACTCATTTGTAAGTCGGCTGCTATCAAAATTTAAAAAAGAATATCCAAAAATGACTTTTTACATAGATGTTACCAACCGCCATGCATTATTGGATAACCTAAAAAATAATAATGCAGATCTGGTGATTATGGGAGAGCCACCCAAAAACATTCCGTTGATTTCTAGCGCTTTTATGAAAAACCCATTGATAGTTATAGTACATCCAGATAATGAATTACTAACTAAGAAAAAAATTTCTATCAAAGACTTAAATAAAGAAACTTTACTGACCCGGGAAATTGGTTCAGGTACACGCATTACAGTTGAACGTTTTACGGGATTGGATTTCAACTCTGATATCCAAATTAACTCTAATGAAGCAATCGTAGAAGCGGTTCAAGCAGGTTTAGGAATCGGATTTGTTTCGAAGCATTTTGTTAATCTACAACTAAAAAACAACATCATTAAGCAGCTAGATGTGGCACCTTTTCCTATCATCAGACAATGGCATATCGTTCATCACGCTGAAGCTGAACTATCTCCAATTGCCAGACGTTTTAAACAGTTCGTTATTGATAACACCTAGCTTAATAAGAATTAATATACTTAGGTGCGATATTCCGCATTAATTTTAACGTAATCATAAGAAAGGTCAGTTGTCCAAACACTTTCAGAAGATGATGATTTACCCATTTCTATGTGAATCACAATCTCGGGTTTTGACATCTCGACACTGCCCATTTCCTCGGTGTATTGCTTATCTAGTTCACCGGCAGTAACAATTGGCAAATTATTTAAATAAATATTAATATTTTCAATAGCTAGTCCATTTACTTTTGATCGACCTACTGCAGCCAATATTCGACCCCAATTTGCATCACTTGCAAAAAGCGCAGTCTTGACTAACGGTGAATGGGCAACTGTATAAGCAACTTCTAAACAGTCTTCAGCTGTATCCAAGCCACTAGCACAAATTTCAACAAACTTGGTAGCACCCTCTCCATCTCTAACAATCATATGAGCTAAAGTTTTTGTCATTTCATTGAGTGCTATTTGAAAATCCTTTAGACAATCTCTCAGCTGTACGCCAGACTGGTTGGTGGCACTTAAAGTACAGGCGTCATTTGTTGAAGTGTCACCGTCAACGGTAATTCGATTAAATGATTGGTTGACCGACAATGATAAACAGTCTTGCAATTCTTCTTTAGATGCTCCTATATCTGTAAAAAGAAAACTCAACATCGTTGCCATATCAGGCCTAATCATGCCAGAACCTTTAGCTATACCTGTAAGTGTTACTGTTTTTCCATCAACTTCAAATGATATTGAATGGCTTTTTTCAACCAAATCTGTTGTCAAGATTCCTCTAGCAACATCATGAATTGAGCTATCAGATAATTGACTTACAGCCCTGGGAATGCCTGACTCAAAATTAGATAAATCTAGTTGTTGACCTATAACACCTGTTGAAAAAGGAATAATCTGTTCAGTTTTAATATTAAGTTCATTTGCTAATATTTCGCAAGCTTTAACACTTTTTTCCAAGCCCTTTTCACCAGTACCAGAGTTTGCATTGCCGCTATTAATTAACAAAGCCCTGGGGTTATTTTGTAAATGATTTTTTGCAACCAACACTGGCGCTGCACAAAAAATATTTTGAGTAAAAACAGCTGCAGTTACGCTACCCTCGATCAATGAAATAACGGACAAATCCAAGTCATCATTATTTTTGATACCAGCATTGACCGCCGCACAACATACACCTTTAATATTTAACAATGGGTCGTTCATTAATATTAATATGCCTCAAATTAGTTATAAGGGATTTTACTGATAAGGGAGCTTCGCATTAATAATTTTTTATCTGCTCACTATCAACTTCTCATACATTTATATAACTAAATGAATTAACTCGTGGACAGAGATTAACAGGATGCGCCGGGCTCTTGTTTTCCTTCTCCACAAGAGTCTGTAGCGTAGTATGAAGGAATAGGTGCATCAACACCTGGATTTTCTTGCGCATAAGCACTTGCTTCTTTTTCTATCCATGATCCTCGGTCTTTAGCTGCTTCGAGTTTCGCACTTCCTTCATCGGTTTGCCAGTAAGGGTCAGCCTCGTCAATAGACCAGAAATTAGAACCCTCTGCTATTTTCCAGCCTGGTCTAATAGGTACAGGAGGAGTCGGTTCGAGTGGTGGTTGAACTATAGGTGGGGCCGGAAATGGAGAGTGAAAAGGCATAATTGCACATTTATTAACAAATTCTGGTCCACGCTCTTCTTCAGCTACATAGCATTCTGGGTTTTTCCAAGGATGTAGATCATAAATATTTTCCACATATTCTTTAACTAAAACTTTATCTGGGCCTTCCCACTTATGGGTCAAGTTTGGATCTAAAGCGTTTGGATCCCAGAAAAGTAAAGATTGTAATAATTGACCTGTATTGAGAATTTCAGTAACTTCTGGGATCCAAACCTGAACACCATCAACATAAATAAAATGTCCATCTTTAACGCTAACAACCTCTGGCTGCATGGTAAAACAAAAATCATTCCACACCTCACTACCATGTCTAGCCCCATGCAAATCTTTACATACTGGAACGGTCGCTTGCGTTTTTTTGGACAGCTCTAAAAGCATCGGACTTAAATCTTCAGGTTTAAGTCCAAAGTTAGAGAGCCAAGTTTCTGGGGTAAATTCTTTAGATATATATCCTGGCACAACTGCATCCAGCTCTGGTAAAGGTATATTAACATCTACTGTCTCAGTTAATACAACTCCAAAAGAACAACTGATGCCTCTTTTTTTGACTTCTTCAACCATGTAAGAAGGAGGTGATGGATTATCCATCCATCCGCAAAGGACTTCATCAGCCCAGTCATCAAGGTAATCGGCATAAGAGAAAGAAGTTAAGCCAAGAGTTAGCAGTAAGAGCTGAAAGAATTTTTTCACACTCAAATACAGGTTTATTTAGTTGTAATTTTCTTATTATGCATGATCCAATAGCCGAACATCGAAAAAGTGAACAAATATTGCACAATAAACTGAATCCATTCAGGCTTAGAATACCAACCAAATAGTACATGAAATGGAATGCCTAAAGAACCATTTTTATGGCTCAATACTGTATTTGAAACATTAAAAGCCTTATTAAAAATATAATGATCTGACATAATCATGCCATAGCCTTTCATAGCTGCAAAGCCTTCATGTATAGAATAGCCCAATAAGTACCCAGCTTGCAAAATAAGATAGGCTAAAGTAATCTTAAATAAGAGCGATAAATTTATCTTAACTAAAGAATAGAATATCAATATAGAGAGAACTAGAGCCGATAGAATTCCCATACTAACTACTTCAAATGGATATTTGCCTGCAAATGAAAAGATAGCAATCTCAGTGCCTTCACGCGCAATAATGATTAATGAAATCCAAAACAAAGCGTTTGCAGAAACACTCGGACCCACTTGATCTTTAACGTATTGTGTCATGTGAGTTCCATGACGAATCATCCAAACAATAAAAAATGATACAAGCAATAAAGCAACTAAACTAGCGACACTTTCCCATAGTTTTGTCAAACTTGAGACACCACCCAGATATTCAGAAAATAGACTTAACAACAAGCCAAGAATGACAGAAATAATTAAACCTGCAATAGTTCCTTGTATAACTTTATTTTTTAAATGTCCTTGATCAATTGAAGTGATATATTTCAAAGTAATAGCAATTAAAAGAAAGGCTTCTAATCCCTCTCTAAATCCCATGATAAAGCTTGGCATTGTCATTATATTTTCCTTAAATGTTTATAAAAATTTCATCACTAATATTGCCTTGTATTATTTAATTGCAAATGCAAATAGTAATGATTCGCATTATTATATACAAAAAAATATGTTTGTAAACAAATAAAAAAATAAATTATTTTGGAAGGAGTACAGCTTGAATATAAAAATACTGATTATTGAATTATAGGCAACTCTTCAGGCGCTCTTTTAGTAAGCCATTCCGGACCATTTGTGGTAATCACAATGTTTTCTTCATGAACCATTTCCTTGCCAGGCAGGTATTCCATACCTGGCTCTAGAGTTAAGATAACTCCTGGCACAAGAATTGTATTGTCTGTTGCTGTGTTGGATGGCCATTCAGTGAGCTGGAGCCCAAGACCATGGCCAAGTCTTCCAACTGAATTACCCAAAGCACCACCCTTTTGCATGACATTATTCATTGCATGATATACATCGCTTGTCGTATTACCTACTTGAGCAGCCTTAAAGCCAGCATCAGTCGCATCAAAGACAACCTGATATGCTTTTTTAGCTTCATCGCAAATAAAGCCGAATGCATAATTCCGGTCAAAGTCGCAGAAATAGCTATCAAAGACAGACCCTGTATCAACAATAAATAGATCGCCCTCTTCTATGATTTTATCCCCTGGTCCCATAATAATAGAGCCATAACCGTCCTTGCCAGACCCAGCTACCATATAAGGTGTGTCATCTACTCCCAAAGAAAGTAAATGTTGCTTAAACCTCTTACAATTTTCATGCTCACTTTCTCCAGCTTTTAATAGATGATTCAAATCTTTAAAGCCTTGTGAGGTCAATTGACAAATATGCTTTATCTTTTCAATTTCTGCTGTTGACTTAATTAAGCGAACTTGACGTAATATTTTGTTGGCATCTTTAATTTCTATTCCATCTAGCGATTTAACTAAGTTCTCGTAATCATCGAGCGGCATTCTCAAAACACTCTCTTGACTTTTGGGAACACCGAGACATTTATGTTTTATTGTCAAAGACTTAATAGTTAAGAGAAGTAGTGAAATACCGTCATCCTCTGGGTTTGGAGATGTCCAAGTTTGAATATCATCAAGCCAAGTTCCTTTCATTCCTGATTCACCGATGGTGGGGATAATAGCTTTAGGTTTTTCGTTACTCGGAATTAATACATACCAAGGACGTGTTGGGCTTTGAAAAAATTGCGTCTTGAAGCCTGTGTAGTATTCGATGTCAGCTTGTGTTGTCAATAGAATGGCATCCATCCTTGAATGATGCATAAGCTTCTGAATGTTATCAAGTCGATTCTCATATTCAGAAACCTCGAAACCTCTTTTTGGTGAATTGATCATCCTTTCTCCTTGATGATTATGAATCTTTCAGAACTTCTGTCGCCGACCTACCTACCATCTTTTCATACATTTTCTCATCTGTATCACCCTCTGTGCCAAAAACTAGAATACGTGAATTATTATCCAGTTTTAAAGTCTCTTTGAGAGAACTGTCATGACTGGCAATCAGAAAGCCTGCTAATCCGGCGACAGCAGACTCTCCAGCAACAATGGGCGTCTTACCATTTGCAAGTAACTTCATCGTTATAGAAACCGACTTGTCTTCTATAGTCATAAAGTGTGGAACATAACTCTCAATAATAGACCATGCTAATAGCGAAACTTCTCCACATGCAAGACCTGCCATAACTGTATCTAAGTCACCATGGACTACTGTAGGTTCTCCATTAACTGCACTTTGAAAAAGACAGTCTGCATTTGTTGGCTCTACAACAACAAAGATCGGTGGACAATCAAGACTTTCAACTAAGAATGATACTGTAGCTGCTGGAAAACCTCCGACACCACCTTGTAAAAAGACATGAGTAGGCATTTCTTTCATTTGTTTCATTGTCTCATCTACCATTACTGTGTATCCCTGCATAACGTCTTTTGGAATATCTGTGTAGCCTGCATAAGATGTATCAGAAACAACATAGTAACTATTCTCTTCAGCGACCTCAGCTGCTATTCGAACTGAATCATCATAATTGCCTTCAATTCTATTAACCTTTGCTCCATATTTAGCAATTGCTTTTTCTCTGCCTATACTTACATTGCGATGGATATAAATCTCGCAGTTGCAACCAAATTTTTGAGCACCCCAAGCAACAGATCTGCCATGGTTTCCATCAGTAGCGCAGCAAACAGTGATTTTTAAAGTTAACTCTGTATATGTTCCTGCAATTAGATCGGAGGAGTTTGCTGTAATACCTATTTCTTTTAATTTTTTAATTAAAAGATTCGCTACCGCATAAGCGCCACCAAGAGCTTTAAAACTTTTAAGTGAAAAACGACAACTTTCATCTTTGTATGCTATTAAAGCAACGCCGGACTCTTCAGCCAAGTCAGATAATAAATGTAAGGGCGTCGGATGATAATCGTTCCATGAACATATTTCTTTACTCGCTTTATTAAAACCCTGAAGACTCAGAATATGTTGATGTTTATATGGAACCCCAATTTGAAGTTTTTTGTTCTGAAAATAACTTGTTGAGACTAAAAATTTGTTGTATTCGTTTATCATTGATTGTAAATATTTAAATGTTTTATTATCCTAGACAACTGATTTATACCTCAGAATTGGTATTTTGTCTCAACTGTCGTCTTTCAATTGTAGTAGTAGCAATAACAACTAAGACGATTCCAACATACTGCACCAGTGTAATTGTGTCAGCATATGCAATAAATCCAATAATAAGCACAATAAGTGGCTCTGAATAACCAATATTGGCTGTCCTAGTTGGGCCATATTTTTTGATTGCTGTGTAATAAAAGAACATACCAACTGAAAATAAGATGCCAGCAAGTAGACACCATAAAACTGCATTTGTTAATGGTAAAAAGGAACCGCCCTCAAACAAAAATAAAACCATGAATGCTAGGGCTGGTAACAAGGTGGTGTACTTGACTATTTCCCAGTTTCTCATACCGCTGACTTTGGGAGTGAAGTGAAATATTATTGCCAAGGTTGTTGCCGATAATAAAGCAAGTCCTAAACCAACAATAAGTGATTGCATTTCATCTGACCCTTGAGAGAGTGCTCCAATCCCAATTATTGCCAATACAAACATCAAAATAGTAGTTAAATCGAGCACTTTTCTCCTAGTAAAACAATCCATCAAGTATATGATCAAAGGGTACGTATAGAGAACAACACTTGCAAGACCAACTGGCATATATTTTACTGCTTCAACAAAGAGCCAAGACTGAACGCCATATAGTAAAGTTAGTAGGATTAACCAATGACCAAGTCCTTGCTGTTTTATTTTAGTAAAGGAAAACAGACTTTTTGTTATCACTAAGGACATAACAAAAGTTATACCGAAACGCACAAACAAAAAGAAAAAGGCACTGATTCCTAACGAATAAATAAAAGGCACCATGCTGACATTTAAAGCATAGAAAAACGCAGACAATAGTGCAAACCTAACAGCAAACATCTTGACCCCTTAAGATAGAATTCTTAACACTTTGTCTACCAAACTAAAGCAATGTTAAGAACAGTCAAATTTTATAAGATAAATGAAAGGATGGTTTGGTTCATTTCAAGCCTGAATATCTATTTTTTTTTACCTAAGTTCAGGCCTTTAGAGTAACATTGCAGCAGCATTTTTAATGATTAGGAGAAGAGATGGTATTTGATGCAAATTTGATACCCCCCGCACTTGGAGTTATAGGGTTGTTAATAATAATGGTTATCTATCAATGGATTAAAAAGCAACCCGGTGGTAGCGGAAAAGTGCAAAAAATCGGAGAACAAATTCATATTGGTTCTATTGTTTTTATGAAGCGTGAATACAAAATGCTTGTCATGTTTGCCTCAGTTTTATTGATACTACTTTATTTTTTCCTTGGTTGGGAAAGTGCCGTAAGTTTTATTGTCGGTGCGACAGCCTCTGCAACTGCTGGTTATATCGGCATGAATACGGCTACAATTGCCAATGTTAGAACAACTCAAGCTGCTCATGATAAAGGCAGTGCTGCGGCGCTTAAGGTTGCATTCTTTGGTGGTTCGGTAATGGGCTTATCAGTAGCTGCACTTGGCCTTTTTGGTTTGGGTATTCTATATTATTTTTTCGGTGAAACACATTCAGAGGCATTACATGGCTTTGGCATGGGCGCTTCAGTTGTTGCTTTATTCTCTCGTGTCGGTGGTGGTATTTTTACTAAAAGTGCTGACGTTGGTGCTGACTTAGTTGGAAAACTGGAAGCTGGCATTCCTGAGGATGACCCTCGAAATCCTGGCGTCATTGCAGATAATGTGGGAGATAACGTTGGTGATATTGCTGGTATGGGCTCTGATATTTTCGAATCCTACTGTGGATCTATGATTGCAACAATCGCTATCGCATCAACTCTTTCTGCGGTTGCACTTGACAAACTAGGAAATCAATCCGAACTCATGTTTTTACCTTTGGCACTAGCTTCTCTTGGATTAATTTGCTCTATCATAGGTATTGTCGTTGTTAAGATGTCTTCTAATAAATCACCCGAATCAGCACTTAGAACAGGAACAATTGGATCGGCTATCTTGTTTATCATTTCTTCATATTTTCTGATTGATAATCTTAACGTCAACAATGATGTATGGGCTGCTGTCCTAATGGGTAGTATAGGAGGCATAATCATTGGACTCGTCACAGAATACTACACAGCTGGAAAACCAATTAGAGATATTGCAGAAGCTGGTGAAACTGGCGCAGCAACGGTCATGATTAAAGGTTTAGCAATTGGTATGCAGTCAGTTGTTATTCCTATCTTAATGATTTGTCTGATTATTTACGTTGCAAACCTTTTTGTTGGTCTTTATGGGGTTGGTATTGCTGCTATTGGTATGCTTGCAACTGTTGGCATGACGATGGCAATTGATGCATACGGACCGATAGCAGACAACGCTGGAGGAATTGCTGAGATGGCAGGTTTGGGCGAAGATACTCGTAAAATTACAGACTCTTTGGATGAATTAGGCAACACAACTGCTGCGATTGGTAAAGGTTTTGCGATTGGTGCTGCTGCATTAGCCGCCCTTGCCATTATTACAGCTTATGTTGAAACTGTGAGTGTTAATCTTGAAAGCTTTGTGCTCAACTTAAATAGCGCAGAAGTTTTGATTGGTCTCTTCATTGGTGGCACAATACCATTCCTAATCTCTGCTATTACAATGACTGCTGTTGGAGATGCAGCCTTTGAAATGATTAATGAGATTAGAAGACAGTTTCGTGAAATCGATGGCTTACTTGAAGGAAAAGCAGAGCCTGATACAGCAAAATGTGTCGACATCGCTACAACTGCTGCACTCAAAAAAATGATTCTCCCAGGTGTTATTGCGGTCTCTGCACCTGTTTTGGTAGGTTTTTTAATTAGTCCAGAGGCTCTAGGTGGTATGCTTGGTGGTGCACTTCTTGGATGTGTACTAATGGCACTTATGATGGCCAACGCTGGTGGTGCTTGGGATAATGCTAAAAAGCATGTAGAGAAAGGTAATTTTGGTGGTAAAGGCACAGATACTCATGCTGCGACTGTTGTTGGCGATACTGTTGGCGACCCTTTTAAAGACACCTCTGGCCCATCAATGAACATTCTCATTAATGTTATGGCGATAGTTAGTTTGGTTATTGCGCCTTTATTGTAAAAAATACATTAAATTAGCCTTATCTCTTAGGCGGGGGATATGACTGATAATCTGAATTATCTTAAACTAATCAATTTCGCCAAAATGCTTTGTGAAAAAGGGCAATAATTGTTAATACCTCTAATCTTCCAATCAGCATTGAAAAACTTAAAACCCATTTAGCAGAGTCACTCAATGCACCATAGTTTTCAGCAACCTGACCTAAACCTGGGCCAAGATTATTCATCGTTGCTGCGGTGGCAGAATATGCACTTACTTGATCCAAGCCAATAAACATTAGTAACATTAAAATAATTACAAAAGAAATTGCATAGAGTGAAAAGAATCCCAACACAGAGATTATTGTCTTATCAGTAAGGCTTGTTTGATTTAACTTAACACTGACCTGTGAACTAGGACGAATAAACTTTTTTATTTCCTTCATACCCAATCTAAACATTACCAATATCCTCACTACCTTAATACCACCACCAGTTGAGCCTACGCAAGCACCAACAAAACTGACCATGATAAGAAATACAGGTATAGCAGCAGGCCAACCACTAAATTCTTGTGAAACAAATCCTGTCGTTGTGGCAATTGATATGGCTTGGAATAAGCTATGCCTAATGGTTTCATTAGCAGAGTCATACTCTGCATTAATACTGAGAAATATTAAAACAACTATCGCAGTAATCACCAAAATCAGTGCATAGGTTTTAAATTCAGAGTCTTTCAAATAGTTCATTAAAGAACGGTTATTCCAAGCAACAAAGTGAAGGGAAAAATTAATACCTGCTAAAAACATAAAAAACATTGCAATTACTTCAATTGATAAAGAATTGAAATAGCCAATTGAACCATCATGTGTTGAAAATCCACCAATAGCAACTGTTGAAAAGCTATGTCCTATTGCATCAAAAAGCGTCATTCCTGATAAAAAATAACCAATCGCGCAAAGAGCAGTAAGAGAAACATATATCTTCCAAAGTGCAATCGCAGTATGCCTTAACTTGGGTGTCAGCCTGTCCTTTGAGATACCACTCGATTCTGCATGATAAAGTTCCATACCTCCAACACCAAGAAGTGGAAGAACAGCGACTGCAAGAACAATAATTCCCATTCCGCCTAACCATTGAAGCTGTTGGCGATAAAAGAGAATACTTTTGGGTAATTCATCTAGCTGACTTAAAACCGAAGCACCTGTGGTAGTCAAGCCTGACATAGATTCAAAAAATGCACCTGAGAAAGTTAAGTCTTTGATTGATTCAGTAAGAAGAAAAGGAAGAGTCCCAAATAGTGACAAGACCAACCAAAAACAGACCACAATCAGTACGCCGTCTCTTAGATGAAAGTCTTTTTTAATATTTCGATAAGGCCACCATAAAGAAAAACCACCGATAAGCGTCAATATAAAAGAAATTACAAAAGAGAGATACTCACCTTCAGCATATATGAAGTCAATCAGTATCGGTGGAATTTGAGTTAGGCTGAAAACCATAAGCAACAAACCAATGGTTTTAAAAACAACACTTAATTGCATTTTAGGGTTGCCTTTTTGGTTATGGATTTTGGTTTTCGGTTATTCATTCTCTGAGAATAGGGCTTCAACTTGGTGAATCTTTCCAACATCCGTCAACATCATAAGAACGTGATCTCCTTGCTCAATGACCAACTTTTTAGAGCCCATCAAAAGTTCACTATCTCTAACAATAGCTCCTACTACTACTCCTTCTGGTAAAGGTAAATCTTTAATCATTGATCCAACTACTTTTGAGGTATTTTTATCTCCATGAACAACAACTTCTATGGCTTCAGCTTCACCATGTTGAAGTGAGTGCACCTTCATAGTGTCACCCTTCCTAATATGTGACAAAATACTGCCTACTGTTATTTGGTCAGGAGATACAATAATATCTACATCATCACTTTGTTCTGCCAATGAGGCATAAACATCACGTTTCACTAGAGCAATTGTTTTATGTGCTCCTAGGCGTTTAGCTAAAATTGAGACTATGACATTTACTTCATCAGAATCGGTCAACGCTAAAAACAAATCAGTATTCTCAATTCCTTCCTCTAGAAGCAGATCCTCATCAGAAGCATTGCCTTGCAACACCAAAGTATGATTTAGTTCCTCAGCCAATCCCATAGCCCTATCTTCATCCAACTCAATAATACGAATATTATGAGTGTCTTCAAGTAGCTTTGCGACTCTGAGTCCAATGTTTCCGCCACCTGCAATGAAGATTTTTTGATATGTATTTTCGACACGCCTAAACTCTTTTAGAACTCTTGATATGTGATCCTTCTTAGCAAGAAAGTAGACATGGTCGCCTTCTCGAACCACAGTTTCACTGTTAGCAAGTATTGCTCTATCGTTTCGGTAAAGACTGACTATTCGCATTTTCACATCCGGAATATGCTCATGCAGCTCCTTAACAGGCCGGTTCACAATTGGGGTTCCAATATAAGCTTTCGTCTCAACTAATTGAACCAAACCATTCTCAAAATCAAAGACTTGAGAGGCGCCAGGTTCTTCTATGATTCCTTTAATATAGTCGGTAATTAAAATTTCAGGGGTAATTAGAAAATCAATAGGTAAAGCTTCATTAGTAAATATCTCAGGCCTAAGTAAATATTCTGTAGTTCTTATTCGAGCAATTTTTGTATCTACATGATATAAAGTGTGGGCCATTCTGCAAGCAACCATATTTCGCTCATCAGAGCCCATCACAGCAATAACCATATCCATGGTTTTGATACCTGCTTTTTCTAAAACACTTGGATAAGCTCCATAACCAACAACTGTCTTAATGTCTAAATGTCTTTGCAGGGGGGTAAGTTTGTCTGCTACTTGATCAACTATGGTAATATCATTGTCATCATCTAAACAAAGATACTTTGCAAGTGTTGAGCCAACCTGGCCAGCACCTAAAATTAAAATCTTCATTTCTTGTCAATCCCTAAATCTTTAAGTTTTCGATACAAAGTTGTTCTCTCTAATCCTGCTTTTTCAGCAACAACAGCAATATTATTATCGTTTAATGCAAGGTGATGAAGTAAATATTGACACTCGAAAATATTTCGAGCCTCTTTGAGTTTAAGTGAAAAATCAATACCACTCACCTCTTGACTTGATTTTTCAGAATCAGGAAGAGTCATTATATTTCGTAAAATTGGCAGAAAGTCATGTAAAGGTTTCTTTAAAAAATCTATCGCTCCAAGTTTCATTGCTTTAACAATGTCACTGGGTTCAGCATGCCCTGACATCATTACTATCGGTGTGTCAAATCCCTCAGAAGTCCATTCAGCTAGAAGTGAAATTCCATCCTGACCAGGCATCCAAACATCCATTAAAACCAAATCAAAAGTATTGGCAGAAACAATAGCTTTTGCTTCAGTCGCACTTCGAGCTAGGACGGTTTCATAGTTAACATCCTCTAAAACATCTTTGATGATTTCAGTGTTATCTTTCTCATCATCAATAATTAATATTTTTCCGAAGGTAGTTTGTTCTGCCATTTCAACTCCTTTGACTTGCAATTATACTGAATTCAATTATCACTCTTGCGCCATGAGGTTTAACATTGCTAGCATAAATCTGCCCATCGTGCTGTTCAACAATATTTTGTACAATGGCTAGTCCTAGCCCACTTCCCTTTGATTTAGTAGTGATATAAGGTTCGAAAACCTGATCAAGAATATTCACAGGAAAACCAATGCCATTATCAATAATTGTCAAACGTACGATATTTTCATTCTTCACAAGTCGTGATTTAATCACAATATTAAGTTTGGTTTTCTTTTTCTTAGATTCAATGGAATTTTTCATTAAATTTATCAATGCACGGGAAACGGCATCTTTATCCAGTTGTAATTTTGGTAAATTGCCACTCAAGTCAAGATCAATTCGTATTCCAGTTTGATTATCATATAAAGAGACTGCCTTGTTAACCAAAGCGTTAAGTGAGGTAGAGACTTTTTTAATTTCTGGTGTATTGGCATAGTTAGCGAAGGCACTTACCATAGAATCCATTGATGCCACTTGATCAATAATGGTCTTAGTAGTTTTATCAATGATTGCTGAATCTTTAGAATCTAACTTATTTAAAAATAGATTTCGAAGTCTCTGTGCAGAAAGTAAGACAGGAGTTAAAGGATTCTTAATTTCATGTGCCATTCTAACTGCCACCTCTCCCCAGGCAGCCTTTTTCTGTGCACGATTTAGCTTTGATATGTCATTAATAATAATAACGTAACCTAGACTTTTGTTCTCAACATCAAGAGTTGCACCTTGGCAATAAATTAGACGGTACCTATCTTTTAACATTAATTCAATTTCACCGCCCCACTCGTCCACCTCTTTTTCAATTTTTTCTTCAATAAATGAAAAAAGAGGCTTTAGATTTTCAAAACTTTTGATAATACTGTCGTACGAATTCCCCAAAAAAACAGTTTCGTCACCAATTTGTAAAATCTTACCAATTACTGGATTTATCAGCTGTATTATCTTATCCTGATTGAGGGCAATAACACCATAGGTGTACTTCAAAATAGTCTCTAGATATAAGTTATGCGTATCCAAACCTTCTCTAGATAACTTTATTCGCTTACTCATCTCGTTAAAATGTCCAACTAAGTCATGCATATCTTTGCTCTTTGGATCTTGCTGAATCTGGACATCATAGTTACCTGAAGAGATTTCTCGCGTTGCTACTGATAAATTGTGCATTGGGCGCATTAAATGATCAATCATTCTTAGGACAACCAATAATGCGCTCAAAACTGCTAATAAGATTGTTGAAGAAAAATCAATCATAAAGCGGGTTTGAATGATAGATGAGTTAAGCTCTAATTCTGCTTCCTTGGCTGCATCTCTAAAACGCGTCATTCTTGAAGTTAAGCTATCAATGCTAATATCTGAACTAAAGTGAGCAACTAGGGTAAATTCATCCGTTGACGCGGTATAGCCATCAGCTTTACACACTAATTCACTCTTACTTTGTGCAACTAAATTCATTAAGGCGTCGTAGAGTTTTAACTCACATGCCCAAGAATCTTGAACTAGAAGGTTTAGTACTATCTGCATTTTTTCAGTGGAGGCACGTGGAGCATCAAAATAGTTCACCAATTTGCCTATATTTCGAGTGCGATCTTCATAATACTTAATGGCAATGTTATTTGTATTGTAGTAGAGCTCATCCACTTCGCCACCCACCTTGAGATTAAATTCTTCAAACTGGCCCTCAGCTTTTTTTAGGTTGTCTCTGATTGATTCAAATGAAAAAAGATAGAATGAAAGCACTGGAACTAAAACCAGTATAGGAACAATTTTTATAAAAGACCACGTAAAATTTGAACCTATAACACCTTCATCAGTATTTTGTTTTAATTGTTTCATTGAAAGAATGATGTAGTAAATTGCAATCAAACTCATAACGACGTTAAAACCAATCAATACTAAATACCACTCATCGATCAAACTTGGATTGAGACCAAGATAAAACATTCCAAAAAAAGAGATTAAAAAAATCACAATCCAAAACAAAGCGCGTGGTGATTCTTTCAACGAAAAAGCTTGATCTAACAACATAAATTACACTTATACAAATTTAAATAGGCTTGATTATCTCATAAATGAATTATTGCTAGCGCGAGTTGTTGATAAAATACAACAATTTACCATATTTGCAGACTTTGATACAAACAAAACCACAATTAGAGCGACATCTTAAAAAAATTAATAGTGAATCTCGTCTTGCTATTGATACAGAGTTTAAACGTATTAATACTTATTATCCACAGCTATGTCTTGTCCAAATTGCAACCACCCACTCCGTAGAATGTATTGACGTTCTATCAATTAACGATTTAGATCCATTATTTGAAAAACTCTATCATAATAAAACCGAGTGGATTGTTCACTCAGCTAGACAAGACATTGAAACTCTCTACCATTTATCAAAACAAATACCAGTTAAATTATTTGATACTCAGATTGCTGCCTCATTATTGAACTATCCACTGCAGATTTCCTACCAAGCATTAACAAAAATTTTGCAATACGTTCAGATAGATAAAAGTTTTACTCGATTTGACTGGACAACAAGACCCCTGCCATTAAATGTTATAGAATACGCCTTGAATGATGTCAGATATTTGTTGCCTAATTTCGAAAAACTGAAACATGAACTAACCATTAGTAAAAAAATACAATGGCTAGATGAAGAGACAAAATTTCTTCTTGATCAAGAGCTATATGAACCTAGTATTGAACAGATTTGTTATAAAACTAAAGGACTCTCACAACTTGGAAAAAAATTTCAAGACAAAGCAATTAAACTTATAGCTTGGCGAGAAAACAATGCCCAACAAAAAAACAAGCCTCGAAAATGGATAATGTCTGATCAAAAATTGCTAGATTATGCTTGTGGAAAAACTAAGCTCTCAACACGTTCACAAAAACTTTTTGATGATTTTGTCAAGGGGTCATCTGAGGCTCTCACTCTATCTGAATTGTTAGTACCTCAAAAACCATTAACTAGTTTAGAAAAAAACAAAAAAAATGAACTTAAAAAAATTATAAATAGCATAGCAGAAAACTATAACCTCCCACCTGAAGTTATAAGCACTAGCAAGTCATTAATAAGATTCATAAGAGGAGATTTAAGTGCACCTTTATGTAGTGGCTGGAGAGCAAAGCTATTTCACAAGGAAAAATTAAATGCAAAATAGTTTTAAAATTATTTCAGGAGATTTCCGAGGTAGAAAGTTTAGTTTTCCTGTAGTAGAAGGCTTGCGCCCAACCCCCGGAAAAATTCGTGAAACACTTTTTAATTGGCTACAATTCGATATTCTCAACAAAACTGTCCTTGATCCATATGCAGGAAGTGGTGCACTGAGTCTTGAAGCAATATCGAGAGGTGCTAAAGAAGTTTATGTAATTGAAAAGGATAGAGAGGTTTATGAGAAACTCAAATCCAACTTCAAGTTTTTAGATAGTGGTCAATACACAATAATTAATGAAGATGCTATAACTCATCTTACTAAACCAAGCAAGCAGTCTTTTGACTTAGTGTTTTTAGATCCTCCATTTACAAAAAATCTGTTACTACAATCCATAAAAAAGCTTTCAAGTAATAATTACATCAATAGTCAAAGTCAAATTTATATAGAATCCGAATACAAGATAACCGAAGAAAATTTAAGTTTACTCATTAATTATCACTTTAAAATTAATAAACAGAAAAAATCGGGCAATGTCCACTATTGTCTGATAAGCTTAGGAGCACTATGAAAACAATTGCCATTTATCCAGGTTCTTTCGATCCAATAACTAATGGTCATATAGATTTGATTCATCGAGCTTGTAAACTATTTGACGAGGTTATAATTGCAATCACTCAAAATGCTAACAAGACAAGTTTGTTATCTATCGATCAAAGAATTGAATCAGTCGAGACCTCTATAAAGTCAATAAATAATACCCGAGTGTTGGGTTTCAATTCGTTGCTGGTTGACTTTGCAAGGGACCACAATGCACAAATAATTATAAGAGGATTAAGGGCTGTTTCTGACTTTGAATATGAGTTTCAACTCAGCGGAATGAACAAACGACTCAATCCTAGAATTGAAACACTTTTTATGACACCCTCTGAAGAATTTGCTAACATTTCTTCATCTTTAGTGCGAGAAATATTTTCACTGGGTGGTGATATAAGCGCCTTTGTACCAACACCTGTGGAAAAAATACTCCATAATTCAATTCCAAAATAATTTCATTTAAACCTTGAAATAAGATTTTATACCCCTACATAAGGGTTATATCAAATACAAGGAGTATATGAAAATGGCAAAAATTATTGGAATTGACTTAGGCACAACAAATTCATGTGTCGCCGTCATGGATGGCGGTACCGTTAAAATTATTGAAAACTCAGAAGGTAATCGTACAACTCCTTCTATCATTGCTTACCCAAAAGATTCTGAAGAAATTTTGGTGGGTCAGCCTGCAAAACGACAAGCTGTAACTAATCCTGAAAATACCCTTTACGCTATCAAAAGATTGATAGGTCGACGCTTTGAAGAGGATGAGGTACAAAAAGATATCAAACTGGTACCTTATAAGATTATTAAAGCCAAAAACGGTGACGCATGGGTTGAAGTTAAAGGTAAAAAAATGGCAGCACCTGAAATTTCTGCACGTGTAATTCAAAAAATGAAACAGACTGCAGAAGATTATTTAGGTACTGAAGTTAAAGAAGCTGTTATTACAGTCCCTGCTTACTTTAATGACTCACAACGCCAGGCTACAAAGGATGCTGGAAAAATTGCCGGCTTAGATGTTAAACGCATCATTAATGAACCAACTGCTGCTGCATTAGCTTATGGTGTTGATAAAGTATCAGGTGATAAAAAAGTTGCAGTCTATGACTTAGGTGGTGGAACATTTGATGTATCTATCATTGAAATGGAAGATATTGACGGTGAAAAGCACTTTGAGGTTCTATCCACAAATGGTGATACATTTTTAGGTGGTGAGGATTTTGACCAACGTATTATTAACCACTTAGTTGCAGAATTTAAGAAGGAACAAGGCCTTGATCTTTCAAAAGATGCTATGGCATTACAACGATTAAAAGAAGCTGCAGAAAAAGCTAAAATTGAACTGTCATCATCAGAACAAACTGAAGTAAGCTTGCCTTATGTCACAGCAGATGCTTCTGGTCCAAAACATCTTAATGTTAAAATCACCCGAGCAAAATTAGAATCATTAGTTGCTGACTTGTTAAAACGCTCAATTGAGCCTTGCAAGATAGCCCTGAAAGATGCAGGATTGTCAAGTGGTGACGTAGATGAAGTGCTTCTCGTTGGTGGACAAACTAGAATGCCGAAAGTACAAAAAATGGTACAAGACTTTTTTGGCAAAGAACCTAAGAAAGACCTCAACCCTGATGAAGCAGTAGCAATGGGAGCTGCTATTCAGGCTGGTGTTTTGGGTGGCGATGTTAAAGATGTTCTGCTTCTCGATGTGACTCCACTTTCACTTGGTATTGAAACTTTGGGCGGTGTAATGACCAAACTGATTGAGAAAAATACAACTATTCCAACCAATCACTCACAGGTATTTTCAACTGCTGCAGACAATCAGTCAGCGGTAACCGTTCATGTTCTTCAAGGTGAGCGTGAAGTTGCTAGTGCTAATAAATCTCTTGGACAATTTAATTTAGAAGGGATTGCTCCTGCACCAAAAGGTCAGCCACAAATTGAAGTAACACTTGATCTTGATTCAGATGGAATTTTGAATGTTTCTGCTAAAGATAAGAACACTGGTAAAGAGCAATCAATTACGATCAAATCATCAAGTGGTCTTTCAGATGAAGAAGTTGAAAAAATGATTAAAGATGCTGAGTCCCATGCAGAGGAAGATAAAAAATTCCAGGAACTGATTACTGCACGTAACATGGCGGACTCACTTGTTCACTCTACAAAACAAACACTTGAAGAACTCAAAGATGAAATTTCTGATGAAGAAAAATCAACGATTGAATCTGCAGTGAATGAGCTTGAAGAGAGCATCAAGGGAGACGACAAAGATGACATCGATGCTAAAGTACAAAACTTAAGCGAAAAAGCTCAAGTATTGGCACAAAAAGCACAGGAAAAAGCCAGTGCTGAAAATCCTGAAGCTGGTAATGAAAAAGCTGATGAAGATGTTGTAGATGCTGATTTTGAAGAAGTTAAAGAAGAAAAGTAAGTAACAAAATAAGCTGCAATAAAAAACCTCCTTTGATTATTCATTGGAGGTTTTATTGATTTAAGGGATATATGGCGCAAAGAGATTACTACGAAGTTTTAGGCGTTAAAAAAGGCGCAAATGAAGCAGAAATCAAAAAGGCTTATAAACGTCTTGCGATGAAATATCATCCTGATCGAAATGCTGGTGATAAGGCTGGTGCTGAGAAAAAATTTAAAGAAGTACGTAAAGCGTACGATGTCATCTCTGACCCTCAAAAACGTTCAACTTATGACCAATTTGGACACGCCGGTGTAGAACAAGGCGCTGGTGGTTTTGGTGGTGGCAATCCTTTTGGTGCTGGTGGTTTTGGAGATATTTTCGGAGATATATTTGGTGGTGGCAATACTAAACCTGATAATCGAGGTCCTGATCTTCGATATGACTTAGAAATTGATTTAAGACAAGCAGCTGAAGGCGATACAGTTAAAATTAGAGTGCCTAAAAACGACACTTGTGATACATGTTCTGGAACTGGAGCAAAGCCTGGTACATCAGTTAAAACTTGTGGAAATTGTCATGGTAGTGGCCAAATTCAGATGCAACAAGGTTTCTTTGCTGTACAGAGACCTTGTAACCAATGTCATGGTACCGGTGAAATAATTGATTCTCCTTGTCGCACTTGTGGTGGCCAAGGAATTGTTAGAAAACAAAAAACTCTTTCTGTAAAGATACCAGCTGGAGTAGATACAGGAAATAGAATTCGTCTCAGTAATGAGGGTGAAGCTGGTTTACGTGGAGGACCTTCTGGTGATCTTTACGTTCAAATTCATGTCAAAGATCACCAAATCTTTCAACGTGATGGAAACGACTTGTATTGTGAAGTCCCTATCGATTTTGCAACAGCTACTCTTGGTGGTTCAATTGAAGTCCCAACCTTGGATGGTAAGCTTAAAATCAATATCCCGTCAGGCACTCAAACCTCAAAACTCTTCAGACTACGAGGCAAAGGCATGCCAGCAATGAGATACAATGGCTCTGGTGATCTACTCTGCCAGGTTAAATTAGAGACGCCTGTCAACCTAAATTCTAAACAAAAGCAACTTTTAAAGGACTTTTCTAGTTCATGCAATGCCAAACAACACCCAGAATCAAATTCCTTTTTTGGTAAAATGAAGTCTTTCTTTGAATAAACTTCCTATCCTTTATCCTTAATGACAATTAAACAAATCAAAGCCCGTGAGGTTTTAGATTCTAGAGGCAACCCTACTGTTGAGGCAGATGTAATACTTAATAATGGTGTTTTCGGAAGAGCAATGGTTCCATCTGGAGCCTCCACTGGGCAACGTGAAGCCTTGGAGCTCAGAGATGGCGATAAAAACCGCTATTTAGGGAAAGGTGTCACCCAATCTGTTAATAATATTAACCACGAGATTAACGACGCCCTCGTTGGTATGAAAATCTCAAATCAACAAGCCATCGATCAAAAAATGATTGAAATGGATGGCACCGACACAAAATCTCGCTTGGGTGCAAATTCTATTCTAGCAGTCTCTTTAGCCTGTGCACACGCTAATGCAAACAACAACAATCAATCACTGTTTCGTTCGTTTGGCTTTTCTGAAACTTATCAACTTCCAGTCCCCATGATGAACATTATCAATGGGGGTGAACATGCCAATAATAGTGTTGATATTCAAGAGTTTATGATTATCCCAGCTGGAGCACCAAACTTCAAAGAAGCATTAAGATACGGTGCTGAAGTTTTTCATCATTTAAAGAAGTTGCTTGATCAAGAAGGTCTTAATACAGCGGTAGGAGATGAAGGTGGCTTTGCACCCAACTTAAGCTCTAACGAGGAGGCCTTAAAGATTATAGTTAAAGCTATTGAGACTGCTGGATATGAAGCAGGAAATGATATCTTTATTGGAATTGATGCCGCTAGTTCTGAGTTTTACAATAACGGTACCTATAACTTGTCCTCAGAAGGTTTGAAACTAAGTAATGAGGAATTTACGAGTTATCTTGCATCGTGGGTTGAAAAATATCCAATTATTTCGATTGAAGATGGAATGGATGAAAATGACTGGTCAGGCTGGGCGATGCTTACCAAAAGATTATCTGACAAAGTTCAATTGGTAGGTGATGATTTATTTGTTACTAATAGTAAAATTTTAGCTAAAGGTATAGAGAACAATATTGCCAACTCGATCCTTATTAAAGTCAACCAAATAGGCACACTTACAGAAACGTTTAACGCAATGGAGATGGCTTCAAATGCTGGATACACTTGTGTTATGTCACATAGGAGTGGCGAAACTGAAGATACCACCATTGCAGATCTGTCTGTAGCGACAAGTTGTGGACAAATTAAGACTGGTTCACTATCTCGTTCTGATAGACTCGCAAAGTACAACAGACTACTCCGCATTGAAGAAGAACTTGGTAGTAATGCAGTCTATCCTGGTCTTGATGCATTTAAAAACTTATCAACATAATTAGTATTTATTTTATTCTGGCTTTTTAGGGTTAAAATAAATAACTACTAATTATTATGGTTATTTGATTGGAATCACTCTCGACCTTTTGGCTTAGCGTCTCACTTTTTGTCCTAATTCTAGTTTCAGCTTTTTTTTCAAGCTCTGAAACGTCAATGATGGCAATAAACCGCTATCGCCTAAAAACTCTTAGCGCCAAAAATAATCCCCGAGCAAAAAGAGTGGAAAAACTCCTTGATAATGTTGAACACTTAATCGGTGGCATACTTTTAGGTAATAACTTTGTCAATATTCTCGCAGCAAGTATTACTACAATACTTGCACTGAAGCTTTGGGGGGAAGGATCTGTCATATTTGCCTCTCTAGTGCTAACCTTGGTTATCCTGATTTTTGCAGAAACAGCTCCCAAAACTTATGCTGCAAATAACCCTGAAAAGGTTGCCCTACCTGCAGCAGTAGTATTAGAATTGATTATTAAACTTTTCAAGCCAATAATTTGGTTAATTTCCTTTATTTCCCAGATTATCCTAAAACCGTTTGGTTTAAAAAGCTCAAGTAAAGATAACTTAAACTCAGAAGAGCTAAGAATGGCTGTTGTAGACTCCAAATCTATAGTTTCAAAAAACTATCGAAAGATGCTTCTCAACATTATCGATTTAGAGAAAGTTAAGGTTGAGGATATTATGGTTCCACATAATGAACTTGTTAGTGTTGATATTAATAATGAAATTGAATTATTTGATCAACTGAAACGTGTACAACACACCCGACTTCTCATCTTTGAGGAATCAGAAAATAATATTATCGGAACCATCCATATGAGAGATGTCGTTAATCTTTATGCTAGAGATGAAATATCTATTAAATCAATTAAAGGATTAATTCGTAAGCCTTACTTTATTCCTGAAGGCACATCTCTATCTATGCAGCTTGAGCATTTTAAAAATAAAAAAAGAAGACTAGGGCTAGTGGTTGATGAGTATGGCGAGGTTAAAGGAATGGCTGTTCTGGAAGATATTTTGGAAGAAATTGTTGGACAATTTACTTCTAACCAGGGAGAAACTATAGAAGAAATTAATCAGCAAGAAGATGGTAGTTACCTAGTAGATCCTCGGATAAACATTCGTGAACTCAATAAAGCGTTAAAGATTAAACTATCATATGATAACGCTACTACGCTAAATGGCCTAATTTTAGAGAAATTACAAATCTTTCCTCAACACAATGTATCTCTTAAAATTGAACCACTAATCATTGAAATTGTTCAAGTCTCAAAACAAGGTATTAAACTTGTTAGAATTAACAAAATATATTAGGTACGATCTCGCTCAAATGAGAATTCAATTCCAATATTATTTTAATAAATGAAAAGCACAAATATAATTTATCATCACGCTACAGTAACGCGTCAAAGACGCAATCAACTAAATAAGCATAAATCAGTTGTTTTATGGTTTACCGGGCTTTCAGGTTCTGGTAAGTCGACTATGTCTCATGCTTTAGAAGAAAGATTATTTAATAAGGGTTGCAGGACTTTTGTACTAGATGGTGATAATGTCCGTCATGGCCTAAATTCTGATCTTGGATTTAGTGACAAAGATAGAAAAGAAAATATTCGTCGTATTGGCGAAGTTAGCAAAATAATGTTGGAAGCAGGTTTTATTATCATGACTGCTTTTATTAGTCCCTTTAGAGAAGATCGTATTGCAGTGCGTAATTTAATCCCTAATGGTGATTTTATAGAGATTTATTGCAAAGCCAGCTTGGAGACTTGTGAAGCAAGAGATGTTAAAGGTCTATATAAACGTGCGAGAGCAGGAGAGATTAAAAACTATACTGGTATTAGCTCCCCCTACGAGGTCCCAGAAAATGCAGATTTAATAATAGATACTGAACAAGAAACAATAGAGGCTTCAGTATCTATAATCATCAGTTTTCTTAAGAAAAAAACAATCATTAAATAGTCAATCATGCTTGATCAAATTGATATCCAAAATATCGTAAAAATTGCTAAAGATGCCGGGAAGGCAATTATGGAAATATACAATCAAGACTTTGGTGTTGAATTTAAATCAGATAATACTCCATTGACTATGGCAGATCGAAAAGCCAATGAAATTATTGTAACTGCTTTAAACCAACTGCCAGTTAATTCTTTTTTACAACAAAATATTCCCATACTTTCTGAGGAAGGTAGAAACGTTCCTTATGATGAAAGGAAAAATTGGGAATACTTCTGGTTGATAGACCCTCTTGATGGCACTAAAGAGTTTGTTAAGAAAAATGGTGAATTTACTATCAATATAGCTCTTATATATAAAGATACCCCAATAATTGGTGTTGTTTATTCACCAGTACTCAATGTTTGTTACTGGGCTAAGCGGAATGAAGGTGCGTTTAAAGATGGAAAAAAATTACCCTTAAAAGTAAATGGACAAAAAAATGTTTATAAAATTGTTGCTAGTCGTTCACATATGTCCAATGAAACAAGAGACTTTATTGAGGCCATTGATACAGATAAAGAAAAGTTAATAATATCTATTGGTAGCTCCTTAAAGATTTGTTTAGTTGCTGAAGGCGAGGCAAATATTTATCCAAGATTAGGCCCAACCATGGAATGGGATACAGCTGCAGCACATGCAATTGTTAATGAATCTAATGGTTTATTTAATAAATATATAGAAAATGGTGCTTATCAAAAGCATCTATATAATAAAAAACATTTATTAAATGATTGGTTTGTAGTTACTAGTGCTAGATAGACTAAACTGTATTCTAAATGGTCATCTTGATAATCTATTAGGAACTGAGTGCCTTTATTAGTGGACGTAAGTATTCCTTATGCTTTTTCCAGGCTTCAGAACTGCCTTGATACATTTTTTCTCTGACTTGAAATTTACTGGCTGTTTTTACCACACGTTTATTAGTATGAAATTCTAAACAGTTTTCATCCCAGTCTAATTCACAATATTCTAACAACTTTCGGGTTTCTTTTTCTTGATTAGTTGTTAAGTCCTCATAACAGATATCGTATATTTTATCGGAATACAGCTGATGCCAAAAAGCCATAAAGTCGGTGTACAAACCATAATACCCAGCCAAATCGTCCATACTATAAGAAAAGCCTAATCCTTTGGCACTGAAATAATGCTTATAATTTGACCAACAAATTGCCATAGCATCCCTTTTCAAATGAACAATTTTTGCTTCAGGAAAGGCTAACAAAATAAATCCAATCCATCGAAAATTTATAGGCATTTTGTCAGTAATAACGTTTTCCGGAACATTAAAACTATAAAGTGAATCTAAATATTGTTGGCGTATGGATAAAAAGGTTTTTTCAGACAGGCTATTCTTATCGTTAGTTGAGTGATCCTTGACTATTGGATTAATAAGATTATTTAAAGTATGTAATTCACCTGCACCGTGTACTGCATGATGACTAGCAATGATTTGCTCGACCAGAGACGTACCGGAACGTGGCATTCCAAGAATAAAAATGGGGCGTATAGTTGAAGCTTCATATGACAATGATTTTTCAACATCTGAGGGAGATGGGTTAAATAACTTTTTAACGACGGAATGTGTAATCTGATCCATATCAAGAGAATAATTTAATTCCTGTTTGCGTAACCGATTACCCTCGTGTAAGAATTTAAATAGTTCATCTTGCTTTCCTAAATTTTCATAGACTTTAGCCAAAGCAAAGCATAAGTGTATACGGTCTGATTTACTCAGGTCACCGTTAGAGAGAATTGATTGCATTTGAGAAATCTGTGGATCGCTTGCTATATATTTTTTGATGGTGACTAAATGACGGTACGCTTGAGCGTAATCTGGATTAACAAAAAGAGCCTTCTCAAAGCACTTAACGGCTTCATCCGTTTGACCCATCTCCTTAAAAATAATACCGAAGTTATTATGCGCTTCAGCGAAGTCCGGTTTAATAGCAAGCGCTTTCTCAAAGCACTTAACGGCTTCATCCTGTTGATCGAGCCCTATAAGGACACTGCCAAGATTATTATGTGCATTAGCGTAGTCCGGTTTAATCGTAAGCGACTTCTCAAAACATTTAACGGCCTCATCCAGTTGATCGAGCTCCATGAAAACAACGCCGAGATTATTATGAGCTCCAGCGTAGTCCGGTTTAATAGCTATTGCCTTCTCATAACACTTAGCCGCAGCATTTAATTGACCGAGTTCTTTGAGAGCATTACCGAGATTATTATGTGCATTAGCGTAGTCCGGTTTAAGAACTAGGGCCTTCTTATAATTTTTAATCGCATCATCCAGTTGACCGAGCTCCATAAAAACACTGCCAAGATTATTAAGTGCTTCAGCGTAGTCCGGTTTAATGGCTATTGACTTCTCATAATACTTAATGGCCTCATCCAGTTGACCGAGTTCCTTAAGTGTAAGACCGAGATTATTAAGTGCTTCAGCGTAGTTCGGTCTAATGGCTATTGACTTCTCATAACACTTAACGGACTCATCCAGTTGACCAAGTTCCATGTAAACAATGCCAAGATTATTAAGTGCTTCAGCGTAGTTCGGTTTAAGAGCTAGGGCCTTCTCAAAGCTCT
>JAOMEO010000013.1 GCA_028345955.1 Candidatus Thioglobus sp.
TTGATCTATATTAGATTCGAGTTTTTTTTGTATTTCTGCTAAAGTCATAATTGAACCCCACTTAATAAGAGAAATTTAAGCCCCGAAAATACCTTTGAGCGCGAAGAAAAATAAGATTTGTGGAGTGAAGAGCATGGTGATGACTGGGCTACTGACTACTTCAGTACTAATACAGAATAAATCACAATAAATTAATAAAATGAAAACAGAAATTCATCCCTCTTACGAAACCATTAAGGTTGTGTGCAGTTGTGGCAATACTTTTGAAACGCGTTCAACTAGCACTAAAGATGAAATACACATAGATGTATGTTCAAACTGTCACCCTTTTTATACGGGTAAGCAAAAAATTGTAGACACTGCCGGTCGTGTAGAGAAGTTTAAGTCTCGTTACGGCTCATTCAAAAGATAAATAATAACTGTTAAGCTTGACAAGCCACATTGTGGCTTTTTTTTTGTGCCAGAAGGAAACCTAAAATATACTGCAAAATCATTATAATCACCTTTTCGATTGAGAGATTATTATGGCATCTGACTACATAAACGCCCTTTTAAAAAAAGAAGTAACACGTACTCCGATTTGGGTTATGCGACAAGCAGGACGATATTTACCAGAATATCGTGAGACTCGAAAAAAAGCTGGTGATTTCTTAAGCTTATGTAAATCCAGTGAATTGGCATGCGAAGTTACACTTCAACCACTTGAACGTTTTGATTTAGATGCTGCAATTCTTTTCTCAGATATTTTAACCATTCCAGATGCGATGGGGCTTGGTTTGTATTTTGTTGAAGGTGAGGGCCCCAAGTTTTCCAAACCTTTAAACACATTAGATGATATAGATAGATTGTCTAAACCGGATGTTGGTAACGAGCTTGCCTATGTCAGTGAAGCGGTCTCGGTAATCAAAAAGAATCTCAAAGGTAGAGTTCCCCTTATTGGTTTTACTGGAAGTCCATGGACATTAGCGACTTATATGGTAGAGGGTGGTTCCAGCAAGAACTTTTCAAAGGTTAAAGGTTTGATGTTTGAAAATCCCAATCATATGCATCAACTTTTAAACGTCCTAGCAGACACGGCCATTGATTATTTAAACAACCAAATTGAAGCAGGAGCAGATTCATTAATGATTTTTGATACCTGGGGTGGTCTTCTAAATAAACAGAGTTACGAGGATTTCTCTCTCAGGTATATGTCAAAAATTGTCGCAGGAATTCACCGCCATTATGAAGGTAAAACGATTCCGGTTACACTGTTTACAAAAGGGGGTTCTGCCTGGCTTGAGCAGATAGCTTTAAGTGGCTGTGATGCGATAGGCCTAGACTGGACTATAGAACTAAGAGAAGCTGAAAGAAGGGTTGGATCTCAAGTAGCCTTGCAAGGTAATCTAGATCCATCAGTTCTCTATGCCACTCCCGAAGTTATTGTCACTGAAGTAAATAGAGTGCTTGATCAATTTAAAGGGAAAACTGGACATGTATTTAATCTTGGTCATGGTATAACTCCAGAAACTAATCCTGAAAATATGAAAGTATTGGTAGATGCTGTACATTCTTATAATAAATTTAAATGAGTCAAACATTCATGGTTAGGACAATAAATTGTGTTGCAGTACTTCTATGCTAAAATCTGCTTTTCTTTAAGACTAACAAAACTATGTCAATAATCTCAAACATTTTTAATGAACTCGGACAATCTGGGAAAAAAGCTTTTATCCCGTTTATAACAGCCGGTCATGGAGGTTTAGATAATTCTGAGGCTTTGGTGTTTTCTTTAGCGAACAATGGTGCCGACATAATTGAGCTAGGTGTGCCTTTTTCTGATCCTATGGCAGATGGACCAGTGATTGCTAAGTCTCATGAACGTGCTGTTGCCGACGGTATTAGTTTGAATGATGTTCTTGCCATTGTTGAGAGGTTTAGAGAGCACAATCAAGATACTGGTATTGTGTTAATGGGGTATACCAACCCAATTGAAGTTTATGGATATAAAGCCTTTGCAGAGAGAGCTCAGGAAGCTGGAGTGGATGGAGTCTTGGTGGTGGATATGCCTCCTGAAGAAGCCCATGATCTTAAATCTGAATTAGATGCTGTTGAAATTGACTTCATCTTTCTGGTCGCTCCAACAACTACAGATGATCGATTAAAGGACATTTCAAAATTAGCAACTGGTTTCGTATACTTTGTTTCTTTGAAGGGAGTAACTGGTGCTGGAAACTTAGATATTGATTCTGTGAACCATCACCTAGCTAGAATGCGAAATCATATTAAACTACCAGTTGGAGTAGGTTTTGGTATCAAAAATGCTAAAACAGCTAAACAGGTTAGTGAAAATGCCGATGCAGTTATTGTTGGAAGCACCCTTGTTTCTATTGTTGAGCAATTATCTAGTGATAAGGATAAAATGATTACTAAGGTTGGTAATCTGGCAAATCAAATCTCAAATGCCATTAATTAATCAAGGTCTACTATGAGCTGGTTAGAGAAAATTTTGCCATCAATTGGCAAAAACGCTAAAAAAAACATTCCAGAAGGCCTCTGGAGTAAATGTCCTGAGTGCAGTCGTGTGCTCTATCAAGAGGAACTTGAACGTCTTTCTTATGTCTGTCCAAAGTGTGATCATCATTTAATAATTTCGGCAAGGAGGCGACTTGAAAATTTCCTAGATGTGGAACATCAATTTGAGATTGCGCCAAATATCGAGTCTGTGGATCCTCTCAAATTTAAAGACCAAAAAAAATATAAAGATCGTTATATTGAAGCTCAAAAAAAAACCAAAGAGAAAGACGCTTTGGTCGTTAAAAAAGGCTTATTGAGAGGAATGCCGATTGTAGCAGCGGCCTTTGATTTCAATTTCATGGGGGGGTCGATGGGTTCAGTTGTTGGTGAAAAGTTTGTCAGAGCGACGGATGCAGCAATTGAGAATAGTAATCCTCTTGTTTGTTTTTCTGCGAGTGGAGGAGCTCGAATGCAGGAAGGACTTTTTTCTTTGATGCAAATGTCTAAAACGTCGCTTGCTGTGAAATTGATGGCTGACAAGAAAATTCCTTTTATTTCTGTTTTGACTGATCCAACGATGGGTGGTGTTTCTGCGAGCCTGGGAATGCTGGGAGATATTCAAATTGCAGAACCTAACGCAAGAATTGGTTTTGCTGGCGCTAGAGTTGTCGAGCAAACTGTTCGTGAAGAGTTACCAGAGGGTTTTCAAAGAAGTGAGTTTTTATTAGAGAAGGGTGCCATAGATATGATTGTTCACCGCTCAGAATTACGAAAAAAAATATTTCAGATATTGTCTGCTTTGAACCATAAATAATAAATTAAATTTTTTCATTATTTTCAATTTAAGATATTTAAATAATTCCTTGATAACAATAATTTATAGAAATCATGAAAGTATTTTTGGCTAATCCAAGAGGATTTTGTGCGGGCGTCGAGCGTGCAATTGAAATAGTTGAGCGCGCTATAGATAAGCACGGTGCACCAATATATGTACGTCATGAAGTTGTTCACAATCAATTTGTTGTCAACAACCTGAAAGAAAAAGGTGCAGTATTTGTCGATGAAATTAATCAAGTGCCTGAAGGTGGTATTGTGGTTTTTAGTGCTCATGGCGTCTCTCAAAGAGTTAGAAAAGATGCAAACTCAATTACATCTACTATTTATGATGCAACATGCCCTTTAGTGACAAAAGTACATAAAGAAGTTACACGGCGACAAAAACAAAATCATCAAGTTATTTTAATTGGTCACGCTAGGCATCCCGAAGTTGAAGGCACTCTAGGTCAGTCAAATGACATCAAAAAAATTACCCTCGTAGAATCAATTAGTGATGTTGAAACACTTGATTTTCCAACTGATATAAATATTTCTTATACCACACAGACTACCCTATCAGTTGATGACACCAGAGAGATTGTTGAATCATTGCAATCAAAGTTTCCACGGATTCAAGCCCCAAAAAAAAGTGACATTTGTTATGCGACACAAAATCGGCAAGATTCAGTAAAGGCCATCATTAATAATTCAGATTTGTTGTTAGTGCTTGGTTCAAAAAACTCATCGAACTCAAATAGACTTCGGGAGATAGCAGAAAAAAATAAAAAACCAGCATATCTAATTGATGGAGTTAAAGATATTGATCCTGAGTGGCTTAAGGGGCTGAATTCAATAGGTGTAACAGCAGGTGCTTCTGCACCAGAGGTTTTGGTTCAGGAGGTTGTAAGTTATCTTTTAGATAATGGTGCGGATAAGATAGTAGAGGTAAATGGGGTTAATGAGTCTGTGCATTTTCCAGTACCAAATACATTAAGAGAAGAAAGGTTGTGAAGAAAACTGCAATTATTATAGGAGCAAATTTCCATGAAGAAGTATGATATTTATGGCATTGGTGCTGCGATAGTGGATATTGAGGTTGTCGTTACCGAACACTTTCTTAGAAAAAACAAAGTAAAGAAAGGCATAATGACTCTGGTTGATGAGCAGCGACAACATCAACTAATAAATGCTCTAACTTCTCAAAAAATTCCTGTCAAACGTAATTGTGGTGGTTCCGCTTGCAATAGTATTGTTGCCGCCAGCAGCTTTGGATCAAAGACCTTTTATTCAGGCAAAGTAGCGAATGATTGGGAGGGAGATTTTTTCGTAAAAGATTTAAGCGCCGCTGGTGTTGATTTTCATAATGTAGCAGCAAGCGACGGCACCACGGGGAAGTGCCTTGTTATGATTACCCAAGATGCAGAACGGTCCCTAAACACTTTTTTGGGAGTGAGTATAGATATCTCTTCCCAAGAGGTTGATACGAAAGCCTTAGAAAACTCAAAGTGGTTATATATGGAAGGCTATCTTGTCACCGATAAAGCAAGGACTGATGTTGCAATTAATGCCATGGCTTACGCTAAACAAAAAGGTGTAAAAACATCTTTAAGTCTATCGGATCCTCATGTAGTAAAAATCTTTTCAGAGAGCCTTAAAAGTGTTATAGGAGAAGGTATTGACTTACTTTTTTGTAATACTGATGAGGCTAGAAGGTTTACAGGGACACATACAGTTGATGCGGCTGCCGATGTTCTCAAACAGTATGCAAAAACATTTGTTATTACTCGCGGTGCTGGAGGCTCTTTAACATATGATGGTCATAAGCTTATTCATACAGCAGGAGTATCAACCAATGCTATAGACACCAATGGAGCAGGAGATATTTTTGCAGGTTCCTTTTTGTATGCCATTAGTAATGGGCATGATTATGTTTGGGCTGCAAAATTTGCCAATGCTGCAGCTGCCTTAGTGGTAGGTCAGTTTGGCACTCGAATTGAGTTAATTGAATACATTAGTCTCAAGCAACAATTTAATATCTAATCTTACTGCAGCTGATTAATTAGATTTTTGACTCTTTCAATTCGAGAGTTATCTTCGCTCATCGAAACATTAAAGACCAAGGTATTTTGATTTTTTAATTGGTATTTTTGTGGTTGCTTTTGGATCAGATTAATTATTTTTTTTGCTTCAATAGAGCTTTTTTGATTTAAAGTAATTTCAGCTTTATCATCTGTGATATTTATTTTTTCAATGCCAATCTTTTTGGAAAAAATTCTTAATGAAGTCAATGCAAAGAGGTTTTTAGTTGCATCTGGCAACAGACCAAAGCGATCTATCATCTCGATCTTTAAATCTTTTAATTCACTATCATCTTCAGCACTGGCAATTCTTTTATAGAGTATTAAACGTTCATGAACGTCATCTAGATAGGTTTCAGGAATAATACAAGCAATACCAATATTGATATCGATTTCTTCGATCAATGAATCATCAATGTTGAGCTTGGTGTTATTTTTAACTGCCAGAATTGTTCGCTTTAAGAGGTCGTGATAAAGATTGAAGCCAATCTCGGATATCTTGCCACTTTGGTTTTCTCCTAACAAGTCACCAGCGCCACGTATTTCTAAATCGTGATTAGCCAACATAAAACCGGCACCAAGTTCTTCTAAAGACGCAATCGCATCTAAACGCTTTTTAGCTTCAGTGGTTATGGATTGATGTGATTTTATAATGAGATAAGCATATGCTTTATGATGCGAACGACCTACTCGGCCACGAAGTTGGTGAAGTTGAGCAAGGCCAAAATTTTGTGCATTATTAATAATGATAGTGTTGGCACTTGGGATATCTATTCCTGTTTCAATGATTGTAGTACAAACCAGCAATTGAAAACGTTGATGGTAAAAATCAGCCATAATTTGTTCCAGTTCTTTATTCGGCATTTGACCGTGTGCGATACGAACCCGCAGATTTGGCATCATTTCACTTAGTGAAGCTGCCATATTATCAATTGTATCAATGTCGTTATGAAGGACAAAAATTTGCCCACCTCGGTGTAATTCACGCGAACAAGCTTCCTTTATTGTTTCATCATCCCATTCATCGACAAATGTTTGGATGGCGCTACGTTTAGCGGGAGGTGAAGAAATGATGGAAAGTTCCCTAAGCGAACCAAGCGCCATATTAAGTGTTCTCGGTATTGGAGTTGCAGTCATTGTCAATATATCACTTTGTCCTCGAAGTTGTTTGAGGGCTTCTTTTTGTTTAACTCCAAAGCGATGCTCTTCATCAATAATAATTAATCCTAATTTTTTGTATTTAATTGAACCTTGGATAAGTTTATGGGTTCCTATTACAATATCAATTTTGCCTTCCTGAAGTGCCTCTTTAATTTGTTTTTGTTCTTTTATACTTTGGAATCTAGAAAGAGATTTGATCAATACAGGATATTTTGCGAAGCGATCAACAAAAGTTTGATAATGCTGACTGGCTAATAAAGTTGTTGGTACCAACATGACAACTTGTTTACCGGCTTCAACAGCTACGAAAGCAGCTCGCATAGCAATCTCAGTTTTGCCAAAACCTACGTCTCCACAAACCAAACGGTCCATTGGTTTTTCAGATTGCATGTCGAGTAAAACGTCATCCATCGTTTTAAGTTGATCGGGCGTTTCTTCAAAAGCAAAGCTGGCAACAAAAGAGCTATAAGAATCGCTAGGCTCAGGGTAAGCGAAACCTTTTTGTGATTCTCTCTTAGCGTATATCTCTAATAACTCTACAGCAACATCATAGAGCGCTTCAGCAGCACTTTTCTTTGCTTTTGCCCATAGTCTGCTTCCGAGCTTATGAAGTGGAGCATACTCAATGTTTACACCAGAATAACGAGAAATCAAATTAAGAGACGTAATAGGTACCAACAATATTGCACCATTGGCATATTCAAGGGATAAAAAATCTTGTTGATTATCATCAAAGCTACGACTTTTTAGGCCAAGGTAGCGACCCACTCCATATTGTTCATGAACTATAGGGTCGCCCAATTGAATCTCAATAAGGCTTTTAATAGCTTCATCAAAATCTTTGTGTTTAGCACGCCTACGTCGCTTTTGCTTAACAACATCTTTGCCAAATAAGTTGTTCTCAGTAATGATTGCCAACTGATCACAAAGAATACCTTCGCTTAAACTGGCATTGGTAATACAAAGCTTTTCATTTTGTTCAAGAAAGTCAATCCAATTGTCACAATTAACCGCACTTAATTGATAACTTAAAAGGAGGTCAGTGAGTACACTCTGCCGTCCTTGAGACTCACAAACAATCAATACTCTACCTTCAAAATTCTCTACAAATTTGCTTAATTTTTTGAGTGGATTTTTTGTTTGAGATTGAATTTTCAGAGGAGGCAACAATGCTGCAGAAAAATTTAGAGATTCTTTTTTATTGGACTTAGGGGCTTGTGTTTGTATTTTCTTTTTGTCTTGCAATAATTTGGAGAGTTCCTCAACACTCAAAAAAACCTTATTGATTGGCAAAGGTAGCCTTTGGAGTGAGTGTTTGCAGTGCTCAAAACGATCTAAGAGTTCATCACTGTGAAGTTGAGTTACCTCAATAAAGCCTTTTTGATAAACAATAATTGCTTGTGTGTCTAAGTAGTCAAGTAGGGTATTTGTTTTATTAAAGAAAAGAGGCAAGTAGAATTCAATGCCACCTGGAAACCTGCCTTCGCTGACCTCATCATAAATGAAGCCATCTGTGTTGCCGAACTCGGTTAGATAATTTTTCTTAAAAATTGAGATACTCTCACTATCAGATGCAAATTCTCGTGCAGGCAAAAGGTTAATATGGTTTATAACGTCAATTGACCTCTGTGTTGAAGCTTTAAAGGTTCGGATTGAATCAATTTCATTGTCAAATAAATCAATTCGAAAAGGACTTTTAGTGCCCATTGGATAAAGATCAATCAAGGCGCCTTTGATATTAAATTCCCCTTGCTCCATTACAGTTGATACCCTGCGATATCCAATCTTTAAAAGTTTGTTAACAAAGGGTTCAATTTCAAGTGTTTCACCAGCACTCAGACTGAAACTATATTTTTCAATATAATCAATAGGGCATAATCTTTGCGATAAAGATTCTAAAGTCGTGATAACAATTCCAGTCTTAAGAGTAGCAAGTTGTGAAAGTGTTTCCAGACGTGATGAAACTATATCTGGGTGAGGTGAAAAGTGGTCAAAAGCAAGAACTTCCCAATTAGGGAAGCCTAATATATTTAAAGAAGAATTGTAAAAATTCAGTGCCCTTTGAATTTGTACGTAATGTTTAATATCTTTGGCTACATAGAGTACAACTTGTTGTTGAGTTTTAGCAAACTCTATTAATGCTAGTGCCTCTGAAGAGCCAAAAAGCGAGCCCCAGTAAGATGTTGACCCAGACGAAAACGTTTTGCAGTTTTCAGGATAAAGGATGTTCATGAGATATGAACATTTTCCTTAGCAAGCATTTTGGTTAGTTGAATCGTAGGTAATCCTATTAAGCTGTTTGGATCGTTGCCTTCCACACGATTAAATAGAGCAGCTCCTAGACCTTCAGATTTAAAACTCCCTGCACAATTAAGAACGTCTTCTTTTTCAAGATAAGACAAAATATGATTATCACTGAGAGACTTGAAAAATACTCTGAAAAACTCCACATGATTTTGAAGAATCCCGGTTTCAGTATTAAGCAGAGCAATACTTGTAAGAAATGTCACAGTTCTACCTGAACTTTTTTGTAGTTGTACAAAGGCATTCTCGTGAGTAAGCGGTTTATTGAGTATTTCATCACCTTCTTCGTTACCACTGTCTGGGGTAGCTACTTGATCAGAAGCGATGATAAGTCCAGAGTGTGTTTTTGCTACCTCTTTTGCTTTTTCTTCAGCCAAACGATAGACCAAATCATATGGTGTTTCCGCTGTTTTTCGTGTTTCATCAATATTTGGAGAGACAGTGATAAAGGAAACGCCAAGCCTCTCTAAAATAGCTTTTCTGAAGGGCGAAGAGGAGGCAAGAATGAGTGACACTAGAAGTTCAAAAATTGTAAAATATTCTAATATTTTACTTTATTCAGGCAAGGCTTTATGCGCTTATCTATTGTTGTTGCGATGGATGACAATCACCTAATCGGAAAAGGCAATGAATTGCCTTGGCATCTTCCGGCGGATTTAGCTTTTTTTAAAAAAATTACTACTGGTAATTCAATCTTGATGGGTCGTAAAACTTATGACTCAATAGGCAAACCATTACCAAATCGTCGAAACATTGTAATCACCAGAAACCCGGATATTTCAATTCCAGGTTGTGAGGTAGTTGATAGTATTGAGAGGGCTCTTTCCATTACTCAAGACAAAGAAGAGATTATGGTAATAGGAGGAGCAAACCTATTTGAACAGTTACTTCCTGATGTGAGTAGGCTCTACATTACTCATATTGAAGGAGAGTTCGAAGGGGAAACTTATTTTCCTCATTACGATGAAAACGACTGGCTAGAAGTGAGTTGTGAGTCACACCAGCCGGATGAGAAAAACAAGCACGCTTACCACTTTATTACTTTAAAAAGAAAGTAATATATACTTTATATCTATATATATAATGCTACATAATTTAGGGGAATTATGAAGAAACTGTTCATCATTGTTATTGTTGCTTTATTTGTTTCAGGATGTATTTTGACAAAAATTGTGACAGTGCCTATGAGGGTTACCGCAGCAGTAATTTCGGTAGTGCCGGCTATTGCTAACGGGGTAGAAGGTGTGATACTCACAAGCGCTGATGCTATCGATACAATCCCTATCTAACTAGCTTGCAATAACTGTTTATTTTGTGTTGCCAAGGCTTCTTTTAATGCCTTTGGCATAACTTTCACGAAGTGGGCCAATTCTGTATTCCAATCTCCTAAAATTTGTTTTGCGATTGGAGAACCTGTAAGTTCGGCATGCTTAGTTAACAAATCCAACAACTCTTTTTGTGATTCATCATCCATCGGATCAAAATCAATCATGGATAAGTTAGCTTGACTTTGAAGTGTAAGGTTTGGATTGTAAACGTAAGCTATACCACCACTCATACCTGCACCGAAGTTACGTCCAACCTCACCAAGAATTACTGCTCGACCCCCTGTCATGTATTCACAGCCATGATCTCCGACACCTTCAACGACAGCAGTGAGTCCAGAATTTCTAACACAGAAGCGTTCTGCGACACAACCAGATAGATACATTTCACCACCCGTGGCACCATAGCCGCAAACATTACCAGCAATAATTTCATCTTGTGTAACGAATGTTGAATTTTTAGGTGGATAGATAATAATACGACCACCAGAAAGTCCCTTGCCAACATAATCATTGGCATCTCCCTCAACTGAGAAGGTTATCCCTTTTGCTAGGAATGCGCCAAACGATTGTCCCGCGGAGCCTTGAAAGTCAACGTGAATTGCATCATCAATTAGGTTATTTTTACCCCTTGTTTTAACGACATGAGAAGAAAGCATTGCACCAACAGTTCTATCGACATTAGTAATAACTGACTCGATTTTAATTTTTCCATTGCCCTCAATGGCGACCATAGATTGAGCTATTAACTCATGGTCTAATTGCTGATCGAGTTGGTGATCTTGCGGGATACTTTGATAGGTGCCAGCATTACTATATTGAGTGTCAGCAGGTGTCAAAATTGCACTAAGATCTATAGAATCTTGTTTCCAGTGGTCAATCGCTTTATTCATTTCCAGCATATCGACACGACCAATCATTTCGTTGAGCATTTTAAATCCAAGATTCGCCATAATAGTGCGCAACTCTTCAGCTACCATAAATAGGTAATTAACAACATGTTCTGGCTTGCCTGTAAACTTTTTACGTAAAACCTTATCTTGAGTTGCGATTCCAACAGGGCATGTATTGAGATGGCATTTACGCATCATGATACAGCCGAGTGTAATCAGTGGTGCCGTAGAGAAACCAAACTCTTCTGCACCGAGCAATGCCGCTATAGCGACATCGCGCCCCGTTTTAAGTTGCCCATCTGTCTGAATGACGACACGTGAACGAAGATCATTCATTACCAAGGTTTGGTGGGTTTCGGCAACACCCAATTCCCAGGGCAGGCCAGCGTGTTTAATAGAGGTAAGAGGTGATGCACCAGTACCACCATCATGACCAGCAATGAGGATGTGGTCAGATTTTGCTTTAGTTACCCCTGCGGCGACAGTTCCCACGCCCACTTCAGAAACCAATTTCACACTAATACGGGCTTCTGGATTCGATCTCTTAAGGTCAAAAATTAATTGTGCTAAATCTTCAATAGAATAAATATCATGGTGTGGTGGTGGGCTAATTAGTCCAACTCCAGCAGTCGAACAACGTATCTTAGCAATACCTTCATCAACTTTTTTTCCTGGCAACTCGCCACCCTCACCTGGCTTGGCACCTTGCGAGATTTTGATCTGCAATTCATCGGCATTATTAAGGTATTCGATAGTAACACCAAAACGACCAGAAGCAACTTGTTTGATAGCGCTTCTTCGAGAGTCACCATTTGAATCAGGTATCCAGCGTGCAGAATCTTCGCCACCTTCTCCGGTATTTGACTTACCACCGATACGATTCATCGCGATGGCAAGTGTTTCATGAGATTCAGCAGAGATAGAACCAAAACTCATCGCGCCTGTGGCAAATCTTTTCACAATTTCTTTGGCAGGTTCAACCATATCAATATCGACTGGGTTGCCTGACTTAAATGACATCAACCCACGTAGTGTGCAGTTACGAGTTCCTTCCTCGTTAGATTTTTTTGAAAATTCCCAATAGGCATTTTTATCGTTACTTCGAGCAGCCTTTTGAAGATCTGTAATGGTTTGTGGTTCCCACATATGTTTTTCTCCACCACTGCGCCAATGATATTGTCCAAGATTATCGAATGATGTTGAAAGGTATGCATTTTTATGTTGCGTTTCAATTTCAGTTTGAAGGACTTTGAAGCCAATACCACTAATTCGACTGGCAGTTTCAAAGAAACATTTATCCATCACCTCAGGAGATAAGCCAACCGCTTCGAAGATTTGGGCGCCTTTATAGGATGCCAAAGTTGAAATACCCATTTTAGCCATCACCTTCAACATGCCTTTAGCAACACCTTTACGATAGGCTTTAATAACAGCGTCATCATCTTCTAGTTTGATTAAATTATCACGCCTTGCCTGCCAAAGTGCTTCAAATGCTAGGTATGGATTAACCGCATCAGCTCCGAAACCAGTCATTAAACAAAAATGATGGACTTCTCGAGCTTCACCCGTTTCAACGATGATTCCAACCTGGGTTCTTTTGTGATGGGCTACTAAGTATCTGTGAAGCGCCGAAGATGCTAATAAAGCACTTATGGCAGCACGATTTGAATTCATTTTGCGATCAGATAAGACAACCAAGCTGTGACCATCTTTGATGGCTTGTGAACCCTGCTGACAAATATCATCAAGCATGTCGCTTAAGTTGTGACCTTTGTCAATTTCATAAGTGATATCAATGGTCTTACTTGTCCAGCCTCGATAGTTACAATTCTTAAGAGCTGTTGTTTCTTCATTCGTTAGGATAGGATGTTCAATTACCAAACGGTTGGCATTTTCAGCCTTATTGCGAAGTAAGTTTCCTTCTGGTCCTATAGCACAGCGCAATGACATGATTACCTCTTCACGAATGGAATCAATTGCAGGGTTGGTGACTTGAGCAAATAGTTGCTTAAAGTAGTCATAAATAATACGAGATTGATCTGAGAGACAAGCCAATGCTGAATCATTTCCCATAGATCCAACAGGATCCCTGAGTTCAGTGACGAGCGGGAATAGCATGAATTCTAATGTCTCTGTGCTGTAACCGAACGCTTTTAGGCGTTGTAAAAGAGTGTCTGGATAGAGGCCATGAACCTCCTCATTAATAGCTAATTCACTTAAATGAATTTGTTGTTCATCAAGCCACGTTTGATAAGGGTTTTTAGAAGAAAAATTGTCCTTTATTTCATCATCATCAACCAGTCTTCCTTGACCAAAGTCGACTAAAAACATCTTCCCAGGACGAAGTCTACCTTTAGTTTTTATATTGTCAGTTGCAACATCAACAACACCTACTTCGGATGCCATGATGACTCTGTCATCATGAGTTAGGTAATAGCGTGATGGGCGCAGACCATTTCGATCTAGGACGGCTCCAATATAGCGTCCGTCAGTGAAAGTAATTGAAGCGGGACCATCCCAGGGCTCCATAACATTTGAGAAATATTCATAAAAGGATTTCTTCTTGTCGCTCATTTCATGATCATTTTGCCATGCCTCAGGAACCATCATCAATACAGCTTCCTGCAGAGATCTACCATTCATCAAAAGAAATTCTAGAACATTGTCAAAGCTCCCAGAGTCTGAAACTTCTGTTTCAATAACAGGTAAGGTTTTGTCTAAATTGTCACCAAAAAAATCACTTTCTAAAACTCCTTCACGAGCCCTCATCCAGTTATAGTTACCTTGAAGTGTATTAATTTCGCCGTTGTGAGCCATAAAGCGACAAGGTTGAGCACGATCCCATGAAGGGAATGTATTGGTTGAAAATCGCGAATGAACCATTGCCAAATATGTTTTGAATTCTTTATTGTTAAGGTCTGGATAGAAATCCAATAACTGTGTACCCATCAGCATACCCTTATAAATAATAACTCGAGTAGATAGGCTACAAACATAAAACGATAGTGCTTGTGAAAGCGATTCATCCGTGCGTATTACTTTAGAAATATGCTTTTTTATAATATAAAGGGCGCACTCAAAAGCATCATTGTCTATGCTTTCAGTGTTTCCAATAATAAGTTGTTTAATGACCGGTTGGGAGTTTCTTGCAGTATCTCCCACATCGGCTTTGATAGAATCAACGGGAACGTCACGCCAACCAATCAGCGTTTGTCCTTCATCATTAACAACTTTTTCAACTATAGAAATGCAGTGTTGTCTTTGCTTATCATCTTGAGGTAAGAAAATATTACCAACACCATAGCGACCAGCTTCGACACTAACGCCAAATAGAGATTGTATTTCTTGAAAAAAAAACTCATGGGGAATGTTGGTTAAAATTCCCGCTCCATCACCGGTGTTGGCTTCACAGCCACATGCACCTCGATGGCCCATGCGAGAAAGCATTTCAAGGGCATCTTCAGTAATTTTGTACGAAGCCTTACTTTTTATGTTGGCAATAAAACCAACACCACAATTCTCCTTTTCATTCTTTGGATGATAAAGACCTTGAGGTTTTGGTAAGTATATTTGTTTTTTTGTCATGAAAACTCTAGGTAAAAATGAAGGAAAAAAATTTAGGTGATTATAACGTATAACGTATACTTTTTGAATACCAAATACACTCGATTATATTGTTATAACAGGGATATTCGGGTAGAATGTTTAAATTTTTTCATTAAATGCTAGCAATAATTTCGCCTTCCAAAACTCAAGATTTTTCACCATGTGAAATAAACTCTTTCACACAGACTCGGCAGTTGGGTCACACTCAAGAATTAGTCAATATCTTAAAAAATAAAACCCAGAAACAAATTTCAAAACTTATGTCTATTAGTGAAAAGTTATCAAAGTTAAATTTTGATCGATTCCAAGGATTTAAGACACCTTTCTCGTTAGACAATGCCAAGCAAGCTTTATTAGCTTTCAAAGGTGATGTATATAACGGTATTAATGCATCTTCACTTTCTGTTAAAGATCTTGACTTTGCACAAAAAAATGTACGCATGCTTTCGGGTTTATATGGTGTTCTTAGACCACTCGATTTGATACAGCCTTATCGCTTGGAGATGGGAACAAAGCTCAGTAATGATCAAGGAAACAATCTATATGATTATTGGGGGAGTGGTATTAGTGAACTCTTGAATGAAGATGAAGAGAAGTTAATTGTTAACCTAGCATCCAATGAATATTTTAAAGCGATTGACAAAAAAATACTCAAAGCCCAGATACTGGATATCGTTTTTAAGGAAAAGAAAAACGACACTTATAAAGTTATTGGTATTTATGCTAAGCGAGCAAGAGGGTTAATGATTAACTACATCATCAGAAACCGTTTGACTGATGCCGAGGGCCTCAAAGATTTTTCTGACGAGGGATACGTATATAATCAGGAACTTTCTAGTGATTCGATATGGGTATACGTTAGAGACTAGAATAATTAGTTACTTTAGACCACATAGAAACAATGATTAAAGTATATACAACCTTTTCTTGCCCTTATTGCACTAGAGCTAAAAACTATTTAGATTTGCACGGTATAGAGTATGAAACGCTAAATATTCAAGAAGATAGTGAAGCTAGAGATTTTTTTTTAAAAACTGGTTATCGAACAGTTCCACAAATGTTTGTAGGTGATAGGCTTTTATGCGAGGGTGGCTCTGATGGTCTTGTTAGGATGACTAAAGAAGATATAAAAAATAAAGTTTTAGAATTAACAAAAGATAGCTACTAGATTTGACTTATACCTGCAACTCCCTGGGCTCCAATACTTAAAGCTTTATCAAGCACTTTTTTGCTCATTCCTCCGACTAGATATACAGGTAAGTTGCTTTTGCTGATAATATCGGAAGCAGCTCGCCAGCCAATAGGTGGAACATCTGGGTGACTTGGGGTCGAATTAACTGGTGACAAACTAATATAGTCCGCAGAAATATTTTCTGCATGTTCTGCTTCAAAGGCGTTATGAGTAGAAACACCAAGAAGTTTATTGTTGTCGCAAGGCCTTTCGTTAAGAGACAAAAGTTCATTACTTGTTAAATGCCAACCATCACAAAGCTCTTGGTATGTTTTATTTGGTGTATTTAAGACAAGACTTGCTTGATTATCCTGACAGAGTCTGTATATATTATTTATATAAGACTGATCAAGAGACACTTTGCTTCGAAGTTGGATAAACATAGTGCCAGCAATTAAGTGTTCATGGCATTTTTTTATAACGGATTCGGAATGATGGTCATCAGGAGTGATCCAGTAGTGCTTGGGTAGAGAAATTTTATGCATAATTTCCCTCATGGTGGGCAGCAATTTATAGTGATTTAGCTGATCTAAACTGCACCAGGATGTGTCTTGCCCTTCTTGGCCTGATGGTTCTCCAGAGTATTTGTCAACATTGTATATCCACAACTTTACAATCTTGTTAGGGTATTGATGAAACATCGTGTGTTTAAGACTGCTTTTATTAATAGTGACTCCTAGTTCCTCAGCCAATTCTCGTTTAAGGCTATCTTTTTTGTTTTCACCACCTTTAATTTTTCCTCCTGGCAATTCCCAAAAGCCTGGCATAAACTGATTATTACGTCTTTTGGCAACAAGTATTTGTCCATTTTTGTTTTGAAGGATTCCAACAACTACTTCCTCTTCTATAATTTTTTTATTTGATGGCATGACTCAATAATGATTTATGGTGTTGAACAGATGTTTTCTATTGTCACCGTTGTTAACGGTGCAAGGTAAAATACGTATTTTACTATTTGACTTAGTAGATTGGACCTTCTTGATAAAATTCAGTCGTTAGTGTTAGTTAAGGATACACTCATCCAAAACCTTATTGGTATTGAAAAGGAGAGTTTGCGTGTCTCGGAAGCTGGTAGTATTTCACAAGAGCCGCATCCAGAGGCTTACGGTTCCCCTCTAACAAATCCTGCAATTACAACTGATTTTAGTGAAGCTTTAATCGAACTGGTTACCGAACCATTTGATAGTGCTGATAAGGCTTTAAATGATTTGGCTAAAATCCAACATTTTGTGCATCATCATCTGACGCCAAGTGAACGTTTTTGGCCAGCAAGTATGCCTTGTATTTTGCGAGGACATACCAACATACCTATTGCGCATTATGGCAGTTCAAATTTGGGCATCATGAAAACGGTATATCGTCGCGGCCTTGCAAATCGTTATGGAAGTGTAATGCAAGCAATCTCAGGCATTCATTTTAATTATTCATTTTCTTTAGATTTTTGGCAAGCCTATCGTGATTTGATGTCACCAGATATGTCTGTAAGAAACTTTATTGATTGCCACTATATGGGTCTTGCACGAAACGTTCTGAGATACGGCTGGATAATCCCTTATTTGTTTGGAGCCTCTGCATCAGTTTGTAAGTCTTTTATGAAAGATTATCATGAACACGATTTAGAAGAGTTCGATGATAATACTTTTTATCTACCATATGCGACCTCACTAAGAATGGGTGATATTGGTTATCAGAACACTCAGGAAGAAGAAAAGGGAGTGAAGGCAAATTACAATAGTCTTGATCACTATGTTCATAGTCTACGTGCTGCAATGCAAACAAGGTGTGGAGATTTTGAAGAGATTGGTTTAAAGAAAGATGGAGAATACCAACAACTCAATACTAATATATTGCAGATTGCAAATGAATATTATGCTTCGGTTCGACCCAAACCTCTATTACATGGAATGGATAGACCATTGAGGGCTCTTACCAATAATGGAATTGGTTATATTGAAATTAGATCTTTGGATGTTAACCCATTAATAAGTTTAGGTATTGATAAACCTCAGATACAATTTTTGGAGGCATTTTTACTGTTTTGCCTTCTTCAAGATTCTGCAGCTATATCAACGTCAGAGCAATTCGACATTGATAATAATGATAATTTAGTGGCTCATAAAGGGCGACAGTCTGGCTTAATACTTATAAATAATGGGAAGGAGGTATTGTTGAAGGATTGGGGTAAAGAAATCTTTGCACGAGTTACAGACTGCTCTAAACTTTTGACTAAAGAACATCAGAAATCTGTTCAAAAAATGTTAAGTCGTATTAATAATCCTGATTTGACACCTTCAGCGATGATGCTTGAAGAAATGAGACAGACAGAGTCAGGTTTTTTCGAATATATTAATAAATTCAGTCATCAAAATAGGGAACTATATCGAAGTAAAAGTATTGAAAAAGACTATTTTGCTACGTTAGAAGAGTTGGCAGTATCTTCACAGATAGAGCAACTGAAGATGGAGGCCAATGATGTATTAAGTTTTGACGAATTCATTGAAGAGTATTTTACACTCGATGCATAAGATTGAAACTATATGTGCTCTAGCTACTGCTGTTGGACAAAGTGGTATTGGGGTGATTCGTGTCTCAGGACCTTTGTCTAAAGTGATTGCTAATAAAGTTCTTAATATTGAACTCGAGCCCAGAATTGCCTACTATGGTTCTTTTTATAATGAAGAAAGTAATCAAGTTGATAAAGGTGTAGCCATTTATTTCCCTGGGCCTCAATCCTATACAGGTGAAGATGTATTAGAGCTGCAAGGTCATGGCGGAATGAGTGTTTTGCGAAAGTTGTTAGAAACCGTCATTGTTTTTGGGGCTCGGCTTTCAGAGCCAGGAGAGTTTACAAAGCGTGCATTTTTAAATGGAAAGATGGACTTAGTTCAAGCAGAGGCAGTGCAAGACCTTATTCAGGCAAGCTCTGATAAATCAGCTCTAAGTGCTGTAAGGTCACTTACTGGAGAATTTTCTGAAAAAATAAACCAACTACTGAGAGATTTGATTGATTTAAGGGTTTTTGTTGAGGCTACTATAGACTTCTCTGATGAGGAGATTGATTTTTTGGAATCTCACGAGGTGTCAACAAAACTTGAAGTTTTAAAAAAAGAACTTTTTGACATACTTGATTGTGCAACCCAAGGTGCTATTCTGAGAGATGGCCTGCATGTTGCAATTGTCGGCAAGCCAAATGCAGGCAAGTCAAGTTTACTTAATGCTCTAACCAAACAGCCCAGTGCAATTGTTACTGATATAGCTGGAACGACACGTGATGTATTAAAAGAAACTATACATATTGACGGCATGCCGTTACATATTATCGATACTGCCGGTCTTCACAAAAGTGATAATATCATTGAGCAAGAAGGCATCCGGAGAGCGCATACCGAAATTGATAATGCTGACGTTGTATTGTTGGTTTATGATGCCAAGAACTCGTCAGCTGATATTTCTATCTTGCCAGACCTCATGATAAGTAAACCTATCATAGCTATAAGAAATAAGATTGACTTACTAAACGCTAAGTCAAGGATGCGGCAATTTGAAGGTCAAACAGAAATTAGCTTATCGGCGAAATTCGGAAATGGGATTGAACTCTTACGACAAGCATTATTAGATGTTGCTGGTTATAACCCTGAGGGCGATGGTATTTTCCTTGCTCGCAAAAGGCATATCCTGGCAATTGAATCGACACTTATATCTATCAATAATGCTATTGAGCAACTAGAGGTTGGTGCTAGTGAATTAGTTGCCGAAGATTTACGTCAAGCAGGTATGTCACTTGGCATGATAACTGGGGAGTTTTCATCAGACGATTTATTGGGTGAAATATTCTCTTCTTTTTGTATTGGAAAATAGATGAAAATTGGATCTGTAAGTTAATAAATTTACGGAATTTATTTAGAGTAATTAATTAGGTCTATAATATTGATTTTACACACTATTTTTGGCTGTGTAATTTTTAAAAGTGAAGGGCATCAGGCTTTATTTTTTAAATATACAAAATTATAACTTGACGCAACATTTTGAGCCTGTATAATTTCTCGCTTTCACCGCTACAAAATGATCAATTTTGGGGTGGTAGTTCTTTAACAATTTATCAAGCAACTTGTGTGGGCACTCGTGCAAGAAATTGTGCAGTGCACATAAAAAACAAAAGCAGATAAGCTTTTAAAAAAATTGAACTAATGGTTACTAAATGCCATGTGTTCTAAAAAGTCAAAGATTGAACTGAAGAGTTTGATCCTGGCTCAGATTGAACGCTGGCGGTATGCTTAACACATGCAAGTCGAACGGAAACGAAACTAGCTTGCTAGTAGGCGTCGAGTGGCGGACGGGTGAGTAACGCGTAGGAATCTGCCTGATAGTGGGGGATAGCCCGAAGAAATTCGGATTAATACCGCATAATCTATTCGTAGTAAAGTGGGGGACTTTCGAGCCTCACGCTATCAGATGAGCCTGCGTAAGATTAGCTTGTTGGTAGGGTAAAAGCCTACCAAGGCAACGATCTTTAGCTGGTCTGAGAGGATGATCAGCCACATCGGGACTGAGACACGGCCCGAACTCCTACGGGAGGCAGCAGTGGGGAATATTGGACAATGGGGGCAACCCTGATCCAGCAATACCGCGTGTGTGAAGAAGGCCTGAGGGTTGTAAAGCACTTTCAATTGTGAAGAAAAGTTAGCGGTTAATAACCGTTAACCTTGACGTTAACTTTAGAAGAAGCACCGGCTAACTCCGTGCCAGCAGCCGCGGTAATACGGAGGGTGCAAGCGTTAATCGGAATTACTGGGCGTAAAGCGTGCGTAGGCGGTTTATTAAGTCAGATGTGAAAGCCCCGGGCTTAACCTGGGAACTGCATTTGAAACTGGTCAACTAGAGTATGGTAGAGGGAAGTGGAATTTCTGGTGTAGCGGTGAAATGCGTAGATATCAGAAGGAACATCAATGGCGAAGGCAGCTTTCTGGACCAATACTGACGCTGAGGTACGAAAGCGTGGGTAGCAAACAGGATTAGATACCCTGGTAGTCCACGCCGTAAACGATGATAACTAGCCGTTGGGGGGATTTACCCCTTAGTGGCGAAGCTAACGCGTTAAGTTATCCGCCTGGGGAGTACGGCCGCAAGGCTAAAACTCAAAGGAATTGACGGGGACCCGCACAAGCGGTGGAGCATGTGGTTTAATTCGATGCAACGCGAAGAACCTTACCTGGTCTTGACATCCTGCGAACTTTCTAGAAATAGATTGGTGCCTTCGGGAACGCAGTGACAGGTGCTGCATGGCTGTCGTCAGCTCGTGTCGTGAGATGTTGGGTTAAGTCCCGTAACGAGCGCAACCCCTATCCTTATTTGCCAGCACATTATGGTGGGAACTATAAGGAGACTGCCGGTGATAAACCGGAGGAAGGCGGGGACGACGTCAAGTCATCATGGCCCTTACGACCAGGGCTACACACGTGCTACAATGGGAAGGACAAAGAGCTGCGAAGCCGCGAGGTGTAGCTAATCTCATAAATCTTCTCGTAGTCCGGATTGGAGTCTGCAACTCGACTCCATGAAGTCGGAATCGCTAGTAATCGTAGATCAGAATGCTACGGTGAATACGTTCCCGGGTCTTGTACACACCGCCCGTCATACCATGGGAGTGGGTTGCACCAGAAGTGGCTAGTCTAACTTTGTGAGGACGGTCACCACGGTGTGATTCATGACTGGGGTAAAGTCGTAACAAGGTAGCCCTACCGGAAGGTGGGGCTGGATCACCTCCTTAAGAAAAGTACGAGTGTTCACACAAGTTGTTTGATAAAAATATAGTAAAGAGAGAATAGACCAATAACCCAAAATCAATATTGTTGATATTAAGGGTCTGTAGCTCAGTTGGTTAGAGCGCACCCCTGATAAGGGTGAGGTCGGTGGTTCAAATCCACCCAGACCCACCATTTTACTGGGTTATTAGTGTTATTTTGGGGCTATAGCTCAGCTGGGAGAGCGCCTGATTTGCATTCAGGAGGTCAGCAGTTCGATCCTGCTTAGCTCCACCATTTTCTCTGATGAAAACTTAAATAAGATTTATTGTTAAGTTTTATTTAAGTTTTTATACCTAACTTTGGTTAGGAGCTCTTTAACAATTTGGATATGAAGTAAAGTTTGTTAAATACAATACAACGTATAAGTAGATATATGAAAATGTTATCGAAGGTGTATTGCATTGACACAACAATTTCAAAAAATATGGATTCTCGATGATAGATTAATCTCTATCATTGAAAATTGAAATCACCGATTAGATCGAAAGATTTAGTTAGTGACTTCACAAGGTGAAATACGAAATCAGATAACCTAGATATTTTGGGGTTATATGGTCAAGTGAATAAGTGCATACGATGGATGCCTTGGCAGTAGAAGGCGATGAAGGACGTGATAATCTGCGATAAGCTTCGGTTAGCTGATAATGAGCTTTTACCCGGAGATCTCCGAATGGGAAAACCCAGTGATCATAAGATCATTATCCTTAACTGAATACATAGGTTAAGGAGGCAAACCTAGGGAACTGAAACATCTTAGTACCTAGAGGAAAAGAAATCAACCGAGATTCCCTTAGTAGCGGCGAGCGAACGGGGAATAGCCCTTAAGCAATTTTGAGATTAGTAGAATGTTCTGGAAAGTTCAACGACACAGGGTGATAGTCCCGTATACGAAAATCTTTTAATTGTGAAATCGAGTAAGGCGGCGCACGTGAAACGCTGCTTGAATATGGGGGGACCACCCTCCAAGGCTAAATACTCTCTACTGACCGATAGTGAACAAGTACCGTGAGGGAAAGGCGAAAAGAACCCCGGGAGGGGAGTGAAATAGAACCTGAAATCGCATGCATACAAGCAGTAGGAGCAGACTTGTTCTGTGACTGCGTACCTTTTGTATAATGGGTCAGCGACTTACTTCTCAGTAGCAAGGTTAACCATTAGGGGAGCCGTAGGGAAACCGAGTCTTAAATGGGCGATTAGTTGCTGGGAGTAGACCCGAAACCGGGTGATCTATCCATGGCCAGGGTGAAGGTTAGGTAAAACTAACTGGAGGCCCGAACCCACTTATGTTGAAAAATGAGGGGATGAGCTGTGGATAGGGGTGAAAGGCCAAACAAACCCGGAGATAGCTGGTTCTCTCCGAAATCTATTTAGGTAGAGCGTCATGTATTACTTCTGGGGGTAGAGCACTGTTATGGCTAGCGGGTCGTCAAGACTTAGCAAACCATTGCAAACTCCGAATACCAGAAAGTATGAGCATGGCAGACACACTGCGGGTGCTAACGTCCGTAGTGGAAAGGGAAACAACCCAGACCGTCAGCTAAGGTCCCAAAATTATAGTTAAGTGGTAAACGATGTGAAAAGGCCCAGACAGCCAGGAGGTTGGCTTAGAAGCAGCCATTCCTTTAAAGAGTGCGTAATAGCTCACTGGTCGAGTCGGTTTGCGCGGAAGATTTAACGGGGCTAAACTATATACCGAAGCTGCGGATCGTAATTTATTGCGATGGTAGGAGAGCGTTCTGTAAGCCGTTGAAGGCGAACTGAGAGGTTTGCTGGAGGTATCAGAAGTGCGAATGCTGACATGAGTAACGATAAAGGGGGTGAAAAACCCCCTCGCCAGAAGTCCAAGGTTTCCTACGCAACGTTAATCGGCGTAGGGTTAGTCGGCCCCTAAGGCGAGGCAGAAATGCGTAGTCGATGGGAAACGGGTTAATATTCCCGTACTTCATATAACTGCGATGGGAAAACGGAGAAGGTTAGCTCAGCAAGGCGATGGTTGTCCTTGTTCAAGCGTGTAGAAATGGTTCTTAGGTAAATCCGGGAGCCTCTATTTCAAGGCGTGATAACGATCCCTCTTTTGGGAGAAGTGAGTAATACCATGCTTCCAGGAAAATCCTCTAAGCTTCAGGTTATATGAAACCGTACCCCAAACCGACACAGGTGGACGAGATGAGAATTCTAAGGCGCTTGAGAGAACTCGGGTGAAGGAACTAGGCAAAATGACACCGTAACTTCGGGAGAAGGTGTACTCTTGTTATGTGACATCACTTGCTGATTGAGCAAAGAAGAGTTGAAAATACTAGGTGGCTGCGACTGTTTATTAAAAACACAGCACTCTGCAAACACGTAAGTGGAAGTATAGGGTGTGACTCCTGCCCGGTGCTTGAAGGTTAATTGATGAGGTTAGCGCTTGCGCGAAGCTTTTGATCGAAGCCCAAGTAAACGGCGGCCGTAACTATAACGGTCCTAAGGTAGCGAAATTCCTTGTCGGGTAAGTTCCGACCTGCACGAATGGAGTAACGACGGCCACACTGTCTCCACCCGAGACTCAGTGAAATTGAAATTGCTGTTAAGATGCAGTATACCCGCGGCCAGACGGAAAGACCCCGTGCACCTTTACTACAGCTTTGCATTGAACTCTGATCCTACTTGTGTAGGATAGGTGGGAGGCTTTGAAGCTTTAACGCTAGTTAGAGTGGAGCCACCCTTGAAATACCACCCTGGTATGGTTGGGGTTCTAACCTTGGTCCGTTATCCGGATCGGGAACAATGCATGGTGGGTAGTTTGACTGGGGCGGTCTCCTCCTAAAGAGTAACGGAGGAGCGCAAAGGTATCCTCAGCACGGTCGGACATCGTGCAATGAGCGCAAAGGTAAAAGGATGCTTGACTGCGAGACTGACACGTCGAGCAGGTAGGAAACTAGGTCTTAGTGATCCGGTGGTTCTGAGTGGAAGGACCATCGCTCAACGGATAAAAGGTACGCCGGGGATAACAGGTTAATACCCCCCAAGAGTTCACATCGACGGGGGTGTTTGACACCTCGATGTCGGCTCATCACATCCTGGGGCTGAAGCAGGTCCCAAGGGTATGGCTGTTCGCCATTTAAAGTGGTACGCGAGCTGGGTTTAGAACGTCGTGAGACAGTTCGGTCCCTATCTACCGTGGGCGTTGGAGACTTGAGGGAAGCTGTTCTTAGTACGAGAGGACCGGAACGGACACACCTCTGGTGTTTCGGTTGTCACGCCAGTGGCATTGCCGAGTAGCTATGTGTGGAAAGGATAACCGCTGAAAGCATCTAAGCGGGAAGCCCCTCCCAAGATTAGGTCTCCCTGATTATTTAATAATCCTAAAGATCCCTCGAAGACTACGAGGTTGATAGGCTAGGTGTGGAAGTGCAGCAATGTATGAAGCTAACTAGTACTAATTGATCGTGAGGCTTGACCATATAACACCCAAGATATTTGGAGATGTTGTTGTGTCAACAGGCAATATGCCTTATAAACTTTACTTTATTCCATTTTGTTATACCTCTGTGGTATAAAAACTTTTAAATCCGTTTGAATTAAGTTTTATCTTAAATCAAACAAGCAGTTTGCTTAGTGATAATAGCAAGTGTGACCCACCTGATCCCATACCGAACTCAGAAGTGAAACCACTTAGCGCCGATGGTAGTGTGGGGTTTCCCCATGTGAGAGTAGGACATTGCTAGGCTTTAATTCGAAATACCCTAGTAATCAACAGATTTCTGGGGTATTTTTTTACCTAATTTTTACTTTAAACAAATACTTTATTTATATAGATTTAAGTCATATTTATGATGTTAGAATATTATCTGAATTTTTTACTAATTCATTATGAAGGAACTACTCTTATCTCTTAACAAGTACTTTGCCATAGTTCCTGGACAGTTAAGGCCTTATCGAAAAATTGTCCTCATACTTGCACTACTCTCAACCTTTTTTATGGGCTATGGGGCGACTCGTTTTGTCGTAGATACCTCTTATGAAGTTTGGTTTAGTGAAGAGGATCCGGCAGTGAAATCGTTAAATGAGTTTCGAGAGCAGTTCGGTAGTGATGATGGGCTTTTTATTGTATATGAGGCCAAAGACGGAGATGTATTCTCAAACCGATCTTTATCTTTAATTTCTGAAATAACTGAAGTACTTGACAACGACGAGCAAATTAGTGATGAGACTTGGCTTAACCAATATGGATTAACCTCCAAGGTTGCAGAGACACTAAAACATATAAAGCGGGTTCAATCATTAACTAATATTCGCATTCAAAAAAATGAAAATGATGTCTTGAGTGCGCCTCTCTTGGTTCCAAAAACCATTCCTAGAGATGTAAACATACTTGGTGAAATTAAGTCTGAAGCTGGCAAACAATCCAGCCTGCCGCTCTTTATGTTTTCAAAAGACCACCGTTTTGGTGCAATCTCAATTACTACGGATTTTGGAACGATTCCTTTGATTGAAAATCAAAATGAAGATCAGTCTTTGTTTTCTGATGACGATTGGAATGATGATTTTGAAGATTCAGTAGATGACCAAGCTGTTCTTCAAAAAGTTAAATTTAAAGATATAGAGCCAACGCTATATTTTCCTTTTATGCAGGCGGTTTCAGCCGTATATGAACAGCCACGGATGTTGGAAAATTTTGATTTTTATCCGATCGGGACTTCATCGATGGTGGAGTTGGTTTGGGGAACAATGATTCAAGCGGCTTTCCTTTTGGTAGGTATGCTGATTATTATTAATCTTTTGCTTTGGACTTTGTTTCGTTCAGCAAGTGCTGTAGTGCTTCCACAGCTAGCTATCGGTCTTAGTATTTTATTTGTAATTGGTGGCCTGAGTTGGCTTAATATAGCCTCCACCACACTCATTGGTTTAACTGCAATGTTAGTGATCGCCGTTGGTGTGGCAGACTGTGTTCATGTGATGAGTTCTTATCTATTGTTTAGGCGTTCTGGTAGTGCCCATGAACAGGCCTTGTCGCAAGCTTATGGCAAAGTTGGGGTGCCAATCTTGCTCACCACTATCACAACAATGGCAGGTATGTCATCACTTGCAGTGACAGGAATGCCACAGTTTGTTCTGTTTGGATTCTCTTCTGCGGCAGGAGTTGGACTAGCTTTTCTATATACAATTTATCTATTACCAGTGTTACTGGATTACTGGCATCCAATGCAAGAAAAGAAAGTTTCAAATGTTGTTCAAGAAAAGAAAACTTTAATAAGCCTAATGAAAGCTTTCTTCAAGTTGATTCAAATAAAGGCTTTAAAGTTTTTATGTTTTTTTGCGAAACCAATAATAAATTTATCACAAAGAATTGGCTTAGCTTGGTTGCTAGGAGCAGACTGGTTGCAGCCATTATTGGATAAAATTCCATCCTTCGTGCAGCGTTTTCGATATGCAGTAGTTGTGATTTTTTTTGGCGTATTTGGAATCTGTTTGTACGGTGCAACTCAAGTCAAAATTGACTCCAACTTGGTTGAACTTTTTTCTGATGATGTTCCTATTAGCCAGGCATATGATATCGTTGATGAGCACATGATGGGTACAGGAAATATGATTATTGTGGTTAATACCGGAGAGTCTGATGCCATAACGGATCCTGCAGTTTTAAACGCAATGAGTCGTCTCCAGAGTCAAGTCAAGGAAAGTTATAGCAAATATATTATTCGAACTAACTCCTTAGCAGACTTGGTTAAAGAAACTCATGCCATTATGCAAGATGATGAACAGTATCGAACCATCCCTGACAGTCAAATCACGGTATCACAGCTGTTGTATTTGTTTAACAGCGCTAACCCCGAAGAACGTCGAGCCTTGGTAAGTGATGACTACAGTAAGAGTCACATTAGTATTCAGTTAAAAAATGCAGGGTCATATGAATACGCAAAATTTTTTGAAGGCATCCGAAAGGACATAGACAATGAATTTGATACATTAAAAGACCGTTACCCTAACTTGGACGTTGAAATTACCGGTACTATGGCAATGATGATGAGGCTTGCAGATGATTTAAGTAGGAATCAGTTCAAGAGTTTAGCTATAGCTGCTGTAGTTATTAGTTGTTTGTTGATGGTGACACTGGGTTCACTGCAGGCAGGAGCTATGTCGATTGTCCCTAACTTAATCCCAGCCACTCTGGCGTTTGGCTTGATGGGTCTTTTTGGAATCCCACTCGACACAGATACTCTGATGATTGCACCCTTGATAATAGGTATAGCGGTAGATGATACGATTCACTTTATTAGTCATTATAGAATGTCGTTAGCTGAAAACAATGACATGCGATTAGCCTTGATTGGGGCAATAAAAGAGGTAGGTCAAGCGGTTACGTTTACGACATTAATACTCGGTTTTGGTTTCTTTATGCTTTCGTTTAGTGACTATTTGGGTTTGGCAAAGATAGGCAGTTTTGGTGCATTGGCCATATTTGTTGCCCTGCTCTGTGACTTGCTCTTTTTCCCGGCACTGATTATGATATTTAAACCAAAATTTGGCCAGAAAGATGTTGAAGATAATTTAAATTTTATAGAGGTTGCAAAATGAATCGATTACTAGTTACTTCAAATTACTCATTGCTCGTTATTGTGCTGAGTGTTTTTTTATCACTTTCTAGTGTGCAGGTCTATGCAGAAACTGACTTAAATGCAAGAGAAATTATGGAAAAAGTTGACGAAGAAAGCCGTAAGTCTTCAGACTCTGCCTTCACTCGAATGAAGCTTACTACTTGTAAGTATGGTCTTAGTGGAGGAAAAGTAAAGTGTGCCGAAAAAGCGCGTGTTAAGTTAGTTGAGAGTGCACAGATTAATACCGGTCAAGATAACAAAGATTCCAAGAGTATTGCCATCATCCTTGAACCTTCAAGTGAGAAAGGTATTGGTATGTTGTCTTACAGTTATGACGATAGTGATCGAGACAATGAGACTTGGTTGTATCTCTCTGCTCTTGGAAAAGTGAAGAGGATTAGTGTCAGAAACAGTGACGATGAAGAAACCGAATCAGCCAGCATTTTTGGAACAGAGATGACAACTGAAGATCAAGAGACAGGGAAGCTTGATGACTATACTTATGAGCTACTTGGGCAAGGGGAATTTAGAGGAAGAGAGGTTGCAGTAATCGAGTCAATACCTAAGCCACACCGTCTCAGTAAAAGCAGCTATGGGAAGACGCAAAGCTGGATTGATACAGAAAGGCTTATAACTCTTAAAGTACAAATGTTTGATAAATACAATAATCCTATTAAGAAGCTTGAGGTAGGTAAGGTTGAAAAGATCAATGATGTTTGGATGGGAAGAAGTCTTACATTTTTTAATACAGTCAGCAACAGGTTAACCAATATGAAACTTGAGGCGATTAACTTTGATATGGAAATTAAAGAAGACTTTCTTACTCAAAGAGCATTGACAGATCAAGCTTTTAGGGAAAAGTTTCTCAAAGATTTGCGCAAACAGGCTAAATAATTTCTAAGTAAGTTATGGCTAAATTAATTAACAAGCTGATTACCTGTGTTTTTTTTGGTATATCACTTAGCCCTTTTGTTTCGGCTGATGACTTATTGTTCGAAGGTGAAGTACTTTTTGAGGAGTCTAGTCAAGAATTTGATGAATGGTCAGATGATAGCGATCTCTTTGGCGATGAAATTAAGAATGCAAGACCTTTTGCCTGGTTAGATATTGGGGTTGCGCAAAAATGGGGATTCAATCCAGCAAGTGATTGGAGTACAACGAATGAGAGGACCGAGCTTATTCTTGGAACGATCGGCTCTGTTTCTGATGCTGGATACGGTGAATTAGAGATAAAGGCAACCAAATACTGGCCAAGTGACAGTCATCACTCCATTGAAGCGAGTGATATCGAGATAGAAAGAGCCTTTTTACAGTTTAGTTTTGATAAATGGAGCACTAAGCTGGGCCGATACACCATCGGCTGGGGTGAACTTGAAGGCGGTGCGCTAGACGTTATCAACCCATCAGGTGGCTTGACTGATCCATCGATAATTTCTCAGTGGCTTATGAGTGCTACTCGATATGGGGATAAAAGTGATATTAGTGTTTTTTATAATCCCAATCCTAAGATTACGAACAGCACTTTATTGTCCCTAAAGGATGACAGCCACCGTGAATTTGGACTGCGTTATGGAATAAATACAGAGGGCAGTGACATGGCATTCTATGCTGGCCAGTTGATACCCAATGACGCCTTAAAAAACCTTACTGACGGGATGGCTTATGCTAGTCCATATGAGTTACTAGGGTTTAGTATGAATAAGGTATTTGATGACTATTTGCTTAAATTTGATATAGCCTATAAACGCAATCTGCACCACAACCGATTAGCGCAGTTTATAAAAGCTGACAGGGTTGATTGGGACCTTGCTTTTGACATTCAGAAGGGCGATAGGCAATATTTGATTTCAATTAATTCGCAATATTGGTTAGATTTTTTCAATGATTATTTAACTCCTACTCTGCTAGCAAGTGTCAGCTCTGAGAAAAATAGCATGACCTATATGGCTAATGTAAGTGACAAGTTTGGTGATTCTGATTGGAGCTGGAATTTATCCAATATTATTACTGCTAACAATGACCTTTCATTAATTACTGCTGGTCTCGAATGGGATATGAGTGATAACTTAAATGTCAATTTAAATGCCACAAGGGCAAATGCTAAACTTGATCGCGCATTTAGCTTACTCGATGGTTATCAGCGAGTTAATTTAGAGGTTAAATTACAGTATTGATTTTGACAGACATATTTAGTGAGTGTATTGAGTAGACAATGAGTCGTATCAACTCCTCTAATACCATAGGACATAGTATAATTTGCGTAAGTTAATTTAGGGCTAAGTAATGTTAGATAGTAAGCTTTTAAGGGGCAATATAGATTTTGTAGTTGAGCAACTCAAGAGGCGAAATTTTACTTTTGATGTTGATCAATATAATAAGCTTGAAGATCAAAGAAAAGTAATTCAAGTGCAAACTCAAGACTTGCAAAATCTTCGCAACACAAAATCTAAGGCAATTGGTCAAGCAAAAGCTTCTGGTGAAAACATGCAGCCACTGCTTGATGAGGTTTCAGAGTTAGTACAAAAACTTGACGATGCCAAATCTAAATTACAAGATATTCAGGCGAAGATTGAGGAAATAGTGATGGCGATACCAAACATTCCTCATCCCTCTGTGCCAGAAGGTGATAGTGAAGATGATAATATTGAAATATTAAAGTGGGGTAAGACAGCAACGCTAGATTTTGATATCAAGGATCATGTCGAGTTGGGTGAAATGCATGGCATGGACTTCGCTGCTGCTGCAAAAATTTCAGGGTCAAGGTTTGTTGTTATGATTGGAAAGCTTGCTAAACTGCAGCGTGCTCTAACTCAGTTTATGTTAGAGCACCATATCGAGAAAAATGGCTACACCGAAACCTATGCGCCCTATTTAGTTAACGCAGACTCTTTGACGGGAACTGGGCAATTACCAAAATTTGAAGCTGATTTATTTAAAACCCATTTGCATGGTGAAGAAGGCGAAGCAAAGGCGCTTTATTTAATACCAACAGCAGAGGTTCCGGTGACCAATATTGTTCGTGAGTCAATCATTAAGGGCTCTGAACTGCCACTTAAGTTTGTTGCTCACACGCCGTGTTTTCGTTCTGAAGCTGGGTCATACGGAAAAGATACCAGGGGCTTGATTCGTCAGCACCAGTTTGAAAAAGTTGAATTGGTTCAAATTTCTAAACCAGATAATTCTTATGAGGTGCTTGAAGAGTTAACTTCTGACGCTGAAGGTATTCTGCAATTATTGGAATTGCCTTACCGGAAAGTTAACCTTTGTACCGGTGATCTGGGATTCTCTTCAGCTAAAACCTATGATCTAGAAGTTTGGTTGCCAGGTCAAAAGGCGTATCGTGAAATTTCTTCATGTTCATGCTTTGAAGGATTTCAAGCGAGACGCATGCAACTCAGATGGAAAAACCCAGAGACTAAGGAAACAGAATTTTTGCATACCTTGAACGGTTCTGGATTAGCGGTTGGTAGAACTTTGGTTGCTGTGATGGAGAATTATCAGGATTCTGACGGCAGTATTGCCATTCCTAAGGTCTTACAAAGCTACATGGGTGGCATAACTAAGATAAAATAACCCCTTTATATTTTTTTGGAGTCTAAGATGAATTTACCCCCAGAGATTTTTTTGGTAGCGATGTTTGTGCTGATGTATTTTTTGTTAATCAGACCACAACAAAAGCGCGCTAAGGATCATAAAAATTTACTGAAAGCACTCAAAAAAGGTGACGAGGTTGTTACCAATGGAGGTGTTGTTGGCAAAGTTAACTCTGTCGACGAGTCTTTTGCAACACTAGAAATTGCTGAAGGCGTGGTTGTAAAAGTACAAAAACAAGGCATTAATCAAAAAATGCCAAAAGGTAGTGCTAACCTTTAACTTATAAACAATTAATTTAGATGAATCATTACCCTATTTGGAAAAATATACTAATTGGTTTTTTCCTATTTTTCTCAGCACTATACGCATTGCCAAATATTTATGGTTCGGACTTAGCTATCCAAATCTCTGGAACTGGTGACTATGTTGTCCAAGATCAAGACGTCAAAAATATCAAAAACACATTGGTTGGTAAAGAAATTGACTATAAATCAATAGGGTTGGTCAATAGGAATATCTTGATTCGTTTTGAGGATTCACAATCTCAACTCTCTTCAAAGACTTTGTTAAAAAACACTCTTAGTAGGAATTATGTAGTTGCTTTGAATCTAGCGCCTTCAATTCCCCAGTGGCTGTCAAATGTAGGTGGTAAAGCTATGTCATTAGGACTAGACCTAAGGGGTGGTGTACACTTTTTGCTTGAAGTCGATATGGAAGCTGTAGTATCAATGGCTGTAGACCGTTACTATAATGAATTAAGAACCATTCTTCGTGAAGATCGCTTATACAAAAGCATTCGCAAAGAGGACAATCTTTTAGTGGTTAGCTTTAAGACTGAAAGCCTTAAAACTGAAGCTAAAAAGCTTATCAAAGATGAGCTTTCTGATTTAGTTATTGTTGAGGGAAGTGAAACCGATCTGCAGTTGAGTTTGAAGATTTCATCTAGTGCACAAAGTGCTGCTAAATCTGGAGCTTTAAAGCAAAATATCACAACGCTTCGTAATCGTGTAAATGAGTTAGGTGTTGCGGAACCTATTATCCAACAGCAGGGTTCAGAGAGGATTGTAGTGCAATTACCTGGTGTGCAAGATACTGCTAGAGCCAAAGAAATTTTAGGTGCAGTTGCAACGCTTGAGTTTAGATTGGTTGATGAGAAAAATGATTTACAGACGGCCCTTCAATCAGGAAAAATTCCAGTAGGTTCGAAGCTCTATAAATTTAAGGACGGCAAGCCGTTACT
>JAOMEO010000014.1 GCA_028345955.1 Candidatus Thioglobus sp.
CTCATAGAAGCGTCGGCTAACACAGTGTTATGCATATCAGCTGCAATGGTAATAGGACCCACTGTAGTTGCCATGTCTACACCAGTAACTGTTGCGCCAGCGTCCATATCCAAACCGATAGTAACAGTCGTGCCACCACCAGTACCAACAATGCTTAAATCAGCATCGTAGGTAGTCGTTCCAGCGCCACCACCGTTGTCATCATAAGACACGGAAGCTGAACCGCTAAGTGCAACGCTAGCCATGGCACCAGTTGATGCCAATGCAGTCGTCGCAAAAAGTGCGATTAGTTTTTTCATTTTATTCTCCTTTAAAGAATAATAATATTGTCAAGGAATTCCTCGACACCCTTTGCTACTCTCGCGAAATGTACATGTAGAATAACAATAGGATAATAATAATCACCTTTTGTGACTATGTCAACAGTTTTTGGAAAAAATAATACAAATAGTTGTTTTTTTACAACAATGATTAGTAAAAATTCTCTTAAAGCTATATATAAAAAGGTTTTTTGATTAACAACATAAATAGCAAAATTAGTAGTATTTTATAAATAAATTAAGTTATTTAACCCTTTTTTCATCTAATTTGTTCCTTTTTGCTATATTGTTGTTTTTATAACACTGAAGTTTTCTAACAGGCATTAAAAAACCGGGCTAGCCCGGTTTTTTTTATTTTAATGCTTAACCTTGTTAAAACAAGTTGCCATGACCAAAACCGGTCATACATAATAGCATTGGCACAGAGAGAACAACATTAGTACGTGATGCCATCGCCGCAGTAAATTTCGCTTTAGTGACTTCTTCAGCACTCGCCTCTTTCATACCGAGAATTTTTTGCTGACATGGCCAAATAATCACCCAAACATTAAACAACATAATAGTACCTAACCATGCACCCAAACCAATCATCTGGAGGCCTGGGGCAAACATAAATGCTGCAACAAAACCACCAACATTCTCTAGGGCATAAGCTCCAGTAATCCAAGTTGCAGCTGCTGACATACGAAACCAAAGCAAGGCACGTGGTGCAATATATTTACCAATCGCTGCAGGTCCAGGCCCGCCTTCGTCAGCCAAAGCTTCTCCCATTGCAGGCACTTGAACAAAATTAAAGTAATACAAAAGACCAACCCAGGTAATACCAGAGATGACATGCAGCCAAACTGTTAACTCAGGTATGTTGAATCTACCTACTGACGGCAAAACAAGGGCTGCAACCAATGCTAAGACAAAACCAAGTGTAATGGTTCCTTTAATAGAAGTTAATGGGTTCATGATGTTTTTGTTTTTAGTTATAAAGTTATTATTATAGATAGTTAGCTAAAGTGTTATCCTTTTTTTTGGCAAGGTTTTCCATTTTTTATCATTTAACATGAACTTCAGTTATACTCGAGTTTTCAAAGAAAAATATCATGAAAACTTCTATAGATAATGCCTGAACTACCTGAGGTTGAAACAACTAAACGCGGTCTCGAACCTCATATAATTGGAAGACAGGTTTTATCAGTTGGCATCCATCAAAAACAACTTCGCTGGGAAATCCCTTCTCACCTTCCCACAACCATAAAGGGAGAGTTCATTAAAAAGATCTCGAGACGTGCTAAATTTATACTCATAAAATTTAGTAACGGTACACTGGTAATGCATCTCGGCATGTCAGGTTCAATTAGTGTTGCACCTTCTGGAGAAACTTTAAAAAAACATCATCACTTCGAACTAATATTAGATAACGCAACCAGTATGCGTTTTCATGACCCTCGTCGATTTGGCTCGATTCTCTGGCAGAAAAATAATGAGCAATTAAGTCTCTTTAAGAATCTCGGCCCAGAGCCTTTAAGCAGTGAATTCAATGACAACACTCTTTACTTATCATCAAGAGGTAGAATGAAAAACATTAAGACGTTTATTATGGACAGCAATATAGTGGTGGGTGTTGGAAACATTTATGCTTCAGAGAGTCTTTTTCAAGCTGGAATATCTCCCAAAAGAGCAGCTGGAAAAACATCAAAAAAGCGTTACAAAGTGCTCACTCAATGCATCAAACAAATATTGTCAGAAGCCATCAATAATGGAGGAACAACATTGAATGACTTTTCTAATATCGATGGCGAGCCCGGTTATTTTTCTCAAGTTTTGTCTGTCTATGGACGCAATGACATGCCTTGTGATTGTTGTGATGGTACAATCAAACGAATCGTACAAAACCAACGTGCCAGTTACTACTGTCCCAGATGCCAGAAATAGATAACCCGAAAGCACTATTCGAAAGCGCCTGTTCAACAAATTCAGAACCGTATGCACTTCAAAATATTGGTGACATGATGGCACCTGAGTTTAGCGAAAATTGCATTATTATTGTGGATCCAGGCATGCCAGTTCATCACCAAGCCTACGCTATTATCGTTTACAAGGATGAGTTATATTTTCGTCAATATATTGTAAAAAACAACAGTCAATTTATGCGCTGCTTAAATTCATCTCACCCAGAAATCGAGTTGATCGATGATTTCGAAGTGAGGGGCTGTATTGTGCAACAGAAACAGCGAAAACAAAAGTCATTACACTATTATTTTTTAGATAAAGACAGTAAAGAAATGGTTTTTAGCATTAAAGGAAAAGTTAAGGACAGCGAGCGATAATAACATTAGCTAGCTTTTCCAAATCAAGTGCGCCATTCTTCCTGAACATGCACCGTCACGCCGAAAGGAAAAGAACTGATTTGAGTCTTTATAGGTGCAACAATCTCCACCACTAATTGATGTGATTCCGTAACCCTCTAATATAACCTTTGCTCCGTCATAAAGATCGAGATAATGTTTGCCATTTTTCTCAATAAATGAACGCTCAAATATTGAATTTCTATCTAGAAATTGTGTTTTTACCTCGCTACCAACCTCATATTCTGATTGCGAGATAGCGGGTCCTAGATGCACTAGGAGTTCACTCCCTTGAATTTTAATTTCATCAATTAAAGATTCAATGACACCTCCCACCAAGCCCCTCCAACCGGCATGTGCTATACCAACAACTGTTCCCTGCTTATCACTTACAAAGATAGGCATACAGTCAGCTGTAAGAACACCACACACCACGCCCGATGTCCTACTATAGCTTGCATCGGCTGAAGCCGATGAAAACTTGGAATCAACCCTAACACAAACACTAGAGTGCGTTTGATTAATCCATTTAGGGCTAGAGGGGAGTTTATAGTGTTTCTCAAGGAACTCACGATTAGTACTTACTGTATTCGGCTCGTCACCAACATGCAGTGCCAAATTAAAATTTCCAAAACAATCGGCACCAGCTCCGCCTTCTATAAATCTTGGTGTTGATATGAATTTAACATTATCTGGAAACATCGTCACCCCAATTCATATTCATTTATTTAACATGGGTCGTAATCATTGAGCACATCTAATAAAGCCAACATGTCTTCGGGCAATGGAGATTTCCATGACATCAACTCCTCACTAACAGGATGAGTTAAAGTCAATTTCCTTGCATGTAAGGCTTGCCTTTTAAAATTGACTAAAGCTTCTTTTAAAATTGCATCTGCTTTTCTGGGGAAACGAGCCTTACCACCATACATTGTGTCTCCTATTAAAGGATGACCAATGTGAGATAGGTGGACGCGGATTTGGTGAGTCCGTCCAGTCTCCAAGATGACCTTGACATGGGTATGGTTTTGGTAACGATCTATTACTCGGTAATGAGTGACGGCTTCTTTGCCATCGCTTGAGACCGCCTGTTTGACTCTGTCCTTAGTATCGCGGCTAATAGGATTGTCAATCGTTCCTCCGGAAACCATATGGCCATAGACGATAGCAGAATACTCCCTCGATACCGAATGTGTTTGAAGTTGTTCAACCAAATATTTTTGTGACTTTTCGTTTCGTGCAACGACCATCAAACCTGAAGTATTTTTGTCAAGTCGATGGACAATTCCAGCCCTGTCAAGTGTCGCCAATTTGGGCTCGTAATAAAGTAAAGCGTTTGCCAAAGTGCCACTCCAATTTCCGGCACCCGGATGGGTTACTATACCAACAGCCTTATTTAATACAATAATGTCTTCATCCTCAAAAACAACCTGCAGAGGAATATCTTCACCCACCCAATCATTGTTTTGCTTCTGACTGATAGTCAATTCAACCATTTGAGAGCCATTCACTTTATCTTTTGGTTTGAAAGTTTTGTGGTTAATGAGAGCTTCACCAGATTTAATCCAATCAGTAATCTTTGAACGTGAGTAATCTGGCAACATTTCTGACAAAGCGACGTCAAGCCTCTGACCTGTCATACGTTCTGGAATGATTATTTTTAGTTTTTCCATGACCTTATTTTAATTCAAATCAAATTGACAGTTACAATTGAAAAACCCTTGTCATGGTTTGATGACATAAATGTTTCCACTATCGGTAGAGAAGTAAATCCAACCCTCTGGGCTTTGAAGGAGTGCTCTGATTCTTTCATTTAAGTCTTCCATTAAGCGTTCTTCTCCAATCACATTTCCTTCCTGATCAAGCTCAATTCTATTGATATGCCGCAGTTTTAATGCACCAGCGAATAGGTCTCCTTGCCATTCAGGAAAAACTTCACCGGTGTATTGCATTAAACTGCCAGGCGCTATAGATGGTATATAAAACTTTTTCGGTTGCTCCATGCCTTCTTTGTGAGTGCCCTCACCAACAGACCTAAATGAAGCATACTCTTTGCCGTAAGAGATAATGGGCCAACCGTAATTAGCACCCCTTTCAATGAGATTTAATTCGTCGCCACCTCGCGGACCGTGCTCAATAGACCATAGTCTTTGGTTTACAACATCCCAAACCAGTCCCTGAGGATTGCGATGACCGTAGCTCCATATTTCATTTCGCGCACCTTCAACGTCTACAAAGGGATTGTCTTGTGGAACTGATCCGTCAACATTAAGCCTTAAAATAGAACCTGCATGTGTTTCTAGATTTTGTCCATTAGGTCGATTTCCTCTATCACCTACAGAAAAATATAAGTGCGTATCGTCAAACGCGATTCGACTACCAAAGTGCCTATCGCTGCCCCATGCTATACCGGTAACATCAAATATAACACCAAAAAGCGAATGCGTTACCAACAAATCCTGCCAATCAAAAATACCGTCTTTACTGATATGTGCTCTGGCCAGAGTTGTTTCACCATTACCAGCTGCATCAATGGGTTTTACGTATGTGAAATAAGTCCAATCAGCAATCTCATTGTTTGTTGGTTTCGCTACATCCATAAAACCGCCCTGCCCATTTGCAATAATTTCAGGGAGTCCTGACAAGTAATTCACTTCGCCACTGTCAATATTTACAATACCAAGTCTGCCTTTGCGCTCGGTAAAGAGTATTTCATTCTCTGATTGAAAAGACATACCCCAAGGTATGCCAAGACCAGTGGCGACTTGAGTGACCTGATATGTGGCCGCTAATATGTCAACAGGAAATAAGAAAAGCGCACAACCAGCAATAATAAATCTGTGAATTGTTTGACAAAAAAATTTCATAAAAATTAGCTAAATATGTTTTGCCTTATAATAAGTTTTCAAATATACTTCAAAACTATTCTATCTGTTTAGATAAGTATATGCGATTCGACTTTGTGCCTTTTTTTAATCCTGGTGAAAATATTCCATGGAATCGCGTTGTCAAAATGATGCGAGAGCAGACCCAGTTAGCTGAACAGGCAGACTTTACAACGGTTTGGCTAACGGAACACCACTTTGCCCATAACGGCTATTTAAACGCACCGCCCAACCCTATCATGATGTCATGTGACTTGGCCGCACATTCAAAAAAAATACGTGTAGGTCAGGCTCCAATTGTTTTGCCTGACTGGCACCCTCTTAGAGTTGCAGAAGATATTGCTCTACTCGACAATATGACAGAAGGTCGAGTAGATTTTGGTGCGGCGAGAGGAATCAATGAGCGCGTTACTTTGCAATTTAATATTGAAGCTGACCGACGAGACAACGAGAAAAGTTATCGCTTATTTATCGAGTCTCTCGACATTATCTTAAAGGCTTGGACTCAGACAGCATTCACCCATAAAGGTGAGTTTTATGAATTCCCTGTTCCTGGCTGGAAGGAGACCAACCGCTTCTTGATGCCATTGGAGGAAGAGTATCACAATAAGGATGGTGAATATAGTGCCATGTACGTGCACCCAAGACCTTACCAGCAGCCCCATCCTCCAGTATGGCTCATGTCAAATGCACCACACACCTATAAAATGGCTGCCGAAAAAGGTTTCAATGTGATTGGCATGTCGAGTCCTCCAAATAAATTACTGAGCTGTTGGGACGCGTATTGTAGCGTCGACTCAGTGAATGGTAAAACCCTTAAGAGGGGTGACGGAGTTGGTGTATGCGTTGTCATCTATGTAGCAGAAACCATGGAAGAGGCAGACAAAACCATTCGCCCGGCAATTAATGGATACTATGAATACCTTAGTGGCTCTAGGCCTGAAGGAGGATGGACAAGAAAGGCCTACTTGGATGACGATGCCGAACCAACGGATGAGGATTTGAACGGTGAGTGGTTTGACTTTCTAATGAAGTATGATCTTATTTGGGTCGGTACCGCCGACTATGTCGCTGAAAAGATAGAAAAATACCGTCAACTTATCGATCTAAAGCACATCATGCTTCTGCAGCAATTCCCTGGTATTGATTACCAAAAGATTCTTAAAAGTATGACCTTGTTTTCTGAAAAAGTGATTCCTAAGTTTGGTGCTGATGGTAATTAACAATTGCATGTAAGGAGAGATAAGATATGTTAGAACTATGGGGAAGAAAAAATGCCAATCAGGTGATTCAGGTTCTATGGACCCTATCCGAACTTGGACTTGATTATAAAAGATACTCAGTTGGAGTTAACTCGGGCGACCTAGATACCGATGAATATATAGCCCTCAACCCTAACTCGAAAATTCCAACGATTCGAGATAACGGCTTCGTTTTATGGGAATCTCACGCAATTATTCGTTATCTGGCCAGAGAATATGGACTCGGATCACTATACCCTTCTGACCCACAAAAAGCTGCACTCTCTGACCAATGGATGACATGGTCAACGGATAGTTTCATGGGAACTTTTTTTCCTGTCTTTTGGCAGCTCGTGCGGACTGAGGAGGCTCAGCGAGATTATGAAAAAATCGCTGAAATAGCAAAGAAAAGCTCTGATATTTTGCGCATTCTCGAAGGTCATTTGATCAACAATCATTTTGTGGCTGGGAAAGAGTTAACCTATGGAGATATCCCACTAGGGGTTTTATTACATAAATATTTTGTTCTCGATATTGAACGCCCTTCACTTCCTGGTATTGAAGCGTGGTACGGTCGTCTAAGTAAACGTGAAGCTTTCCAAGAACACGCTATGCAACCATTTGGCAACTCTCCAGAAGAGTTTCTTGAACTACAAAGACTGGGGGAACAATAATTTTTTATGTCCAGAACTATACCCATTGATCATATTCTTGAGGCTGGTTACAACGTCCGCCTTTTGGTTGAGGACTTTGACGGCCTAATCAATACCTGGTCAGCAAGGAGTGAGAAATTTCGAAGTACAGTTGATGCTTCACTTAACTGTCAATACGATAAAGGTGAGAAAAATAAACTAGACTTATTTCGTTGCGGTAAGTCCAACGCACCATTATATGTATTCGTGCATGGCGGCTATTGGCAAAGAGGAGACAAATCCGTTTATAGTTTCATCGCTGAGTCTTTTGTTGGATCAGGGATTGATGTCGCTCTAATTGGCTATCAGTTGTGTCCCGAATCGAGCATGACAGGTATCGTCAATCAGATTCGAACTGCACTGATATGGCTCTGGGAAAATGCTCACAATTATGCTATCTCAAAAGATCGTATTAACATTTCTGGTCATTCCGCTGGTGGTCACATTACCGGAATGATATTGGCTACAGATTGGAAACAAATCTCTTCAGAATTACCGAAAGATTTAGTGAAAACAGGTATCCCAATTAGCGGTCTTTACCAACTAGAACCGCTCAGAAAGACGACAATTGCCGACGCTCTTGGTTTGGATGATGTTGAAAGTATGGCTCTAAGTCCACACTTTTTTGAACCCATCACCACAGCACCAATCTTGGTAACTCTTGGTGGAGCTGAAACACCAGAATTTCATTGGCAAACTAACCAGTTTGTTGAGAAGTGGAAACTTAACGAAGCACCCCTTGAATATCATGCCGAGCCGGAAGTGGATCACTTTGGTGTGGTTGAAAGGCTCGCTAGTAAAGATTCACAAATTTTCAAAAAAATTAGCGACTGGTTACTCTAATCTTATTATTTGACTTTTAAAAGTTTCGCCATTGTTGTTCCCATATCAGATGGAGTTGGTGCAACCATTACACCAGCATCTTGAAGAATTTCTACTTTTTCAGCGGCACTCTCACCACTAGTATTAACAATAGCTCCTGCATGACCCATAAGACGTCCCGGTGGTGCAGTTAAGCCAGCAATATAAGCTGCCATCGGCTTGCTCATATGCTTTTGGAAATACTCAGCTGCTGCAGCCTCTTGAGGTCCACCAATTTCACCGATAATCAATACCGCCTCAGTTTCATCATCTTCCTCAAAATGCTTTAAGATTTCAACAAACGAGCTGCCATTTATTGGATCTCCACCAATACCCACGCCGGTGCTGATTCCGATACCTAATTCTTTCATTTGAGAGGCTGCCTCATAACCTAAGGTGCCAGAACGCCCAATCAAACCAACGTTACCTTGCATGTAAATATGGCCTGGCATAATACCTAACATAGCTTTACCTGGACTAATCGTACCAGCACAATTAGGACCTGTTAAAATCATGCGATCTTCTGGTTTAGCTCGTGCAAAAAGGTAACGCTTTACCCGAATCATGTCATGAGTCGGTATACCATCTGTAATGCTGACACAATACTTAATACGAGATTCAGCAGCCTCCATAATGCCATCTGCTGCATAAGCAGGTGGCACAAAGATGATGCTGGCCTCAGCACCTGTAGCTGCGACAGCTTCTTTAACTGTATTAAATACAGGCTTACCTAGATGAGTTGTACCACCCTTACCGGGAGTGACACCAGCAACAACATTAGTACCATACTCAATCATTTCCTGAGCATGGAATGAACCCATGCGACCGGTTAGACCTTGAATTAAAACTGGGGTTTTTTCATTAATAAATATACTCATAACTGACCCTTATTTTCCTGTTGCTTGTTTCCATGCAGCAACGACTTTATGAGCTGCATCTGACAAAGTATCAGCTGTAGTAACTTTTTTGCCACTGTCCTTTAATATCTTCTGCCCTTTTTCAACATTGGTACCAGATAAGCGCACCACTAAAGGAATATCAATATCTCGTTTGTTTAATAAATCTACGATGCCCTGAGCAACCCAATCACAGCGGTTAATGCCTGCAAAGATGTTAATCAAAATAGCTTCAACATTATCATCAGATAAGACCAACTCTATCGATGTAGCAACTCTCTCAGCGGAAGCACCACCGCCAATATCCAAGAAATTTGCTGGCTCACCACCGGCATGTTGAATCATATCCATAGTTGCCATAGCAAGTCCCGCACCATTAATAAGACAGCCAATATTACCATCCAAGCCAACATAGTTTAAATCATGCTCAGCGGCATTGGTTTCACGTGGATCTTCTTGTGTCTTATCGCGGAATTCAAAAATTTCAGGTCGACGAAAGAGTGCATTTGCGTCAAATGACATTTTCGCATCAATCGCCAAAATCTTATTATCAGTAGTCAAAATCATTGGATTGATTTCTAATAAATTAGCATCAGTATCACGGAAAGCACGGTAACACTTCATTACCGCCCGACTTGCTGCAGCAATCGCACTATTAGGAAGATTTAATGTGAAAACCAATTGACGAGCCTGGAATGGCTGCATTCCAACCGCTGGATCAATCGTAATTTTTGAGATTTTATCAGGTGTTTCTTCTGCGACTTTCTCAATATCCATGCCACCTTCAGTAGAAGCAATTAAAGTAACTTTTTGAATAGCTCTATCTAGAACAATACTGAAGTAGAGCTCTTTAGAAATGTCGCTAGCCTCTTCCACATAAATACTAGAAACCATCTTGCCTGCAGGACCAGTTTGATGGGTGACTAAGTTATTACCAAGCAGCTTATCACAAAATTTTGCGATATCTCGTTGGCTAGTACATAACTTTACACCACCTGCTTTGCCACGAGCACCAGAGTGAAGTTGAGCCTTCACAATCCATTTGTCGCCACCTAATTCGTTAGCTTGATAAATTGCCCCAGTTGCTGAATGCGCAACACCGCCCTTAGGGACTGGCACACCATATTCTGCTAATAACTTCTTGGCTTGATATTCATGAATATCCATATTTAATCTTTTAGTTTTCCTTGAATTGCATTATCCGTATTAACGATATTCTCTGCCATCTTTGCAGAAGCTGCATCGATCATACGACCATTCAATTGAGCCGCTCCGCGACCCTCCTTTGCTGCCTCTTCCAAAGCAATGAGAATTTGTTTTGCATGAGATACTTCTGATTCCGGTGGAGTATAGACTTCATTCGCCAATTCAATTTGTGATGGATGAATTGCCCACTTTCCTTCAAAACCGAGTGCCGCTCCGCGACGTGCCGCATCTTTATAGGATTCAGGATCATTAAAGTCACCAAAAGGGCCATCAATTGGCCGTAAACCATAAGCACGGCAAGCTACCAACATCTGAGACAGTCCTGCATGCCACTGGTCACCAGGATAGTCTGGATTCAAACCACCTATAACAGTTGTACGTGCACGACAACTTGCTGCATAGTCAGCGACGCCAAAATGCATCGCCTCAAGACGCTCATCACGACCATTTTTAGCAATATCCATTACATTAGCCATACCAAGAGTTGTCTCTATTAGAACTTCGATACCAATACGGTTTTTAAAACCTTTGGAAGTCTCAATTTGATTCAACATGGCAGAAAGCATATAAACATCTGAAGCCGTTCCAGCTTTAGGAAGTAAGATGGTATCAAGGTTTTCACCAGCCTGCTCAACGACCTCAACCACGTCACGATACATATAATGTGTATCAATACTGTTGATACGAACAGAGATAGTCTTACCAGTACCTCGCCAATCTAAATCATTAAGGGCATCAATAACATTTTTACGCGCTGGCACCTTGTCATCTGGCGCTACAGCATCTTCTAAATCCAAAAATACATAGTCTGCAGCACTGTTTAAGGCCTTTTCAAACATTTTTGGGTTAGATCCAGGTACTGCTAATTCACTGCGTTGTAGTCTCTGTCTAACAGGTTCATAAATAATATGACTCATCCAATTTCCTTTTGTATAGTAATTTAAATGTTTGTTAATAATTTCAAGTTGTATAAATATAACAACAAAAAACTTTAACGAATTGAGTAATTATCAAAGCCAGTATAAATCAAGTAAACTGAAATGATTCATCAAAATAGTAATTCACTCTAATAGAAGAAGAAAAAGCGCTAAATAATAAAACGCTATAACCTTTTGAAATGGCGTCCCGTAGGAGATTCGAACTACCTGTTTCCAGAATAAAATCCTGGCGTCCTAGGCCTCTAGACGAACGGGACAAAGTATTTTCAAAGAAAATTTATTTTAGAACAATAGACTGGATTCATTAAATCTATTAAAAAAAATTGGCATCGCGTAGGGGAATCGAACCCCTCTTGCCAGGATGAAAACCTGGAGTCCTAACCGATAGACGAACGCGACAAAATCATTATTTGCTTGGTGGAGCTAGGCGGGTTCGAACCGCCGACCTCAACACTGCCAGTGTTGCGCTCTCCCAGCTGAGCTATAGCCCCAATTACTGGGTTATTTAGCAAAAACGTAAATTATAATCTGTATCTCATTTCAGTCAAGTCAAAATTGGTAAAATATTAACCTTATGGAGAGAATATTTAACAGTAAACGTTATTCAATTGAAGTACTTTATCATATTGGAGCCTATGAAAATTCTATTCATTTCATTTTTGACAAGACAACTAAGCAGTGCGCAATCGTAGACCCAGCTTGGGAACCAGACCTCTTTCTGAAAAAGATTCAAGATAAGGGTTACACACTTACCGATATCTGGATAACGCATTGGCATGGTGACCATACCAACGCTGTCGATGAAGTTGCCAACAAAACAGGCGCAAAAATTACTGCTGGCGTTAATGAAATACCCTACCTAAACATTGAAAACACAGTTCATACGGTTTCTGATGGAGATACCATAAAGCTGGGTGAGGTTGAGATACAAATTATTGAAACTCCTGGACATACTGCCGGTGGTATTTGTTATCTTTTGGACGAGCATCTTATCGCTGGCGACACTTTATTTGTCTATGGTGTCGGTATTTGTAGTCTGGCCGGTTCTAACCCAGTTAAATTGTTTCATTCACTGAACAAATTAAAAACTCAAGTGCCTGATGATATTCATCTGCTATGTGGACACAACTACGGTTCAGAGATTACCACAACACTTGCTGAGCAGAAAAGAGCCAACCCATTTCTGTTGATTGAGGATGAAGAAAAATTTGTCCGTTACCGCATGCATGTGCATGACTCTACCCGAACTTATCCAATGTCGCCAATGACGCTTGAAGAGGTAAACGCCTTGCTATGATAGGTATTTATGGAGGCTCCTTCGATCCTGTCCATTTGGGACATCTTAAAACGGCAACATCACTCAAAACTGAACTGAAGCTAGATCACTTGTTTCTTTTACCATGCTGCGAACCTGTCCACAAAGATGGGCTGAAATACTCTTCTAATGACCGCCTTAAAATGCTAAATCTTTCGTTAGGTAATTTTTCTACTCTTGAGATCGATTCTCGTGAAATTCTTCGTGGTGGAGGTTCTTACATGATTGATACACTTCACGAATTAAAGCAGATTTACAAAGATGAGCCAATCTGTTTAATTATCGGAATGGATAGCTTTATTAAGATTAAAACCTGGAAAGACTGGCAAGAATTCTCCAAACTGGTCCATCTCGTTATACTTCAAAGGCAAGGGTTCAACTTGATCGATAGCTCTCTAGATTCATTTCATAACAGCAAAGAGGTTAATCAGCTTCAATTAGAGCCAAATGGCTTATTGTATTTTTCTAATTGCCCTAAGATAAATATATCATCAAGCGATATTCGAAGTAGAATTGATGCCAATCAAAATCTTGACGACTTGTTACCTAAATCCGTTATTAATTACCTAAGATTACATGAATCTTGATGAGCAAGTAAAAGTTGTCGTTGATGTAATCGATGAACTCAAAGGTGAGGAAGTTGTTACCCTTAATGTTTTAGAGCAAAGCGTTGATATGGAAGCCATTATCGTTGCTACAGGTAGATCAATTCAACACGTAAGGGGTATCGCTAACAATATTAAAATTGAAGCTAAAAGGCTTAATATGTTGGTATTAGGTATTGAAGGTTCTGAATCTAGTGAGTGGGTTCTGATAGACCTTGGTGAAGTGATAGTACATATCATGACTGAAAAAACAAGAGCATTCTATAAGTTAGAGAAACTATGGTCAGTCGAGGAAGATGAGAATTAACCTTATCACCATTGGCAAAAAGATGCCAGAGTGGCTAAATTCAGGTATTCATCATTACCAAAAACAATTCCCCAGTAACTATAATTTCACTCTTACTAGCTTGGAGGCTCAGAATCGTAAAACGAACAAAATTGATAAAATAAAAACTCTTGAAGGCAATATGCTTCTTGAAGCAGCTAAAGGATCAACGAAACTGATAGCCTTCGATGAGTTAGGCAAGCAACAATCCAGTCGAATGATTGCTAAGTCAATAGAAACCTGGCAACTTCATGGTGATAATGTTGCACTTATTATTGGAGGCGCTGACGGCTTGTCATCGGAACTGAAACAACAATGCCATTACATTTGGGGACTGTCAAACCTGACCATGGCCCATTCCATTGCAAGACTATTAGTTATAGAACAACTCTATCGTGCCCACACGTTACTAACCAATCACCCTTACCATAGAGAGTAGTAAAAGTTATTAAAGAATGCTTTGAACGTTCTCTGGTGGCCTACCAATCACTACACCTTTAGTTGTCCTTACAATCGGACGTTCAATTAAAATCGGATGGTTGAGCATCACCTTTATCAACTCATCTTCAGTTAAAGACTTATTCGATAACTGTAAATCTTTGTATACCGACTCCCCTTTCCTCATTAAATCACGTGCACCAATCCCTAAATCTTGCAAAACCGATCTAAGTTCTGACTCAGTTGGTGGATTTTCGAGGTAGTTAACAATTTCAAACTCCACATTGTTTTGCTCTAAAATGGCCAATGTTGCTCTAGATTTAGAGCAGCGTGTGTTGTGATAAATCTTAGCTATCATTGATCTAATTCATGAAAAAACTACTTATTATACTCTTGCTAATATCTCCTATTCATACAAGCCAAGCTCTTAGTCTTACGGACATAGTAAATTGGGCAAAACCTTTGATGCCGTGGTATGAAGTTCAACCAGAAATTTCATTTGAGCTGACTGATACAAAAGGCAATATATTTACAGAAAAAAATACTCGTGGCAAATATTTGGTGGTTAATTTTTGGGCTACTTGGTGTGCTCCTTGTTTAAACGAGATTCCTGCATTGGTTAAATTCTATAATGAAAATTCTGATCATGTGGAGATACTAGGACTGGATTTTGAGCCAGTAAATTTGCCTGTCATTGATGAATTTATTAAACGCTTTTCTATTAATTATCCTTTGGTGCTTTACAACGAAAATAATAACTCCGAATTTTCTAATTTTGGAGAAATTGTAGGTATGCCTACTACACAGATTTATAGCCCTGAAGGAGAGTTATTACAGACCTTTATGGGTGAAATAACCATAGACGATCTAAACAAATTTATTTCACCACTCTCTTAGACTCTTTATTATGATTTCACCATCAATGGCTGATGAATTAAACGAGAAACAGCAGCAATCGGTTGCTTTGAAAGAAGATGTCAACGCTTTAATCCTAGCTGGTGCTGGTAGCGGTAAAACTCGGGTTTTAACTCATAGAATTCATTATTTAGTGTCAACAAAGAACTATCATGTTGACGACATACTTGCAGTTACCTTTACTAACAAAGCTGCAAATGAAATGAAAGAGCGATTGAGCGAACTACTAAGAAGACCAATTGGTAGGATGTGGGTTGGAACGTTTCATTCACTCGCTCATAGGCTTCTTAGAACTCACCCTGTAGAAGCAAATCTTTCGCCTACATTTCAAATTCTAGACGCCCAAGATCAGTTTCGAATTGTTAAACGATTAATGAAAGAAAACGGAGTTGATGAAACAAAGTTTCCGATAAAACAGGTGCAGTGGTTTATTAATAAACAGAAAGATGAGGGAATTTTGCCCCATCAAATTAATGCAGAACACAACTATTTTGTAAAGCAGAGTGCTAAGATTTTTGATCTTTACGAAAAATACTGTCAGGCCAGCGACTTGGTTGATTTTGCAGGCTTACTTGTTAAAAGTTATGAGCTCTTAAAAAATAATCAATCTCTTTTAGATCATTATCAAAAAAAGTTTCGACATATTCTAGTTGATGAATTCCAAGATACAAACCGAATTCAATATCAATGGATCAAGTTACTGCATGATCAGCACAATCATATCTTCTGTGTGGGTGATGATGACCAATCTATTTATGGTTGGAGAGGTGCAAGAATTGAAAATATCCAAAAAATAGAAAACGATTTCAAGCCAATCAAGGTCATTAAGCTTGAACAAAATTATCGCTCAACAGGCACTATCCTAAGTGCTTCAAATGCCTTAATTGCAAATAATCCTAACAGACTTGAAAAATCCCTCTGGACTAAGTCTGGAGATGGAGAGCTCATCAATGTTTTTAATGCAAGGACTGAAACAGAAGAAGCACAATATGTTGTTAGTGAAGTTGAAAATCAATTTAATCAGGGAAGAAATCTAAGTGAATGCGCCATCCTTTATCGCTCGAACGCGCAGTCACGTGTTTTCGAAGAATCCCTCATTAACCGCAATATTGCTTATAGGATCTATGGTGGTTTACGTTTTTTTGAGCGCGCCGAAATCAAAGATGCAATGGGCTATGTTCGTCTCATTGAAGACACATCTGACAACATTGCCTTTGAACGTATTGTTAATTTCCCGACCCGTGGTATAGGACTGACTACAGTAGAAAAAATTAGGGCTTATGCAAACGAAAACCATACTGACCTTTTTCAGTCATCAATTGCCATACTTAACACTCTACCAGCTCGAGCATCAAATGCCTTGAAAGCTTTTATCGATTTAATAGAGTCTATAAAAGACAACACCCAACACTTTAGCCTCAGCGAAAAGATTGACTCTATTTTGTTGCAATCAAATTTGATGAATCACTATGCAAACGACAAAAGCGATAAAGCTGGAAGCAAGAAAGAAAACCTTGAAGAATTAGTCAGTGCTGCAAAACAATACAATCACGAAGAGGATAGTGAAATTAACGAGACTCAGGGTTTCATTGCACTTGCTACTCTTGACTCGAGCGGGGATTCCAATCAAAGCAATCAAGACTGTGTGCAACTAATGACTGTACATTCTGCCAAAGGACTGGAATTTCCTGTTGTCTTTTTGGTCGGTCTGGAGGAAGATTTGTTCCCTTCAAGACAAAGTAAAGATGAACCACACTTATTGGACGAAGAAAGGCGCCTTTGCTATGTCGGTATGACTAGAGCCATGAGTAGACTCACACTTTCATATGCTAGCAAACGCTTTATTCACGGGCAGTCGTTTTACTCTATGCCTTCACGATTTCTGGATGAGATACCTATAAATTATTTGAACTATATAAATAATTCAAACAGTGATATTAATACAAAAAGTCGTAAATACGATCCATCACACTATACAAAAATGACTTCAACTGATAGTTCAATGTACTCAATAGGACAGGTCGTTAAACATACTAAATTTGGTTTAGGTACGGTCGTTAATTCTGAAGGAAGTGGAGATTCAATGAGACTGCAAATTAAATTTAAAAAAGTTGGTACGAAGTGGCTGATTAGCTCCTATGCCAAACTAGAGATTGTTTAGCTTTGAGACCAAGGCATACCGTCATGCCTCCAACCATTAAGATTACCACGATGGTCGTTTTCATCCAAGTCACCTTCAAAACCACTAGCAACATGTGAAACTTGAGTGAAACCTTTATTTTCAAGGCACTTTAGCGCTTCATTGGAACGGAAACCGCTTCTACAAATCAAAATAATCTCAGTATTAAGTAAATTTTCACGTCCATCAAGCTCTTGCATCACTAAATCAGAAAATACCTCTGGATTTGGCTCCCAGTCTGGGTCATCTATCCATGGAATTAGGATTGAGTTTTCTGGAAAACCAACATACTTATATTCAGCTTTACTTCTAACATCAACAAACAATGCCTGCGGATTGCTTTGAATCCTTTCAACGGCCATTTTTGGCAATAAATTTCGCTTATAACTCATTTCTTCTCTGTCATAAAAAAGCAATTAAATACTATTATAATTCTTTATGCATCTCGGTTCTCAGTAAAGAATTTAACTATTTCTTTATAAAAAGTGCAATAGACTCAACGTGCGCAGTCTGCGGAAACATATCCATTACTCCCGCACTTCTAAGTGTAAACCCTAAATCAATTAAACGTGAAGTATCTCTTGCTAAGGTCGACGGATTACACGATACATAAACCAACCTTTCGACACTCAATTTTGGCAGCAATTCAACAATTTCAATGGCACCATTCCTAGCTGGATCAATTAATGCTTTGTTATATTTTTTGCCTCGAAACCATTCAAAGCCAGAGACATCTTCAAACAGGTCAGCTTTATAAAAAGATGCATTAGATACCTCGTTCTGACTGGCATTCTCTTTTGCTCTCTTGACAAGGCCACTGTCACCTTCTATACCGACTACTTTTTTAACATAACGTGAAATTGGCAATGTGAAGTTACCTAAACCGCAAAAAAGATCTATTACTTCATCTTCCTTGTTTAGATCTAACAATTGTAGGGCTAGATTAATCATTTTTTTATTAAGTGCAAAATTGACCTGAGTGAAGTCGGTAGGCAGAAATGACATCTTTATGTTGTGATCAGGCAAGGAATAACTCAGTGATACAGCTTCATTAAGTGGTTTAACGGTTTCCAAGCCACCACTCTGAGTGTACCATGTAATCTTTAATTTTTCGCCATAGTCTTGAAGGATGACCTCATCTTCAGTAGTTAGAGGCTGAAGATGTCTTAAGATCAAAATGGTGTCTAGTTCAGCAATAGCTACTTCTATTTGAGGTATATGAAACTTGACACTTAACTTTCCAATACATTCACCCAAGATTTCAAGATTATCACCAAGCAAAGGGTGTAGAACTTCACAACGCCCCATTACCGTAATAAAAGAGGACTTTCTCTCTCTAAAGCCGACTAGTACTTTGTCTTTTTTATTAACATAGCGAACACCCAGTCTTGCTTTGCGCCTGTACCCCCAGCTTTCAACCTGCAGAGGATCGAGCCATTCTTTTGGTAATACTTTTGCTTGGCCCATAAAAGCGCTTTGAAGCCAACCCTGCTTTGCACTTATTTGGTCCTGACTTGAAAGATGTTGAAAAGAGCAACCACCACAAATACCATAAACAGCGCACTTTGCCTCAATTCTGTCTGGAGATGGTTGAAGAATTTCTACTATATCTGCTTCTTCATACTTAGCACGAGAAAGTGAACGAGAAGCAATCACTTTTTCTCCTGGTAATGCACCACGCGTAAAAATAATTTTGTTGTCATGGTGTGAAATACCCCTACCTTCGTGAGACAAAGATTCAATATTTAATTCATAAACTTTACTTTTAGCTTTTCTTCTTCTAGCCATCCAGTAATTCAACCCAATGTTTGACAGGTATTGAGCTTCCTTTTTGAAGATGCATTAAACAACCAATGTTACTAGTGACAATCATTTCAGGATTTGAAACCTTCAAGTTTTTTAGTTTATTCTCTTTTAATTGATTCGATATTTCAGATTCAAAGATCGAGTAAGTGCCTGCAGAACCACAACAGATATGTGAATCCTTAATAGTTTTTCTTTCGTAACCAAATTGTGTAAGGATAGATTCAACGAGCCCACCCAATTTCTGCCCGTGTTGCAAAGTGCAAGGCTCGTGGTAAGAAATGTTTGATTCCGTCAAACTTAGTCCAGTTAGGTCTTTGCTGGCCAGATATTCTGCAATATCCTGGGTTTTCGAAGAAACAAACTTTGCCTTCTCATAATAAGGGTCCGTTTTTTCAAATAAAGCAGGGTAATCCTTAACCATCACGCCACAACCACTGGCACTCGATATAATTACCGAGACACCTGAGTTGAGTTGAGTAATCCATGAATCAATATTCCGTTTCACTCTATTCAAAGCATCCTTTGAGGCTGCCAGATGTTGGTCGATCGCTCCACAACACTCTCGTTGTGGGCTTTCAATAATCTCTACATTCAATTTAGCTAAAATATTCTTAATGCTATGGTTAATATTTGGCGCTAAAGTGGGTTGAACGCAACCACCAAGCAATAAGACCGTTGACTCTACCTTTTGAGGCTTTGTTGATTTTGTTGAGATAGCCGAATGTCTAAAGAAATAGCCAACTGGTTTAAACAACATAGGAGTCAGAAGTAGCTTGCGGACAAAAAATCGATAAATTGTCTGCAACTTTGTACGCTTACTTTCCATAAATTCTCGGCCAATTTCAAGTAATTGGCCATACTCTACACCGGAAGGACAAGTAGTCTCACAAGATCGACATGTAAGGCATCTATCAAGATGTTTAAGAGATTTAGTGCTGAACTGATTATTCTCGAGTGCCGACTTTATAAGATAAATGCGTCCTCTTGGAGAATCAAGCTCGTCGCCGATTAACTGGTAGGTTGGGCAAGTAGCTAAACAAAAACCACAGTGCACACACGACTCTATAATCTGACTTGCTTTTTCATTATCAAGTTCTGAGATTGATAACTGGTTTAGTTCAGTATGCATTAGATAAAGACCTCATAAGGGTCAAAAACTTTTTTTAGTTTGCTTTCAAAATTTAGACTTAATTCTGACGCTTTATGTCTTTGTGGCTGTTTTAGTTGAAACTGTTTTACTATTCTTTGGGGTAGGATTTTTAAGCTAATCTGAGTCACTAAAGCTAAACGTCCCATAGATCCAACTAAGAGTTTGGATACATCATATCCTGCAACATTTTTCATCACCTGACCTCCAAAATTTAACAACTCACCCTTACCATTAATTATTTGAACACCGAGTACGCTATCAGAAAATTCAGGACCTGATGTTGCATATAATGCTCCAATTGTTTTGTCAAAGCTCTCAGTAAAAAAAGGTAATGCTTGTCCATAAGTAGCCAGGGTATTGTTGATTTCTTGGATCGTCGTTCCTGCTTTAAGGGTAATGACCAATTCTTCCGGAAAGTATTCGACTACCCCTGAATACAATGATATATTGATATACTCTTTGTCTGTATTATCTACATCGCCTGTAATTCTCAGTTCCTTACCTTCCCTAACTTGTTTCTGTAATTCTGCAATCGAACTCATCATTAAAATCTCTCCAACTCAGGGTGAGGGAGTTCACCATGATGAACATGCATATTTCCTAATTCAGCACAGCGATGAAGAGTCGGCACAGCTTTGCCCGGATTGAGTAATGAGTTTGGGTCAAAGGCGTTCTTAATTTGATGAAAAACATCCAATTCAGCACTACTATATTGATGGCACATAGCATCTAATTTTTCAATACCAACACCATGTTCCCCTGTAATCGAACCTCCCACTTCAACACAAAGCTTTAATATATCCATACCGAAAGCTTCTGTTTTCTCGAGCTCTCCAGGTCGGCCTGCGTTGTACAATATGAGTGGATGAAGATTACCATCACCTGCATGAAAAACATTAGCTACACGTAATTTATAGTGCGTAGATAGTTCGCTTATTTTGTCAAGAACAGTTGCTAAGTGGCGCTTAGGTATGGTTCCATCCATGCAATAATAATCTGGAGATAGCCTACCTATAGAAGGGAAAGCGGCCTTACGCCCTTTCCAAAAAAGTAAACGCTCATCTTCATTTTCTGAGACCCTTGTAGTGGTCGCATTCGAAAGCAAGCCGAGAACCTTATTCAAATCTTCATTGACCGAATCTATATCTCCATCAAGTTCGCAAAGTAGCAGTGCTTGAGCATCTAATGGGTAGCCTGGATGTGCAAATGCTTCGGAAGCCTCTATTGCAAATTTATCCATCATCTCGAGACCAGAAGGTATGACGCCGTTCTTTATAATTTCAGCCACTGTATTGGCACAATCTCTTACACTACTAAAGCCAGCCATAACTAGTCTGGCAAGTTCAGGTTTTGGAGTTAGCTTAACAGTAATCTCTGTTATGACACCTAGTAAGCCTTCTGAGCCGTTCATTAATGCCAGTAAGCCAAGGCCTTCATCTTGTCGAGTTAATGATAACTCTTCACCGTCAATGGTTAGCATTTTGATTGCCTCCACGTTCTGAACCGTGAGACCATACTTAAGACAATGGACACCTCCAGAGTTTTCAGCAACGTTACCTCCGATGGTGCAAGCAATTTGAGAAGATGGGTCGGGTGCATAATAAAGATCAAACTCTTCAACCGCTTCACTAATTGCTAAATTGCGAACCCCTGGTTCCACCACTGCTATTTTTTTTTCTGCGTCAATTGAAATAATTTGAGTAAGTTTTGAAAGTCCTAAAACTACAGAATCCTTCAGCGGCGTTGCACCTCCTGAAAGGCCTGTTCCAGCGCCTCTAGTTACAACAGGTGTATTGTTTTTTCGACAAATCTCTAATACTTTCTTAATTTGAGCAATATTGTTTGGTAAAACTACGGCAAGTGGTTCTTGCTTATAAACACTCAGACCATCACACTCAAATGGGCGAGTATTTTCTGAACCGGAGATAACAGTATTTTTTGGTAAAGCTCGTTTTAATTGACTTAAGGTAGACATAAATTTTCAGTAATAAAAAGTTAAAGCACTCTGATTAGTTTAATTCAAGCCGTTATGAATATAATTACTGACGACTAATCAAATTTCTAAGATAATACTTGCAGTTGAACACATTATAATGTGTTCTAATTTTTAATTTCTCACAAAAAAAATATGCAATCATTTCTTCCACCTAACAGACTTCTTATGGGACCAGGTCCTTCAGTTGTTCACCCTAGAATTCTAGATGCCATGGCTAGATCTACTATAGGACATTTAGACCCTGCCTTTGTTGGCATGATGGATGAAGTTAAAGAAATGCTAAAGAATGCATTCAAAACTGAAAATGCACTGACTATGCCTGTCTCTGCTCCTGGTTCAGCTGGTATGGAAACATGCTTTGTAAATCTTGTAGAGCCGGGTGATAAAGTTATCGTTTGTATCAATGGTGTCTTTGGTTTGCGAATGAAAGAAAATGTCACTCGTCTTGGTGCAGAAGCGGTTATCGTTGAGAATGAATGGGGTACTGCTGTTAGTCCTGAAAAACTAGAGCAAGCATTAGTTGATAATCCTGATGCTAAAATTGTTGCCTTTGTTCATGCAGAAACTTCAACTGGAGCGCTTTCTGATGCTAAAACTCTCTGTCAGATTGCCAATCAATACGGCTGCATTAATATCGTTGACGCCGTAACTTCATTGGCAGGTTCTGAATTAAGGGTGGATGAATGGGGAATAGATGCCATTTATTCGGGATCTCAGAAATGCTTATCAGCAATGCCTGGGCTATCACCTGTTAGTTTTAATGACAGAGCAATTGAAAAGTTAACTAATCGAAAAACACCAGTACCAAGTTGGTTTCTAGATCTCAATTTGGTGATGGGTTATTGGGGTAAAGGCGCAAAGCGTGCATATCATCACACCGCACCAGTCAATACCTTGTATGGTTTGCATGAATCTTTGGTGATGTTAACCGAGGAAGGAATTGAAAATTCTTGGAATCGCCATCAACAAAACCATATACTCCTTAGGGATGGCCTTAATAAGCTAGGAATTGATTACTTAGTCGACGAAGCTAGCAGATTACCTCAACTAAACAGTGTAATAATTCCTCAAGATCAAGATGATTTAGAAGTTCGCTCTTCGTTGCTGGATAATTACAACATTGATATTGGAGCAGGTCTGGGTCCGCTTGAGGGCAAGATATGGAGAATTGGATTAATGGGACACACTTCAAGGAAGGAAAATATTGAAATTTTATTGTCTGCACTTAAAGATACACTATAAAAAAGGGGGCTTCGAAGCCGCCTTTTTTTTTAAAAGAAAGCCTAACTAGTCTTTAATTTTTGCCAACAACTCTTCTTCAGTCTCAACCCTGTCAGGGTCAGGAAGACAGCAGTCTACTGGACATACTTCGACACATTGTGGGGTATCAAAATGACCAACACATTCTGTACACAGGTCACCATCAATTTCATAGATTTCCTCACCCATATATATTGCTTCATTCGGGCATTCTGGTACACAAACATCGCAATTAATGCATTCATCAGTAATCAATAAAGACATAACACCTCCAACTTAAAGAAACAAGTTAACACAACTATACAATAGTTGTTGTGAACCCATATTACAGGGAACTTATTTTAACTTATCAATACTACTATAATAATGAATTTGTGTATCATTATTGATTTTCTTTTTCGGTTATTATGAGAGCACTTTTAATTATTGTTTCTTTATTATTTTCTTCGCTCTCATTTGCCACTCTCGATGATGGTATTTATGCCCTCATAAAAACCAATAAAGGTGATATTATTGTTGAATTAGCATATGAAAAAGCAACGCTTACAGTAATTAACTTCATAGCGCTCTCGGAAGGCAGCAAGCAAAGTAACAAAGAGCCCGGAATACCTTTTTATGATGGTATAACATTTCACCGAGTTATCGACGACTTTATGATACAAGGTGGAGACCCACAGGGAGATGGTAGAGGTGGTCCGGGTTATCAGTTTGTTGACGAGTTTAGTGACTTAAAACATGACCGGCCTGGTGTTCTGTCTATGGCCAACTCAGGACCTAATACAAATGGTTCTCAATTTTTTATTACCCATGTTCCAACGCCTTGGTTGGATGGAAAACACAGTGTTTTTGGTCTTGTTGCTGAAGGTATGAGTGTTGTTAACTTAATTGAGCAAGGTGATATTATTGAAAGCATATCAATTGAACGTATTGGTGATCAAGCGAATCAATTTATTGCTGATGAAGCATCATTTCAAGAACAAATTGAAAAAGTTAATACGAACTTCAAGGCAAAACAAGAGTTACGTCAAAAAGAATTTAAAAATTATGTCACTACTTCTTATCCTGGAATCAAGAAGAGTAATTTAGGTTACTTCACAATAATTAATAAATCAGGCAACGATAAACAACCTAATGATGGCCAAGTTGTTTCTGTAGATGTATCATTTAAAGTTGATAATGGTCAAATCTTGCGTGAAGCTGGGAGTCCAATCGAGTTCATTCTTGGAAGTGGACAAATAATCAGCTTTATTGATAGTAACATCAGAGATATGTCAATTGGTGAAAGTCGAACAATAATTGTTACTTATGAGGCTGTATTTGGTGAAAACTCTAGTGGTGATATTCCTCAAGAATCAATTCTTATTTTTGAACTAGAACTTCTTTCTGTTGAGGGTAACTAGGAATGTTTCTTGAATTAATTAGCTTTCTCTCTTCTCTAGATACTGGCTTTAACGTACTCAGCTATTTAACTGTAAGAGCTGTGTTTTCAATGATGACCGCACTTCTTATTACCCTTTTCCTTGGAAAATGGATCATCTCTAAACTACAGCACTATCAAATTGGTCAAGTGATACGTAGAGATGGACCAGAATCACACCAAGAAAAAGCTGGTACACCCACAATGGGGGGATTACTTATCCTATTTGCGTTTACCACCAGTATGATTATCTGGGGCGATTGGAGAAACCCATATTTTTGGATAGTGCTAACTACAGCTTTTATTTTTAGTTCAATCGGGTTTTTTGATGACTATCTAAAACTTAAAAGAGATAGCTCAAATGGATTGAGTGGTAGGCAAAAACTTGTAGCTCAATCGATTGGAGCAATCATAATTGGAAGTTGGCTGATTGCACTAGACTCTTCATCTATAACAACTGAACTCCTTATACCATTTTTTAAAGATGGTGCAGTTGAATTAGGGGTTGTCGGTTTTTTAATTTTGAGCTATTTCGTTATTGTGGGTAGTTCAAATGCTGTAAATCTCACTGATGGTTTGGATGGTTTGGCCATTATGCCTGTAATTCTCATTAGTGGTGGTTTGGCAATTTTTGCCTATATTGGTGGCAATTACAATTTTTCTGAATACCTTAACATGCCCTTTATGCCAGGCACAGGAGAATTGTTTGTTGTTTGTGCGGCACTGATAGGGTCTGGTCTTGCATTTCTATGGTTTAACAGCTATCCAGCGGAAATATTTATGGGTGATGTTGGTTCACTCTCACTGGGCGCTATTTTGGCCGTTATTGCAATCATCGTTAAACAAGAAATTTTGTTTTTCTTAATGGGTGGCGTTTTTGTTGCAGAAACTTTCTCAGTAATCCTTCAAGTTGGATACTATAGGCGCACCAAGAAAAGACTGTTCCTGATGGCTCCCATACATCATCACTTTGAAGAAAAAGGTCTGCATGAATCAAAAATCATTGTACGGGCCTGGATAATTACTTTGATTCTAATTCTAATTAGCCTAGCCAGCATCAAGATTCGATAACTCAGATAGTTTGGCACTGTAAAATACTCGCCCATGAGCATAAAATCAGATAAATGGATTCGCCAAATGTCCCTTGAAAATGAGATGATTCAACCCTTTGAATCAAGTCAACTTCGCCACATTAATGATAAAAAAATTATTTCTTACGGAACCTCTAGTTACGGTTATGATGTTCGCTGTTCCACTGAATTCAAGATATTTACCAACATCAATCATAACATTGTCGACCCAAAAGACTTTGACGCACAAAGTTTTGTCGAAATAGATGCTGATGAATGCATTATTCCGCCCAACTCCTTTGCTTTAGCAAGAACCATTGAGTATTTCAAAATACCTCGCTCTACGCTTGTCATCTGTCTAGGAAAATCAACCTATGCGAGGTGCGGCATTATTGTCAATGTAACTCCCTTAGAACCAGAATGGGAGGGTCATGTCACCCTAGAGTTCTCTAACACTACTCCTTTGCCTGCAAAAATATATGCCAACGAGGGTGTCGCCCAAATGCTCTTTTTTGAATCAGATGAGGAGTGTGAAACTTCATACAAAGATAGAGATGGCAAATACCAAGGACAGACTGGTGTCACTCTGCCTAAGGCTTAACTCATATGTTAGAAATTTCAAAACGTCGTACATTTGCGATTATTTCTCATCCTGATGCTGGAAAGACTACTGTCACCGAAAAACTTTTACTTTATGGTGGTGCAATTAAAACTGCTGGAAGCGTAAAAGCAAGAAAAGCTGCTAGCTACGCCACTAGTGACTGGATGGAAATGGAAAAAGAAAGGGGTATCTCTGTCACTTCTTCCGTTATGCAGTTTCCTTATGACAGCCACATCATTAATCTTTTAGACACTCCTGGACATGAAGACTTCTCTGAGGACACCTATCGCACCCTTACGGCTGTTGACTCCGCGCTCATGGTTATCGACGTCGCTAAAGGTGTTGAACAAAGAACCATAAAGTTAATGGAGATTTGCCGACTTCGTGATACACCAATCCTTACTTTTATCAATAAGCTCGATCGTGAGGGACGTGAGCCAATTGACTTGTTAGATGAAGTTGAATCGATATTAGATATTGAGTGCTCTCCTATTACTTGGCCAATTGGAATGGGTAAAGAATTTAAAGGGGTGGTTCATTTATTAGAAAACAAAATCTATCTATTCGAGAGTGGAAAAAACGCAAAAATTGGTGATAACATAATTATTGAAGGCATCGACAACCCTGAACTTGATAAAGCTCTTGGAACAGAGCTTTCTGCATCTATTAGAGAAGAGATTGAGCTTATCCGAGGTACGACGAATCCTTTTCAAGTAGAGAGTTTCCTTGAAGGCAAGCAGACACCTATTTTTTTTGGTTCTGCCATTAATAACTTTGGGATAAAAAACCTACTTGACGGCTTTATTAAATATGCACCAACACCACAAGATCGTGAGAGTGATAATCGTAATGTGTCTCCTGAAGAAGATAAACTTACTGGCTTTGTGTTTAAAATTCAAGCAAATATGGATCCTAAGCACCATGATAGGTTAGCCTTTATGCGCATTGTTAGTGGCGAATACAAGAAAGGGATGAAAGTTCTTCAAGTCTCTACTGGTAAGCAAATAAAAATAGCTAATGCTGTTACTTTTATGTCAAGAGAAAGGAGTTTTACTGAAACCGCCCATGCCGGAGATGTGATTGGTATTCATAACCATGGTGGAATCGGAATTGGGGATACTTTTACTCAAGGTGAGAAGCTCAACTTTCAGGGCATACCAAATTTTGCGCCTGAGCTTTTTAGACGCGCTCAACTCAAAGACCCACTCAAAGCAAAAGCCCTTCAAAAAGGCCTTGATCAACTCTCTGAAGAAGGTGCAACGCAAGTATTTAGACCAATTTCAAATAATTCACAAATATTGGGAGCTGTAGGTATTTTGCAGTTTGATGTGGTCGCTCATCGGCTTAAATATGAATACGGTGTTGACTGTCAATTTGAAGCAATCAGTGTGGCCACCGCAAGATGGGTTAACGGATCAGATGAGGATCTTGAACAACTTAAGATAAAAGCAGGCAACAATATCGCTATAGATAGTGCAGGAATGTTGTCTTACTTAGCACCTAGCATGGTTAATCTTCAACTAACAATGGAGCGCCACCCAAATTTAACTTTTAATGCTACCAGAGAACATTAACTATTCTTCAACCAATGGCTTAACTACTTCAGCAATATCTTTCTTGTTTAAGTAACCAACCTCTGCACCACTGGAATCTTGAACTACTGCACAATCAGCATTGGAGCGCAATATTTCACACAAAACGTTATCAATCGAGTCTTCTTCTTTGACTAAAATTTTGGCTGCACCATTATCAGGTTTTTGGTCATTCATCACTGATTTGGCATGGAGGACGTGGGAACGATTTACCTTTTTCACAAAATCTCTCACATAGTCATCCGCAGGAGTCATCAAGATATCCTGAGATGTTCCATGTTGCACCAATGCTCCGCCATTAAGAATGGCAATTCGATCACCAATCTTAAGTGCTTCATCTAAATCATGTGTAATAAATACAATGGTTTTATGGAGTTCTGTTTGAAGCTCCAAAAGTAGATCTTGCATATCACTTCGAATAAGAGGATCCAGCGCACTGAATGCCTCGTCCATCATTAAGATTTCTGTGTCACAGGTTAAAGCCCTTGCTAATCCAACTCGCTGCTGCATGCCACCTGATAACTGTGAAGGATAGCGGTCTTCATAACCAGTAAGGCCTACACGATCGATCCATTTTTTTGCTCTCTGGATAGCTTCATCCCCTTTCACTCCCTGTAAATGAATTCCAAGGCATATATTATCCGTCACCGTTTTATGAGGCAACAAAGCAAAGCTTTGAAAAACCATAGCCGTTTTTTGCTGTCTAAACAGTCTAAGTTTTTCAATTGGCATCTGAATAACGTCCTCACCACCAATCGTTACTGAGCCAGTAGTAGGCTCAATAAGTCGATTAATGTGGCGAATTAGTGTTGACTTTCCAGAACCTGAAAGACCCATAATAACTTCAATATTCTTGTTTGCAAGATCAAGATTTATATTACTCAAACCCAACACATGTTGGTGCTCTTTAAGGAGGTCATCCTTACTCATACCGTTATCAACATACTTCAAAACGGACTTCGCCTTGGGTCCAAAAATCTTAGTCAAGTTTGAAATTTTGATTTTTATATCTTGACTCATAATACATCTCCAGAACGATGTTTTTGAATTCGGGTGCCAAACGCCTGAGAAACCCTATCAAATACAATTGCCAAGGCTACAATAGCTAGACCATTTAGCACACCCATCGATAAATATTGATTTTGAACTGCCTGCAATACTGGCAATCCAAGGCCTGCCACCCCAATCATCGAGGCAATAACAACCATGGCTAATGCCATCATAATTGTCTGATTAACTCCAGCAAAGATATTTGGTAGTGCAAGCGGAATTTGCACCATAAACAATCGCTGCCTGTAGGTAGCGCCAAACGCATCTGCAGCTTCCATAGCTTCCTTATCAACCAAACGTATACCCAAATTCGTCAAGCGCACAATAGGCGGCATAGCATAGATACACACCGCAATTAATCCGGGTACCTTGCCGATTCCTAGCATCATAACAACAGGAATGAGGTATACAAAAGGCGGGATTGTTTGCATAATATCAAGTATAGGTGTAATCATTGATTGTGCTCTATCTGATTTTGACATCCATATTCCCAATGGTATTCCAAGCGCTAAACACAGGAGTGTTGCCGCTGAAATCATAGTTACCGTTGAGATCATAGGCTCCCACATATCAAAGAATCCAATTATAAAGAATGCAAACATAACGCCTAAAGAGGCTTTAATACTTCTAGAGCCTAACCAAGCAAGAACGCCTGCAACAGCTAAAAAAACTGGCCAAGGTGTCGCTAATAATAATTTTTCAATGACAACTAGAAAGGTCAGTAATGGATCAAAAAATGATTCAATATTGTTTCCAAACTGTCTTGTGAAGTCCTTAAATGCTGCGTCAACACAGTTGCGTGAACTCATCATCACATCGCCAGGTATTGATATCACATTATTAACAAACAAAGTGAAATCTGAAGTGCTTACTGAGTCACTTACTCTTGTGACCAATGAACTCAAGTGTTCCGTTTGAGAAGCAGGGTCAACTGAGTGAAGCGATTCAATAGACACTTCTATATTATTAGCTAAACCTTCTATATTGTTGGCTAAGGCCTCAGGGTCAGTTGAGCGAATGGCTTGATACTGCCTATCAAGTCTTTCAACTGTCTTATCAAGACTAGCCATTGCTCTGACTTTTATATCACCATAGTTTCCTACTTGATACTGTCCAGCTAATTCGATTACTTTTGCACTTAGCTCATTTGTTTTATCAACTATAGGCATTAATACATTTTCAACTGTACTAACTTCACCCCTTATAGAAGCCTCTTTGACCGCTCTAGAGAGAGCTTCAGGATCGTTTAATAAAGGGATCAAGTCTGTTATAACCTCATGACTATCAGCCATGTCCTGAGCTTTAGCATGTGTTGAAATGCTTAAAATATCCAAATTAAATACCATATCTCGAGCACCAGGAAAATTCTTATATATTGATGCCGAAGCGTTAACTTGCTCTCTTATTTGTGAAAGTTGTTCTATATGAAATTGCAGAGCAGAATTTGAGGTGAGTGAGTCAATATTCCCCATAAGACCACTAATTTTTTGGTTCAATAATGCTATTTGTGAGCCCATATCACTCATAAATGCATCACTGTATTGCTCTGCTTTATCTGTATAGGCCTTTGCTAACTCTTCGACCTTTTCTACAAGGTCTGATGCCTTTGTACTATTATTTACATAGCGAGCGTTCTCATCAATAGCTTTCAATAAAGTCTGCAGGTCAGGAAATACAGAAATGACTTCATTAGGCGAACTTATCGAATCAACCTTTTGACTCATTTCTGAAATTGAATCTCCATAAGTCTCAAATAAAGAATTTTCATTTGAGTTATAAAGACTCGAAAGCTCTTGCGTTTTATCATCGAGAGTTTGAGCCAATAACTGAACTTTTTCAATCAGCTCTGCAGAACTATTTACTCCAGTTAAAGGGTTCTCATCACTTGTTAAATCCTTCAGCGTTCGCGCTTTGACTTCAGCTCGTTCTGCAAGTTTTGTGAAGTTATCAGTAATGGTAACTAGCTGAGTGTAATCAGTAGCACTAAGGGTTTGTGATGTTAGATCATCTGCCCTTTTAACCATGGCTTGAATAAAATTTAAATCTTTATTAGCAATACGAAGCTCTGCAATTTCAGATGCAGGTGGAATGCATTCAATAATACTTTGCTGCGGTATTGGTCTAACTGCTGCCATACAATGGTTCCTTTTTAAACTTTATTTAAAACAAGGTAAAAACTTGAACAAAGCGATTAAAAATGTAAAACTTACATTATAAAACTTAGTTCATTAACCAGAAAAATTGCCCGTAATCATAAAATCTACGGGCAATTCATTATTTCTTTAACTAAATTAGCTAAAAAATATATTAACTAATCACTTCGCTTGAATTAT
>JAOMEO010000015.1 GCA_028345955.1 Candidatus Thioglobus sp.
TTGTTGAAGATGGAAAAACAGTAAAAAAACGTAGCAAAACTCAGGATATTATCAATGCTGCAGTTATTCAAGGTACTTTTTCAAATCGCTTCCAGATAACAGGTTTAGATAGTGCTAGAGAGGCAAGAAATCTTGCCTTGTTATTAAGAGCAGGTTCACTTTCAGCGCCTATTGAAATCATTGAAGAGCGAACTATTGGACCAAGTCTAGGTGCAGACAATATTCAGAAAGGTTTTATATCTGTTTTAGTTGGATTTTCTTTGGTTTTACTTTTTATGGGCTGGCGCTATAGAGTCTTTGGATTGGTGGCGAATTTAGCTTTAACACTTAACTTAGTGACAATTGTTTCTATTCTTTCTATGCTGCAGGCAACTTTGACATTACCTGGTATAGCTGGCATCGTCTTGACTGTAGGTATGGCAGTTGATGCCAATGTACTAATTTTTGAACGCATCAAAGAGGAATTACAATTAAATAAAAATATTCAAAAGGCGATTTCTGCGGGATACTCAAAAGCACTATTAACGATTGCTGATGCCAACATTACCACATTGATTGCTTCATTGGTTTTATTTAGTTTTGGCACAGGTCCAGTTAAAGGTTTTGCTGTAACCCTTTCAATCGGAATTATTACATCAATGTTCACTGCAATCGTTGTCTCTCGAGCAGTGATTAATCTCATCTATGGTGACAGAAAAGTTGAGGAGTTAGCAATATGAGTCTGAGAACATTCAAACTACCAACAATAGATTTTATCAATAAGCGTAAATTCGCAATGATATTTTCTGCATTGTTGTTGATAGTGTCAGTCATCTCTCTTGGTTTACAAGGACTTAAACTTGGAATTGATTTCACTGGTGGTACCTTAATAGAAGTGGGTTACCAACAGACAGCTGATCTTCAAGATATTCGTACAAAATTAGCTAGTGCTAATTATACGGGCACAAATGTACAGTACTTTGGATCGGATACAGAGGTTCTTATACAGTTAGAGCCTCAGGCTGCTTCATCTGCTAAGCTTAGTTCAACAATTATTCAGATGCTTGGTGACGGTATTGATATACGTCGAGTGGAGTTCGTAGGACCCAAAGTTGGTGAAGAATTAACTAATGATGGTGGCTTAGCATTGCTTTATGCTCTCATAGGTATTTTGATTTATGTCGCTTTTAGATTTGAATATCGTTTTGCTTTAGGCTCAATTACTGCCCTGATTCATGACGTTATTATTACATTAGGTGTTTTTTCTATAATGCAAATTGAATTTGATTTAACTGTGCTGGCTGCAATTCTTGCTGTCATCGGTTACTCTCTAAATGATACGATTGTGGTTTTTGATCGGATTCGGGAAAACTTTCTTTCCACTCGACACACTGAACCTCAGCCGATTGTTAATGACGCACTAAATAAAACATTAGCACGAACGTTAATGACATCATTGACGACATTGCTGGTTCTTTTAGCTTTATTTTATTTAGGCGGTGAAGTGATACATAGCTTTGCAGGCGCACTTATAATCGGTGTTGTTATTGGTACTTATTCTTCTATCTTTGTAGCTAGTTCTATGATTCTAGCACTAGGAATTTCCAAACAGGATATGCTACCTTCTGAAAAAGAAAAAAAGGAAATTGACGCCAGACCATAGACATCAAGTTATAGCTTCAATTTATAAATAGAAGGTTGTAAAGGTTTATTGATTAAATCGTTCAAATACAAGGCAGGCATTTGTGCCACCAAACCCAAAGCTATTTGATAGTATGCGATTGAGCTTTACTTGTGTTGTTTTTCTAACAATAGGCATTCCTTCAGCTTCTTCGTCAAGTGTTTCAATGTTCACCGATTCAGCGACAAAATCATTTTCAAGCATTAACAATGAGTAAATAGATTCATTCACTCCTGCAGCACCTAATGCATGCCCAGAAAGAGATTTTGTTGAACCTATAAGTGGAATTTTGTCATTAAAGACCTGTTTGATTGCTTGCAATTCTTTCATGTCTCCAGCAGGAGTTGAGGTACCATGAGCGTTGATGTAGTCTATAGAGTCACTGACTGTACTAATTGCTATCTCCATGCAACGTACTGCGCCTTCTCCAGAAGGCGCAACCATATCATAGCCATCAGAAGTTGCACCATAACCAACCAGCTCTGCAATTATATGGGCGCCCCGAGCTTCTGCATGCTCTAGAGATTCAAGTACGAGTGCACCACCACCACCTGAAATGACAAATCCATCTCTGCTAGCGTCATAAGCTCGAGATGCTTTTTCGGGAGTGTCATTATATTTTGAAGACAATGCTCCCATTGCATCGAATAGCATGGTTAGCGACCAATCTAACTCCTCACCTCCACCAGCAAAAACAACATCTTGCTTGCCTAGTTGTATTTGTTCCATGGCATTACCAATACAGTGAGCACTTGTAGAGCAGGCTGAACTGATTGAATAGTTAATGCCTTTAATTTTAAATAAGGTTGATAGGCAGGCTGATGTTGTTGAACCCATAGCTCGAGGGACACGATAAGGCCCTACTCTTTTAATACCTCTTTCTCTTAATATGTCAGCAGCCTCAACAACGTTCTGATTAGAAGCTCCGCCGGAGCCCATAATCAGCCCAGTTCTTTCATTAGAAACTATTTCTGGGCTCAGTTCTGATTGTTTGATTGCTTCATCTAATGCAATAGCATTATAGATCGCAGCATCTGCCATGAAGCGCAACATCTTACGATCAATGACACTACTTGTGTCGACTTCTGAAATAGAGCCATAAACATTTGACCTGAGACCCATTTCTGCATATTTCTCACTAAACTCTATGCCTGATTTTGCTTTTTTTAATGATTCAAGGACTTCTGATTTATTGTTACCCAAGCTGCAAACAATACCCATTCCGGTTACAACAACGCGTTTCATCAGAATGAAGACGTGTCAGTAAACAAGCCAACCTTTAGGTTGGTAGCATCATAAATCAATTTTCCATCAACCTCCATAGTGGCATCAGCAACACCCATATAGAGTTTTCTTGCAACAACCCTTGAGAGGCTCACATTGTAGGTTATCTTTTTGTTGCTTGGTAAAACCTGACCTGTAAATTTAATTTGTCCAGCACCCAAAGCACGCCCCCTACCAGAACCCCCTAGCCAACCTAGGTAAAAACCTATTAATTGCCACATTGCATCCACACCAAGGCAACCCGGCATAACAGCGTCTTCGTTGAAGTGACAGTCAAAAAACCACAGGTCCGGGTTAATGTCTAATTCAGCTGTCAATCCACCTTTGCCATATTCACCGTCACTTTCACAAATATTCGTGATGCGGTCAAACATCAGCATTGGTGGCTGTGGCAGCTGTGCGTTACCAGACCCAAATAATTCTCCTTTACCACAAAGGATTAGATCGTCATAAGAGTAACTGTTCTGCTTCATAAGGCTTGATATATCAAATATAGCAAGGATTTTATCATAGTTAATTTAATATAGAAATTCAACTAAGGCTTCAAATCAGCGACAATATCACTTATATCCTCTAGTCCTACAGAGATACGAATAAGGTTATCCGAGATGTTGCTTTGCAGTTTTTCATCCTCTGAAAGTCGAGCATGAGTTGTTGATGCAGGATGAGTAATGGTACTTTTGGTGTCTCCCAGATTTGCAGTAATCGAAATCATTTTGGTATTGTTTATGAGGCGAAAAGCACCTTTCTTTCCACCAGATACTTCGAAAGAAACAATGCCACCAAAATCACATTGTTGCTCTTTAGCAATTTGATGATGAGGGTGTGACTCTAACCCAAGGTAGTATACCTTTTCTACAAAAGGCTGATCATTCAACCAATTTGCTAGTTGCCGTGCATTTTCACAATGTGCCCTCATTCTCAAAGGCAGTGTTTCAAGACCTTTGAGAACAACCCAAGCATTAAAAGCACTCAAGGTTGGTCCTGTTGCTCTAGCAAAGCTACTGATTTCTTCTATTAGCTCACTACTGCCCGCAATAGCACCTGCGAGACATCGGCCCTGACCATCGATGTACTTTGTTGCAGAGTGAATGACTATATCTGCCCCCAATGCTAATGGTTTTTGAAGGGCCGGTGTCATAACACAATTATCAACAATTAATATGATATTGTGTTTTTTAGATATCGCTGAAAGTTCTCGCAAATCGACAATCTCACCCAGAGGGTTAGATGGTGTTTCAAGAATGAATAACTTCGTGTTGGACTGAATGCTATCCTGCCAGGTAACTAAATCGGGTAAGTCTACAAATGTTACTTCAATACCAAACTTGTTGACAATGTTATTGAGAAGTACAGTAGTGGTGCCAAACATTCCACGAGATGCAACAATATGATCTCCGGATTTAGATAGTGCCATAATGGTGGCGAAAATAGCCGACATGCCACTAGCGGTTGCAAGACATGACTCAGCACCTTCTAGAGACGCTAATTTTTTTTGAAAAGCATTAACAGTTGGGTTAGTGAATCTCGAATATACATTGCCCTGTTCTTCCTTGGCAAACCTTTGTGCGGCCTGCTCGGCACTATCAAAAGTAAAACTAGAGGTCAGAAAAATAGCAGCAGAATGCTCTTGTTCTTGGGTAGTTTTATAGCCTTCACGAATTGCTTTGGTTTCAAATTTACTATCTTTCATACAACTTTATAGTTAGTTAATCAACTTCATTGTAAATTAATTCTGAGTTTTCATTGGTAATATTGTTTTGTTTAGCTTTATCGGATCTAAGGCTTTCAATATTATCCAGATAAGAGGTATCAATATCTTTAGTTAGATATTTACCGTCAAAACAAGAGCAATCAAAAGATGAGATATCAGGGTTGCCTTGTTGAACAGACCAAATCAAATCCTCTAGATTTTGATAAATCAATTTATCAGCACCAATTGTTTGGCAGACTTCGTCGGTGCTTTTATTGTGTGCAACAAACTCATTCTTGCTAGCCATATCAATACCGTATACATTAGGGTAGCGAACAGGTGGTGCGGCTGATGCAAAAAATACTTTTTTTGCACCCGCAAATCTAGCCATTTGTACGATTTCTTTACTAGTTGTGCCACGTACAATAGAGTCATCTACTAGAAGAACATTCTTGTCCTTAAATTCAAGTTCGATTGCGCTAAGTTTTTGACGTACAGATTTTTTCCTTTGTTTTTGTCCTGGCATAATAAAAGTTCGAGCAATATAGCGGTTCTTAATAAAACCTTCACGATACTTAAGATCCAATTCATTAGCTAACTGAAGAGCAGCTGTTCTTGAGGTGTCAGGAACAGGCATAACCACATCAATTGTTTCATCTGGCCAGTTTGACTTAATCTTTTCTGCAAGCCTTTCACCCATTCTGAGGCGTGATTTGTAAACCGAGATTTTGTCAATAATGGAATCAGGTCTTGCAAAATAAACAAATTCAAAAATACAAGGAGATAGTTCTGACCTTTCTGTACATTGTTTAGAGTGAATATTTCCTTTACGATCGATTACAATAGCCTCTCCTGGCTTTACATCACGTGCAATTTTATAACCAAGAGCTGTTAAAGCGACACTCTCAGATGCGACCATGTAACTAGTGCCTTTCGCTGTAGTTTTTTCTCCAAGTATTAGAGGTCTTATGCCGTGAGGGTCCCTAAATCCAAAGATGCCATAGCCTGGAATCATTCCAATCGCTGCATAAGCACCCTTCACTCGCTGATGAAGTTTTTTTACTGCTTTAAATATATCCGTCTCGTTAATTCTATGTTTTTGTTCTTTTGCTATTTCACTTGCCAATATATTGAGTAGTATTTCTGAATCAGAATTGGTATTTATATGCCTTAGATCTTGCTCAAAAAGCTCTTTCGTTAGTGCTTCAGTATTGGTCAAATTACCATTATGTGCAAAAGCAATTCCGTATGGAGAGTTTACATAAAAGGGCTGAGCTTCAGCACCTGAAGAGCTTCCAGCAGTTGGGTAGCGGATATGACCAATTCCCATATCGCCTATCAATTTAGTAATATGTTTTGTTCTAAAAACATTGCGAACCATGCCATTACCTTTCCGCATGTAAAAGCGCCCTTTACTAGCTGTGGTTATTCCTGCAGCGTCTTGACCACGATGCTGGATAATAGTTAGTGCGTCATAAATATAAACACCTACATCTTTTTTTGTAGTAGATAGAATTCCAACAATACCGCACATAATTTATTCCTCTAATATTTCGCTTTCTATGAATGTGACAACTGCGTCACCAGGTTCGAGTTTAATAAATAACAAATGTTCTGACAAAAAAGGTTTAATGTCAACTGCCCAATTTTGAAATGTTCTCAGTGCTCCACTGGTTTCAACCCATGCATGATTTTGGGTTACCCAGCTTAAGCTTTGAAATATAAGTACTATTATTAGAACAAAAATTCCAGCTTTAAATAAACCCAAAACTGCACCAAGAAAATTATTCTTCAATCCACCAATATTGCGAGCATTTATCAACACATCGAAAGCTTGAAGAATGTTGAGAATTTTCTCAAATACTGTTGCCATCATGCAAGGCTTTTCAGTATCAATAGTAATATTAAGAAGCTTTGATAAAGCTATTACAGCGGTAATAAGGGCAGTAAAAACAATTCCAAATGATACAAAAATACGAAAAGAATTGTTAGTCACAATGGATTCCATTGTTTGAAGTTCAGCAATAACTCCCATGTAGTGATAACTCAGAATAACGACCAATACAGTAACTATTAGCTTCGTGAATGAACGATTAAGTTCACAAGGATTTTCAATTTGAGAAGAAGCTTCTGCTGTCTTATAAAGTAATTTCTTGACATACCAAATACCCAGAAAGATTGCTCCAAACGATAGAGCGAAGATTGATTGACCCTCAGAAGTGGTTGGGTCACTCAATAATGAAATAGCCAAATTATCATAGTAAAGCCAAGCAAGAACAATCGCCAGAATAACAAATAATAGGCTAATAATCTCTTTTGCAAGTCCCTGTATAAAACCCCTAATAACAAAAAAGACTAGAATGATGAAGGTGAGCCAATCTGACCAAGCCAGTACACTTATCGTGTTCCAAAAGTTGTCAAAAAAATTGCCCATGGTCTCCCTGATTGATAAGGCTAATTTTACAATAGTTTCCTAGGACAGGGCACGAACTCCATTAACTAATAATACTCAGATTTCTTTTAAGATTACACTGGCATCAGCTACCGTATAGAAGGAGCCAAAAACGACAATCCTTTGAAACTCTTTCAGTGCAAGTGCCTGCTCTATAGCGCTAGCCATACTAGAGCAAACCGTTGTTTTCTGAGAATCACCAAACTTATCTTTAAGAGCCTCTATTTGAATAGAACGTTCAGCTGAGAGTGGCACCAAAAACCAGTGCTTAATATGAATAGCAGCCAAGCTAATCATGTCATCAATATTTTTATCAGCCAGTGCGGAAAAAATAGCCACCGTCTCCATGGTTGAGTCTGACAATGTGTCGAGCAGAGTCTGAACGGCAGCAGGGTTATGGGCTACATCAAGAATTACAGTCTTATTACCTACATTGACTTTTTCGAATCGGGCAACGATTTGGGCCTGTTTGATTCCACTTTTAATCATTTCTTTGGAAACAGGGAAAGGGTCACTGATTGCTTCGATGACTTTTATGGCAACAGCCGCATTGAGTTTTTGGTGGTCACCTTCTAGTCCTATTTCGCCTTCATATTTTTCCTTGACAAGTGTCAAGGGAGTGTCTATCTTTTTGGCGTAGGCCAGTACACTGTTTGGTGGATCTTGATCACCGCAAATGCAAGGCTTTGTAGTCCGCATAATGCCAGCCTTTTCAGTGCCGATCGATTCGCGCGTATCACCAAGGTATTCGGTATGATCTATCGCTACATTTGTTATAACACTGACATCACTATCGACAACATTGATGGAATCTAAACGACCTCCAAGTCCCACTTCGAGGAGAGCAATATCAACATCGGCTTCAGAGAAAATAATTAATGCTGCCAAGGTTGAAAATTCAAAGTAAGTTAAAGAGACGCCTTGCCTTTTTTTCTCAATTGCTTCAAAGGCCTTAATGATTACCGAATCATTAACGATCTTTCCGTCTATGGTGTAGCGTTCGTTGTAGTTAATAAGGTGCGGTGAAGTGCAACAACCCACATTATATTTTGAATCTCTATAAATACTATCGATAAAGGCGATCGTTGAGCCTTTACCATTTGTGCCAGCAACTGTAATGGCAAAAAATGGCACTCCATCAGGGAAAAGGCGTTTATAGACCTTTTGAACTCTGTCTAAGCCGAGAAGTATGGTTTCTTCCATCAGCTGCTGTTGCCAGCTTAGCCATTCATCAAGAGTTTTTTTGTTGTGCATAGTGAGAAGTTACTATACCTAATTGCGAACTAGTAAAAAGTTATTTGTCTTCCCAAAACTCACCTTCAATAGTTTCATTTTTGTTGTTGCTTGTTTTCTCTTGATTTTTAGTTCTGTGAATAAAAATTGCATTTCTCTGGCTGAAAAAACGTTCCGCATTTTTCTCAAGGATGTGATTAATAAAATATCTTCTAGACCAAGGCATTAAGCCTAACAAACCCAAGCCATCAGTAATGAAACCAGGCGTTAATAGTAAAACACCTGAAACAAGAATAACAACACCCTCTAGCATCTCTAATGCGGGTGTTTTACCTTCAGCTATGCTTTGTTGAGCCTTTGCCATCGTAGACCAGCCCTGCTGCCTTAATAGAGTCGAGCCAATTAGTGCAGTCACAATAACGAGTAGCACAGTTGAGAGTCCTCCAATAGCCTGCCCCACAGTCACTAGGACGTAAATTTCAAGAAGAGTCATCACCACAAAAATAGGGAATAACATTTAACCTCCTTTCGAGTTAGTAAAAATAATATCCCAGACACCGTGGCCTAATTTTTGACCACGATTTTCAAATTTGGTCAACGGCCGATATTTGGGTCTTGGAGAGTATATATGGTCTCCCAAGGTGTTTTTAAAGTGCTGATGAGATTCCAGTGTTTTCATGATATGCTCTGCATAGTGTTCCCAGTCAGTGGCTATATGGACGATACCACCTGTTTTTAGCTTTTTTGTAAGAATGTCTAGAAAGCTGGTTTGAATAATTCTACGCTTGTGATGTCTCTTCTTGTGCCAAGGATCCGGAAAAAATAACTGAAATTTTGAAAGGCTATCGTCAGGAATATGATTTTGAAGTACTTCAACTGCATCCTCTTTGATAATTTTCAGGTTGCTTAGTTGCTTTTTGTTTGCTTCATTGATAAGCCTACCAACACCGGCATCATAGACCTCAATTCCTAAGAAGTTTTGTTTCGGTTGATGGATTGCCATTTCTAGCAGACTGTCACCATTTCCAAAGCCAATCTCAAGGGTTACATCATGTGAATTCAAGAACAGCTCTCCGAAGTTAAGTTGATCATCTGAAAGAGTGACACCATAGTCTGACCACAATTCCTTTAAAGCAATTGCCTGAGCATTGGACAGTCTTCCAGAACGCCTAACAAAACTTTGAATTTTGCGAAAGGACTTAACCTCAGTCATAAGTTGTAATCCATAATCAGTGGAGAGTGGTCAGAAAAACGTTCTTTTTTGTAGATCTCACAAGCCGTTGCAAGACCGGCCAAGTTTGAGCTTACCACTTGGTAATCGAGACGCCAACCGGTATTGTTTAGCCAGGCCTGACCTCGGTTGGACCACCATGTGTATTGAAATTCATCTTGATTAATTTCCCTGAAAGCGTCAATATAGCCCACCTCATCATAGAGTTTGTCTAACCAAGCCCTCTCTTCAGGAAGGAATCCAGAGTTCTTTTGGTTCGATTGCCAGTTTTTTAAATCAATTTTTTTATGGGCAATATTCCAGTCACCACAAATGATGTACTTTCTACCATCTTTTTGTAGTTTACGTAAGTGTGGCAAATAACGTTCAGTAATAAATTCCATTTTGAAGGCTTGCCTTTCTTCTTTTAATGATCCTGAGGGTAAATAGATAGAAATAACGCTTAAATCTCTAAAGTCAGCCTGAATCAATCGACCTTCAAAATTAATATCATCCCAGGGACTATAAATCACTCGATCGGGCTTAGATTTACAATAAAGAGCAGTTCCGCTATAGCCTTTACGTTCCGCGCTATGATAATAGGTATGCATTCCTGAAGGGTAAAAGCGTTCATCAAGTTGGTGTTCTTGGGCTTTAATTTCTTGCAAACAGACAACATCTGCATTTTGTTTTTCTAACCAACTAAAAAAACCTTTTCGTTCAGCCGCGCGAATTCCATTGACATTAATTGTTATAATTCTCATTGCGATTATTTTAATAGTTTAGGAATATTTGATGGAACAGTATCAAAAGGATTTTGTTGATTTTACATTAGAGACAGGCGCTCTTAAGTTCGGAGAATTTACACTAAAATCAGGCAGGATTAGCCCTTACTTTTTTAATGCAGGGTTATTTAATGAAGGGAGTCATTTATCACAGTTGGGAAAGTTTTATGCGCAAGCGATTGAGGCTAATCATATAGAGTTTGACGTTCTATTTGGCCCTGCTTACAAAGGAATTCCACTTGCCGCTGCAACCTCAATTGCTCTTAATGATGTTCTAGGTAAAAGTGTTCCTTACAGCTTTAATCGAAAAGAAGCAAAAGACCATGGAGAGGGTGGAAGTATTGTTGGACATCCTTTGGAGGGAGATATTCTGATCATAGATGACGTCATAACAGCAGGTACCGCCATTCGAGAGGCTCAGGAGATTATTCAAAATTCTGGTGCAAACCCAAAAGGTGTTATTGTTGCATTGGATAGGCAAGAAAAAGGAAATGGAGATCTTTCTGCTATACAAGAAGTCGAGAAGGTTTTTGGAATTACAGTGTTGAGTATCATTAACCTTTCCCATATTATTGACTACTTGAAGTCAAACAATGATTCTAAGGTTCTTACTAAGATTGAGCACTACAGGTCTCAATACGGAGTTAACTAATTACTGTTGTAAATTTTTATTTTTCTGGCTCAACAATAAAGGTTGAAGAATCCACATCTACAATTTGAACCTTTTGTCCAACACTCATTTCACAACCCTTCGCAAACCATAAAGACTCACCCAGCCTAACTTTGACAATGCTGTTTTCAATAGAGACAACTGTACATTCCTTGCCAATGTGGCTCTTAGCATTAATGTTTAGCTCATCATCAACCGTTTTCACTGGGAAGTATTTTTTTGCTAAAAATGTGGAAACTGCTGAGAGCAATAAAAAGCTTAGAACTTGTAATCCCCAGGAAACTCCAGGGTACAAATAGAACACGATACTGATTGTGATAGCGGATGCACCTATCCAGAGCAGGAACATTGACCACAAGAACAGCTCAACAATGACCAGTGCGAGTCCGAATACAAGCCAATGCAAGTAGTTTAGGTTTTCTAATAACATTTCCATGAAGGTGATTTTATATTCTTTATGAGGGAGTAATAAAATTTTCCTTGGTGTTCGTATAAAAAATATTTATTTTTTTTGCAATTTAGTTCATAATGCAAGTACTACTGGGGTCTTTATGGAAAATGGAAAACCTATAAAAAATACAAATTTGGTTGAAAAGTTTCAAAAGGACGGCTTTCTCGTTCTTGAAAATGCGTTAACTGATTCTCAATTGTTGGCACTCAATAGTGACTTATCAATGTGGGTTGAAGAGAGCAGAGGAAATGAAAAGTCTTACGGAAAAATCATGGATGGAAGGCCACGTTTTGATTTGCAACTAGATACCCATTCATTTGATAACCCTGCACTTAGAAGAATAACCTCGCCTGCCGAAATTTCAAAAGCATGTCTCGATGTGGTTAAAGACAATAAAGCTCTAGATCTTGTTAGTGAAATTTTTGGACCAAATATCAAGCACTGGACAAATAAAATCAACCTTAAACTTCCAGGCTCTGGCACGGAGGTGAAGTTCCATCAGGATTTCCCTTATGAACCGCATTCAAATGAAGACATCATGACAGTTTTATATTTCCTTGATGACGTCACACTTGAAAACGGGCCCTTAGAGGTTATTGCGGGTTCACACAACGGACCTCTTTATTCGCTATGGCATGACGGCGTTTTTACTGGCGCCGTTTCAGCAGAAATTGAAGCCGAATGTAAAACAAAGGCTATTAGTTGTGTTGGCAAGGCGGGTTCGGCATGTTTGATGCATTCCAAATTAATGCATGGTTCTAAATCAAACAAAACTCAATCCGCACGCTCTCTGTTTATTGTTTCTTATACAGCGGAAGACGCAGTCAATCTCGCTGAAAACCCCCTCCCAAGTGAATTAGATGGCATGATTGTTCGAGGCAAGAAAACTGGTATCGTTCGTTCTACTAGCTATAGTGTCGAATTGCCAGAGTATCCTCAAGAAGTATCGTTCTTCGACCAGCAATCCAAAATGAAAGATATTTGATTATCATTCGCAATTTTTTAAGATATTGGCATGTCACAGATAAAAGAGCTCATAATAAAACTTTCTATTGCTAATGATGAGTTAGTCATTGAGTGGTATGACGGCAAAGAAAGTCGACTATATAGTCAGTGGTTGCGTGATCATTGCCAAATGCCAACGTCTATAGATGCCAATAATGGACAGCGCCTGTTCAGTGTCGTCAATATACCCAAAGAAACCTACATCGAAAAAGCCTATAAGGATGAAAAAGGAAATGTCTGTGTCCGCTTCCAACCAGAAAATCATTTGTCTGTTTTTTCCCAGAGTTGGTTGAGAAAGAATTGTTATAACCTTAATCTTCATTTCGACGATAGAAGTGAGAAACAAAAACATTTATGGAAAAAAGACAGTTTTAAAACTGGTTTGCCGTTCATTAATTACGAGTCCATGTGTAATGACGAGAGCAGTAAGCTGGATGCACTGCGTTTGGTTAGAGATATTGGTTTTTTTGTTCTTGAAGATGTTCCAACTATCGAGGGTCAGGTTTTAAAAGTTATTAGCGAGATGGGCTACACTCGAGAGACAAATTATGGAACCTTATTTGAAGTAAGAACCGAGGTCAATCCCAATAACCTTGCTTATACCAACATGGGACTCGGGTCTCATACCGACAACCCTTACAGAGATCCTGTGCCAACAGTGCAGCTTTTGCATTGTCTAGACAGCTCCACAGAGGGTGGAGATTCAGTGCTAGTGGATGGTTTTAAAGCAGGCACTGTTTTACGTCAAGAAAGTAAAAAAGATTTCGATATCTTAACCAACACCTGGATTAATTTTCGCTTTTCAGATGAAGCAACTGATCTTCGCTCTAGAGTGCCGTTGATTGAACTAAATGATAGCAGTGAAATTGTCAAAGTGAGGTACAACAATCGATCAATCGACACAATAAAATTGCCTGTAAAAAAAATCCGGAATTTTTACAAAGCCTATCGTCATTGGAGTGAAATTATTGAAAGAGAGGACTTAAAAATTACATTTAAGCTTTCAGAGGGCGATTTAATGCTACTTGATAACACTCGCATAATGCATGCTAGAACGGCCTTCTCTAAAAAAGGAAAGCGCCATTTACAGGGTGCCTATACTGACCTAGACGGTCTTTACAGTCTGCTTAATGTTTTGGAGAATCGACAAAAAAATGGATAGGATTGGTGCTGACAGTATTGTCAATCATATCGAAGATGTGTTTAGGCGTCGTGGTGCTGAGTCATACTTGGGCGAGCAGGTTACCATGGCCCAGCATATGCTACAAACAGCGCAATGCGCTGAACTAGCAGGTGCTGATGATAGTCAAATTGTCGCTGCTCTGTTGCATGATATTGGCCATTACAAAAACGAAATTCCAGAAACATCTTTAGCGAAGGATATTGATAATTTTCATGAAGAGGCGGGTGCTAATTTTTTGGAAGATTACTTTCCAATATCTGTTGTAGAACCTATTCGTCAGCACGTTGCTGCAAAACGTTACCTATGTGCAGTTAAGTCAGACTATCTCGAGCGACTTTCTCCTGCTTCTGTTCGTACTCTTAGACTGCAAGGTGGACCAATGAATGAAATAGAAATAGAAGAATTTGAAAAAAATGACTATTTGGAACAGTCTATACTGCTGCGGTACTGGGATGATGATGGAAAAGACCCCGATAGAGTGCACCCACCCTTTTCTTACTATCGCTCTTTGCTTGAATCTCTCGTCAAAAACTAATGATTTGAGTTGCTATATAGCCCTAATATTGAAACGTACGACATATCCTCATTCGGAAAGTATAATACTGTTCTAATAAATTGAACTCATCCACCCAATGAAAAACAATAAATTACTAATAATGAACGGCCCTGGGCTCTCAGATTTAAGTAACTACAATGAGAGGGGTTATGGCCACCTAACATTAGACATAGTTCAAAAAAAATGTGCAGAAACTTGTAAAATTTTTGGTCTTAAAATGGATTTTCGCCAAACGGATGATGAGGCTGAGCTATCTCGTTTTTTAAAAGATGGTATTGAAGATTTTGATGCTTTAATAATTAACCCCGCTGGATATTCTCATGTGTCATCCGTGGACTATACTATTTATAGTTCTGCAATCAAAACAATCACTCGACAAAACAAGCCAGTTATTGAAGTGCATATTTCAAATATTTTTCAACAAGATGTTGAAAATACTAAGCCAATACAAGTTCCAAAATGTGAAGTGGGTTTTGTAAGCGGGCTTGGCATTCATAGCTATGACCTTGCTATTAGGGCAGTTAACAAGAAACTCAGAAAAAATTAGATGAATATATACGTTATAAATGGTCCAAACATAAATCTTCTTGGCACTCGTGAGCCAGAAATTTATGGCAAGGAGACACTAAAAAGCATCTCAAAAAAATGCATTGATCAAGGCTTGAAAGATGGGCATGATGTTAAGTTTATGCAGTCTAATTATGAAGGAGAAATAGTTGAATGGATTCAGAATGCAATCACTGAGAAAGTTGATGCAATTGTTATCAATGCTGCTGCTTATACCCACACATCAATAGCAATTCATGACGCATTGAAATCATACTCTGGTTTCAAAATAGAACTACATATTTCAAATCCACATTTGCGTGAAACTTTTAGACATGTTTCCTATATTTCTTCAGCAGTGGATGCGATTGTTGCCGGACTTGGTCCTGACGGCTATAGTCACGTGATCGAATTATTGGCGGATCTCCAAAAGCACTATAAGCAAAAAAAATAAAAGCCACAATACTTTCTAAGAAATTATCTCGTATTCGTAAATATCTCTCTATGCATCATATCAATGTGGTCTGTATGAACGCCGCAGCAACCACCGATAAAATTTATACCACGCTGTTTCCACTTAGAAGAATATGCACAATAGCCCTCTGCTGAAATTATGTTATTGAATGTCCAATCACCATCAATCGATGTTCCAGAATGTGCATAGACGCCGATATGGCCGCCCCACTCATTCTGAAGAATATCTAAGCATTGATCAACATATTCAACCTCTGTGTGCATTATATTTATTACATCTGGGTTGTATGATTTCAGCTCATGAATGGTGTCTTCTAGGCTATCTCCATCTAACAAACACATTTTTTGGGATTGGTCAGGCTCACAACTAAGCCCTACCCAAATAGGTAGTCCAGAAGCTTGAGCGGCTTTCAGTGTTGTCATCATCTTCTCTATGTCAGCCATCATTTCAAGCATTATTAAATCTGCACCAGCGTCTGCCATAATTTTGGCTTGTTGGGTAACCGAAGCATTTAGTTCATCCAAAGAAGGTTTGTTCTCAGTCCAAGTCCAATAGGAAATGCCTCCAGCAACCAGAATATTGTCTTTATTCAAGTGCTCTCTTGCTTCGACAGCGAGTTTTACAGCGCGTTCATTCAAAGCTTCAAAGTTATGACCTTGCTCGGCATCAGATAGAGCATGCTTATTCGTTGAAAAAGTGTTACTGATTACAATCTCAGCTCCTAGATTAATATAGTCTTTATGAATTTGTCTTAAAATTTCAGGATGACTTAGGGCCGCTGCACCGTTCCAAGCGTTTTTGTGTTGAGGCACTCCTCTTCGTTCAACTTCTGTACCAGTAGCTCCATCTATTAAAATACATTCTCCATCTTTAACTCTTTTCATTAAACTACTGTATCTGTCCATAAATTACTCCTATTAAGTAATTGAATTATATTTGTAAACGCTTATGACTGGGGTCGTATGGCCCAGCTGCAATAACCTCAACCGGTACCAACTCTCCTAGAAGATCTAGTGTAAACTTGGCCCCAATCTTGGATTTATAAGGGTCTATAAAGGCATAGGCTAAATTCATGCCAACACGATGGCCCCAATCACCTGAGGTGATTGTACCGATCACTTTGTTACGATTCATTAACGAGGCTCCGCTGTGAGCAGGTGCATAGCTACACTTAATTTTGAGGCTTACTAGTTTCTGCTTTGGCCCTTCCATGATGCGCTTTTCAAGGGCCGACTTACCGATAAAATTATCTTTGTCCAAGGTTACGAAACGATCAAGTCTGGTTTCAAAAGGATCAAACTCAGTTAACAAATCAGCCTTCCAAGAAAGAAATCCTTTTTCCATGCGCATCGACTCCACTGCACGCAAACCAAAGAGCTTCATTCCGTGCGCTTCACCTGCTTTTCTAAGTGAAAGATATGCCGCATAGAGTGACTCATTTGGTACATGGATTTCATATGCCAGTTCTCCAGAAAAGCTGACCGACATGACTGTAGCGGCCGAGAAACCAATATAGCATTCTCTGACACTAAGCCATGGAAAGGACTCCTTACTCCAATCCTCCCTGCTACAAGCTGAGAGGACATCTCGAGCTTTTGGTCCGGCTAACAGTAAGATTGTTTGATCATTTGTTAGGCTTTTAATCTGTACTTTCTCGTTGTAATTAATATGCTGAGTTAACCAATCCATATCATGAAATTCTGATGCCGCGGCCGATCCATACCAAATCCGATTTTCACCTCTATCTGAAGCAGGGATATTGGCGATAGTTGCTTCACTTTTCACCATTCCAAAATCGTTGAGTAGATATCCCAATCCAACTCTACCAGCCTTCCGAGTTACAGGTTTACAAAACATTCGATCAAGGAAGTCATAAGCGTCTGGGCCAGTGATCTCGAAGCGATTAAATCCATTCACTTCACAAAGCCCGACATTATCTCGAACATTTTTGACCTCGTCTGCAACTATCTCAAATGTCTCATCAAAATGAAACGATAGTGAAGGTTTAAAGTCAGCAGAAGGTTTAATATATTCAACCCTCTCCCATCCATTTACAACAGTAAACTCAGCGTTTTCAGCTGCTAAAACTACTGTTAAAGAAGTAGATTTAGCTGGCCGGCCTGCTGGACGATGTTCATGTGGAAAATGGAAACGAAACTCATTTTGATAGTCTTCTATGGATTTTAATGAGGTCAATTCAGTATTGGCATGTGCCGTGAATCTGCGTGGATCAATACACCAGGTATCATAGCAAGCCTCACCATGTACAATTTGCTGGGCTAGTAGCCAGCCATGTCCGCCACCTTCACCCAAACCTGCTCGAAGACCGATAATACAGTAAGCATTGCGCTTACCAGGAATAGGTCCCACCAATGGAGCGCCATCAATTGTGTAGGTAATTGGTCCATTAATAATACTGCGGATGCCTGTTTTTCTAAGAACAGGCATTCGAGCGAAAGCTCCATCCAGAACATCTGCCACCCGGTCTATGTCGTCTGGACATAACGCATTAACAAAATTAGGATCGATTCCATCCATCCCCCAAGTCTTACAGTTCTGCTCATAGAAACCGATCAAGAGTCCATTCTTTTCCTGGCGGCAGTAATAATCTGAAATCGGACAACGCAATAGAGGCATCCGCTGACTTGCCTGCTTAATTGCAAAAATATCTTCGGTCAGGAAATATTGATGCTCCATAGAGGCAACTGGATGGTGTACGCCCATCATTCTCCCAACCTCATTGACACGATAACCACAGGCATTAACGACGATATCGCAGTCAATATTACCTTTTTCTGTCTGCACATCCCACTCTCCATTTTCATATTGTTTGAGAGCAATTACAGGTGTGTCAGTATAGACTTCTGCGCCAGCTTCACGGGCTCGTCTAATCAAAGATTGGCACAATTGGTAAGGGTCAATATCACCGTCAAGCGGATCCCAAAGACCTCCAAGTAGATTGTCCGTTGATATCAAAGGGTGACGGTTCAGACATTCTTCAGCATCGATTATCTCAAAGTGAACATCCATACATCGTGCCATAGAGGCAAAATGACGATAACCTTGCATTTGCTCTTCAGTATTTGCCAAACGAATCCCACCGTCCCCATGGTGATAGTTAATCGGATAATCTGGATCATCGGACAACTCTTTGTATAGGTTTATGGAATGAGTTTTCAGTCCAACCATTGTCTGATTCATGCCAAAATTTGTAACTTGTGCAGCTGAATGCCATGTAGTGCCACTAGTAAGTTCATTACGCTCGATTAAAACGACATCTGACCAGCCTTCCTGGGTGAGGTGATACAGAGTAGAGCAACCCGCAATACCACCACCAATGACAACGACTCTAGTTCGTGATTTCATATACGGAATTATATAGATACAAATTAATGCAGCAAGAAAAATAGAAATCCTCTTGCAAAATGATGTGAGTGGTGGAGGGACAGGGATTTGAACCCTGGAAGGGTATTAGCCCTTGCTGGTTTTCAAGACCAGTGCATTCAGCCGCTCTGCCATCCCTCCGGAAGATTGGTATGATACAGTTTTTATCAATAAAGTAAATAAATATATATAAAAAAACTGCGTAATTTTGCGTATAATTTGCCTTTTTTGGAAATTTGTTGGTAGTCGTTATGGCTAAAGTATGTCAAGTTACTGGTAAGCGGCCTTTGAGTGGTAATAACGTTTCCCATGCTCACAATAAAACACGCCGTCGCTTTTACCCAAATCTGCATACCCATCGTTTTTGGGTGGAAAGTGAAAATCGTTTCGTAAAATTGAAGCTTTCCGCGAAAGGTTTACGTGTTATTGATAAAAAGGGCATAGATGCAGTTTTGTCAGAAATCCGTGACCGTGGTGAAAAGGTATAAGGAGTAAGTTATGAGAGAAAAAATCAAACTAGTATCTTCAGCTGAAACAGGACACTATTACACAACTACTAAAAATAAGCGTCTTCATCCTGATAAGATTGAAGTAAAGAAATTTGACCCAGTAGTTAGAAAGCATGTGATGTATAAAGAAGAGAAAATTAAGTAGCTCTTTGAATCTTTCATTAAAAAGCCGCATAGAGCGGCTTTTTTTACGTCAAATTTAATTAGTTTTGGAGAATCGTTTCAAGAGGTACGTTAGCAGCTGCTTCTTGGTAATCTGCAATCTGATCAAAGTTAAGGTATTGATATATTTCACCCGACATCGGTTCAATATCACTCATTAAAGACAGATACTCCTCAATGCTAGGAATGTATCCTAGTTTTGCAGAAATTGCTGCAACCTCAGCAGAAGCTAAAAAGACATCTGCGTTGTCTCCAAGTCTATTAGGAAAATTTCTTGTCGACGTTGAAACCACAGTCGCCCCTTCCTTTACTCTTTTTTGATTACCCATACACAAAGAACAACCCGGCACTTCTGTATGTTCTGTCAACTTCTCAAAGGTTTCATAAATACCTTCAGCGCGTAATTGTTTTTCATCCATACGAGTTGGTGGAACTACCCACAAAACAGTATTTAGTTCAGTCTTATCTTTTAGTAATTGTGCAGCAGCCCTAAAGTGACCAATATTTGTCATACATGAACCGATAAAGACCTCATCGATAGCTGTTTTTGCGACATCTGAGAGTAACTTAACATCATCTGGATCATTTGGACAGGCAAGAATCGGTTCTTTTATTTCATCTAAATTAATTTCAATAATTTCAGCATATTCACAGTCTTTATCAGCTTTCAATAGATTAGGTTTATCAAGCCATTTCTGCATGTCTTGGATACGTTTAGCGATGGTTTTTTTGTCCTCATAACCTGAATCAATCATAGAAGAAAGCAAGGTAATATTTGATTGTAAATATTCTTCGATGGGTTCTTTATTGAGTTGTACAGTACAGCCATTGGAAGATCTTTCTGCAGAGGCGTCTGCAAGTTCAAAAGCTTGTTCAACTTTGAGATCTCCTAGGCCTTCAATTTCTAAAACTCTTCCTGAAAAGATGTTTTTCTTGTTGGATTTTTCGACAGTGAGAAGTCCTTTTTGGATTGCCATATAGGGGATAGCATTGACTAAATCTCTTAAGGTTATTCCCGGTTGCATTTTGCCAGTAAATCGAACTAAAACTGATTCAGGCATATCTAATGGTAGGACACCTATAGAAGCTCCAAAAGCAACTAAACCTGAACCTGCTGGAAAACTAATACCAATAGGAAAGCGAGTATGAGAGTCACCACCCGTTCCAACAGAGTCCGGTATCAGCATGCGATTCAACCAGGAATGAATAATACCGTCTCCTGGTTTCAGTGAAACTCCCCCGCGAGATTGCATAAAGTCAGGCAGTGTATGCTGTAATTCAAGGTCAATCGGTTTAGGATAAGCAGCTGTATGACAAAAACTTTGCATGACTAGATCAGCAGAAAACCCTAAACAAGCTAATTCTTTCAGTTCATCACGTGTCATCGCACCAGTTGTATCCTGGGAGCCTACAGAACTCATCCTAGGTTCACAATAAGTTCCTGGACGGACACCTGGAACGCCACAGGCTTTGCCAACAATTTTTTGAGCAAGAGTAAATCCTGCCGAGCTATTTTTTGGGTCTACTGGACGGAGAAAAATATCATTAACTTTTAAACCAAGCTCAGTCCTGGTTTTATCTGTCAAACCTCTGCCAATAATAAGAGGGATTCTTCCACCAGCACGGACCTCGTCAGGCATTGTGCTTGGCTTCAACTCAAATGTTGAGATGGTTTCACCAGATGAATTAGTGATAATGCCCTTAAAAGGGAGGATTGTTATTTCGTCACCCATCATAAGTTTTGAAACATCACACTCTATCGGCAAGGCGCCTGAGTCTTCTGCAGTATTAAAGAATATTGGTGCAATTTTCCCTCCAAGAATTACTCCGCCAGTATTTTTATTGGGAATATAATCGATAGACTTTCCCATGTGCCACAAAACAGAATTAATTGCTGATTTACGAGAAGAGCCAGTGCCAACTACATCTCCAACATAAGCCAATGGAAGCCCTTTTTCCTTAAGTTTTTCGATTGTTTTGAGGGGTTTGTCCATCTTTTTAGCAAGCATTGATTTGGCATGAAGTGGAATGTCTGGACGTGACCAGGCTTCAGTTGCAGGAGAAAGATCGTCAGTATTAGTTTCACCGTCAACTCGAAAAACTACTACTTTAATAGTCTCAGAAAGAGGTGTTTTTGAAGTAAACCATTCGGCCGAAGCCCATGAATCTATAATTTTTTTAGCATAAGCATTGCGTATTGATTTTTCAAGTACACTCTGATGTGCTTCATAGATTAGAATATTGTGAGACAAGGCTTTACAAGCTGTCTCAGCAGTCTCATCAATATCAAGTAAATCAATTAATGAGTTAATACTGTAACCTCCAAGCATTGTTCCTAATAGAAAAGTGGCATGATTCTGAGAAATAGACTTGCAAATCTGAACACCTTTGGCGACACTAGTTAAAAATCCAGCTTTAACGTATGCAGCTTCATCAACGCCAGGCGGTATTCTATGCGTTAATAGATCTAAAAAGAATTCGTTATCTGAACCTGAAATCAGGTTATCTATAACTGATTTGGTTTGCTTGGCATCTAGCGCTAAAGGCGGTAGATTGTTTTCTTTTCTTTCTTTGCAGTGTTTTAAATATTCTTCTTTCATAGATAATATCTGATTTTTGTAAGATACAAATTAAGAGTTTAATTTTATACTTTTTAGAATAACTGCTCAAATTTATTGATTTGATTATTTACATTATGATTTATTCAGCCATATTGTTTACAGGCACCCTCCACCTACATTTTCATTTCAACAATACTTAGTTGTTATTACAGTGTTATTATTTCTATCATAAATAAGATACATATATTATCATAATTATATAAAATACATAAATTATCTAAATCGTTAGAATATATAGTTTAAATTGTATTAAAAGATACAAAATATAGAGAATATAAAAAATGGATACTTGGATTATACATGCTAAAAAAATAATGCGTGATAAGGGCATTACCCAAAAAGACATAGCTTCTGCTATGGGTAAATCAACACGTGGCGCGGTAGGTCATTATTTTACTGGTCGATCTAAACCCACACTCAATCAATTAAAATCTTTAGCAAAATATCTAAATATTAGTCTTGCTGAGCTTGTTGACCCAGCAGGTGTTAATAACAATCCATTTAATATTGATACACTGGAGTCCTTTTCTCCTATTGAATTTAATACAATAAAATCCATTTCTCCTATTGATGGCCGTTATAGTAAAAAAACTAGTGTTCTTAGTAGTGTTTTTAGTGAGTTTGGATTAATTAAATATAGAGTATTAATTGAAGTTAGATGGCTTCAGGCAATGTCTAGAAATTCAGAAATAACTGAAGTGCCATCCCTTTATGATTCGGGTGCCAATACTTTATTAGAAAGCATCGCTGCTAACTTTTCTGTAGCAGATGCTTTGCATGTAAAGAAATTCGAAAATACAACCAACCATGATGTTAAGGCAGTAGAGTATTTTCTAAAAGAAAAAATTTCAATAAATCATACTTTAGTAAGTATCCGTGAGTTTATTCATTTCGCTTGTACTTCTGAAGATATTAATAACTTATCTCATGCACTTATGCTAAAAGATGGTAGAGATATACTTATCACGCAAATGCGGGATGTGACTGAGCTTATCGCAAATTTATCGTATGAAAATGCTCTGATACCAATGCTTTCTAGAACACATGGTCAAACTGCATCACCAACGACGCTTGGTAAAGAGATGGCTAACTACACTGATCGATTAAAGCGACAAATTAAACTCTTTGATGAAGTTAAAATAATGGGCAAGTTTAATGGGGCTGTTGGAAATTTTAATGCTCATCTAAGTGCTTATCCTGATCTGAACTGGGAGAATATTACCAAGACTTTTGTTGAAAGCCTTGGTGTAAATTATGCACCCTATACTACTCAAATAGAGCCCCACGATTATATTGCTGAGTATTTCCATGCATTGAACCGTTTCAATACAATCTTAATTGATTTTTGTAGAGATATTTGGGGCTATGTTTCACTTGGATATTTCAAGCAAAGGATAATTGAAGGTGAAATTGGTTCTTCCACTATGCCTCATAAAGTCAATCCGATAGATTTTGAAAATGCTGAGGGTAATTTAGGCATTGCTAATGCAATAGGCTCTCATCTGGCTTCGAAACTGCCTATTTCACGCTGGCAGAGGGATTTGTCTGACTCAACAGTCTTGAGAAACTTAGGCGTAAGTTGTGCGCATAGCTTGATCTCCTATGCTTCAATTTGCAAGGGTATGTCGAAATTAGAAACAAATGAGGAACAGATGCTTTTAGATTTGAACAATGCGTGGGAGGTTTTAGCGGAACCTATACAAACAGTTATGCGTCGTTATGGCGTTGATAACCCTTATGAAAAACTAAAATCTTTAACTCGTAGTCAGAAGATTGATGCTGAAATAATAAAAAATTTTATAGGATCATTAGATATACCTTTTCATGCTAAAGAAGAGCTCTCTGAACTTACACCTATGAATTACATCGGTGATGCAATTAAATTAGCACGAAACATCGATAACTGATATAATTTCCGGCCTTAAGAATTTAACAATAAAAAAGGAGCAAAAAGCCCATGGTTAAGATTAGATTAGCCCGAGGTGGAGCCAAGAAAAAACCTTTTTATTCGATTGTAGCAACTGACTCTAGAAAGAGAAGAGATAGCGGCTATATAGAGCGTATTGGTTTCTTTAATCCTGTTGCTCGCGGGCAAGAAGTTAGGCTTCAACTAGAAGAAGATAGATTGGCATATTGGATTTCACAAGGTGCCCAGATTTCTGATCGCGTGAAGCAATTGGCCAGAGAATATAAAGACCCTTCAATTCGTGAGAAGTATTTAGTTGCTAAAGCGGCAAAAAATGCCGCAGCAGAGAAAGTTAAATTAGATGCAAAAGCTAAAGCAAAATCTGAGTTAGAAGCTACTGCAAAAGCTGAAGCACCTGCAGAGGAAGCTCCAGTGGAAGCAGCAGCTGAAGAAGCTCCCAAAGAGGAGGCACCTGCTGAGGAAGCTCCAGTGGAAGCAGCAGCTGAAGAAGCTCCCAAAGAGGAGGCACCTGCTGAGGAAGCTCCAGTGGAAGCAGCAGCTGAAGAAGCTCCAAAAGAGGAGGCACCTGCTGAGGAAGCTCCAGTGGAAGCAGCAGCTGAAGAAGCTCCCAAAGAGGAGGCACCTGCTGAGGAAGCTCCAGTGGAAGCAGCAGCTGAAGAAGCTCCCAAAGAGGAGGCACCTGCTGAGGAAGCTCCAGTGGAAGCAGCAGCTGAAGAAGCTCCCAAAGAGGAGGCACCTGCAGAGGAAGCTCCAGTGGAAGAAACCCCAGCGGAAGAAAAAGATACTAAGTAATTAGGTGGCATTTTCACCACATTTAGACGAAAAAAAGCTATTAGTCGGAAAGATTAATGGCTTTTTTGGTGTTCAGGGCTGGGTAAAAATATTTTCTTATACAAAGCCAAGGAAAAATATCCTTGAATATCAGCCTTGGTACTTTATTAATAATGGATCTTACCAGGTCATTGAAATTATTTCGGGTCGTGAGCAATCCAAGACTATTGTCGCACAAGTAAAAGGCATTGATAATAGAGACGAAGCAGTTCAACTGATTGGAAAGGATTTATATATTAACAAAGAGCAACTACCTGAACTCGATGATGATGAACATTATTGGCATGAGTTAACTGGATTTCGAGTGATTAATAAAAATGAAGTTGATTTAGGAATAGTGGATTATTTAGTGGATACAGGCTCAAATCACGTTTTAGTAACTAAAGGGGATACAGAACACTGGATTCCATATATTGAGCCATTTCTCGTTTCAGTTGATAAACACAAAAAAGTGATTAGTGTTGATTGGGAAGAAAATTTTTAAGCTTTAATGACTTGATAATAGCTCAATAGTCAACGATTAACAATTGGCTCGTATATTATAATGAACTGTTACAGGCTATTTCTTTAGTAGTATTAGTCTGGATATAGAATTTCTGGAAACATTATTTCATGAACTGGATAACAAAATTATTTCCATTTTTGTTATGGATTAAGGAATTAAAAAATCCTAAAGTACTTAAGGCAGATACTTTGGCAGGTATTACTGTTGCTCTAGTAATAATTCCCCAATCAATGGCGTACGCTCAGTTGGCGGGCTTGGGTCCTCAGTATGGCCTATATGCATCATTCCTTCCGGTCATGATTGCTGCTCTTATGGGGTCATCAAGACAGTTATCTACAGGTCCGGTTGCTGTGGTCTCATTATTAACAGCAGCAGCTCTTGGGGAGTTAGTTACTGATGCTTCAAGTTATGCTGTGTATGCAGCTTTGTTGGCTCTAATTGTTGGATTGTTTCAGTTTTCTCTTGGTATTTTGAGAATGGGTTTTGTGACTAACTTCGTGTCCCACCCAGTTGTGAGTGGCTTTACAAATGCTGCGGCAATTATTATAGCTACTTCTCAACTTCCAAAGGTTTTTGGTATTAGGGTTATCAATAGCAGTGACACTGATTGGGTTTCTGCTTGTCAACCATTAACAATGATTGAAAAAATAGAACAGGTTGGGAGAGAAGGTTTACACACTATCTGTAATGCAAACCAAAATTATGAAACTATTGGCCGTTTGCTAGAAGCTGCAATGTTTTATACCCATACACCAACTATAACTATGGCTGTAATGGGAATACTTGGTATAGTACTATTAAACCGATTCTATCCAAGAATTCCCGCGATATTGACAGTAGTTGTTATTTCAACTGCGGTTTCATTTTTGATTGGCTATGAGTCGATGGGTGGTGCAATTGTTTCTTCAGTAAATACAGAAGGCTTATTTAGTTTTAAAACCCCTAGTTTAGATTTTAATGCTATGGGTACTCTATTTATCTATGCTATCACTATCTCTTTAATCGGTTTTATGGAAGCAATCACTGTTGCCAAATCTATGGCAGCAAGAACCAAGCAGCGCCTTGATATTAACCAAGAGCTAATCGGTCAGGGCCTGTCCAATATTGGCTCAAGTTTTTTTCAGGGTTACGCAGTTTCTGGTTCCTTTTCACGTACTGCTGTAAACATGTCAGCAGGTGCAGCAACTGGTTTTTCTTCTGTAGTGACAGCCCTTATTGTGGGTCTAACTATTCTTTGGTTGACGCCTTTATTGTATCACCTCCCTCAGGCCACCTTAGCGGCAGTGATTTTGATGGCGGTAGTGAACTTAATAAATTTTGCACCAATCAAGCATGCCTGGAAAGTAGAAAAGCAAGATGGTATTGTTGGTCTATTAACTTTTATAATGACTCTGATTTTTGCGCCACACCTTGAAAATGGTATTGCATTTGGTATTATTTTATCTCTTGGGCTGTTTCTTTATCGAACTACGCAACCAAAGTTCACTGAATTAGCGGTGCAAGAAGGATCGATTAACTTTTCTCCTTTTGGAGGCGAGGATATTGAAAGTAGTGATGTCGTGAAGCTTGTTAAATATAGCGGATCATTATATTTTGCCAATGCCGCTTTCTTTGAAACACAGATGCTTGAAGTAATTGCTAAAAATAAAGATCAATTAAAATATATTGTCGTTGATGTTGGCGCGCTCCTTCAAATTGATGCCAGTGGCGAAGAAGTGTTATCTGAGTTAGTTCAGTCCTGCTCTGACACTGGAATAGAAATACTTTTTTCAAGAACTGAAAGATTAGAGGCAGAATTGTTTCGCTCTGGATTTAAAAAGCGTTTTGGTGAAGATCGTTTTTTTAATCGCACAGCTCAGGCACTTAAGCATGTTTGGAAAGAGCTCGAAAGTGCGGAAGACGACAAGGATAAGGTGATAAATATCTCCTAATTTTTTTGTTGAGTTATGATCTTGTTAGAGGTCGTGATAATAAGCTTTTACGAAATACAAGCCCTGAGGTTCGGCTGTTGGACCAGCTTGTTTGCGATCTTTGCTTTGCAAAACTGACAACATCCAATTAATTTCCTTCTCGCCTCTACCTATTTTAAGAAGTGTTCCGACAACATTACGGACCATATGACGCAGAAATGCATTGGCTTTGATTTTTATCAGTATAGTATCATCAGTCTTGATTATCTCTATGGATTCTACGATCTTAATAGGTGATTTTGCTTGACATAATTTTCCTCTAAAAGCTGAAAAGTCATGTTCACCAATCAAAAAATCTGTAGCCTTTTTCATCTTCTTTATATTCAGTGCCCTTGGTTCCCATAAATTGTAGTTTGCTTTTAAGGAGGAGCGCACAGGGTGATTATGTATTTTGTACTCATATGATCTAGCGTAAGCACTAAATCTCGCATGAAAGTCCTCACTAACCTCTTTTACCCAGGTGATGTTTACATCACTTGGGAGGTTGACGTTACCACCAAATAACCAAGCTTGGCTGTCTCTAATTGAATCAGTTTCAAAATGAATAACTTGTTCTTTTGCATGTACACCAGCATCTGTTCTGCCAGAGCAAAACACGCGGATAGAGTGATCTGCCACTTTAGATAAGGCTAGTTCAACAACAGCCTGTACTGTTCTGAGTCTGTTTTCTTGAATTTGCCAACCGTGAAAATCAGTTCCTAAATATTCAACTCCAAGTGCAATTTTCATAAACAACGCCAATTTTTTTTTATTGTAAAATCAATGGTAATATTTTAACAAAGTATTACACTCATCCAAATGAGAGTCGTCATCTGGAGATATAGATCTTATGGACAATAACAACAAACCAACAGGTATCAAAAAGTTGTTCTGTGCTTGCATCTATTCAGCCAAAGGATTAAAGGCCTGTTACCAGTCTGAGTTTGCCTTTAGGGTGGAAGTTTGGTTAGCCATAGTGTTAATACCAATTGGCTATTTGCTTGGTGAATCCAAAGTTGAAAGAGTATTACTTATTGTCCCTATTTTTATTGTATTAATAGTCGAAATGTTGAACTCAGCCATCGAAGCTGTGGTTGATCGGATTAGCATTGAGCATCATAAGCTTTCAGGATTTGCGAAGGACATAGCATCGGCTGCTGTACTTTTTTCTTTAATTATTTTTCTGGTTACGTGGTCTATTATTCTTCTCTAGTCGAGTTACTACCAAAAGACCTAGAGTGTCATTTTTTTGACTCGATTGAGAGTACAAACTATTTTTTAACCAATAGGCCTTTTTCAAATAAGGTACAGCTCTGTGTTGCCCGTGAACAAACTCAAGGAAAAGGGCAACATGGAAGACTTTGGGAGTCACAAAGGGATGGTAGTATTCTGTTTTCTATACGACGAAATTTTCCGAAAGAGTGCAACCTAAATGGACTCAGTTTAGTAGTTGGATTGGCAATCGCAAAGGTTCTCGAGAGAGAATGTTTAGCTGTAGGTTTTCAAATCAAGTGGCCAAATGATATCTATTTTGAGGATAAAAAATTGGCTGGAGTTTTGTTAGAAAATAAGATGCAATCGAAAAATCAATCTGTAGTCATTGGGGTAGGTATAAATTATGCTTTAGACTTAGATATGGTTTTTGAAATACCTTGGACTGATTTGTCAAGAATAACAAAAATCTTGCC
>JAOMEO010000016.1 GCA_028345955.1 Candidatus Thioglobus sp.
TCCAACTCTGGCATATCGGCTTGCATCATCTTAAGAACATTGCCAGCCCTTAGACCTAAACCAACAATACCAGTTCTCATAATTATTCCCCTAACTAACCTCAGCTGCCTGTTTTCTGTGCAGTGCTATTCCTTGTGAATTGAAAGCATGACACTTTGAAGAATCTATAGATAAGTTGATTGTTTGTCCTGGTTGAATTAGAGTGTCTCCAGGTAATACGGCACAAAAATCATCATTACTAACTGCCGAACCATAGATGATTGCTGTTGCACCTATGTGCTCTACAACCTCTACATTCATTGATAATCCCTGATTATCAGAGCTAAGGATAAGGTCTTCAGGGCGTATACCAAGCTCAATTATATCCCCTGACTTTGTCTCTCCTATTTCAACAGGTAAAGAAATGGTTTCTACACCAATATTCACTTTCAACTCGTTACCGTCAACAACAGTATTGGTTGTCTTTAGAAAATTCATTTTTGGATGGCCAATAAAACCAGCAACAAACTTTGTTGTAGGATGGTGATACAACTCCATTGGTGCTCCAAATTGCTGCACTACACCATCATTCAAAACCACAATTTTGTCAGCCATCGTCATAGCCTCGATTTGGTCATGAGTGACATAGATCATTGTGGTTTTTAAGTTTTGGTGTAATTTAGCCAACTCAACCCTCATATCACCACGAAGAGCAGCATCCAAATTAGACAACGGCTCGTCAAATAGAAAGACCCTAGGATTTCGAACAATTGCTCTACCTATAGCAACTCTTTGACGCTGGCCACCAGAAAGCTGTCCAGGCTTAAAATCTAAACGATCGGTTAATTGCAGTATTTCAGCAGCACGATTCACTTGCTCCTTTAATTCAGCTTCATTAGTTTTTGCCACTCTGAGCGGAAAGGCAATGTTTTCAAATACGGACAAATGAGGATATAGTGCGTAGGACTGAAACACCATAGAAATGCCTCGATCAACTGGCTGTTCATTGGAAACATCTTCTTCGTCAATAAATACCTTGCCGCTAGTAGCCTCTTCTAAACCACAGATAATTCTCAGTAATGTCGTTTTTCCACAACCCGAAGGGCCGACAAAAACAACAAACCCCTTGTCTTCAATACTCAGATTAATATCTTTTAAAACCTCGGTTTCACCAAAACTTTTAAAAATATTTTCCAGTTTTAAAGTCGCCATATTTATGTCCTTGATTATGGCACATCAATCACGATATGCAGTTAATTATTATTTTCTTACACCCCAAGTAAACCTAAAAAACATACTTAAAAATTTGTTAAAAATAGATAAGTATGTTTTTGAAGTTAGCCTTTTAAGTGCAGGAGCAACGTTGCCGTTGCTCCTACTTAGTCAACTAATTGACTTACAGGCCCTCTGCTAGAGTTTCTGCAGCCTCTGCAACTAGATCAGCAGCAGAACCTTCACCCAAGATCATACCTTGGATGGCGCTGTTGATACCCATTTGAAGCGCTTTGAAGTCTTCAAACATTGGCTCTGGACCACCACTTCCAATTGGCGCAACAAATGTTTGCCAATAGTCAGTCGTGTAGTAAACATCATCCCTCATCTTATCATATTGCAGAATCGGCGTTAAACCCCAGCTCATATCAAGGTCATATTGAGCCTCACCAGATGTAAGAGCATCAGCTAACTCCATTGCAAGAGCTTCATTAGCAGAACCTTTGAATACTGCAACTGAGTCAGTAATCAACAATGTTCCACTCTCGCCACTTGGGCCAGCTGGAATAGGTACAACGATTTCAGCAATATTATCATTGTGTTGGCCTGCGCCCCATGGACCATTGATATACATTCCAATCTGACCATCATTGTACAACTGAGTCAATTGAGAACGCTCATATCCCATAGGACCTTCCTGTGCAACACCAGCTAACTTACCATAAAATTCTAGTGTCTCAACAGTCTCAGGACTGTTGAAAGTTATCTCACCAGTAGCTGCATCACTTACAGAACCACCGTTACTATACAGGTAGTTAAGGAATTGGTGCATAGTGTTATCAAAGTCCTTTCCAGTTATGCCAATACCTGCAGCTGAGGTATTGTCATTAACAGCCTTAGCCATATTGTAAAGCCCTGTCCAAGTTCTTGGTGCAACACAAGCTTCACCCGCTTCTTCAACTAAACCACAGTTGATGAATAGTGCTTTCGTAGAGAAAGCATGTGGGAAGCCCCAGAATTGACCACCATCAGAAACAGTGTTAAGAATACCAGGCTGATACAACGCCTGTTTTTCCTCAGAAATTTCAACTGGAAGAATTAGACCACTACGACCTAGTTGCTTCAAGGTACGAGAGCCAATATAAGCTAGTCCTACTGGATCACCAGCAGCAGCAAGCGTCATTGATTTATCTTGACACGTGCCCCAAGGAACCGCTTCTGCATTAACAGTGACACCAGCATGACTAGCTTCAAAAGCAGCTATAACTGCTTTATCGGCATCACGTATTTCGCCACCACACATAATCATGTGTACCTCTTCCGCTTGTACTGGTGCCATTAAACCCGCGCCAAGTACTGCTAAGAAGAGTGCTTTTTTTATATTTTTCATTTACTTCTCCTTTATTTTTACATCAAATTACCAGACATTAATAATCCCTGGTAATACTTTATGTGAGTATTTTACTTCTCACTGCTTTACTGCCCCTTGTGTTAAACCTGCTATGAGATGTTTCTGCATAAACAGGAAAATAACCAACACGGGCAGAATTCCAACTAGGCTTGCCGCCATCATTTCGTTCCACAATACGTCCTGATAACCAATAAACTCGAATATACCAGCTGGCAATGGCATGTAGTCTCTATCTTGGTTAAACGTAATTGCGAATAAAAACTGTTGTGCATAGGCGCCAATAAATATTGCAACGCCAACGACAACTAAACCGGGTACTGCTAGAGGTAAAATCACTCTACGCAATGTATAAAGACGTGATGCTCCATCCACAAATGACGCCTCTTCTAATTCATATGGTATCTTTTCCAGAAATGATTTAAGTAGCCAGATTCCTGTTGGCACAAGAAATGCTACACCAGGAATAATCATCGCCCAATAAGTATTCAACATACCATACATTCGTAACAATTTATATAATGGAATCAGCAAAACTGCGCCAGAGAACATGTTGACAGCTAAAAATAGTGTAAGACTGACTGATTTTCCGCGAAAGTTAAAGCGCGCGTAGGCATATGCAGCAGGAATCACAAAAATCAACGACATAATAGTGACTGCAGTGGCTAAAAATACGCTATTAAATATATATCGAGGTAGTTGTGGGACCGTCACCCACATATCTCTATAGGCCTGAAAACTCATTTTATCGGACCAGAAACGACTCATAAAATCAAGAAATCCCATTGTCTCTCCAACTGGAATTTTAGGTCGGCTGAATAAATGAGTTAACGGTCTCAATGATGCAATAAACATTTCAACAAATGGAAGCAGCATGAAAGTTATGAATACCACAATAGAGGCATAAATCCCTATCTTCTGAAGAAGTGTATATTTATCCATCATTTTTGAACCCCTAAATATCCATATTTACGACTAAGTCTTCCAAGTACAGTCAAATAAATTATTGAAAAGACTCCTAAGATTAAAACAACAAGAACTGCTCTAGTCGCACCTGCACCAAATTTATAGCTGAAAATAGCTGTTTTGAAGGTATCAATTATGAGAGTGGTAGTTGCACCACGTGGACCGCCCTCAGTCAAAATCCAAATAATTTCAAAAGAATTAAACGTCCAGATAGCCGATAGTAAAGCCATAGTAACTACAGTAGGCATAATTTGAGGCATTGTGATTCTACGGAAACGATACCAACGAGAAGCGCCATCAACATAAGCGGCCTCATATAAATCCCTTGGAACTCCCTGCATAGCTGCTAAAAAGAATAAAGTCACCATCGGCGTGCCAATCCAAACATCGGTCACAACTGCTGAATAAAAGGCGCTTTTCTTGTAGCCCAAGAAACTGAATGGTCCATCGGTTATACCAACCATCTCCGCGAAATTTGAGAGCAGGCCAAAATGTCCATTGTATAACCACAGCCAACCAAAACAACCTATTGCTATAGGTATGATCCAGGGTGGCATGACTAAGGCACGGATAATTCCACGCGCCCTTATATTGCTTGCCAGCAAAGTGGCTCCAATCAAGCCCAGTATAATTTTTAAACTAACCGAAAGGAACATCCAATAAAAGGTTCGATTGACAATCGCAGGAAATTTGCGTCCACCGAGTGCTTTTTCATAGTTAGCCCAACCGATATAATCTGCACCCTCAATTAGTGTGCCCAAGTTTGAATTTGTAAAAGAAAGGCGAAATGTTTCGACTAATGGCCAGACAACTATCAAAAACATATAGATCGCCGCCGGGGCAATTAGTGCCCATGCAAAAAGAGTTGTTGATTGTGCTTTAGTTTTTGGTTTCAACATTTGCAACAAATCACTCATTGATTAAAGCCTCCTTATTCTTAGCTGGATCGGACATGTTATCAAAATTCTCCGACTTATAAAAGTCCCAACCAATTTTTTCAAATAAATCTCTATAGCTATTCAATACCAAATTATTCAATTCGGCGCCTTTGCGTCTATTGTTTTGACTTGTCCATGCGCTTTCTGATAGTCCCAGAATTCTTGGACACAACATTGACTCCATGTCGCTATCCTTAAGAATTGTTTCACTCCAAAGATGTCCTTGTATTCCTTTAATATTAGACTCTAGTTCTGGCTCACCTGCAGGAATAATCTGCCAATCAATAGTATCCTCTAAGGAGACAATTGCAGCCCAATTAACACCGCAATCGCTATAGTTTTTACTCTGTGCCATATCAAAATAAATATGTTCAGCAGGGCACAATACAACCTTAAAACCCTTTCTTGCTAATTTATAGCCAGACTCAAGATTTTGCCAAGCAAACAACAGCTTATCTGATTTTTTTTCAAGGTAACTACCTTCTTCAGCTTCTTGCCATGCAGCCGTTTTTTTACCATTAGATTCGACCTTGGCGGAGAGTTTATTAATAAACCAAGATGCGACATCTTTATTAGTTTCGAGATCGTATTTTATTTTTAAAGCCTCAACTGCAGGAGAACTTTTCCAGCTTTCAGGCGCCACCTCATCACCACCTAAATGAATATAATCACCCGGGAATAGATTACATAGATCATCTATTAAAGGCTCAATAAGTAAAAATGTCTCAGGCATTGCAGGATTTAAAGTATTTTGAAAATAACCTTGAATTGAAACTTCGTTGCTTTTATCTCCTGGGTCGCGGGTAGTAGGAAAGAGTTGAATTAACGACAAATTATGGCCAGGCAAATCAAACTCGGGCATTACATCAATATAATTAGATGAAGCTCGCTCAATAATTCGCTTGATATCACTAGAGTCATAGCAACCTCCGGTTGGACTAGGACCAGAACCAAAAATAGGGGGGACTAAAAGGTTATTCCCTCTTTTAGCAGTGGCGGTGGCAAGTTCAGGATTACTATCAAGCTTGAAACGGAATGCTTCATCGTCAGTACCGTGCCAATGAAACTTATTGAGTTTAAATAAACTCATTAAATCCAGAAATTTTAAAATACTTTCGACAGCATAAAAATGCCTAGCACAATCTAAGTGCTGGCCACGCCAATCAAAACGCGGTTGGTCTATGATTGTGCCGCATGGAATTAATTTGTGATATGTTTGGTTCAGTTGCAATAAAGTAACCAGGCCATAAAATAAGCCTTGTTCGTCACCAGCATTAAGTTCAATCACATCACTAGTTATAACCAGATTGTATGAAGAACTTGTTATATATTTTTGAGCTTTAATGATTAGCTTTGTATTAGAGCCAATAAGCTCTTTATTATTGCTAGATAGAATGTTTAAACTGAGTCTTTCACCAAGTTCAGAAGCAGCACTAACAGCTCTAGTTATCATCTCAGAATCGTCAAGGGACAGATCTAAGGGTTGAGTTAAATTGCATACTCCTGCACTAGGCATCCATTCGCTAGGATGTGGCACCAATCGCAAAGATTGATCCAACAATTTATTAGATGAACTCTTTGCGATTGGGTCCAAGGAGGAGAAAGCTTGGAAATCTAAATCATCAACATATACAGAAATAAATGTGCCATCAAGAAGTTTTACAAAAGCACCTTGTGGGCTCCATGTATGATTCAGGGGTCTATGCCTAGAATATTCATAGGCATATTTAAAAGACCACTCTTCACCTGAAAGCAAAGAGGACTTATTAAGTTGTGATATCTCTACATAACCACCAACTTGAGTAATGACAAGACAATTATCAATGGATTTGACAGGAGAAAGTAAACTGAAGCAGATCAGAAAATTATCTAACGCTTTGTCACTATTATTCTTGAGTACCGAGCAGAATTGACCATCTGAATCGATAGTGTTGGTCAAAACAAATTCCGTGCCGTCTAAACTCATATTCCTCATCAATAAAACCACCAAATTGAGAAAAAAAGTCTCAGCCATTAACTATTAAAGTTAATTCTCTAAGTGGTGTTGTTATTACAAAATTGGTAATGAAATGGTATTATATAACAGGATGCAATTAAAAAGCAAATTTGTTTTTATATAATAATTGTTTCATTATTATTTCTCTATATAAAGGTCCTTTTGTTCAACTCCTATATAATGTTTTTTGCAGATTATTGTTTTATACGTTAAATATATAATATAATACCAATTTAATACCAATAATTTGATTGTCATATGTTAAATATGACCGATGTACTGTCGAAACAATCAATAAAGCAGTAATCTGATGACTGAAAGAGACGTTTTAATCAACTATTTACATCCCTCCAGTGATAGCCCTGAATCTCTCTATAAACAGCTTTCACGATCTCTTCATAATGCCATCCAACAGGGCATGTTAAATCCTGGTGATTCATTAATTCCTGAAAGAGAATTAGCAAACAAACTCAATTTATCAAGAATTACTGTTAGAAAAGCTATAGATCAACTTGTTGATATCGGTGTGTTACAAAAACGTCATGGTGCTGGCACTATTGTTTCTGATAATGTTGATATTGTTCTGCATAAAAACCTCTCTTCTCTGAATAGTTTTACTGCTGATATGAATAGACGAGGTCTTGAATCCCATTCAAGAATTGTTTTACGTGAGGAGGGCAAAGCTAGTCCAAAAGAAGCTTTAATATTAAATTTGAATGAAGAGGATTATGTTCATCGACTAAACAGAATTAGATTTTTAGTGAATGAACCATTGCTTTATGAGATAGCAATTATTCCTGCTTCCATTATCTCAATTACTACCGCGCTGGATGACTCACTTTACGAAACACTTAAAAGAAAAAATATGAATCCCGTCACTGCCAAACAAAATATTCATGCCATAAATGCAGATCACGATATAGCTGATAAATTGGAAGTAAGTCCTGGTAGTGCAGTCTTGTTTGTGGAGAGGCGCGGCAAAGATGTCAATGGGAAAGTTGTAGAATATACGCAGTCTTACTATCGTGGCGACCGTTATGACTATGTGGTGGAATTAGGATGAAACAGGCATTATTAGGATCGCAAATATTTTGTGGAGAACGTTTCTATGATGATCACGCTTTGCTAGTAGATGGCAAATCTATCGTCGATATAGTTGACAAAAATCATACCCCCGACAACTTTAACAAAATAGAATTAGACCAGGGTATTCTTGCACCGGGATTTATTGATCTTCAGGTTAATGGTGGTGGTGGAGTATTGTTTAACAACTCTCCTAATAAAGAAAGTTTAAACACCATAATAAAGGCGCACCAATTTTTTGGCACTACCAGTGTTATGCCCACTGTTATTAGTGACTCACTGGAAGTTCTTGAGCAATGCATTAAAACAGTTACTGAAGAAATAAAGAATAACTCTTCATTATTAGGTATTCATATTGAGGGTCCTTTCTTTAATACTCAATATCGAGGCGTACATCAAAAACAATACATTAGCACCATTAACTCTGATTATTTAAATTTGTTCGAATCCTTAAAAGGCTTCCCAGTTATGTTGACTCTGGCGCCTGAGTGTATTTCCAGTCAGCAATTAAAGCACCTGACATCTCTTGGTATAAAAACCCTTGCTGGTCATAGTGATGCAAGCTATGATGAGTTAGATGATGCCATCAAAAACGGCCTTGATGGCTTTACTCATCTTTTCAATGCCATGGGGCAGATATCTGCCCGCGAACCTGGAGTTGTAGGCTCTGCATTACACTTTGAAAATACATTTGCAAGTATTATTGTTGACTTACATCACGTTCACCCATCATTAATTCAGTTGGCATATCAGTTAAAACCAACAGGCAAACTGTTCTTTATTTCTGACTCCATGGCTACTATTAATCATGGCAAGCCCTCTTTTGAACTTTATGATGAAGTGGTAAATGAATTAGATGGTCGTCTCGTGAACTCGGAAGGAAAGTTAGCCGGCTCTTCTATTACCCAGATTGACGCGGTTAAAAATGCCTACCAAAAGTGCAATATTCCATTAAATCAAGCACTTGCTATGGCCTCGCGTTACCCTGCAGAATACTTAGGAATTGCAAATCATTTGGGTTCTTTAAAACCAGGTTACAGAGCTGACTTAGTGCATTTTGATTCGAATTTTAAGGTACGCAATGCTTGGGTGTCTGGCAAACAAATTAATAGAGAATCGTCATGAGAGTCGTTATTCTTCCCTCTGAATTAAAGGCAAGCAATTTTGCTGCCAATATTATTGGGAAATTTATTTCTGAAAAAGAAAAAGCAGTGCTTGGTCTAGCAACAGGCAGTTCTACAATTTTAACCTATAAAGCCCTAATCAAAAAATATGAGCAACGAGAAATCAGCTTCAAGACTGTTACTACATTCAATCTAGACGAGTATATGGGTCTCCACCCTGATCATCCTCAAAGCTATCGACATTATATGAATAACAACCTCTTTAATCACATTGACATCAATAACAAAAATACTTTTATCCCTGAATGTTTCGATGATGATTATGTCACCAGCTGTGAAAACTACGAGTCCATGTTAAAGCGTCATGGCGGAATTGATATTCAAGTTCTAGGTATAGGAACTAATGGACATATTGGGTTTAATGAACCCACGTCAAGTCTAAACTCAAGAACAAGAGTTAAGACATTGACACAAAACACAATTGAAAACAATTCTCGTTTTTTTAAAGATAAAGAAACACAACCAACACTCGCCATCACTATGGGTATTGGAACAATAATGGATGCAAAACAGATTCTTCTTTTAGGCCTGGGTAAACACAAAAGCCAAGCCGTCGCTGAGATAATTGAAGGTCCGGTATCGTCATTCTTTCCAGGAAGTATTCTTCAGCTACACAAAAATGTAATAGTCGTTGTAGACAAGCATGCAGCGTCAGACTTAAAACTGTATGATTATTACATTCATACAGAAAAAATGCATCAAGCATATACATGTAAATGATCAGTCAACGCACCTTTCTGAATATGATTATGGAGATCTCCGAATGAGCTTGATTTGTAAGCCGCTTTTTGAACAAGATAGCTCAACTTTTACCTATCTTATAGCTGACAGCGGCACAAGAGAGGCAGCAATTATTGATGCTGTAGATTCTATGATAGACCGTGATATTGCCTTAATTCAAGAATTAGAGCTTGACTTAAAATTTATAATTGAAACACACATTCATGCTGATCATATAACCAGTGCTTGCCCACTTAAAAAAACCTTCCCTCTCGCTAAAATTGTAATAGGAATAGAAAATATTGACGCAGAAGCGTGTGCTGATATTATGGTTGGTGAGGGACATATTTTGCCAATTGGTGAGCATGAGATCGTTGCAATGGAAACACCAGGTCACACTCCTGGCTGCATGTCATACCTTGTTAACAACAAAGTCTTTACAGGTGATTCATTATTAATTAGAAGCACTGGCCGATGTGATTTCCAGGGAGGAACTGCATCAACGCTTTATCACTCCATACACAAATTATTTACGCTGCCTGATTCAACGCTAGTCCATCCTGGTCACGACTATAACGGCTTCACGGTTAGTACTATCGGTGAAGAGAAGGAATTCAACTCATTAATCAGGCTAGAATTTGATGAAGCAACCTTTGTCAATAAAGTTGACAACTTGAATCTTGAACCACCAAAAAAAATAAAGACGGCTGTACCAGCAAATCATAGTTGCGGTCTAATAAAAAACTGAAACTTGCAAAACATTAAACATCTCATGTATCAGTGAAGGTATATTTAATGTAGCAACCCAATAACTTAGATTTATTTTTATAACAATATAGGAGAGATATGATGAATACAATGGTCATGATTGAAATAAATAATGGAACGTTTGATGATTGGAAGAAAGGTTTTGATGACCTAGCTGATCAGAGAGCACAATTTTCAAGAGATGCTAAAGTAGGAAAAGTCGATGACCATACTGCTATTGTTGTTGTCGATGTTTTTGACCCAGCAGGCATGATGGCAATGTTTAACTCGGACGCAGCTAAAAAAATGGCCGAAGAGATGGGCGTTGTAAGGACTCCATTTAAGCTTCAGCCAATGGGGTAATTATTCACCTAAGCCATCTATTGCTTTTGCATGGTAACGGCCTGTCTTTTGGTTTTTTGACATCTTATTATATTCAATAAGTGCTTTTTGGTAGCGTTCTTCAGTTAGTTTATGCCAACCAATGCATCTACCAACTGGAGACCTGCCACAGCTACATCCGCCTTTCTTTATAGATTCCAAAATTTTTATTATTTATTTCTTTCCCAACAACTCAGTATTTCATCTGCAATGAATTCTGTTGGCGTTCCAGGAGGATATTCATGTCGAAATTCTGTTGCAACTCTGCGAGCAATCCGTTTATCGTTAGAGATCGGGGAAGACGGAAAACGATACGCTTGACTCAGCTGCCTAATGATATTTCTCATTCTTCTTTTCATGACTTTTACCTCGTCATTTGTTAATTGGTGCACTTTTTATAGTAGCAAAAACAGCATGTCAAGTTTTTTTGATGAAAAACACTAAAAATAAATAAATTTTACAAAAATTTGAACTCAGTATAAATTCATAACTCAAGTAAGATTAAATTTTAACTCTCATATAACATAGGAAGAATAACATTGGTTGTAACTGTAATAAAGTATGTATTCACTAAATAGTAACTCTATTATAATCTTAGCGCTCTAGAGATGAACTATATTCAACAATACACCATGGTCATAAGAAAATATAAAAAATCTGACTGGATAGAAGTATGGCAAATGATTAAAAAAGTATTTCGTGAAGGTGAAACTTATGCGTATCCTCCTGAAATTTCAGAAGAAGATGCACATAAGGTTTGGATAGAGTTGACAAAGGAGACATATGTTGCTATTGGGAAAGACAACAAAATACACGGTACATACTATATAAAAGCAAACCAACCAGCCCTGGGTTCGCATGTGTGTAACTGTGGTTATATCGTCTCTGAAACATCTAGGGGAAAAGGTTTAGCGACCCGTATGTGTGAACACTCTCAAGAAGTAGCGAAAGGGTTAGGTTTTAGAGCAATGCAATACAACCTTGTAGTTTCGACAAATGAAGACGCTATACGGTTGTGGAAAAAACTCGGCTTTATTATAGCTGGAAGTTTACCTAAAGCTTTCAAGAGTAAGAGTGCTGGTTACGTTGATGCTTTTATCATGTATAAAGAACTATAGATATAAAAAAAAGTATCTTATTTTGTATCAAACTTTAACAATAGTTTAATACAAGACATTGTTTTTTTGCGTGACAGAAAATATACTTCACACTCACCTATTTCCTTAAATCCAAGCTTCATTAAGACATTTGAGGATCCTCTATTTCCTTTTATATAACATGCATTAATTTGTTTCAAGTTAAACTCTTTATTTACGTATTGAATTAGTGCCATTGCTGCTTCAGTGGCATAACCTTTGCCCCAGTGACCCCGTCCAATCCAAAACCCCAGATCCAAATCGTTATCTTCTTCTAGGCTTAATCCAACCCCACCTATTAAAGAATTATTTTTAAATATACTAAAAAGCAGGTCATCATTATTGATATTGTTTAACCACTCTTCAGCTTTTTGTTCTGTGTAAGGGTAGGGAACACCTGATAACCATTTCGCTACTTCCCAATCTCCGATTTGAGAAACAATTAATTTCTTATTTGTTTTTTTTGTTGGCTTCTTTAAGACCAATCTTTTTGTCTTAATTTGATTCATAAGAAATATTAACTCAATACATCATTGTTACGCTGAGTTAATTTAAGTTTTTTGCTTTCTGGAATAGGCAAACAAGTTCGTAATTTCAAAAACCGTGGTAGCCGCCGACAAAGAGGTTAATTCTGCATGATCATAAGCTGGAGAAACTTCAACAACATCTGCAGAAATTATGTTTAACCCTGCCAATCCTCTCAAAACACCTACAAGCTCTCGTGAAGACATTCCGGCTATCTCAGGAGTCCCTGTGCCGGGTGCGTGAGCAGGATCAAGAACATCGATATCGATCGATAAATACATTGGATTGTCTCCCACACGATCTCTAATGCGTTTAGCAACATGGTCTATACCTTCACTTTGAAATTCATCACAATGTATAACTTTAAAGCCTAATTCCTTATCATTTTTTAGATCGTCTCTAGAATACAAAGGCCCTCGAATACCAACATGCATTGAGGCGCTCTCTAAGAAAAGTTTTTCTTCAGCTGCACGTCGAAATGGTGTGCCGTGAGTATAGGGAGCTCCATAATAGGTATCCCAGGTATCTAGATGCGCATCAAAGTGAACGAGTGAAACCGGGCCATGGTAATGATTGACTGCGCGTAGTAATGGCAGGGCAATTGTATGGTCTCCACCGAGGCTAATTATTCTATCAACTTTTCCCAACAGGTCTGTTGCCCCCTTTTGAATTTCCAAAACAGCTTTTTCAATATTGTAAGGGTTGCAAGATATATCCCCAGCATCGGCCACTTGTTGTTCAGCAAAAGGTTCGGTGTCATATGCTGGATGATACTGCGTGCGGAGATGTCTTGAAGCCTGACGGATAGCCTGTGGTCCAAATCTGGCACCAGGACGATAGCTGGTTCCTGCATCAAATGGAATTCCTACGATTGCTACGTCACAATGTGAGACGTCACGGAGCTCAGGCAACCTAGCAAAGGTGGAAGGGCCAGCAAAACGTGGAATTACAGTGCCGCTGATTGGTTGAATAGGTGTGTTGTCTGAATTACTCATTCTTCCTCCTTAGGTGCAAATAGCTATTTAATATTAATTATAATGCATAGCGACATAACAATGACCCTACCAGAATTTGTCCGATATTGAATACTTAAGAATTTGATCTAAAGAAAGCTTCTGACTTTACTTAAGAGCTCTTCGTTTACTTGCCTTGATCCTTTGTCAAGACGGTTTTTATGACGGCGTTCTCCAGGCAGCCTAACACCATCAATAGCTTTAAGGTGACTCAAGAAATCTTCACTGTGATCAGCCCATCCTTTTCCGGCGACTAATTCAGGATTAATTGCTAAAACTAGTTCACCTCCCCTTGGTGGGCCGCCATCATTATTATCAGTTATTTCTGCTTCATAGGAAAAACTCTCGCCTGTCATTCCTGCTGCCAATAATTCAACCATGAGAGAAATTGCTGATCCCTTGTAACCACCAAAAGGCAATAAAACTCCTTTTAGTATTTCCGCTGGATCATCTGAAGGCTTGCCGTCGGGCCCGAGGCCAGTGCCACGAGGTACTGGATGACCTTCTCTTGCGGCTATTTGAACGTCTCCCATTGCCAAAGTTGATGTTGCCATATCGAAGACTAATGGTGTTTTATTTGGACGCGGCCAAGAAAAAGAAATTGGATTCGTTCCAAAAAAAGCTTTACTAGCTCCCGCTGGAGCTACTGCTGGTTTATAGACGGTACAGGCGATTCCACTTAAGCCTCTTTCGGCCAGAAATTCCGTCTCAGGCCATAGAGCAGCAAAATGAAAACTATTGATAAGCCTCATCACAGCAATACCACTTTGTTTTGCGGCATCCGCAAGAACAGGAAGGCCTTTTTCATGAGAAAGTGGAGCATAACCTAGATTCCCATCAACTGTAATTACAGAGTCAAGATTTTGTTCAATTGTTGGCTGAGCATCGCCCTTTACTTTCCCTGACTTTAAGGAAGCTAAATACCCTGGAATCCTGAATAGCCCATGTGACAAAGATCCATCTCTTTCTGCATTTGTTACAGTTCGAGCTAGTGCGGTTGCGTTATCTGCATTACAACCATGATTTGAAAATACGTTGAATGCTAGCTGGTAAATTTCATCCAAACTTATTTCTTCAGTTTCTATAGGTGGCATGTTTACTCCAATTAAGCGTCAGCGAGATTTCCAGTAGAATAGAATAGCTAAAACCACATCAGGCCCTAAATTGCCAATAAGATTTGCTGCATCAGACGGAAAAGCACCAACACTGAGTTGGTAGCCGCTCAAGAGCGCATAGACTACATGCCAAATAGCGAAAAACATGCCCACAGTTTTAAGATTATCGCCAGCCCAAGTTGGCATCTGCCAACTAATATAAGCAACCGCTACTACCATTAATGACATACCTCTCACTAAATTGACTGAATCAGCACTTGCTTCGACATTAAAACCACTCATCATTGCCGCTGGAACCAATAAAGCAGCCACACCAAAAATCCCCATTATTACAGCTTGAATTCTAAACACTAAAGATAAAGTCATTGTTGTCTCCAATAGTTAATAAAGAATTTTCAATATACCATAATGAACCATAAATATTTATGTCTCTCAATAGTCCAAATTTCGTTTAATATTCGAGTTAGGAAATGTATGTATAGACTCTAGCGGATATTGGGCTTCGTTAAGTTATCCACATGCAAAACTGCATTTACCTCATCCTCGGTCATGAGGCCTTCTTGGATAACAATCTCACGAACAGTAATTCCCTCTTGAAGTGCTCTTTTAGCAATACGAGCTGACTCTTTATAACCCAGCTTCGGAGTAAAAAATGTCGCAATACCAGGGCTGGTTTCAACATATTTTTCACATACTTCAGCATTGGCTGTAATGCCCTCCACACATTTCGTTCTGAGCATAACCATTGCATTGGTCATATAGCGTAATGAACGCAGGATATTTACCGCTAATACTGGCTCAAAAGCGTTTAGCTGCAGTTGTCCACCTTCAGCGGCTAAACTAATCACCAGATCATTACCTATCACTTGAAAGGCAGTTTGGTTAACGGCCTCTGGAATAACGGGGTTAACTTTACCTGGCATCATTGAAGATCCCGCCTGTACTGCAGGAAGATTAATCTCATTAAAACCAGCTATTGGGCCAGAAGACAATAACCTTAGATCATTGGATATTTTTGAAAGCTTTATGGCAAGACGCTTGAGAACGGATGAAAACGACACAAAAGCACTGGTGTCGGATGTCGCCTCAATTGTATGTGGATCAACTACTAACGGCAAGCCTGATAATTCTGCCAGCGCCTCTACTGCTAATTTTGGATAATCAGGATGGGAATTAACTCCAGTACCAATTGCAGTTGCCCCTAAATTTATCTCTAAAAATAATTCTGACATTTCGTTGAGCCTGTCAATATCGAGTAATAGAGTATCTCCAAAGGCACAGAACTCCTGACCAAGTGTCATTGGCACTGCATCCTGTAATTGTGTACGACCCATTTTGATGACACCAGAAAATTCACGACCTTTAGCATAAAAGGCTTTAGATAGAGATTTGACTGCCTCCAATAACGTGTCATACTCTTTTAAAAATCCAACCAATAAAGCTGTCGGATAAGTGTCATTCGTTGACTGTGACATATTTACATGATCAAGCGGTGAGATTGTGTCATAGTCACCTTTTTCTTTGCCAATTATTTCCAGTGCGATATTGGCAATCACTTCGTTGGCATTCATATTGGTTGAGGTTCCGGCACCACCCTGGATTATCTCAACTACAAACTGATCATGAAACTCACCATTGATGATCCTTTCACAAGCAGCGACTATTGGATGATAGATATCATCATCTAATAAACCTAGTTGATTATTGGCACGTGCACAGGCCAGTTTAACCATGGCATAAGCAATAACAATATTCGGATAAACTGAAATGGCAACCTCAGCAATGGGGAAGTTATCAATTGCTCGCTGAGTGTGAATTCCATAATAAGCTTTACTAGGTATTTTTAATTCACCTAGAAAATCGGATTCTATTCTGTATTTCATAACCTCTAAAAATAAATAGAAACTAGTATAAGTCTAATAAGATAAAAAGTCCCAACTCCTTCTGCTATAAGAAGGATAGCGTATTAATACTTATCCGATTTAATTTAAAAAATATAAAAGATTATCACAAGAACTACAATAGCTCCGATAATATACATCGTCGTGCGATTCATAATTACTCCTATTAATAATTTAATATACAACCACGTTAGAACCTAGTATAAACCTAGTGAGATAAAAAGTCCAAATTTCGTTTGATGTATGAGGAATAGAAGTTTTTTTTAACTATAATTAAATTTCAATTTGAACCTAGTATAAATCTATCTATCAAGGATAAAAGTCCAAATAGAATTCAACTTATTTTCTAAGGGACTCCCACCAAGGTGTTTTTGGTAAGTTAATCAAGTCAAATATTTCACCAATCATTGGAGTTGCAATATTGACATTCCTTTTTTCTGCTTCATGGGTGACCCGAATTATCGGCTCATCCCAAGGATGAATGGAAAGGTCAAATTTAGACCAATGAATTGGAAAAAGTACTTTTGCTTTTAAGTCGATATTTGCTTGAACAACCTCATCTGGAAACATATGATTTTTTGACCAGTCAGCGTTGTAGGCACCGTTCTCAAGAAAGGCTATATCGAAAGGACCATATTGATCACCTAAGTCTTTAAATGTTTCTGAATATCCACCATCTCCACTGAAGTAAGCTTTCAATGTGTTAGATGCAATAATCCATGAGCCCCATAAAGTTGAACCTCTATTTGTTAGTCCTCGACCACTAAAATGTTGAGTAGGGGTTAATGTGAACTTAATATTTTTATAGTCTTCGCTGTCATACCAATCGAGTTCGCTGATTATATTTTTATCAACTCCCCATCTTTCTAAATGCGCTTTAACTCCTAAAGGAACAAAAAAACGATCAACCCGTTTTGAAAGATCTTTAATTGCTTTAGAGTCAAGGCTGTCATAATGATCATGCGATATGACTACTACATCAACTTTTGGGAGATCATCAATAATAATTGGGTTTTTAAATGCAAATGGCTTTCCAAAAATAGGCAGTGGAGACGCTCTATTAAAGACCGGATCAGTCATAATAATGATTCCATCAGTATTCATTAGAAGGGTTGAGTGTCCTAGCCAAACAAACTTGCCTTCTATTAAAGCGTCTCTTTGAAATTGAATTGTTGGAAGAGGCTCTAATGGATTTTTATCTTTAGGTGGAGAAATCCAGTCCATTAAAGAAGCGCTTTTCTCAGAAGTTCTTGAATTCGTATAGGTTGTTTTTAAATTGACAAATTTTCCATCGATAAAGTTTTTTGAGCCCTGAATAAGTTTGCTACTATCTTTGTCTGGCGAACCTCCAAAAACAGGCGAAAAATTGAGAAAAATAAGGACAAAAAAGGCAAGAATAAATAAAAGATAAATTAAATATTTAGCTATTTTTTTTGCTAAAACCATGAAGCCCTTACTGTGTATGGTGGTTATGGGTGGACTTGAACCACCGACCCCAGCATTATGAATATTGGTCTTGAGTTTATCATTGTTTTCCATTATAATCCTATTATAACCATTTAACTACTATTATATATGTATTTATGGCTAAGCAATAGGCTTTGATGATAATCTAAATACCTTATAAACCATCAAGTGAAGGGTTTCAATTCATTATAAATCATTACTTCCCGTAGCCCCAGCGTAGCCCCGATTGATTATGGCTAAAAAAAACATAATTAACTTTACGTTAACTAATCTTGCTAATTTACCGCTACCAGTTAAAGGTTCTCGTCCATATTATCATGACACTCAAGTTAATGGATTGTGTTTAAGAATTAACTACACAGGTTTTATATCTTTCTTGGTGAATAGGCGAGTTAATGGAAAGCCTACTAAGATTACTTTAGGCAGTTTTCCAGCTATGACTATTTCACAAGCACGAATTGAGGCTCAGAAAACTTTAGGTGTTATTGTTAGTGGTGTTAATCCTAACAAACTTAAACATGTCGCTCTCAATAAAAGGAACATTACTCTTAGTATTTGCATTGATGATTATATTAAAAAGCGTGGTTCTAACTTAAGAGTGAACTATGTCAAAGACTTAAAGAATACTTCTAATCAATACCTAGATGATTGGCTCAAACTTCCTTTGAGTGATATAACTAGAGACATGATAACTCTCAGACACCATGCTATGTCGTATGGGCTGATGGGATTTGCTTCTTCTCCATCAAGGGCAAACACTACAATGAGACACCTTCGTGCTTTCTTCAGGTTTGCTATGGGTAATTATGAAGATGAGAATAACGAACCTCTCTTTGTTCATAATCCTGTTGAGATACTTTCTTTTAATAAATCTTGGAATAGAGAGAAAAGACGACAGGGTGTCGTTAAGAATTATGACCTGAAGAAATGGTATGAAGGTGTTATGGAACTACCCTTACTTTCATCTAATAGCAAAGAGGTAAATAGTTCTGAGGTTGTCCGAGATTTGCTTATCTTTATCTTGTTCACAGGTTTGCGTAGGGACGAGGCTTTGAGTCTTAAATGGGAGGATATAGACTTCAATAACAATTCATTAACCATTGAAGATACTAAGAACCACGAAACACATTCACTTCCTTTAACATCAGTACTTTTAGAGGTATTAGAACGTCGTAAGAGGGATAAGCACAACCCTGTTATCAACCCTTGGAACAACCCTTACATCTTTCAAGGAACAAAGGCTAATTCACATCTAACCCCACCCAAGAAACAAATAGAAAAGGCAAGGGAAATAATTGGCTTTCATTTCACTTTACACGACCTAAGAAGAACCTTCATTACAACTGCCGAGAGTCTAGAATTACCTGTTTACACATTAAAGAAATTAATCAACCACAAAGATACAAGAGATGTAACAGGTGGCTACATTATTACGGATATGGAACGCCTTCGAGAACCAATGAGTCAGATTACGGATGCTCTTTGGAGTCAAATGCAATGAGATATTACTTCCAACACTTTAAAGCTATACCCAAAAGACGAGAAACAGTTGATGAATTGGTTGCCCTTCTCGAAATAGAGAAAGCTACTCGTGATTATTTTGATAAAGAGTTAGAAGAAGCAAGTGATCCTAACAAAAGAATAATGTGGCTTGCCCATTGGAAAAAATGGGAGATGTATTGTAGTGCTTGGACAACAAGAATAGAAAGCATATCTCAAAGCGATTACAGTCTAGATTTATTGAATGCCCACGAGAAAATATCCATTGAAGAAGCCTTTTGTATTCTTATGGGTATTACTCCCGACGCACTAAATGAAGTTGGTTTTCTTAACTGGAGATTATGTGAGGTTCCAAGATTCTTAAGGATTTCTAGAGAAAAGTTTGACGAACAAACCCCTGTTGGCAAAGTAGGAATCATGCCTACCTTCTTAAACATTGAACAACACCTAAGAGGAACTAAAGAATATAAACAACTTGTGAGAGAGTTTGGTGAACCAACAGATGAACAAATTATATCTGAGGGTTTTGAAACAATAGACACTCAAGAGTTTATAGATTGGGCATTAAAAATGAGGTGGATTGTCGAAACTGAACCTCATCTTCGAGCAAACAAAAAAGCACCTTATCATATAGATTTTGCTAGGATGCTTCATAGCCTTCTCACCAAACATAAACTTATTAATGGTGAGTTTGAGAGTAAGTGGGAATGGTTAAGTAGTGAGAACTCTCTAGCTTATCTTGTAGAGTTGCTTCATCAAAATGGGCTTCCTTTTCAATGGCATGCCGACCATTCACATAGGGAAACAATTAACTGGACAAACATACTTCACTATGTAGATTACAAAGGAAAATCAGAACTTAGAAAAAATGCTAAATATGGAAGGCAAGGTGTGAAAGACGAAAACCTTATCAACCAAGTAATCCAAACTTTGCTTGTTGATTATGAAAACTATCCACATCCAATGAAAGAGTTAGGCGAATAAAGAACTGAAGGTTTCCTAACTAAGAAGAACATCTCTATATATTATCTGTATGGTTATATCTATTATTAACCTTTTCCTTTTCCTTTACCTTATCCTTTACCTTGGGTTTAACAATTAGCTAACCATCGGTTAAAGACTAACTTTTCTTAGGCTTTCTTCCACCTTTCTTAGCGTTGTTATAGTTTTTAACATTCTCATCAACAAGAGGTTTCATAATCACAAACAGACTCTTAGCAATTCCAGTTAGTTGGGTATGCTTATTGTATAAACCATAGTCCATAACTGCGTGAAACACTTTAATCTGAATGTCATCTTCACACTCTTTCATTGCTAGATAAAAAGACTCGTAGAGAAGAACAGAATCTTTACGCTTCACACCCATATTGTCGTGAATTGCTTTCCAGATTTGCTTCTTAACTTCTTTTAAGTCCTTTAATTTATGAAGGTCGTTGAAGTCTGTCGGATTATCTTTCTCGTGTTCATCAAACAAAGGAAAAACAACACTACCAGCAACATGAGTGGCAGTTTCACAAGCATTTATCCTTCCTGTATTGACTTCATTATGTCTATCATCATCACCTGCGATAAGTATCTTAGCATTAGGGTACTGAGTACTTAAATCTAGGGCAACTGGCATTAGATTGCCTGCGTCAAAACAGATGGCAACTGCTATCTTAGTAGCTTCATAGATACTCGCACCTGTTGAGTAGCCTTCACAAAGAATCAAAGTGTCAGTAACATCACCTAGAAGATAGAAACACCCTTTCTTTTGCCCACCTTTGGTAAAGTATTTATCACCATTAGGGGAAATAGATTGTATGTTCACCATCTCACCATCAATATTAAAGATGGGTACTAATAAAGCACCCCTATCTACTCGAAGGTCGTAAGACCTAACACCTTTATCTGCCAAGTATTGATGAGAGCCCACTTGCTCTGCTTGAGTCCATCTCTCATTGACACTTGTTTCTGCCTGTTGATGTTTGGCTCTCTTATCTGCTTCATGTAACTGTCGCATCTCAGACTGTTTGATAGCATAGGCTTTCTTTTCTTCAGGAGTAAAGTCAGATGCCTCTTTATTGCAAAAGGTTTCACTAACTCCCAACTTCCAACAACCAAACGCACCTGTTTCAAAATCTCCATCTCTATATCCAACATACCAAGAATTAGGTTTGTCATCGCCTTCGTTCTTAAATCGTTGAATCGTGCCATCATAGATAAATTCTATCGGTGGTGGAGAGATGCCTTTGTCAATCATGGCATACGCCATCATACTATCCATTCATCACCCCCAAGATTTCATCATCAAATCTTGTTAAAGGGAGTTCGATTAAAGCACCTAATATGCTATTATTCTTATTGAGAATATTATTCTTAGCCCCCTCAATCTTTGCCGATACAGGGGGTTTTTTATTAACTATTTCCATTATCTGCCTCCTTGACTTCACCTGTGTGGTTGTATGTATTAGCTTCCATATATGCGTCAATGTCTGCTTGACGATAACGGATACTTCCACTTGTTCCCATCTTGATGAAAGGAAGATTAATCCCTGTGCCTGTACATCTCGCATTAGCCAAAGATTTTGGGGATAGACCTAGTTGCTTTGCTGTTTGTTCTGTATTTCTGTACTCATGTGCCATAATTACTCCTTTGTAATTAAATTGTTAAAAGCCCCATTTGGAGCGACCTATCTAGTCATTTAATGAAAAGATAGGGTGAGTATAGAATATAAATGGATATAAGTAATTGCCCCACTCTTGCCCTTTTTGGTTATCAAAAGTGTCAAGAAATATATGACTTCATTAACCAAAAGAGATGGTTATTTTCTAGTTGATTATGCTCAATGGACACTAATGTATTTAGAACGAATATAAGCATACTCTAGGCTTTGGTTTTGCCTAGTAAAGTGATTGCTTATCTAAACAATGAAAGTCTTAACAGTACCTACACAGTACGCTTGAAAGCCCAAACTTCGTTTGATGTGTGAGGGGTTATTGATTAATATTTATAGGAATGGCACGGGTAAGGGTAGCCCCAAAACCTATTGAAAAACCCATAATGTAATAACCCGCTTAATAAATAGGAAAAGGAGAATTGATAAGAAAAATTAAGCGAGTTATTTAATTGACAGAATAATGTTAAATACTGTGCCTGTCAAGTTGTTATTTTTTTTGAATATTCAATTGCTTGTAGAGAAGATGGTAAATACGTCCAAATTCCGTTTGATGTGTGAGGGAGGGTTTATTACATTGAGAAGGGGGTAGAGCACCCCTTTTTAAAAACTAGTCAATCGGGGAAACTGGGTCAGATGTAAAATTTAGGTTAACTACCTCATTATTTCAATAAATTTTTGTCAAGCTCTTTCAAGTATTTTAAAAATACACGAAGTTTTTCTGGCATCCATTCACGACTTGGATAGACTGCATAAATTGAAAAAGGCTCGATTTCCCAGTCTGAAAAAATTTCTACAAGCTCTTTACTCTTTACCGCGTCATTCGCACTATGTTTTGGCAGGATACAAACTCCAAGACCTGCAATAGATGCTTGCTTTACAGCCGCTAAGTCATTTGTCTTAAATTCCTTGTCTTTAGTAGTAATTTTGTGTGACACGCCGTCTTTGCTGATAGTAATCTTTGGTCTTGCTGATATTGTAAATTCAACAATCTTAGAATTATTAAGTTCATCAATACTGCTGATTTTTCCATATTTTTTTATATACGAAGGCGCACAGTAAATACCAATACTTCCAGTCAAAACTTTTTGTGCAATTAAAGATGAATCTTCTAATGGTCCTATTCCTAGGCGAATTGCTATATCAATATTTTCTTGAATCAAGTCAGCAGTTCGGTATTCAATAATCATTTCAACCTTAACCTTTGGGTTTGCCTCCATAAAAGGTTTTATAGCTGACTCAATAATTAATTTAGAATAGTTATTTGCAGCAGAAATGCGCAATAGCCCTACCGCCTCATCTCCAAGTGATGAAGAGAAATTTTCCGCCTCTTCTGCTATCTCAACAGCTTGCCTGCAGTATTCATAATACTTTGCCCCTGACTCAGTAAGGGTAACTGACCGTGTACTTCTATTTAATAGTCTCACACCTAGATGGGCTTCTAATTGAGAGAGCTTGGTGCTGATTGTAGATTTATCCATACCCAAATGGCTGGCAGCTTTTGTAAAGCTTTGGTATTCAGCTATCTTGGCAAAAATAAGTAATTTATTTAGGTCCATAATGAGTTTTTATTGTTTATATATAAAAACAGTGTTTTGATATTTTAATGTATTGTTTATTTTATACAAACAATACAAAATATGCAACTAAGGATTGAAACAGTTGGGCGCTATTTATACGCGTAGGCGCACTCTCCGGTCAGCCTGCCAGAGCTGATAACCACAATCTGGCTTTTTTAACTATATAAGGAAGAAAAATAATGTTATACGTAAGAAAAGAAGATGGTACTTGTGGATGTGGCAGGTCACCAACTGGTGACTGTGTTGGTTGGCATATGCTCACACCAGAAGAGTATCAAGCAAAGACTGAAGAAGATAAAGAAGCACTAATAAAAGAAGCAGAGAAAGAAGCTGTTAAGTAGAAATGAATAAATATAATAAATACTTACTTCTCGCAATCAAGATTCTTGTTTCAGTAGCCTTTTTAGGCGCTGGATTGTCAAAACTTGCCGGTGTCGAAATGATGGTTACCACCTATGAGGAGATTGGTTTTGGACAGTGGTTTCGTTATCTCACAGGAGTAATCGAAGTTGGTTCAGTAATTTTATTATGGCTTGGTAGTAAACAAGTATTTGGAGCGGTTTTGCTGGTGTGTACAATGTTGGGTGCTGTGCTAACGCATTACTTCATTCTCGGTCCTTCTGCAGTTCCTGCTATCGTACTAGGTTTACTTTCTGCTTACATTCTTTATTACTATAGAGGTCAGCTTTCTTTTTTGAATAAAAAAGAATAAAAGTCCAAATCCTCTCTGATATGTGAGGGAGGTTATATTAATGTATAGCCGAGTGAAATGAGCCTCCCCCCACCCCTTGAAAGTGTGAATATATATGCGAAGGAGGGTGGTTATTTATCTAATCTTTATCAACAGGAAACTAATGTTCTTGTAAGTCATTGATTTTCCTACATAAATAGTATATTTATATTACATATCTATCTAGTTTGATGGTTGATTGATAGTAAATATCTATAAAAAGCGAAGGGTTTCAATTCATTCTACGTAGCCCCAGCGTAGCCCCACTTATAATTTAAGAAAGTAGTAAATCTCTGAAACCCTTTATGAAAAAAAGATGTCTTGTTTTGATATGGTGGTTCTTGCAATCGTCAATAACACAGGCAGGAGAATTGCCGTCAACAGCGAAAAATCACTGTAACTAAAAATGACTTATTTATAATTAGCCGATTGCAAGATACCAAAACTATCCATAATGATTCATCAAATCTGCAATTCTCTTTAAAAAGATTCCGTGCTCACAAGCTTCCTCTGATGAATATATTTCTTCTTGTATATCTACTGGAACACCACGAATACCTGATACGATACCTATCTTATACTGCTCAAACATTCGAACACAAACGGTAACATATTTCCCAGCCATAGGCGCCCTTCGCATCTTGTCAAGGATTGTTCTGAGATCTTGACTATGTTCTATAGCAGCTCTACCATTTGAAGGAGCATTGCCAACTGGGCTATTTCTATGTTCAGCAATCAGCTTTCTACGTGATTCATCATCAAATAAAAGCGGCATTACATAAGTTCTCGTAATATAGTCGTCAGTCTCGGTATGAGATTCGTTTGCTATTACACCTTTTTCTTTATCTAACATTATTTAATCCTCATTAATTCATTAATATTCTTAATGGTTACGGCATGGCACTGACTCACCCCGTTCTTCCTTTAAACGCACTGCTTCAATTTGCGCTTCTTCAGGTGTGTTGAAGACTTTATCTTCAAAAAGTATTAACGGCTTTGCTCGATCAGCATTTAACTGCCCTACACACCATTCCTTTCCTTCAATTGTACAAACTGCAACATAAGCTCCTGCAATTGGACCATAGTGGCGGTTATTTAATGTAAATAGACATTCTGCTAAATCACTAACCTTATCCTCATCTAGAGTACTAATTACATTTTTCTCTAATTCATTAAGAGGTTTAGTGCTTGTTCCAACTACCGATTTACCAATAGGTGGATCCATCATATCTGGGTGTTTATTAATTGTCATTTTAAATTACCTCCTTTCTAAAATTACTAAGGTAAGGGGCCATCTTTTAAAAACCCTCTAATTGCATTCTCTGTAATGCGGGAAACATTATTATTGTAGTTATTATGAGAAAGACTGCCACACCAAGACAATGAGCCAGGTGCAAACACTCCGCCATCATTAGGAGTCTTATAAAATATCATGTCAGCTCGCACCATAGGGTTTTCAGTACCTCCTCCATGGTAGCCACGAACAGAAAAGTGGATTTCTTCATTCACTTGAAGCATCAAATTAGTATGTCCCACAGAATGCGCCAATAAATAGGAATCATGCGGGGTTCCAAATTCAACATCATATCGATCTAACTCTAAACCGGCTGCTCCTCCACCAACAAGTCCAAAATCACCAATCTTTTCACCATTTCCTACTCCCTCCATTAGCCAAGAAGTTTCTGGTCTTTCACTGTCTTTATCTCTAACATAGTAGGATGAAACGTCAAAGCCATATGCAGTAAATGTTAGTCCACATAACTTACTTGGAATTCTTCCACGAGCTCTCCACATACCTCCATATTTACCATCAAAAGCATTATTATATTCTCCAGGATTCGCAGTCCAAGCCCTTGTTCCTGCTTCACCTTTTCGAACCTCAATAATGTTTGAATTATCCGGGTGGTATTCACTACACCAGTAAAAACCATTTGCACCTAAATAAATCCATCGACCGCCATCTTGTTGATATTTTTCATATGCTGCAAACATTTTCTCTGAAGTGTATTCTGGGTGACTTCCTGTCAATACAGTTTGATATTTATTTAATAAACCTACACCCTCTCTATTTAAATCCTCATCAGTATGAATATCAAAATCAAAGTTTTTTTCTTCCAGCCAATCTATAAGGTGCAGATCACCGTTGAGCTGCCATAGTGATGGTGATAGCCAATGACGATATTTAGGACGCATATTTAAAATTGGTCTCAGTCTTGATGAGTAGCAAACACCACTTCCATCTGAATGCAATGAATAAGTTGAAAGTCCATATTCTCTATGTTCATTCAAATACAAATCAGCTGCAGTCATAACAGGAACTTTTCCAGCTAATAACTCTGCCACAACACAATTCGTACAAAGATTATCATTTGAATATGCTAAGTATGAGTTTGTAGGCAGAATAAAGGCCAATTTTGATGTAGTTTTTCCTCTTGGAGGACGAACAACGAAGGGAATATAGTCTTCTGTTTCTGGAGAGTCTTCACCTCCAATTCTTAGACGTGCAGCATAAATACCACTTTTCAAGCTGTCTGGAATTTTGAATTCAAAGTCAACGTCCCATCTTGCATCATCTATATCATCATCATGAAAATGGATTGCACCATATTCTTCAGGTTTATGATGATAAATAATTTCATCACCAGTCCAGTTAAAGCCTGTCATACCGCGAACAGGCATATTTATAATTGAACCATTCAATCTAGATGGTGACGTATCAATAATACAAGTCGAAGCAATGTTAGTAGTTATATTTGCATGGAAGTCCCAAGCCCCAACCACATCATTTCGTAATTCAGCTTTACAGCCCTGATAACCACGAGCTAATGATTCAATTTCAGACTTAGACAAAGCTCTTCTAGAAAGCCTTGGTCGATCTATCTTGCCATTATAGGTATGAACCTGTTCTGGCAATTCAATTGGCTCTAATACCTCTTTAAAATGACCTCCAATAATATGCCTACCTGATCTCTCATTTTTTGTACTCGCTGCCATTAAGAAAGGGGCATCATTAATTCCTGGCTTTAAACTATTGATTGATTCAACAACTGCTGTAGTCTCTTCTGCTGGATTTAATAAACCTTGTCCAAGGCCTCCATTAGTAGAAGTTACAACGGGCTCTTGATATAAAGTTACTTTACCTGTTCTTGAATCGTAACTAACCGCAGCAAGATACCAAACTTTACGTAAAAGTTTTTTATCACTCGAAAGTTTCATAACTTGACCACTAC
>JAOMEO010000017.1 GCA_028345955.1 Candidatus Thioglobus sp.
TTTGACAGACCTCAACAACTTTGCAGTTCTCAATGAAATTATGGCAACCTACTTTGACCAACCTTATCCTGCCCGTGCAGCAATCGGGGTGAATGAGCTTCCTAAAGGAGTTAACGTTGAAATGGATGGCGTCATGGTAATCAATTCAGATCAATATAGTTACTAATACTATGCCATCGCTCTCTGATCCAGTTATTTCAATTAGCGGATTGGGAAAGAAAACTTCGGATAGATTAAATCAGATTGGGATTTACACTCTAGAACATCTTCTCTTTCATCTACCAAATAGATACCAAGACAAAACTAACATCACTCCCCTTTCTTCAGCTAAAGTGGGTGAAGAAGTCTTGCTCGAGCTCTCAATAGACAGAATAGAAGAAGCGCATTCAAGGCAACGACAATTACTATGCTACCTATCTGATGATAAGAATAAAAAAATCTTATTGCGTTTTTTTCATATTACTCAGTACCAAAAACAAGCCTTTGTTCGTGGCGAACTTATTCAGTGCTTCGGTGAAATGAAGATTGGTCGACAGGGACTAGAAATGCACCACCCTGAATATCGCTTGATTTCGCAAAAACAAACTCCTTTACTGGACAAAACACTGACTCCAATTTACCCCCTTTTTGCAGGAGTAACTCAGACTAAAATGAAGCAGTGGGTAAATAATGCACTTGAAATACTTAAAAACACGGTAATCGATGACTATTTTGAAAAAATAACAAACAACACGATGCCAAGTTTCAAAGATTCTTTGTTTTTACTGCACCACCCTGAAAAAGGTGAAGATTTATCCAAAATTGAGAACTTTGTGCATATTGCGCTACAAAGATTGATTATTGAAGAACTCGCCGCACAACAGTTAAGTCTTTTGAAAATTAAAGCAGCCAGAAAAACAGACAGCTGTAATATTTTCTCAATTAATAATTCATTGACAGATCAGCTATTGCATTCACTAGAATTCCAGTTAACTGAAGCTCAATCTCGCTGCATTGAGGAAATAAATCAAGACATCTCCTCACCTCAACCTATGTTAAGACTGCTTCAAGGTGATGTTGGCTCTGGAAAGACCATTGTTTCAGTGTTTGCCCTGCTCCAAGCTGTTTCAAACAATTTTCAAACAGCTGTTATGGCTCCGACTGAGATATTGGCACGACAACACCTACAAAGTTTCAGTAATTACCTCAATCATTTAGGAATTAAAGTGGCCTTCCTTTTAGGCTCTCAAAATACTGAAGAAAGAACAAGTCAATTAAATTTGATCGAATCTGGAGAAGCACAAGTTGTGATTGGTACACATGTATTATTCCAAGAAAATGTGTCCTTTCATAATTTAGCCCTTGTCATTATCGATGAGCAACACAAGTTTGGCGTCCATCAACGCTTATCACTTGCTCAAAAAGCAAATAAAACACCTCATCAATTAGTAATGACTGCGACACCTATCCCGCGTTCTTTAACGATGAGTGCATACGCTGATTTGGATACTTCAGTGATTGATGAGTTACCACCTGGTCGTCAGAAAATTAAAACCGTCGCGTTGAGTAATAATCGTAGAGATGAGTTGATCGAAAAAATTAAGCAGATTTCTAATGAGGGTCGTCAAATATATTGGGTTTGCACCTTGATTGAGGAGTCAGAAGCACTACGTGCAGAGTCTGCCGAGAATACTTTGAACTATCTTTCAAGTAACCTTAAAGGTATTCGAGTTGTAATGATTCATGGTCGATTAACTAAATCAGAAAAAGAAGAAATTATGAACGATTTTAAAGAAGGTAGAATTGATCTGCTAGTTGCTACTACGGTAATTGAGGTTGGTGTAAATGTGCCCAATGCAAGTCTGATGATCGTCGAAAATGCTGAAAGATTAGGATTAGCTCAGTTGCACCAATTAAGAGGTCGTGTTGGTAGAGGTGCGGAGAAAAGCGCCTGTGTTTTGATGTACCAATCACCTCTAAGTGAGTCTGCAAAGCAAAGACTCGACATTCTTCGTCAAAGTCATGATGGGTTTATGATTGCCGAAAAAGATCTAGAATTGAGAGGACCAGGTGAAATTTTGGGCACCCAGCAAACAGGTATTGCTGATATGAAAATCGCCAACATTGTCAGAGATGCTTACTTACTCAAACAGGCTGGCTATTATTCATCAAAACTTCTCGAAGCAAACGAGGCCAGCCAAAATAAACTAATTAGTCGCTGGATTGATGAAGACAAAGTAGACTATTTCAATGCATAAATATTGTCAAATTAAAGTAATTTATCGAATTTACTAGTCTGTCAGACTCTTGTACAATATGCCACCTATGTTTAATCCAAACAAATTTCAGTGGCGACTATTCAATGTTAATGAAGATATACCTGAGCATGTCCTTACTTGGCTATTAGATAATCAGTCTTTAACAGCAAAGTTAAGAAATAAATATAGCGACTTTTTTGTCAATATTATCTCTCAAGAAGAAAACAAGCCTTATGAATGTGAGTTAAATTTGCTTGATAGCAACAAAATTCAAACATTTATTGTGAGAGAAGTTGAACTCATTGGTTATGGACGGCCAGTCGTGTTTGCTCGTTCTGTTATTCCAAAAAATACAGACACCGACAACATTCTTACAATCGGCTCAAAGCCTTTAGGCGAAATTCTGTTCAATGACTCAACAATTGCTCGTGGCCTATTAGAAGTCGGTAGTTTTAAAAATATCTGGGCAAGGCGTTCTACTTTTACTATTGCTGAAACAAAATTATTGGTGAGTGAAATATTTTTGGATGAGCTTTATGCGTGATAAGTTTTTCGATAAGAATACTGACATTTCAGATTTTCGCTTCGACGAAAATGTTGTAGCGGTTTTTGATGACATGGTCAAACATTCAGTTCCAGATTATGTAGCTTTATAGAGTCCAGTTGCTACTTTCAGTGCCTCAACTTTGCTTCCTTTTTGTCTGTAAAATGAGTACAGTTTTAAATGAGGCTTAAACATAAGGTTTAGCTATGCTTTTAATGATTGATAATTACGATTCATTTACCTATAACTTGGTTCAGTATTTTGGTGAATTGGGGCAAAAAGTTAGCGTCTATCGAAATGATGAAATTACTGTCGATAAGATTGAAAACCTGAAGCCCAAGTATGTGGTTATATCTCCTGGGCCTTGCACACCCAATGAGGCCGGTATATCTCTTGAACTGATTGAGAAGTTAGCTGGCAAAATACCAATTTTAGGAGTATGTCTAGGTTTCCAAGCAATTGCTCAGGCTTTTGGTGGAAACATCATAGGTGCCCAAAGAATTATGCATGGTAAAGTTTCACAAATACACCATACAGGTAAAAGTGTTTTTAAAGGCCTTAAAAATCCACTCAATGCAACTCGTTACCACTCTTTAGTGGCAGATCAATCCACTTTGCCTGATTGCCTTGAGGTGACTGCTTGGACTAACAATGATTCGGGAAGTATTGAAGAAATTATGGGCGTGCGACATAAAACTTTAGCTATTGAGGGTGTGCAATTTCACCCAGAATCAATACTGACTGAGCATGGACATCAAATGTTGAATACTTTTTTACATGACAATTAACTATGACTGAATTTATTGTTTTTTTGCAAGGCGAGCTTTTACTTACAGGCACACTTTTAGCACTTATTGCATTGCTTATAGTGAATATTTATGGTGACAAATTCAAAAAGTATGCAGTAGTTGATACTAACGGAGCAATATCATTAATGGATGACGACGACCTTATTATCTTAGATGTGCGAGAAGAAAAAGAGCGCTCTTCTGGCTTCATTAAATCTGATATCCATATACCCATGTCGCAAGTTAAAACTAAACTCGATTCATTAGATAAATCGAAAAAAATACTTACCTATTGTAGAACTGGTACGCGTTCTAATCGCATAGCTGAACTCCTCTGTAGAAATCAATTTGAAAATGTTTATTGTCTTAAAGGTGGCTTTGATGCTTGGCAAAAAGCGGGACTGCCTATTAAAAAGTAATAAAAATGAATAATAATATTTTATATACTTCTAGTTATCGCATATTGTGCCAAATGGCATCATAATTTCTTTATAGAATAGGAGTTGTACAATAAAATGAGCGGCCATAGAAGATTTTTAAAAACATGGGCAAGAACGGTTGGAATGCCAATTGGTATTAATGATGAAGATAAGCCTGAGTTTTTACCTATAACACAAAGAGATGTTAAAAACGCATTAGCATTAAGAACATTTTGGATTCTTTTACATATCTTAACTTGCTTTATGATCATAGCAGGTAGTGGCAGAACTTTAGGGCTATGGTAATATGAAAAAATCTCTTAGCATTATTGGAGCTGGAGCCTGGGGAAGCGCTCTAGCAATTATTCTCAGTGACAAATTTGATGAAATATTTCTCATCGACAGAGATAAAGAAATTATTAAAAAGCTTGGAAAGCAACATCCAGTTCTAAATAGCCCTTTTACAAAAAATATTACACTGAACCACGATATTAGTTCAGTTGCAAAATCTGAAAGTATTCTAATAGCAACACCTAGTTATGCATTTAGTGATATCTTAGAAAATATTAAACCACATTTAAATGGTCATCATCATATTGCTTGGGCCACAAAGGGTTTTGATCCCCATAACGAATGCCTTCTTCACGAAACTTTTAACAAAATTTTACCAACTTACAAAGCCTGCATAATTTCAGGACCAACTTTTGCTACAGAAATTGTCGAAAAGAAGCCAGCCGCAATTGTTGTTGCCTCTAAAGATAAAAAAACTCGAGATTATTGGGCTAGCACAATACAAACCAATACATTAAAAGCTTATACAAATACTGACATCATTGGTGTTCAAGTTGGTGGCTCTGTAAAAAACATCTTAGCAATTGCAGCAGGTGTTGCCAGTGGACTTGGCTTTGGAGCTAATACTCAAGCTGCTCTAATTACACGAGGTCTCGCAGAAATGACTCGTCTAGGAGTTGCGTTAGGTGCTGAAAAATTAACATTCCAAGGCTTGTCTGGAATAGGTGACTTAGTGCTCACATGTTCTGATGACTTATCTAGGAACCGCCGTTTTGGTAAGGAGTTGGCTAATAATAATTCAACTGATAAAGCGTTAAGTAATATCGGTGCCACTGTAGAAGGTTTTAATGCCTTAAGACTAGTTATTGAGATTGCAAAAAAACACCAAATTGAGATGCCTATCTGTGAGCAGGTCTTAGCAGTGGTGGAAGGAAGCAAAACACCTACTGATGCGGTCAATGAACTATTAATACTTAGAGAGCCTAATCCAGAATATTAATCTTTCTCAATAGATCCAATATTGATCAAAAAAATATACTTTTTTTTTAATAGCAAGCCATATTAAGGGCGAATTATTTTTTTTATAAATTAGTGCAACTTTATATTATTTTTACAGGATAATATCTTCAAATTTCGCAATGAATTGATTATGCTATGATCAATAAATACAGAAATATCTTGCACAATTTACAAAAGCTTTTCCTTTTGATTATCTTGGCATCTGTCAGTACCCTAGTCTCTTCTGCCTCTTTATCATCCTTCAAGCCTAGCTTTAACTCTATTGATAATACCGTCGTTCGAAAAGAAGTTTTTTTTAATTACTTACTACCTGCAGTCTATGAAAAAAATTCAGAGATAATTGCACTCAGAAAATCTATATTAAATAACGAATTAAACGCCTTTGAGCTAGAAGAATTAGCTATAAAGTATCGTCTCCAAAATCCAGCGACAAAAGAAGATCTTTTAACTGTAATTGATATTCTACCGCCATCACTAGTCCTTGCTCAAGCGGCCAACGAGTCGAATTGGGGAAGGTCACGTTTTGCTGAGGACTTTAATAATTACTTTGGTATTTGGTGTTTCTCTAAAGGTTGCGGTACCGTTCCTAAACAAAGAGATGCAAATGCTAATCACGAGGTAGCAAATTTTGATTCCCTAAAAGCTTGCATTGATTACTATGTACTCACTATCAATAGAAATTTCGCCTACGAAAACCTTCGCTTAATAAGAAAAGCTCATCGTGATGCATTAAAGCCTATTACAGGCATTGCACTTGCTGAAGGTTTGACTAACTATGCTTATCCAGGTGATGAATATATTAGTTCAATTCAGTCGGTTATTCGATTTAACCAATTAGAGCGTTATGATCTGTTGAATTGATTCCTGGACTCTTACAAATCAAAAAACCCGCAGTAGGCGGGTTTTTGTCAAAATTGCATTTTGTAAAAAATTAACGTTTTGAGTATTGCTCACTCTTACGAGCTTTCTTTTTACCAACTTTCTTTCGTTCAACTATACGAGCATCACGAGTTACTAAACCAGCCTTACGTAAATCACTACGAGTCGCTTCATCATAAGCCATTATCGCGCGAGTAACACCTAATCTAATTGCACCCGCTTGTCCTGTGTCGCCACCACCTTTAACAATAATATTAAAATCAAACTTATTGTGCATATCAACAACATCTAAAGGTTGGTTTACAATCATTGAAGAAGTCTCTCGACCGAAATACTCAACCATTGGCTTTTTGTTAACTGTAAAAACACCTTTACCTTTAGTCATGTATACGCGGGCGACTGAAGTTTTTCTTCTTCCAGTTGCGTAATAAACTTTCTTCTCTGCCATACTCTATGCCTTAAATATCTAGTAGTTGAGGTTGCTGTGCTCCATGTGTGTGCTCACTGCCTGCAAAAACTTTCATTTTTCTCGCCATTTCTCTGCCTAGTGGGCCTTTTGGCAACATACCTTTTACTGCTCTTTGAATAACTTCTTCGGGTTGCTTCTCAATTAAATCCTTGAAAGGGACTGATTTCAAATTTCCAATATATCCAGTATGATGATGGTACATTTTGTCGTCAAACTTTTTTCCTGTAACGGCAATTTTAGCAGCATTAACTATAACAATATAATCACCAGTGTCAACATGTGGTGTGTATTCTGCTTTATGCTTACCACGAAGACGTGATGCAACTTCTGTTGCTAAACGACCCAAGGTTTTTCCATTAGCATCAACCAAAAACCAGTCTCTTTTGACCTCTTTGGCCTTTGCGCTATATGTTTTCATAACTATTTGCTCTATCGCGCTTCAGAATAATCGGACTATTATAATCGCTTTTTTTTATTGATGTAAGTTTTCACAAAACTACTATACAATTAATTGTTTAGTTACTATTTATTTAAACTATATTAAAATTTTAGTTGAGATATTTATAAATTGAATTATGAGGAATTAACATGGTTAGAACTGATACCCCCGTCTGTGATTTTAATCAGGTCGCTATTGACTTTAATCTTAAAGGTGTTGATGGTAATTACTACAGCCTTGATAGCGTAAAAGGCCAAAATGGTCTACTGGTTATGTTTATTTGCAATCACTGCCCCTATGTCAAATCTGTTATTCATAGAATCATCCGAGACACAAATGAGCTTAAAGGTTTAGGTGTAAATAGTGTAGCAATAATGTCAAACAATCCCAGTGAATATGAGGAAGACTCATTCGAAAACATGCAAAAAATTGCAACAGAAATGAACTTCCCTTTTCCATATCTAATCGACAAAACTCAAGAAACTGCTAAATCTTATGGTGCTGTTTGTACACCAGACTTCTTTGGCTATAACAATGACTTAGGCTTACAATATCGAGGAAGACTTGATGAATCACGCAAAGAAACAGTTCAAGATGCAAGACGTGATCTCTTTGAAGCAATGAAAGACATCGCTCTTACAGGAGTTGGGCCTAAATCTCAAATTCCTTCGATGGGTTGCTCAATTAAGTGGTTGGATTAATTAGATTTATTATTAAAATTATCTTTGTAATAAACATACTTGGTTAAATATTTAGGTTAAAATTGCTTTTGCTGGTTAAAATACAGCTGATTTTTGCGTTGTGTTGTTGATTCATAGTAAGTCGGTTTCACAGTAAATTAGGTTAGTTGCATCTTTTCCATGTTTTGTTTTTTTTTAGGAGACTACATGTCTACAACAACAGGTCGCGTTAAATGGTTTGACGCAAAAAAAGGTTTTGGTTTTATTGAACAAGAAAGTGGTGATGATGTTTTTGTTCACTTCAGAGCTATCCAAGGAGAAGGATACAAAACCCTTGAAGAGGGTCAAGAAGTAGAGTTCGAACTTGAAGATGGTGCGAAAGGACCCCAAGCTGCCAACGTAGTTGCAAAATAATTTTAGAATTTTTTAATTAAAATCCCAGCAATTTAGCTGGGATTTTAAATTATTTTTTTAAAAGCATGTTAGAGCCATAAGATCTATTGGAACTTATGGTTTATAAATTTAAGAAATCAAATAACTTTTTTTGATAGGTTCTTATGGGACACTGTACGCACTTTTTTTATATCTTTTTTTTTGAGTCCTGAAAAAATCATTAGTATTTAATATTCATTTAGTTCCAGAAAGTTCTCATAAAATTAGTGTTAGCTAGAGCGTATTCTGATACAAAACTCAATATATAATTACTAATAAAATCATAAGAAATTATGAAAACATTCTACTGGTACGACTACGAAACTTTTGGATTGTCACCAAGGATTCACAGAATTGCTCAATTCGCTGGCATTAGAACAGATGAAAATCTCAATATTCTTGATGAACATATGTTTTATTGCAAGCCAACTAATGACTGCTTGCCAACCCCTGAAGCATGTAAGGTTACAGGCATAACTCCACAGTATTGTGATGAAAAAGGATTGATTGAGCACGAGTTTATTATAAAAATAAACAAAGAATTTTCAGTTCCTGATACTTGTATAGTTGGTTATAACTCAATCGCTTTTGATGATGAATTTACTCGTTATACTTTATTTAGAAACTTTTTAGATCCATATGCTTGGCATTGGCAAAATAACAATACAAGATGGGATATTCTAAATGTTGCAAGATTTTGCTATGCACATAAAGAGGAAGATAGCCTTAATTGGGTTGTAACTGAAAAAAATAGGTTTACTCTTCAACTTGAAAAAATTGCTCCTGCTAATAACATTGAACACTCAAATGCCCATGATGCCATGGCAGATGTTCGAGCAACAATAGGTATTGCAAAAATTATTAAACAAAAACAACCCAAATTTTTTGATTATGCACTCAGTTTAAATAATAAAAAAACAGTTAAAGAAAAACTTAATTATTTTTATCCAATGCTTCTTACCTCACAACCTTTTGGGTCTAAATGTGCTTTCACTAAAATGGTTGTGGCAATTACAACTCATCCTGAATATCAAGATCGTGCTATAGTTTATAGTCTTGATCAGGACCCTGAGATATTAGTGGATGAAGCAGCTGATGACTTGAAAAAACTACTTTTTTCTAAGAAAGATGACCTACCAAAAGGAAAAGATAGGTTAAAACTTAGTGAAGTAGTTTTTAATAAAAGTCCTATGTTTGTTTGTAGCCCTAATTCTGATAGTTTTAATATTTCAGATTCACTTATTGAAAAATTTCAAATTGACATGGCTAAATGTATGAGAAATTTATCGTACATTCAAGATAACAGAGCACATATAGAAGAAAAAATTCAATCAATTTATAAAAGGGATTCGGATAGAGAACCTAATATTGATGTTGATCAATCTCTTTATGACAACTTTATTAGCAATAAAGATAGAAAGATTTGTGATGAAATTCAACATCTTTCTGTAGACCAAATAAGTGCCTTTAGACCTAACTTTGAAGATAGAAAATTGTCAAAGTTATTTCTAAACTTTAAGGCTAGAAACTATCCAGAAACTTTGACAGAAGATGAACAAGAGGACTGGTTTGAAATTGTTCAATCTCGGGTTCAAAGTGGCGAGAATGGTTATCTCTCTTTTGAACAATTCGAAAAGAGTCTCAACAAATTAAAAGAAGCTCATCCCGATAGATCAAACCTTTGGCAAGCATTAGAAGAATACGCTAATAGATTGCTTTAAAGAACTCACTCTTGTATTGAAAGACATGGAAAAATTAAGTATAATATTTGCGCATAGTTGAAATCAAAAAAAGATATAAATGAACGCAGAAACTCGAAGTGAAATGTTTGGTAGATTGCTTAAGAAAATACCAAATCCAACAACTGAACTTAATTACTCAACTTCTTTTGAATTGCTAGTTGCAGTGACTCTTTCAGCTCAAGCTACGGACAAAAGTGTCAACCAAGTAACTGATATGCTTTTTCCACTCGCTAATACACCTGAATCTATCTATAAATTAGGCGAGAATAAGCTTCGCGATACCATTAAATCGATTGGCTTATTTAACTCAAAAGCCAAACATATTATTCAGACTTGCCGAATTTTAATCGACAAATATAACTCCCAAGTCCCAGAAACACGAAAAGAACTTGAGGCACTTCCTGGTGTTGGTCGAAAGACAGCTAATGTGGTTCTAAATACTGCTTTTGGGCATCCTACTATTGCTGTAGATACTCACATTTATCGAGTCGCAAATCGTACTGCCATTGCCTCTGGTAAAACAGTACTTGAAGTTGAAAAAAAGTTAATTAAATTTATCCCAGATGAATTTAAAGTTCCAGCACATCATTTAATGATTCTTCATGGAAGATATGTTTGTAAAGCTCGCTCTCCGCATTGTCCGGATTGTATTTTGCTTGACTTGTGTGAATACGAAGAGAAAAACATATAGCGACTATATAACCATTCATTCACTGTGTTGTGTTTTCTCAAGATAGAAAAAAGCAGAGAGAGTTCTTAGCTGAGTCATGGCAAAAATATACCAATAATAAACCATTAGAACCACTGGAAGAACAGCTGGTATCAATCATAGAAATTCATCCAGAATATCATGATTTTATAGGCAATATCGAGTCTGAGTATTTTCCTGATCAAGGTGAAGTTAATCCATTTCTACACATTAACCTACATTTGGCACTAAGAGAACAAATATCTATTAATCAGCCAAAGGGCGTAAGAGAAGTCCATCAAAAGCTTATCAATCATTACAAAGACTCTCATGAAGTAGAACATTTAATGATGGAATGTATTGCAGAAATGATATATATATCACAAAAAAATAATACAACTATGGATCAAGTAAGTTATTTAAAGTGCATTACAAGTCTGACCACAAAGTAATAATGGGTATTGAGCAACATATAGAATCCCACCTCAGTTGCAAAGTCATCGATAAAAAAACAATCTCAGCTGGTGAAATCTCCTCTTTCAAGATATTAACAAGCACCGGCTTAAGTATTTTTGCAAAATATCAAGACATTGAAAATAATAATTTAATTAACCAAGCAAGTGAGCTCTTATTATTAAGCGAAAGTATGGAAACACCAAAGGTTCTTGGATTTTCAATGAACTGTTTACTACTAGAATGGATAGAAACAAGCCACAATGGAGACCATCAAGCCAAAATTGGCAAGGTTTTAGCAAATCTTCATAAACGCACTAATCAATATTTTGGATTCGATTATGACAATACAATAGGAGAAATGCCTCAATATAATGCAATAAATAAATCAGTTACTTCCTGGAGTTATTTTTTCTGGGAATACAGACTATTGTTTCAAATTAATTATGCCTTAAAAAATAAACTTATTAGTCATAAGGAATATAGAAAATTACTTCTAATTCAATCAAAAATAGAAAATCTATTGAATATTTCAATAAAACCTTCACTGTTACATGGTGACTTATGGTCTGGAAATATAATATGTGGAATCAATGGTCCCATATTTATAGATACATCTTGCTATTATGGTCATAGTGAAGCAGATTTAGCTTTAACATATATGTTTGGTGGCTTTTGCAATGATTTTTACAGATCATATGAAGTTTATAATCCATTACAGTCAGGATCTGAACAAAGAAAACCAATTTATATGCTCTACCATTATCTTAATCACCTCAATATATTTGGCAGCTCATACCATTCCGGAGTATTAAGTTGTACTAACAAAATATTAGATTCCTAAATTAAGCCCAATTGGTAAAGTTTTTGAGCAACTGAAGTCCATCAGTTTGCGATTTTTCAGGATGGAACTGAACTGCGAATAATTTATCTTTAGCGATAGCAGAAGTAAAGTTTTCACCATAATTTGTAATACCAGTCACGCAACTAGAATCCTTTTCTTTAACAAAATAGCTGTGTACACTATAAAATCTAGAATTATTATCAATATTATGCCAAAGTGGGTGATTTTTTATCTGTTTTACTTCATTCCATCCCATATGTGGTATTTTAAGTTCATTACTTTCAAACTTTAACACCTCTCCTGGTATTATTGATAAGCCATCTGTACCATTATTTTCTTCACTACGATCAAATAATAGCTGTAATCCTAAGCAAATTCCTAGAAAAGGCTTTTCTTTAGATGCAACTTTTATAACTTCGGTTAAACCATTCTCTCGAAGTGCATCCATGCAAGCTCCCATTGCACCTTGACCTGGAAATACCACACGATCTGAATCGTTAATTATTTGTGAGTCATTTGTAAGAAGACATTGGTCATTTGGCGCAACAAACTCGAGCGCCTTCAGTACGGAACGGACATTGCCCATACCATAATCAACAATTGCAATTGTTTGCACGTTGCTTTATCCTTATTTTAATTTCAATTAAAGCCAGTTTCAATTAAAGCGAGCCTTTAGTTGAAGGAATGACATCTAACTGCCGATCATCTGGTGTAACTGCCATTCGAAGTGCTCTTCCAAATGCCTTAAAAACTGTTTCTGCTTGGTGATGTGAGTTGACACCCTTTAAATTGTCAATATGAAGAGTCACTAATGCGTGATTTACAAAACCTTGGAAAAATTCTTTAATTAAATCTACGTCAAATGTACCTACTCTATCCCTAGTGAAATTGATACCTAAATCAAGTCCTGGTCGTCCTGATAAATCAAGAACAACTCTTGATAAAGCTTCATCGAGTGGTATATATGAATGACCGTAACGCGTTAGGCCCTTTTTATCACCAACTGCTTGAAAGAATGCCTGCCCGATAGTGATACCAATATCTTCAACTGTGTGATGATCATCTATTTCAGTATCGCCATCACATTTAATCGTTAAATCCATTAAACCATGTCTTGCAATCTGGTCTAGCATATGATCTAAAAAGGGCACTCCAGTATCTATTTCAGCGATACCAGTACCATATAGCTCTAAGCTAACCTTTACATTAGTCTCATTGGTTTTTCGCTCTTTTGTAATCATAGGCGAATTTTAGCTTAAGCTAAATAGTCTTTGATGAGTATTTCAGCTATTTGAATTGTATTGAGTGCAGCACCTTTCCTAATATTATCTGACACCACCCATAAATTAAGACCCTTTTCATGACTGATATCTTCTCGAATGCGACTAACAAAGGTGGCATCGTTGTTGGTCGCTTCTGTAAACGCGGTAGCATAACCTCCATCACCTCTATCATCCATGACTGTTACACCATCTGCCTTATTAAGTAAGTCTCGAGCTTCTTTGGCAGTAATTTTTTGCTTTGTTTCGATATGCACAGCTTCAGAGTGTCCGTAAACGACCGGAATTCTTACCGCAGTGGGATTTACTAAAAGATTTTCGTCTTCAAAAATCTTTTGGGTTTCCCATACCATTTTCATTTCTTCCTTGGTATAACCATTATCTTGAAAAACATCGATATGGGGTATGGCATTGAAAGCAATCTGCTTTGGATAAACCTCAACTTCAACATCTTTTCCATTTAATAAGTTAGCTGTTTGATTTGTCAGCTCAGTAATCGCTTCCTTGCCACTACCAGAAACCGCCTGATACGTCGCTACATTAATTCTCTCAATTCCAACAGCGTCATATATCGGTTTTAACGCTACCAACATTTGAATGGTAGAGCAATTTGGATTAGCAATAATGTTGCGATTAGTGTAATCGGCTATAGCGTGAGGATTTACCTCTGGCACAACTAGAGGTACATCTTCGTCACGACGATAATGCGATGTATTGTCAATAACAACACATCCTGTTGCTGTTGCTATTGGCGCATATTTTGCAGAAATATCACCTCCAGCAGAAAATAAGCCAATCTGTACCTTTGAAAAATCAAAAGCATCCAAATCTTCGACTAACCAAGATTTACCCTGGCAATTTACCTTATTTCCAGCTGAACGTTGTGAAGCCAAAGGGTACAAGTTATTGATTGGGAAATTTCTCTCATCTAAGATTGAGATCAGTACTTCACCCACAGCTCCTGTTGCACCAACGATAGCGACATCATATTTTTTGCTCATAAAAGGCTAGGTATTAATAAAAAATATAGATTATACAAAGGACTAGAGTTAATAGGCATAGATTTGTTCAATTATTCAGAATATATAATTCTACTTAAGTTAGTTGAATTTGATAAATCTACACGTTTCATATTAATTCCAAATAGTAATAGATCCTAGACAGAATTTTCAACCTCAATATATTGATGCTGCAATTTGAATTTATCACATAGGTGCTTAGATAAAGCTTGCACACCATATCTTTCAGTAGCATGATGACCTGCAGAGATAAAAGTCATGTTATTTTCATCTGCCGCTGCAGGTGTTTGTTCTGATACCTCGCCACTCAAATATAAGTCAACATTCAACTCAATGGCATCACTGATAAACCCTTGAGCCGCGCCCGTACACCATGCAATTCTTTGGATTTTTTCAGATTTCTTTCCGAAAACATGAGGTATCCTATGAATCTTTTCTTCTATTAGTGCTGAAAAATCACTCAAATTTGTATTTAACTCGCCCTGCCAAATCAGACTATCACTGACAGGCGTCATGTTTTGTATACCTAATCGTTTTCCAAGTTGTACATTATTTCCAATCTCTGGATGAGCATCTAGTGGAAGATGGTAACCAAAAAGATTAATATTATGAGACAACAGTAAAGAAACCTTCCGGCGCTTAGAGCCTGTAATAGTTTGACCCTCATTCTTCCAAAAAATACCGTGATGAACGAAAATAGCGTCTGCCTTTTCATCAATAGCACGCTCAATAAGAGCTAAATTAGCACTAACACCGCTAACTATCTTGTTGATATTGTCAACACCTTCAACCTGTAAACCGTTTGGACAATAATCTTCAAACGCTGCCACATTTAGATAGTCGTGGCAATAATTATTTAATTCATTATGATTAACCATAGTAGTTTTTTATTTGTTCAAGAAATTCGTTGTTTTCACTTGGATTGCCTACAGTCAAACGAATACAATTTGACAATTGCGGATTCATAGTAAAACTCTTAACCAAAATTCCATTGGATTTTAAAAATTCAAATAGTGATTTTGCATCATCAACTTTAATTAATAGAAAATTCGCCTGAGAAGGGAATACTTTAAGACCGGGCATTGCTGTTAATTCGTCAAAAAGTCGTTGCCTCTCATCAATAATAATATTTGCATTAGCAATAATATGGTCTTTTTCCTTTAATAGAAAATTAGCACTCGCTTGAGTTAGCGTATTTATGTTATATGGAAGTCTTAATTTATCTAATTCTCTAATAGTATTCTGACTACCAATAAGTAAACCAAGTCTGAGGCCTGCAAAACCCATCTTAGAAATTGTTCTAAGTAGCACTAGGTTTGGGTAATTAGCAACTTCATTTAGGAAACTACCTTCAGAGTAAGCATAATAGGCCTCATCAACCACAATCAAAGCCTCACTTTCCTTAATGATAGCAAGAATTGATTCACGATCAAAAGCGTTACCTGTAGGGTTATTAGGATAAGCAATAAAGATTAGTTTTGGTTGAGTTCTTGTAATTTCCTCGAGAACACCATTTAAATTAATTTCATAATTATCATCCAATAAAACCCCTTGGTAATTTAGTCGAGTAAATTTTGCTATCATTTCGTACATAACGAAACTTGGTTCAACGCTCAAAACAGTATCACCAGTTTCACATGCAAGTGACACCAACTGAATCAATTCATCTGAACCATTTCCAAGCAAAACACCAAGTTTATCGGGTATATCCATAAGTGATCTAAGGGCTTGTTGCACTTCTTCAGCACCTGCGTCTGGATAACGGTTTAATGGAACCTCTGACAAATAAGTTAGATAAGACTTCACCAAATCCTTCGGTATAAGAAAAGGGCTCTCCATAGCATCAAGTTTTATCATATGTTCTGACTTCGGCACATGATAAGCTTTAATATCTTGGATATCTGCTCTTAACCATTTATTAATAAAAGTCATATTGTTTTTGGTAAGGTTCGATTTGGATGATATTGCATTTTACCCAGCTTTTTTGCATTCAATAAAGTTTGATAAGTATAGTCAAGCGCCCTTTTACATGCAATTTCAACTGGAATGTCTGAGGCTATTAGCGCACTTATTGCGCTCGAGAGAGTGCAACCTGATCCATGAAATTTTCCCGGTAATTTTTTGTAGGGAAATTGACCCACTAATTTGGATTGATGGTATAAACGATGTTCAATATAAACCTCAGAGCTATCAGCTGTTGTCACTAGAATCCAAGGACAGTCAAGGCTTGAAATAGCTGATTGCTCGTCAAGACCTGGTGCTAGGCGACTTAATTCTGTTAAGTTAGGTGTCAAAATTTTGGCAAGTGGAACGAGCTCACTCCTCATCACATTAATCGCATCTTCATCTAAGAGCGTCTCATCATTGCCTGATTTTATGACTGGGTCAAGGATAATAGACAACTCTGGTCTAGTATTGAGTAGCTTAATTATTGTTTTTATTTGTCCTAAGGAACCCAATAGTCCAATCTTAACTGTTTGGAAGGCTATATCCTTAGTAAGAGCTTGAAACTGAGCTTCTATAAGAGTTTGGCTCGTCGTTTCAACAAGTTTTATTTCCTGGCTGTTCTGAACGGTAAGCGTTGTGATAATTGGCAGTGATGTCATGCCAAACTGATTAATCGTTTCAATGTCTGCAGCGACACCGGCTGCACCACTTGGATCAAGCCCAGAAAACAATAAAACAGTATCGGCTGAAAGCCCAGTCACTGCCTACTGAGATTCTTTTTGAATAAGAAAATCAACCACCTTAAAGATCTTCTCCTGACTTCCTGCGTGAGTAGTATCAACCAAATATTTACCATTAACAATAAAGGAAGGGACACCTTGAATACGATATTTATAGGTACTTGCTTTTGCCTTATTAAGATTCACCTGAACTGAAAAGGATTCATACACTTCATTCGCTTTTTCTTCTTCCACTCCCGCCAAAGTAAGCCAAGTAATAAAATCTTGTTGATTAGAGAACTTTAATTTCTGACGATGGATTGCATCAAATAGTAGGCCGTGCAATCTCTCAAGTTCTCCTAACTGTTCTAGCACGTAATAGAAATTAGCACCAAACTCCCATCCAGGAAAAACTGCTGGCTGACGAACAAATTGTGCAGAACTATCCAATGTTAGTAACCAATTATTGACCAAAGGCTCAATGCTATAACAATGCGGACAGAAATACCAAAAAAGCTCTCTGACCTCAACCTGATAACCTGTTTCAGTTTTGACAGACTTATCAAGAATAACATAATCTTCACCTGCAACATACTCTGCCTGAGTTGTATTTGTAAAAAAAACAAAAGCTGAGATAACAATAAGTGTAGAAATGGCAGTTAATTTTTTCATCGTCGTAGTCATTTATTCGAAAAGTTTTTCAACATTATACTGCCTCAAATCATAATCCTGCTTAGATTGAAATGTTTTCCAAAGATTTTGATATGAAGAACCTTCTAGTGGATGAATTGATTCTGGGTTAAGTTCAGCAAGAGGTGCCAAAACAAATGCATATTTTAATATGTCTTTACGTGGGACATTCAAACTGTCATCTATAATTCCACCATAAAGAACGAGATCAAGATCAATCATTCTCGATGAGAATTTCGGCAAAGAACGATCTCTACCTAAAGAATTCTCTATATCACGCAAAATATCTACTACTTCCTTACTTGTCTTGAGTGTGGTTATATTCACACCAACATTATAAAAGTCGTTTCCTTTAAAGCCTTCAGAAGGGCTTTCAAAAAGTGATGATAATTCAATATTTAAAAAATGCTGTTCAAGAGCCTTGACGGCAAGACGAATATTAGCTCGCCTATTTTGGTTAGAACCAATATTTACGTGCACTATGCTCATTATTCCATGGTTCTTTCAATAATAACACCAACGCCCTCTGCGCCAGTTATAGCCTCACCTTTGTTAAGCTTTAATTTGACCCACTGAACACCAAATTCTTTGATAATTATTTGGCAAATCTCTTCAGCCAAAGTTTCAACTAACTGAAACTCAGAATCACTCACAAAGCTGCGTAAACGTTTGCAGATATCCTTGTAATTTAAAGCCTGATCAATATGATCAGTACTCGCTGCAGTTGATATATCCGCTGACATTTCAATATCCAGCACAATTTCTTGGCGAATCTTTCGCTCCCAATCATAAATACCAATGACAGTATCAACTTTAAGACCTTGTATAAAAATAATATCCATAGTAAATTTGAAAACAACAAAGCTATTATGATACCTTTGAGGATTTGTTTGAACGCTACAAATATATGATTAGATTGATATAATTTGTTTTTTGTTCTTAATGACTTTTGTGTAGTTAAACAATTAGGAGAAATGTTTAAAATGGTTGATTCATATTATCAGCTTTTAATAATAAGTTATTTGATTGGCTCTATTTCTAGTGCAATCATTATCAGTAAAGCTTTAGGCTTACCTGACCCGAGAACTCAAGGCTCAAAAAATCCTGGTGCTACCAATGTTCTTAGGTTGGGAGGAAAGAAAATAGCTGCATTTGTTCTTTTCTTTGATGGTTTAAAGGGAGCAGTCCCTGTCTTCATTGGAGTGTACTATGGATTTGGTTTAACTGCATTAACATTAACTGCACTTTGCGCTTTTTTAGGTCATGTTTTTCCAGTGTTTTTTCGTTTCAGGGGTGGCAAAGGTGTTGCAACTTATATTGGCGGGCTTGTAGCAATTAACTTTTTAGCGGGTTTGATTTTTTCCATTATTTGGTTAGTGGTCGCTAAAGTTTTAAAGATCTCTTCCATGTCTGCATTGATAGCCACTGCACTTTCGCCTTTATATTTCTATTTGATAACCGGCGATATGGTGTCAACTCTAATAATTGGTTTAATCAGTTTACTTATTTTTTATACCCACCGAGACAACATTAAAAGACTAATTAATAAAGAAGAAGATGTCATTTAGTCTTGATAATTCCCCTGTCCTATTACCTTGATGATTGATAGATCTGAAATCGTTGTCGTGAATGAAAGGCTCTACCACTTGGGTATAAAAAAGGGTGACATTGCGGACAATGTCTTTATCGTTGGAGATCCTGCACGCGCAATTCGTGTTTCCAAAGAATTCGACACGATTGAGTGTGAAATTTCGAATAGAGAATACCTAACTTTTACTGGAACATACAAAGGTATTCCAGTTTCTGTAATTGGAACAGGAATTGGTACAGATAATGTTGAAATTGCCTTGGTAGAGGCATTCATTGCCCACGAATTCGATCTTAAAAATAGCACACGGAATAGCGACTGCTCACCGATGACATTCATAAGGCTTGGAACATCCGGTGGTGTTCAGCCTGATATCTCGCCCGGAACACTTGCGATCGCCTCGTATGCAGTCGGCCTAGATAGTACAGGAATTTACTACAACCAACCACCAGAAGATGAGATAGTCAAAATAATTGAGACGGCGACAGAACAAATTCTGAATGAGGACACACCTAACACATCAAGATTCAAGGGGAAAATTATTCCGTACGCGTCAAAGGCATCTGTTGAAGTAACCGAAGCTTTGATAAATCAAGCAACGAATCATAACGTCGCTTTCGAAGTTGGAATAACTGTTTCTTCTCCAGGGTTTTATGGTCCATCCTCACGTTTCGTTGACGGGTTGAAAAACACGTTGCCCGATATCAAAGGCAGCCTTTCAAAGCTTAATATTGACGGGTTGAAGGTGCTAAATATGGAAATGGAATCTAGTCTATTTTTTCATTTGTGTAGCCAGATGGGTTACCGTGCTGGAACAATTTGTACAGTGATCAGTGCACCAACTGAGAGCGATGTAATCATAGACTATGATGTAGCTATAGGAAACACAATCGATATCGGTTTAAAGGCGTTAGTTGAATTGAGCTATAATTAAATTTCTTTAATAATATTTCTAGGAGCGAAGTATGACATCATTAATAGATAACCAAATTGAAGCCGCAGAAAAAGAATGGCTAGACCTTTGGAAGCAAGGTCCGACGCGTCTTCGATGGACTAAATTACCATTACAAGTTGGGGACTTAGCTCCTGATTTTGAATTACAGGATACATCCGGTAAATTAGTTCATTTACGCGATTTTTGGAGTAACGGCCCAGCCTTAATTTTGTTCTGGCGTCATTACGGTTGTAGTTGTGGAGTTGACCGTGCTAATCGTCTGCAAAATGAATATGCGGACTACATCAAGTTAGGTGCTTCCGTCGTCGTGATTGGTCAAGGTGAACCTGAGCGTTCTAAAGACTACAGCCAAAGGAACGGCATACCATGCCCTGTCTTGTGTGATCCAACTTTTAGCGTCTATGAGGCCTACGACTTGTTGGAAGGCAAACCCTCTCAAATTGTCTATGATGCGCCCGAAGAGTACCTACGAATCGATTATGAGACTGGTGCTGAATTGCAGAAATCACGTCACGGTACAGATGGGGGGTTGGTAGATAGCCCATGGCAGTTGCCTGGCGAATTTGTCGTTGATCAAACAGGTAAAATTCGCCTTGCCCACCGCTATCAACATTGCGAAGATTGGCCTACTTCATCGGTGCTCATTCCGGCTATCAAGGAAGCTATCTGGGAAAGTAAATGAAGCTCAATTTACTATTGGGTCGGCTTATAGAGCGTCTAAATCACTCAGTCTTAATACTTACCCCTCTATTTAGAAGATAATTGGCAATCAAGACCAACAAAAGAATCATCGCCAGGGGCACCATAAAAGCTTTCCAAAGTTCGACAGAGCCGATGCCTAAAAAGCCTAATCTAAAGGAGTCCATCATATAAAAGATGGGATTAAATGAAGACAAACCCCTCCAAAAACTTGGCAATATATCAATACTATAAAACATTCCACCCAAATAAGTTAGCGGCAAAAGAACAAAATTAGGAATGATTGAAACGTCATCAAAAGTCCTAGCAAATATGGCATTAATAAATCCAGCAAGGGAAAACATTATGGAAGTTAGAAAGAATGTGGCTATCAAAATAGAGAAACTGTAAGGTCTAATCTCTACAAAAAAAGAAATCGTAAAGGTGACCGCGAGTCCAACACAGAAACCTCTTGATACACCTCCGCTTATATATCCCATTAGAATAATCCAGTTAGGAGTAGGAGAGACTAATAACTCTTCAAAACTATTGTTATATTTAGCCATAAAAAATGAAGAAACAGTATTGGCGTAGGACTGCATAATAACAGTCATAAGAATAATCCCTGGAACGATGAAATGTAGATAGTCGACACCTTGCATTTGACCAATCCTGCTACCCATCAGTCCACCAAATATAAGTAAATAGAGTGAGGTTGTAATAACTGGAGGAATTATAGTTTGAATCCAAATACGTGAAAACCTACGAACCTCTTTAAATACAATTGTTTTATATGCAATCCACATAATGTATAACTTAGTTGGTAAGTGACAAAAACAACGCTTCAAGTCGATTTTGTGCGCTACGTAGATGAGAAACATTGATGTTTTGAGCTGACAACGCAATAACTACATCAGAAATCGAAGTTGATTCTCCCTGGAATACTTGTAAAGTATGGTCATCTAAAATTTCACAGTCACAATTTTCAACAGCAATATTTTCTGGTAATTTATCGATACTTTCAAGAATTAAGACTTGATGTTTTGCTTTTAAAAGGAGTTTTTTCATGTTTGACTGTTCAACCAATTCACCTTTATCCAAGATCGCTATATTGCGACACAGTGATTCAGCCTCTTCTAAATAATGGGTCGTCAAAATAATCGTCACGCCCTCTTTATTTAGTTGTTTTAAATATGCCCACATTGATTGCCGTATCTCAACATCTACACCAGCTGTTGGTTCATCCAAAATTAATATTTCGGGCTGATGCATTAATGCTCTTGCAAGCATTAAGCGTCTCTTCATTCCGCCAGATAAAGACTGAGCAATATCAAAACGTCTATCCCATAGTTCCATTATTTTTAGTAACTTTTCTGCTTGAATTGTAGCTTCAGTTCGAGCTATACCAAAATAACCGGCCTGGTTAATCAAAATCTCGATATTTGGCTCATGGGGATTGAAATTAAATTCTTGAGGCATCAAACCGATCATTCTCTTAATCTTATTGACATGCGTTTTTTGGTCAAGTCCATTAATTTCAACTGACCCAGCAGTACTCTTTAACAGTCCACATATAATTCCTATTGCAGTTGTTTTTCCAGCACCATTGGAACCTAGAAGTGCAAAAAAATCACCCTTTTCCACTTTAAGATTTATCCCTATAAGTGCCTTCAATTGATTTGAATAGGTTTTAGTTAACTTTTCTGTAGACAGTGCTAACGCCATAAATACAACCTAAATTGAAAGTATCAAAGAGTGGGTTTTTTAGAAAATGATTTAAGATTTTAGTATGCGAAATTATTTTAGCATTTATCGCCCTTACTAGGCTAATTTTGGGATAATTACGTTGCGCGAATAATAAACTAATTATTTAATCTATATGTCTACCACAAAAAACGTTAATTTGCCTGACATTGGTGATTTTGACTCCGTTGATGTTATCGAGATATTGGTTAAAATTGGCGACCTTGTCAAAGAAAATGATAGCATTATTACGCTAGAAACTGACAAGGCTACAATGGAAATTCCGGCTCCCTTCTCAGGTAAAGTAACTAATATAGCAATTAAGGTGGGTGACAAAGTAAGTCATGGTGATCTCATTCTCAATGTTGAAAGTGACTCCGAGCCCGCTGAAAGTGAATCTGAACCTTCTGTGAAATCTAAAGAAAAAGAACCAGAGGTGAAACCTGAGGATTCAACGCTAACTAAAAATAAGTCCGACAAGTCTGATCAACCGAAAGAAGAAATCTCTTTAAATACTGAACCAAGCTCGCATGCCTCACCTTCCATCAGAAAACTTGCTCGTGAACTTGGTGTCAGTTTATCTAATATTACCGGTTCCGGTCAAAAAGGAAGAATCCTTGCAGAAGATTTAAAGTCTTATGTTAAAAAAATTGTAACTACTGGAAACGTTGATGATGAGGTGGAAATAATACCGCTCTCGAGAATTAAGAAAATATCGGGAAAGCATCTAACACAAAGCTGGACAACCATACCCCATGTTACTCAATTTGACGAAGTCAATATTGAACAAATGGAGCAATTCCGTCAACATCAAAAAGAAAGAAATATTAAGCTGAGTCCATTAGTTTTCATAATGAAAGCTGTTGTTCAAGTTCTAAAAAATCATCCAAACTTTAACGCCTCACTAGACGAAAATGGTGAGAATCTTGTAATCAAAAAATATTTTAATCTCGGAATTGCTGTGGACACTCCTAATGGTTTAGTTGTACCAGTAGTTCGAGATGTTGGCAAAAAATCCTTAATTGAGCTTGCTCAAGAGCTAACAGAAACCTCAGCAAGGGCAAGAGAAGGGTTGTTAAAAGCGGAAGAGATGAAAGATGCAGGCTTTACCATTTCAAGCCTAGGTGGTATTGGCGGAACCCAGTTTACACCTATTATAAATTCTCCACAGGTTGCAATATTGGGTGTCTCTCGAATACAGATTAAGGCAATATGGAATGGTGAGACTTTTGAACCTACCGCAATTCTTCCACTCGCACTTTCATATGACCATAGAGTCATTGATGGCGCAGAAGGAGCAAGATTCATGGCCGACCTCAATCAAGTTCTTAGAAATATTACGGAGATGTTATTATGATTAAAACACAAGTTTTAGTTATCGGCTCTGGACCTGGAGGCTATACTGCTGCGTTCCGTGCTGCAGATCTCGGTAAGGAGGTTGTCTTAGTTGAAAATCATGACAACTTAGGCGGTGTTTGCCTAAATGTTGGCTGTATTCCTTCAAAATCTCTCCTACATACTGCTCAGATCATCAATGAAGCTAAGTCTGCTAATGAACTTGGTGTAAATTTTGCAAGTCCAAAAATTGATATTGGGAGTGTTCGGAAAAATAAGGAAACTACAGTTAGTAAACTAACTAGTGGTATCACGGCTCTTGCAAAAGCCAGAAAAGTAAAGGTGCTGACCGGTTACGCAAGATTTCTCTCTACTAATCAAGTTAAACTTGAAGGGACTGAAGAAATTATTGAATTCGAACATTGTGTCATTGCTGCCGGGTCAAGGGTAACTAAATTACCAATATTTCCATTTGAAGATGAGCGAGTTATGGACTCTACAGATGCACTTTTACTAGACGATATACCAAAAAGACTACTTATAGTGGGTGGCGGAATTATTGGTCTTGAAATGGCAACAATTTATGATGCCTTAGGTAGCGAAATTACGATTGCTGAATTGAGTGAACAACTTATCCCGACTGCAGATAAAGATATTATTAACCCACTCTTTAAGCGCATCAAAAAAACCTATTCAAATATCTTTTTGAATACTAAAGTCATTAAAATGACTACAATCAAAAAAGGAATTAAAGTTAATTTTGAAGGCAAAGATGCACCTAAAACGGATACCTTTGATAAGGTTTTAGTGTCAATAGGTCGTTCACCAAATGGAGATCTTTTAGATGCAGAAAAAGCAGGTGTTGTTATTGATAAAAATGGCTTTATTGCAACAAATAGACAAATGAAAACTAATGTAGACAATATATTTGCTATCGGAGATATTGTAAGTCAGCCAATGTTAGCCCATAAAGCTGTCCACGAAGCTAAGGTTGCTGCAGAAGTAATTTGTGGACAAAAATCTGGCTTTGATGCTCTTACAATTCCTTCAGTAGCTTATACGGATCCTGAAGTAGCATGGACCGGTAAAACAGAGAAAGAACTAACAACAGAAGGTATCAAGTTTAAAAAAGGAGTCTTCCCCTGGGCCGCCTCAGGTAGAAGCTTGAGTATAGGAAGAAGTGAAGGTATTACTAAGGGCTTGTTTGACTCTGAAACAGGCAAGATCCTTGGTATGGGTATTTGCGGAACAAATGCTGGTGAGTTAATATCAGAAGCTAGTCTTGCTATCGAAATGGGTTGTGATATGAGTGATATTGCACTGACAGTACATGCTCATCCAACACTTTCAGAAACAATTGCGTTTGCTGCTGAAATGGCGGAAGGTACTATTACAGATCTAATGCCAAAAAAATAAGTAGAAAATATGGATATCAAGAAAGCAAGAAAAAATGTTATTGAACAGCAAATAAGACCTTGGGGTGGTTTGAATGTTCGTGCAAACCAAGCTTTAAGTGACATCCCCAGAGAAAATTTTGTACCAGAAGAGTATCTCAGTTTGGTCTTTGCAGATATTGAAATCCCGCTGGTCGGTAGCGCAAAGATGTTCTCACCAAAGATAGAAGGTAGAATTTTAGATAGTCTTGATATACAGGGTCACGAAAATATTCTCGAGATTGGGACAGGGAGTGGTTATTTCACTTCTGTACTTGCAAAACTTTCTCAGTCAGTTGTAACTATAGAGCTCGATGAACAATTAAGTCAGTTAGCACAAAATAAAGTCAAAGGAATTAATCTGAACAATATTACTTTCATAAATGATGATGCATTAGCATACAATTTTGACAACGAACAATACGATATCATTGTGATTGGTTGTGCTCTACCAAATAAAAACGAGAACTTTTTTCGCTTACTTAAACCAGGTGGCAAACTATTTATGGTGGTAGGTGCCATAAACCAAATGCAAGCAACACTTGTTCAACGAACTAGTGAAAATGATTGGCAATCCAAATCACTTTTTGAAACACATCTAGATTACATGAAAGGTGCAGAGCCCTCAGTGAAATTTGCTTTTTAGGCAAATCTATGTGATATGTTGAATTCTTTTTTCAACCTTCTAATAAAAAAGCCAGCTTGGTCTTTAGTTCTACTGCTAATCGTTATAGTAACAACACTCTCACAAATTCAATACTTTTCTCTTGATGCCTCATCTGATTCCCTTTCTCTGGAAGGAGACGATAACCTTGAACTCTATTTTGAAACACAAGAGACTTTCGGTTCTGAAGAGTCCCTCATTATCAGTTACACTGCAAAAGAGAGCATTATCAATGCTGAACAATTAGAACACCTTAGATCCTTTAGAGATAGCTTACTCAGCATTGAAGAAGTAGACTCTGTCATCTCGATACTAGATGTCTCTTTATTTAAATCTCCACCACTCTCTTTAGTTGATCTAGCCAGTGATCTAATCACTATTGACAATGGAAAAGCTGACATGTCTTTCATTGAAAGTGAATTTCAATCCAGTCCAATTTATGCAAATAATCTTGTTAGTAAAGACCTTAGAACAACTGCACTTTTAATCCCACTAAGCTCAACTGACCCAACAGTTATACTCGATGATGAAATATTAAAAGACACAATTAAGAAGATACGCTCCACAATGGATGAATATCGCAATGATGCGAGTCTTTTTTTGGGTGGGGTGCCAATGATAAGAAACGATGTCATTGCCTATATAACAAGTGACCTGATTTTATTTAGTCTAGCGGTCGTCCTAATAATGTCAATTATTCTTGCAATAATTTTTCACAGCATAAGATGGGTTTTAATGCCAATTATGATTAGTGTGACTGGAGCACTCTTGATGACTGGTTTCATTGGAGCTATCGGATGGAAGGTTACAGTAATCTCTGCAAACTTTTTTTCTTTGTTACTCGTGATGACCCTATCAGTCACAATTCATTTGGTGGTCCGATATAGAGAGCTAGCCACAAATAATCCAGAGGCTGAACTGGGTAATTTAATTAGACAAACCCTCGAACAAATGATTAGACCGTGTTGGTTAACAACAATCACTACTATCGCCGCATTTGCCTCACTTACTATGAGTAATGTTCGCCCTGTAATTGATTTTGGACTAATGATGAGTATCGGTGTCAGTATTGCTCTTTTAATCTCTTTTATTTCTTTTCCTATTTTAATGATTCTATTGCCTAAACCTAAAGTTGACAACCATATTGACCAATTTCCAATTGTTCAGAAACTTGCAACTATTACTGATAAGTTTGGTAGGCAGATCATTGTCACCTTGATTTTGCTTGTGATTATTTCCCTATCAGGGGTAACCAAACTAAGTGTTGAAAATAGTTTTATAGAT
>JAOMEO010000018.1 GCA_028345955.1 Candidatus Thioglobus sp.
GGTCATATTAGGTGTAATGACATGTTGCGCCCTCTTGAGCAGTTTGTAATGTGCTCGGGTCGTTTGGGATTCGATATCATTCAAAAGGCATTGATGTCAGATATTGGAATGATTGTAGGTATTGGGGCTCCAACCTCATTAGCCCTAGATTTAGCAGGGAAATTTGATATTACTTTAATTGGTTTTATCAAAAAAAAGAAATATAATATCTACACTGGTGCATGGCGCATCAAAGAAAGGTTTTAGGAGAATCAATGTCTAGAAATATCAGTTTACTGTCAGGCAAAAAAGACGACAAAAACAATTTGTTTGCTAAGATTACTGCGAGCCCATCTGATAGTAGTGACAGCCAACTTGCCAGTGAATACAATATGGGTATTTCAACCATTCATAGTACGAAGAGTTTTTATGATTTTTTAGGCGAAGATTTTAAAAGTAAGAAAGCTTTTGTTTGTCAAGGAAGTGCTTGTCTTTGTCGAGGTACCCAAGACGCGGTTATTGATAAATTAAGTGACAAGTTTGGTGCAGAGAATATTGGTGAGATGATTTGCCTAGGTAGATGTTATGAAAATAGTGCTTTTTATTATGATGGTCAAAATTATTCAGGCAATGACATCAATAAACTAGATCAAATTGTTGCAGGCAAGCATACGAGCACTAAATATGAAATGAAGTCATACGCAGATGTTTCATTCTTGGTTGAAGACGAAGTCTTCTCTAGTTATGACGATTTTAAGGATCTACTACAAACCTCTTTTGCCTCTGATAAGGCTGATTTAATTGCCATACTGAAAGAATCAGGCCTTCGTGGACGTGGGGGTGCAGGCTTCCCGACAGGGATGAAGTGGGAATTTTGCCAGGCCCAAGAAGCGAGTCCGAAATATGTTGTTTGTAATGCTGACGAGGGAGATCCTGGTGCATTTTCTGATAGATATATACTTGAGGAGCAAACTCTAAAGCTACTCTTTGGTATGGTCATTTGTGGCTATATTATTGGCTCAAAGCAGGGTTTTTTATATATTCGTGGTGAGTATCCTGAATCCATTAAGGCGAACAATGATGCCTTAGCAAAGCTTCGTGAATTGGGGCTGTTAGGTGAAAACATTCTCGGTAGTGGTTTTGACTTTGACATGAGTGTTGTTGAAGGTCAAGGTGCATACATTTGCGGTGAAGAGACTGCACTGATAGCCTCTATTGAGGGTCGTCGCGCTGAAGTGGATGTACGTCCTCCTTTTCCAACAGTCGAAGGTTTGTACAAAAAACCAACAGTTGTTAATAATGTCGAAAGTTTAGCAGCTGTTCCTGTTATTTTTAAACTCGGTGGTGAATCCTTTAAGAAAATCGGTAATGGCAAATCAACAGGAACGAAACTTATTTCTCTAGATGGCTACTTTAACAATCCAGGCCTTTATGAGGTCAATATGGCAGCTCCTATGGGTTTCATTATTGATGAAGTTGGTGGTGGATTTAATGACGATATTAAAGCTATACAGATCGGGGGTCCGCTCGGTGGAGTGGTACCAGTTGATATTCTCAGGACTCTTACACTAGATTTCGAATCTTTTGATGAAGGTGGTTTTCTGCTCGGTCATGCAAGTTTTGTATGCATTCCTCGATCTTTTTCTGCGGTCGAGTATGCAAAACACTTGTTCGCATTTACAGCTCACGAGTCTTGTGGCAAGTGCTTTCCATGCAGATTAGGCGCAACTCGTGGTAAAGAAATGTTAGAATCAGCATTAGAAAAAGATCAAAAATTCTCAGAAGAATTGATTAATGATCTATTAGAAACAATGGAAGTAGGTTCGCTATGCGCCCTAGGCGGTGGTCTACCACTTGCAATTAAAAATTTACTCGAGCACTGTTATGACGAGTTTAAACCTTTAATGGAGAAGTAGTATGTCAGATAATCCACAAGGTGTATTCATTGATGATGTTGAGTTTCCATTTGACGACTCAACCTCTATCTTAGAATTTAGTAACAAATCCTTGGGTGAAAAAATTATCCCAACACTTTGTGATGACGACAATCTAAAACCTTATGGTGCTTGTCGTGTTTGTTCAGTTGAAGTTCAACACACAGAAGATGGGCCAAAGAGAACAGTAGCGTCATGCCATACACCGATTAATCCTGGTATGCGAATCTATACCAATTCTGATAGTATTAAAACGCTTCGTAGAAACATCGTTGAGTTGGTTCTTAGTGACCACCCGCCAGAGTGCTTAACTTGTGAAGTAAACGGTAACTGTGAGTTACAAGATGTTGCTGCAAGTGTTGGTGTTAGACAAATTCGTTATGCAAAGGGAGAGAATCACCTTGACCGTGAAAAAGATTTGTCGCATGCCTATATGCGTATGGATCTTTCTAAATGTATTAACTGTTCCCGATGCGTTCGTGCCTGTGATGAAGTTCAGGGTCAGTTCACACTGACGATGACAGGTCGTGGTTTTGAATCACGAATTACAACTGATAACGATATGCTGTTCGGTGATTCTTCTTGTGTTTCGTGCGGTGCTTGTGCGCAAACTTGTCCAACATCGGCGATTTCAGATGTTTTCCAGTCAAAATCAGTCGAAGCTGATAAGACGGTTCGCACAACCTGTTCATATTGTGGTGTAGGCTGCAATCTGGAGGTTGCAGTAAAGAATGATGAAGTGTTGTCAATAAGAGCACCTCAAGATGCAGTCAATGCTGGACATACCTGTCTGAAAGGTCGCTATGCCTTCAAATTCTATAACCATGAAGACAGACTAACATCACCACTCATTAGAAAAAACGGGGAACTCGTTCCTTGCTCATGGGATGAAGCTTTAGACTTTATCAAAGACAAATTTGAATCAATCAAAGCTGAACATGGTCCAGATGCGATCGCTGGGATCTCATCGGCGCGTTGCACTAACGAAGAAAACTATATGTTCCAAAAAATGATTCGTCAATTAGTGGGTACCAACAACATTGACTGTTGTGCTCGAGTTTGTCACTCACCAACTGCTTGGGGGATGCAGCAATCTTTTGGTACTGGAGCTGGAACAAACTCAGCTTTTGATATCCCTTTAGCCGATTTAATGATAGTTATTGGCGCCAACCCGACAGCTGCTCACCCTGTCACAGGGGCAAAAATTAAACAGCAAGCGATGGCTGGCGCAACACTTATTGTGATTGATCCAGTGAAGACTGAATTGGCTCGTATGGCTGACTACCATTTACAACTTAAGCCGGGCACAAATGTTGCCGTACTTAACATGATGCAATACTTCATTGTTGAAGCTGACCTTGTCGACCATGAGTTTATTAAAGAACGTTGTGAAGGTGGTGAAGAGGTCCTTGAAAAAATCAAAGGCATTGATGTTGATGCAATGGCTGAGGTTAGTGGTTTAGACAAAGAAGAAGTTAAAGCAGTAGCTCTTGCTTATGCAACTGCTAACAATGCAATGGAGTTCCATGGTCTAGGTGTCACTGAACACTCCCAGGGCTCTCAAACAGTGATGCTGATTTCTAACTTGGCTATGATGACAAATAACGTTGGTCGGCCTGGTGTTGGCGTTAACCCGCTACGTGGTCAGAATAATGTGCAAGGTGCTGCAGACATGGGATGTCAACCACACCATGGTCCAGGTTACTTATGGATGGATAAAAAGGAAGTACAAGATTTTTATGAGGACAGATTAGGACTGCCAATGCCTACAACGCCTGGTAAAAAGATTCCTGAAATGTTTGATGGAGCCATAGATGGCTCACTTAAAGCTTTGTGGATTTTTGCCGAGGATGTTGTGCAAACAGACCCGAATACTCACCACGTTGTTAAGGCTATGAATTCACTAGACTTGCTTGTTGTTCAGGAAATCTTTATGAGTGAAACGGCAAGAATGGCAGATGTTGTTTTGCCTGGTACAACCTTCCTAGAGAAGAGTGGAACATTTACTAATACTGAGCGTCGAGTTCAACAGGTTAATGCAGCTGTTAAGCCACTTGCTGGAACCAAGACAGATGGTCAAATCATTGTTGAAATGATGCGCAAGTTAGGTTTTGACCAGCCTGATTATGATGCTGCTGAAGTGCTCAAAGAGGTTGCCAGTGTTGTTTCTTTTTTCGAAGGTATTACTTGGGAAGGTTTAGGTGCAAGTCCTACTGGATTGCAGTGGCCTGTTAACAAGAAGGGTGAAGATACGCAGATATTGCATATTGGAGAATTCAAGCGTGGTAAGGGTAAGTTCCATTATTATGATTGGAGAGAAAGCGAAGAGCTTGTTAAGCACAAAAATGAGTACCCATTCATTTTAACTACAAGTCGTGAACTTCAACACTACAACTGTGCAACGATGACTAGAAGAACCTCGAATGTTGAGCTTCTTCCAAAAGACGTTATCATGATTAATCCTAGGGATGCAAAAGCAAAAGAACTTCTAACTGGTGATCGAGCAACTTTGAAGTCTGACCGCGGCGAAATCACTCTTGATGTTGAAGTGACTGACCGCGTTAAGAAGGGTGTTGTAAGAACAACCTTCCACTTTCCTGAAGTGTTAATTAACGAGGTGACAAGTGCCGTTACGGATGAAGAAACGAAATGTCCTGAATACAAGGTCGTTGCTGTTGACGTCCTAAAAGCTTCACCTACCATCGAAGTGAGTCACTAACTCACTTTTAATAGCGTCTTTTTATAGCACCTTTGTTTAGGATTCTTCCATTTAGTATTCATTACTGATAATTCATTATCAGACTATATTATAAGTGAAAATTATTGTCAGTTTATGCGCTAATAGTGCCTTTTTGGCACAGAAAAAAGGGCAAAAAAAATGTATAATATTCGCTTTTGAATAAACCAATATCTAACATGTCTTCACGGAGAGAATTAGCGAACGCAATTCGTGCTTTAAGCATGGACGCTGTCCAAAAAGCAAAGTCTGGACACCCAGGCGCACCTATGGGAATGGCTGACATCGCTGAAGTTTTATGGAATGACCATTTAAAGCATAACCCTACCAATTCAAATTGGGCTGATCGAGATCGCTTTGTTTTATCCAATGGCCATGGCTCGATGCTAATTTATTCTTTGTTACACCTGACGGGTTATGATTTAAGTATTGATGAAATCAAAAATTTTCGTCAGTTGCATGCTAAAACTCCAGGGCATCCTGAGTATGGTTACGCGGATGGAGTGGAAACGACGACAGGACCATTAGGTCAAGGTATTTCAAATGCTGTTGGTATGGCAATTGCCGAGAGAACTCTTGCTGCACATTTCAACAAAACTGGCCACTCTATTGTTGACCACTATACCTATGTCTTTATGGGCGATGGTTGTTTGATGGAAGGTTTGTCGCATGAAGCTTGTTCGATGGCCGGAACATTAGGCTTGGGTAAATTAATTGCTTTTTGGGACGATAACGATATCTCTATTGATGGTCATATTGGTGACTGGATGGAAAAAGGTGTCCCGGGAAGATTTAAATCATATAACTGGCATGTCATTGCAGATGTTGATGGACATGACCCAGTTGCGGTTAACTCAGCTATTGTAGAAGCGAAGTCAAATCAAGATAAGCCGACTCTTATTTGTACACGTACTGTGATTGGCTTTGGTGCCCCCAACTTGGCCGGCACACACGATTGTCATGGTGCACCTCTGGGAGAAGAAGAGGTTGCTAAAACTCGCGAGCAGCTTGGTTGGCATCATGAGCCATTTATAATCCCAGATGAAATTTATGACAGCTGGAATCATATGGCACAAGGAGCTGAAGTTGAAGAAGCTTGGAACGAGAAATTTAAGGCTTATAGGGCCGAATTTCCAGAAGAAGCAGCCGAGTTTGAACGCCGCATGTCAGGTGAATTACCTGCTAATTTTGTTGATGAAATGGACAAATACATTGTTAAAACTCAAGAAGAAATGCCTAATATTCCCTCCAGAATAGCCTCGCAAAATGCGATTGAAGCAATGGGACCAATTGTTCCTGAATTGTTTGGAGGGTCAGCTGATTTAACAGGTTCTAACATGACCAAATGGTCTGGCAGTGTTGTTGTTAATGCTAATAATGCGAACGGTAATTATATTTCATGGGGTGTTCGTGAGTTTGGTATGGCAGCGATGATGAATGGAATGGTTCTTCATGGTGGACTCAAGGTTTATAGTGCAACATTTTTGATGTTTATGGAGTATATGCGTAATGCTCTTCGTATGTCGGCAATGATGAAAATCGGTTCTATCTTTGTTTATAGTCATGATTCAATTGGTCTAGGTGAAGACGGTCCAACACATCAGGCAGTTGAACAACTATCTACAATTCGAGTAATTCCCAACTTTCAAACTTGGCGAGCATGTGATGCAATTGAATCAGCGGTTTCTTGGAAAATGGCAATGCTGAGAGTTGATGCACCAACGGCATTAATTTTCTCGCGCCAAAAATTGACTTCAATGGAGCGTACGGATGACCAAGTCAGAAATATTGAAAAAGGTGGCTACGTTCTCAAGGACTGCAAAGGTGAAGCTGAAATTATTTTAATTGCCACTGGATCAGAGGTTGGCTTAGCAGTTGAGTCCGCTGAAGCAATGACTGATAGGAAAGTAAGAGTTGTTTCAATGCCATCTACCAATGTGTTTGATGACCAAGACCAGGATTACAAAGATTCTGTTTTAACACCGGGAGTTAAACGTGTGGCAATTGAAGCTGGTGTTGCAGAGTCGTGGTATAAATATATTGGTCTTGATGGAGGTGTTGTGGTTATGTCGACATTTGGTGAATCTGCACCTGCGGGAGATTTGTTTAAACATTTTGGCTTTACAGTAGAGAACGTAGTTTCAACTGTTGAGTCAGTGTTAGGTTAAAATACTTAAGGAGTAAAAAGATGGCAGTTAAAGTTGGTATTAATGGTTTTGGTCGCATTGGTCGGATGGTTTTTCGTGCGATTGAGAAAGATTTTAATGGTTTAGAAGTTGTAGGAATTAACGACCTACTTGACAACGACTATTTGGCTTACATGCTCAGGTATGATTCAGTTCATGGTCGTTTTGGTAAAGATGTCGCTGTTGAAGGTGATAATTTCGTTATTGATGGTAAAAAGATTCGTTTAACTGCAGAGCGCAACCCTGCTGATTTAAAGTGGGACGAGATCGGAGCAGACTTAGTGATTGACGCTACGGGATTCTTCTTAACAGAAGATAGTTGTCAAGCTCACATTGATGCAGGCGCAAAAAAAGTCATTCAATCAGCTCCTTCCAAAGACGGAACACCTATGTTTGTTTATGGTGTTAACCATAATTCATATGACGGTCAAGCGATCATCTCAGCTGCCTCTTGCACAACTAATTGTTTGGCGCCGATTGCCAAAGTACTTCATGATGAGTGGGGCATTAAGCGTGGCTTAATGACAACTGTACATGCTGCAACAGCAACTCAAAAAGTTGTAGATGGACCTTCCATTAAAGACTGGAGAGGTGGTCGTGGTATTTTGGAAAATATTATTCCTTCATCAACTGGAGCTGCTAAAGCAGTGGGTGTCGTGTTGCCTGAGTTAAACGGTAAATTAACTGGAATGGCTTTTCGTATACCAACCTCTGATGTTTCAGTAGTGGATTTAACTGCTGAGTTAAATAATGACTCTGACTATGAATCCATTTGTGCTTCAATGAAATCTGCTTCAGAAGGCTCTATGAAAGGAGTTTTAGATTACACAGATGAGAAGGTGGTTTCAACTGACTTCATTGGTAGTACTTACGCATCAACTTTTGACGCTGAGGCTGGGATGGCAATGGATTCAACATTTGTTAAGCTAGTTTCTTGGTACGACAATGAGTACAGTTATACATGCAACCTACTTCGTTTAGCTGGGCATATCACCGAATAAATTATTTGAATTTATGGGGAGAAATTAATGAATGCAATTAAAATGACCGACCTAGATTTATCAGGTAAGCGTGTTTTAATTAGGCAGGATTTAAATGTCCCAATTAAGGATGGTGAAGTTGCGAATGATAAACGTATTGTCGCTTCTCTACCAACTATTATTTATGCAATAGAAGCTGGCGCTAAAGTGCTGTTAACTGCACACCTCGGTAGGCCAACTGCTGGTGAGTTTGATGCAAAGTTCTCATTAGAGCCTGTAGCTAAAAATCTCACCAAATTACTTGGTCAGCCGGTGAATCTTATATCTAATTGGCTTGATGGTGTAGAGTTAGAAGATGGTGAAGTTGCGCTTTGTGAAAATGTACGATTCAACGAAGGTGAAAAGGAGAACGACGAAGCTTTATCAAAAAAAATGGCAGCCTTGTGCGATATCTGTGTGCAAGATGCCTTTGGTGCGGCACATAGGGCTCATTCATCGACCTATGGTGTCACACAGTTTGCTCCTATTTCTTGTGCAGGACCACTTCTTGTAGGTGAACTAGAAACTCTTGGAAGGGCACTTGACAACCCAAAGAGACCAATGGTGGCAATTGTTGGCGGTTCAAAAGTATCAACTAAGTTGACTGTATTAGATGCCCTTTCAAAAATTGTTGATCAATTAGTAGTTGGTGGTGGGCTTGCCAATACTTTTATTGCTGCCCAAGGCCATGTTATTGGTCAATCTTTGTGTGAACATGATCTCATTCCAACAGCACAAGCTTTGATGAAGGACTGTACAATTTCTGTACCAACTGATGTAGTTTGTGGAAAGGAGTTTTCTGAGTTTGCGACTGCTGAAATTAAAAGTTCAAGCAATATTGCAGCAGATGATATGATTTTTGATATTGGACCTAATTCTGCTAGTGAATTAGTTGAGATTATGCACAATGCTGGTACGATTGTTTGGAATGGACCTGTTGGCGTGTTTGAGCTTGACCAATTTGCAGGCGGTACTCAAAGCTTGGCAAATGCGATTGCAGAATCCAAAGCTTTTTCAATTGCAGGTGGTGGCGACACTCTTGCTGCATTAGATAAATTTAATGTTGAAGACAGAGTATCCTATGTATCAACTGGTGGTGGCGCCTTCTTAGAATTTCTAGAAGGTAAGAAATTACCAGTAGTAGAAGTTTTAGAAAACAGAACAGAGGAGTAATTATTACTAGACGAACTAAAATTCTAGCAACACTGGGTCCAGCAACCGATAAACCAGGAGTATTGGAAGGTATCTTAGATGCTGGTGTAAATGTTGTGCGCATCAATTTTTCTCATGGCGGAGAGGAGGAACATTTGGCCCGTGTTGCGGCAGTGAGAAACTATGCAAAAGAAAACAATACCTACATCGGTATCTTAATGGATCTTCAGGGTCCAAAGATTCGTATCTCTGCTTTCAAAAATAATAAAGTTGAATTAAAAAATGGCAACAAGTTTACACTTGATGCAAATTTAGACGAAAATGAAGGCGATCAAAATTCTGTTGGTATTGCGTATAAGTCTTTACCCAATGATGTTAAAGCCGGAGATGTCCTGGTATTAGATGATGGAAAAATAATTCTTGAAGTAGAACGTACTGAAGGCTCAAAGATTGTAACAACCGTCATTCAAGAAGGTATTTTATATAACTCTAAAGGCATCAATTTGCGTGGCGGAGGATTGAGTGCTCACGCCCTAACTGATAAAGACAAGAAAGATATTTTAATTGCAGCAAAGGCTGATGCTGACTACGTTGCACTATCTTTTCCTGTCAATGCAGATGATGTACGTGAAACTAAAAAACTCATAAAAGAGGCCGGTTCAAATGCAAGTGTTATCTCGAAAATTGAACGAGCTGAATCATTAGCAGATGAAGTAATCCAAGAGATATTAAATGAGTCAACGGGAATTATGGTTGCTCGTGGAGATCTAGGGATTGAAATCGGAGACCCACAGTTACCAGCAGTTCAGAAAAAGCTTATCAAATTAGCTCGATCTAGTGATAAGATTGTGATTACGGCAACACAAATGTTAGAGTCAATGATTGCTAATCCCATTGCCACTCGGGCCGAGGTGTTTGATGTTGCCAATGCCGTACTTGATGGTACAGACGCTGTAATGCTTTCAGCAGAAACCGCCGTTGGTGAATATCCAGTCAATGCTGTTAAAGCAATGAGTGATGTTTGTCTTGAGGCTGAAAAAAGTCGAAGAGCAAGCTTATCTCGTCACAGACTTCACTCAAACTTTGAAGACGTTGATTATTCGATTGCTATGAGTGCCATGTATGCTGCAAATCATATTGGTGCCAAAGTTGTTGCATCACTGACTCAAACAGGAAATACTGCTCTGGTGATGTCTAGAATTAGTTCAAATATTTCAATTTATGCGATGTCTGATAGGGAGAAAACATTACAAAAGGTAACTTTGTATAGGGGTGTATACCCTTGCGGTGTGGAAAAAACAAGTGCTGATGATTGGTATGCCATTAACAGCCACGTGGTAGAAAATCTTCAGAAGCAGTCGGCTGTGGAAGATGGGGATTTAGTAATAATAACTAAGGGAATGCACAAAGATAAATCAGGTGGAACAAACATGATAAAGATAGTTCGTGTTGGAGAAGGAAATTATTAAGTATAATAATCCACTCTTAGTGACCAAAGTCGGTTATTAAGACAAGACAATGACGTTTATTTGGGTGATTTTCCTAGATAAGCGTTTTTTTTCGTCAGTTTAAAATAGAATAGTGAAATATGGAGGATGGAAAATAATGACTAATAAACAAGATGAATTGAGAGAAACAGCTAATCGTATAGCAGCAAAAGGAAAAGGCTTGCTTGCGGTTGATGAATCAACACCAACGATTGGCAAACGCCTTGCTGGTATCGATATGGAAAATACAGAAGAGAACCGTCAAGCTTATCGTGGCATGCTGTTTACTACAGAAGGGCTTGGCAAATACATAAGTGGTGCTATTCTTTTTGAAGAGACGTTATATCAAAATCATATAGATGGTGAAACCATGATTTCGAAACTTGATAAGTTGGGAATCATTCCTGGAATTAAAGTTGACAAAGGTTTGAGTCCACTTGCAGGGGCTAACAAAGTTGAAACTTGGTGTAAGGGTTTAGAAGGCTTGGCCGAGCGAACAGCAGAGTATTATGAGCGTGGTGCTCGTTTTGCAAAATGGCGTGCTGTATTACAAATTACTGCTGATGGATGTCCTACTGATCTTGCGATCAAAGAAAATGCTTGGGGGTTAGCTCGTTACGCTAGAATTTGTCAAGAATCTGGTCTTGTTCCAATTGTTGAACCTGAGATTCTTATGGATGGTGATCATACTATTGAGCGTACAGCCGAGGCCCAAGAAAGAATTCTAACGGAAGTTTATAAGGCATGTGCGGAAAATGGTGTTTTCCTAGAGGGTAGTTTATTAAAGCCTTCAATGACTGTTTCAGGTGCAGATAACGATAATAAAGCAGGTTCTGAAGAAGTCGCTAAGACGACTGTACGCACAATGGAGCGTTGTGTGCCTGCAGCTGTTCCAGGGATCATGTTTCTTTCTGGTGGTTTAACTGAAGAGGATGCTTCTGTCTATCTTAATACTATGAATAGTATTGATCGCCCAAGTTCAAGGAGCTTCTCATTTTCTTACGGCAGAGCATTACAGCAATCATGTTTGCAAGCATGGCAGGGTAATGATATTGTTGCCGGTCAAAAAGCTTTAATGGCAAGAGCACAAGCAAACTCTGAAGCTTCAACAGGTGATTATGTTGCAGGTTCTCAGCCTTCTTCTCAAGATACCTTGTTCGAAGCTGGATATAAATACTAGTAAATCTTATGTTTTAAGAGAGTTAGACTCGAAGATTAGCTAAAACATAGAGCGTATAATGAGGGGCCCGTAATATTACGGGTCTTTTGTATTGGAATGATGAAAAGAAAATGAAGCAAAGTAAATATTTTCCAGTCATTGTTGTTGGAGGTGGTCACGCAGGTGCAGAAGCCGCGCTTGCTTCAGCACGCATGGGTGTTGATACATTATTAGTTACACATAATATTGAAACATTAGGTCAGATGAGCTGTAATCCTGCTATTGGAGGTATTGGGAAAGGACATCTTGTCAAAGAAATAGATGCTATGGGTGGTTTGATGGCCAAAGCAATAGACAAGGCTGGCATACAATTTAGAACATTGAATGCCTCAAAGGGGCCAGCTGTAAGGGCTACCAGAGCGCAAGCAGATAGAATATTGTATAAAGCAGCAATTAGAAGCAGACTTGAAAATCAAGAAAATTTGACTCTATTTCAACAACCAGTTGATGATCTAATTATTGAGAATCATCAGGTAAAAGGTGTCATCACCCAAATGGGTTTAGAATTTTTTGCAGATAAAGTCATTCTTACGTCAGGTACTTTTTTAGGAGGCGTGATACACATTGGCAAGCAAAATTACCAAGGAGGTCGTGCGGGTGATGCTCCTGCTAACGTCTTATCACAGAAATTACGTTCTTATGATTTGGGAGTTGGCAGATTAAAGACAGGCACCCCTCCTCGTTTGGATGGAAGGACTATTAACTTTGATGTTTTGCAAAAACAACATGGCGATACGCCTTTACCAAGTTTCTCATTTATGGGTAGTTCAACAGATCACCCTCAGCAGATTCCGTGCTTTATTACACACACTAATTCCAAAACACATGAATATATAAGTAGTGGCTTGAAAGATTCACCGATGTATAGTGGCAATATTGAAGGCGTAGGGCCACGGTATTGTCCTTCGATTGAAGATAAAGTTGTACGATTTTCTGAAAGAGACTCTCATCAAATATTTGTCGAGCCAGAAGGGCTTACCACTCACGAGGTATATCCAAATGGAATCTCCACCTCTTTGCCTTATGAAGTGCAAGAAGACTTTGTTCACTCAATAAAGGGTTTTGAAAATGCAAAAATTATCCGCCCAGGCTATGCTATTGAATACGATTTTTTTGACCCACGTGGTTTAAAACAAACGCTTGAAGTTAAAAAGATATCTGGATTGTTTTTTGCAGGTCAAATTAATGGTACAACAGGTTATGAAGAAGCAGCTGCTCAAGGTATCCTTGCTGGCATCAATGCCGCCTTACAGGTGCAAGAAAAATCCCCATGGGTTCCCAAACGAGATGAGTCGTATATTGGCGTTATGGTTGATGATTTGACAACTAAGGGAGCGAGTGAGCCTTATAGAATGTTTACTTCACGAGCTGAATATCGATTATTGCTTCGTGAGGATAATGCGGACGAAAGGCTAACACCTCAGGCACGAGAATTAGGCCTTGTTGATGATCTTCGCTGGCGTTCATTTAGTGGTAAGTATGAACAAGTGGCGACAGAAAAGAAACGTTTAAAGGCTTTTTGGATTCAGGCAGGTGACGCTGAAGCTGAAGCTGTACTGGGGATAAAACTAGGTCGTGAGTATAATTTGGAAGCCTTGCTTAAAAGACCCAATATAGATTACAAAACGCTTAGTAAAATTGAGAAGGCCAAACCATTTTTGCAAGATACTATACTCATTGAGCAAGTTGAAAATCAAATTAAATATGAGGGTTATATCAAACGACAGTTAGATGAAATTGAAAAATATCGTAAAAATGAAGATACTCATTTATCGGCTGATATTGATTACACTGAGATTAAGGCATTATCTAACGAGGTTAGACAAAAGTTAAACGAACAAAAACCTGAAACAATTGGACAGGCTAGTAGAATTCAAGGGGTAACGCCTGCATCTATCTCTATTCTTCTGGTGTATTTAAAAACCTATAAAACTCCCTCGTGAGTGAAAAAAAACGGTTACTCTGCGCAGGCGCAGAGTTGATGAATATCGCGCTTTCAGATAAAGAAATCCAGCAATTGCTTCATTATCTTTCACTCATTCTTAAATGGAATAAGATCTATAACCTGAGCGCTATTCGCGATCCAATTGAGTCGGTTAAAAAGCATTTGTTAGACAGTTTGTCAATTATTCATTTTATACAACCTGGTTTGCTATTAGATGTGGGTTCAGGTGCAGGATTGCCAGGCATTGTAATCGCAATTATGAAACCTGAAACTGAGGTGTTTGTTTTAGATAGTGTAGGTAAAAAGTGCCGATTTATGCAAGTAGTAAAATCCGAATTAGCCCTTGAAAACTTAATCGTAGTAAATAGTAGAGTTGAGTCCTTTAAACCTAAGGAATCTTTTTCACAAATTGCTTCAAGAGCTTTTGCAGAAGCGAGTAAAACAATTCAATTAACCAAACATCTTCTCGAAGAAAATGGTCGCTACTTGTTGATGAAAGGTAGCAATGTTGATGAAGAGGATATCGATAATTTGAATGTGAAGGTGCATTCAATGACAGTACCTTTTGTTTCAGACAAGCGTTCACTTTTAGAAATTCAGTTATAATTTTCCTCTATGCAAATCGTTGATTCTCATTGCCATATTGACCGTGTTGATTTAGACGCTTTTGGAGGCAGTATTGAATCAATGCTGGAACATGCTGAGGGCTTATCAGTATCAAAATTTTTGTGTGTATGCATTAATTTAGAGCACTTTGATCAGGTGCACAACTTGGCATTGGATCACCCAAGTATTTTCGCATCGGTCGGAGTTCATCCGACAGAAATGAATTGTATAGATCCAGAAGTCGATGAATTACTGGTTTACGCAAAAAGCGACAAGGTGATTGCGATTGGTGAGACTGGTCTAGATTACTTTCACATTAAAAAAGACGATGCTGACTGGCAAAGAGAACGTTTTCGTCGCCATATTTCAGCTTCAAACAAGTCTGGTAAGCCGATGATCGTTCACATGAGAGATGCACAAAAAGATACCATTAGGATTTTATCGGAGGAAAAAGCTGAGGCAGGAGTTATGCATTGTTTTACTGCAGATTGGGAGACAGCTAAGGCTGCATTGGACATTGGGATGTATATTTCTTTTTCTGGAATTTTGACATTCAATAACGCAAAACCTTTACGTGAAGTTGCCAAGAAAATTCCAGCTGATCGTCTTTTAGTAGAAACGGACTGTCCTTACTTGACACCAATGCCTTTCCGCGGTAAACCTAATAGTCCAGCTTATACTTATTATGTTGTAGAAAAACTCGCTGAAATTCGAAATACCAGTATTGATGAAATGGCAAAGGTTACAACACAAAATTTTAATCAATTATTTTTTTCTTGACTTTATGACTATTCATGTAACAGCTAGACTTGTAATAGTTGACGAGTTTTCAATAGGGCAGCGGCTAGATAATTATTTGTTAAAGCAACTCAAAGGTGTTCCTAAATCTCACATTTATCGAATTATTCGTAAGGGTGAAGTGAGGGTCAATAAAGGCCGAAAAAAAGCAGAGTACAAGCTGCAATTGGAAGATATTGTGCGTATCCCTCCTATAAAAACTGCTTCTGAAAAAGTCATAAAACCCTCGGATAATTTAATAGATGTACTTAATCAATCAATTCTATACGAGGACAATGGTTTGATGATTCTTAATAAGCATCACGGCATGGCTGTACATGGTGGGAGTAATGTCAGTGTTGGTTTGGTTGAGGCTTTGAAGGCTAAATATAAAAAACCAATTGAGCTTGTTCATCGGCTTGACAGGTCCACTTCAGGATGTTTGATATTAGCGAAAAAAAGATCGGTTTTAAAAGCATTACATGAGCAACTGGTACAGCACCAAATGGAAAAACGTTACATCGCTCTAGTCAAGAATTCTTGGAGTAAAAAACGCCATACTGTAGATGCTCCGATTTATCAAAATTCTAGATATAGTGTGATTGATTCTAAGGGAAAACAAGCAGTAAGTCATTTTCATCCGTTGAAGAATTTTCAAAAAGATGACTATAGTGCCTCCTTAGTTGAAGTTGAAATCGAAACTGGTCGTACCCATCAAATTCGTGTACATGCAAAATATGTAGACCACCCAATTGCACAGGACGATAAGTACGGTGACCACTTGTTTAATAAGGTGATGAATGAAAAAGGATTGAATCGACTATTTTTGCATGCTAAGTCTGTTACTTTTACAAATCCTACGACAAACGAAATCCAAAAAGTAGTCGCACCATTAGCAATCGAACTTGAGGATTTTTTAAACAAGTTATGAATGCCTATTTCCGTTTAATGCGTCTTAATAAACCGATTGGTATATATTTACTTTTGTGGCCAACTTATTGGGCACTTTTTTTGAGTGCTGGAGGTTGGCCAGATATTGATTTATTAATCATATTTACTTTTGGTGTAATTATTGCGCGGAGTGCAGGCTGTGTAATTAACGATTATGCTGATCGCGAGATTGATAAACATATTGCTCGAACTCGCGATAGACCTATTACTACAGGTGAAATTAGCCCAAAAGCAGCTTTACTATTATTTTTTGCTTTAGGATTGGCAGCTTTCACTTTAGTGCTGTTAACCAATATACTAACCATTAAGATCTCATTTATTGCAATAGCTTTCGCTGTTTTATATCCCTTTACTAAGCGCTGGACAAATCTACCGCAGTTAATTTTGGGCTTAGCATTTGCGATGAGTGTGCCTATGGCATTTAGCGCTCAAACCGGTACTGTACCTGCATCAGCTGGATGGATTTTTCTCGCAACCGTACTCTGGACACTGATTTACGACACCCTTTATGCAATGGCAGATAGAGATGAAGATTTAAAAATTGGAGTCAAATCAACAGCGATTTTGTTTGCAAAATACGACCAAATTTTCATCACTTTACTGCAAGTTTTATTAATGATTGTGTTTATAAAAATTGGAAATTTATTCGATTTAGGGGCTTTTTATGATATTTCTTTAATAATTATTATACTTATTATGATTTATCATCAATTTTTGATCAAGAAGCGTCAAAAAATGGACTATTTTAAGGCCTTCATAAACAACCATTTTGTTGGTATGACACTGTTTTTTGGTATTTTTCTATCTATAGCTATTTAAAAATATCTTCTGTTGTTTTTTTGCAACAATTACGATTTTTTCTACAAAATTTCTTCTATTTTTAGTGTTTTTTCCTCAAAAAAACTTGACATGCTGATTTTGGTACTATAAAAAGTGCAGCAATCAACAAATATGTTGGTTGTCTTTTATAACTTTATGGAGAGATGTTATGTTAATGGATAATGTAACTGGTTGGATCAGAAAGTTAACTGAAGCGGGTGTAGCTGCTATCGCACTTGCAGTAGTTGTACAAGTAATCTTTGGTTCTGGTGCTGCATTCCTTCCAGGGGATGTAATTGCTACCTTAACTGGTATTATTAGTTCGCTTGGTGGAGCCGGCTTAGTCGGTTTACTAGCTGCGGCCTTGTTATACAAGATCTTTACACGTTAAAAGTAACATATTAACTCAATAAAAGACCCGCCGTGAGGCGGGTTTTTTTTTGCTTAATGTTAATTTTTACTATTAATTTTCTTACTAATAAACTTGACACAATGTTTTTGGTACTATAAAAAGTGCACCAATCAACTAAATATGTTGGTTGTCTTTTACCTCTAGAGGAGAGATGTTATGCTAATGGATAATATAATTGGATGGGTCAGAAAGTTAACTGAGGCAGGTGTTGCAGTAATTGCTCTTGCAGTAGTTGTACAGATAATCTTTGGGGATGATGCTGCTTTCCTTCCTGGGGACATTCTTGGCAGCCTAATTGAAATAGTCAGTGCACTTGGTGGTGCCAACTTGGTTGGTTTAGTTGCAGCGGGCTTGTTATACAAGATCTTTACACGTTAAAAGTAACATATTAACTCAATAAAAGACCCACCGAAAGGTGGGTTTTTTGTTTATGAGCAAGGGTAGTAAGTAAAGATTATTTAGATCCCTCTCAATAAATCATTGATACCAACTTTAGATCTTGTTTTTGCATCAACCTGCTTGACTATTACTGCGCAGTATAAAGAATAACTACCATCCTTTGATGGTAGGTTGCCTGATACAACAACAGAACCTGCCGGAATTCGCCCAAAAGTAACTTCACCAGTTTCACGATTAAAGATTTTTGTAGATTGTCCAATATAGACACCCATCGAAATGACAGCACCTTCTTCAACGATTACACCTTCCACTACTTCTGAACGTGCTCCAATAAAGCAATTATCTTCAATAATTGTAGGATTTGCCTGTAATGGTTCCAGAACACCCCCAATACCAACACCTCCGGAAAGATGAACATTTTTACCAATCTGGGCACAGGAGCCAACAGTTGCCCAGGTATCAACCATTGTTCCAGAGTCTACATATGCACCAATATTTACATAAGACGGCATTAAAACGGTATTTGAGGCAATATAAGACCCACGTCTTGCAGTTGCAGGTGGAACGACTCGAACACCAGCATCTTGGAATTCTTCAGGCGTTGTGTTAGCGAACTTTGAAGGCACTTTGTCATAATATTGAGTGTAGCCGGCTGTCGTTGGAATGTTGTCTTCTAGCCTGAAAGACAATAAAACAGCTTTTTTTAACCACTCGTTAACCTGCCAATCTCCTATACCATTTTGTTCAGCAACTCTGGCCTTGCCGGTGTCAAGCAAATGAATCACCTCTTCAACCGCTTGTCTAACTTCTATAGTGGCTGAATCAGGTGTGATATGGGCACGATCTTCAAAGGCCGCTTCAATAATATCCTTCATAATTTTGTCAATAAAAAAAAGGCTTAATTATATCAGTCAGAATAGTTTGAGTCTTCTCTAATGTTCATGTTGGTGGTTATGATGATGCTCATAAGTAGCCATTAATTCATGTATTTGATCAGCAAATAAATCATTAAATTGTTCATCTTTTAGAATCGATTCTGGAAGACCTTCACAACAAATATGGTGATATAAACATAGCACCTGGGTGGACTCTTTCATTACTCGATGAAGATCATGAGAAACCATCAATATGGCGCATTTTTGTTTTTGATGAATCTCTTGGATCAATTTGTATAATTGCATCTGTCCATCTACATCAAGATGTTGTGCGGGCTCATCCAAAATAAGTACGTTTGGTTTGTTAAGTAGGGCTCGTGTTAGTAGTACTTTTTGTAATTCACCTCCTGAGAGATTTTTTAATGGCGAATTTAGTAAATCTTTGATGCCTGTAAGTTCAGATGTTTGATTGGTAAAGTTTTTATCTGACTTTTGGTTGAGTGTCAAAAAATCGACAACTGATATTGGAATAAAAGGATTTGCGGTAAAAGATTGAGGGCTATAGCCTAATCGAATATTATTACTATGTTTGACTTGGCCACTATCTTGTTTAATGATTCCTAACAGAACTTTAATCAAGGAACTCTTTCCAGCCCCATTAGGACCAATCAAGGTAATGAATTCTCCAGGATGTAGTTTTAGACTAACATCATCTAAGATATTTTTACCATTATGATTAAGTGAAATATTGTCAGCGGTAATGAGTGCATCAGACATACTAATATTTTAGCTAACAATCCTTAAAAAAGCAGAATAATATCTGACTATGTTTATGTTTTTCAAAAGTAAGTTTGGCATAAAAAAAGCTGAGATTAGAGGTAAAATTCTTGCATGGCTCAGCAACTCATTTTAGTCGACGGTTCGGCATACTTATTTCGTTCTTACTTCTCGACCTTGTCACAAAATTTAAGTAATGATAAAGGCTTTCCAACGGGCGCTATGTTTGGTGTTATTAATGCGATTAAACATTTACAAAGACAATATCATGGCGCTAAGCTAATTATGATTTTTGATTCCAAAGGATCAAATTTTCGTCATCAAATTTATCCACAATATAAAGCCAATAGGAAGCCCGCGGATGAATCGATGATTGTTCAAATCGAACCTCTATACCAAATTATTAGAGCTATGGGTTTTCATTTTATTTGTGAAGAAGGTGTTGAGGCAGACGACGTTATAGCAACATTAGCTAAACTAGCACATGAAAAAAATATCGAGACCATTATAGCGAGTAGTGACAAAGATCTCTTTCAACTAGTAGGTGGTCATATCAAGCAACTTAATATGAAGGGTACGCTTTATGACGCAGAAATGGTGAAAGAAAAAATGGGTGTTAGACCACACCAAATCCTAGACTTTTTAGCTTTGACAGGTGATGCTTCAGACAATATACCTGGTGTACCAAGTGTAGGCCCCAAGACGGCTACAAAATGGTTACAGTTGTATGGTGATGTAGAAGGAGTTAAAGCTAATGCAAACAACATAGATGGCAAGGTTGGTGAAAAGTTAAGAGAGTCATTTGATTTGTTAGATCTTTCTTATCAATTAGCCCAACTTAAGTTTGATGTCGATTTACCTTTTAATGTCTTTAATGATGAGCCGGGAGAAAACACAGAAGGATTAATAGAGTTGTATACAGAATATGGTTTTTCTATGTGGCTTAAACAATTAGCTGATCAAGTAAAAGAACAGCCAATAACTGAGACAATCGAACCTTTAGTGAGTGAAGGCCAAGATCAAAAAAACACATTACTTCTTAATGAATTTACGCAAACACTGATTCTTAAAGAAGCTGATTTTAAATCTTTACTGAAGCAGTTATCAAATTGTACATCCTTTGTTTTTGACTTGGAAACCAATAGTCTAGAGTATATGAATGCAGAAGTTGTTGGATTGGCATTTTTACTTGATAATCAAAGTTACTATTTACCGGTTGCACATGATTATTTAGATGCTCCTGAACAATTGTCTCGAAAGTCTGTAATGGAATCATTAAAGCCTATCCTTGAGAGTCAAGTTATTGGCAAGATTGGTCAAAATTTAAAATATGATGCCCATATACTAGCAAATATAGGTATTGATTTGAGCGGTATTGTTGACGATACTATGATCAAATCATACTGCTTAAATTCCGTGGCGACACGTCACAATATGGATGATTTATCAGAGCATTATCTTGGTCATAAAACAATTCATTATGCTGATGTAGCAGGAAGCGGTAAAAAACAATTGACCTTTAATCAGGTAAATATAGATGAGGCTTTTCCATACGCCTGTGAAGATGTTATCGTCACTTCTGAGTTAAACAAAGTCCTTGAATCCGAGTTACAACAATATCCAAAATTAATGGCATTGTATCGAACCTTAGAGCTCCCTCTAGTAAATATTATGCTAAAGCTGGAACGCAATGGCGCACTTGTTGATGAAGTTTCACTCTTCAATCAACAAGTGCAAATTAAGTCTGAAATGGAGAAGATTCAAACTCAGGCTTTCGAAATAGCGGGAGATGAATTTAATCTTGAATCACCTAAGCAAATCCAACAAATTTTGTTTAGTAAAGAAGGGTTGGGTCTCGAACCGAAAAAGAAAACTGCTAAGGGTCAACCATCAACAAATGAAGAAGCGTTAAAGCTATTGGAACACCCATTAGTCGATTTAATTATGTCTTACCGGACATTAACTAAACTGAATTCTACCTATTTAGAAGCTCTACCAAAACAAATAAATAGACAAACGGGTCGCTTGCACACCTCGTATCATCAAGCAGTAACTGCAACAGGAAGGCTTTCTTCTTCAAAACCTAATTTTCAAAATATCCCGATCAGAACTGAACAGGGTGCACAGATCCGATCAGCGTTTGTTTCTGGTAAAGGTAATGTTATTATGGCTGCTGACTATTCTCAAATCGAGTTGAGGATTATGGCGCATATTTCTGAAGATAAAAACTTAATTGAGGCCTTTCGTAATAATGTAGATGTGCATCGCTCTACTGCTTCCCAGGTATTTGATACTGAGCTTATGAAGGTTACAAAAGATCAGCGAAGAAAAGCTAAGGCAATTAACTTTGGTTTAATTTACGGAATGAGTGCATTTGGTTTAGCAAAACAAATTGATGTTTCTCGAACTGAAGCTAAACAATATATTGACGGTTATTTTGAAAACTATCCGGGTGTTTTGAAGTTTATGGATGAAACAAAAGAAAAGGCCAAATCACAAGGCTTTGTTGAAACTATTTTGGGGAGAAGGTTATATTTACCTCAGATTAATGCTAAAAATAAAATGCTACAACAGCATGCATTAAGAACAGCGATCAATGCTCCTATGCAGGGCTCATCTGCTGATATTATAAAAAAAGCAATGTTGGATATTCAAGCCTGGATTGATAGGGAAGATAATAGTATTAAGATGATTATGCAAGTACATGATGAGCTTGTCTTTGAAGTTCCAGCTGAAAAATCAAAAGAGTATGCTGAAAATTTAAGATCTTTGATGGCAGAGGCTTTAAAGTTAAGTATTCCTTTAGTTGTTGATGTAGGAATAGGATCAAATTGGCAAGAAGCTCATTAGAGTTAAACTAAAATAGCTTCTAGATTCATAATGTAATGATTTTATTAATAAATAATGAAAGAGCAACTACAAGATCTAATTATTAAAAGTCTTAGCGACCTAATCGCTAAGGGTTTGCTCAGTGAGCTACCTTCAAAGATTCGCCTAGACCATACTAAAGATAAAACTCATGGTGATTATGCAACGAATATTGCATTGGTATTGGCAAAGAAAATCAAGAGTGATCCGAAAAAATTAGCGCAGACCATTGTTGATCAATTGGGAGAATCTGCACTCGTTAAAAAAACAGAAATCGCTGGACCGGGATTTATTAATTTTTTCCTTTCTGATGAATCAAGCAATGCTGTGATTAATGACATTATTGATAGTGGTGACAGTTATGGTATGTCGACTATTGGTTTAGGGAAAAGTGTGCTCTTGGAGTTTGTTTCAGCAAATCCGACAGGACCACTTCATGTAGGTCATGGTCGAGGAGCCGCTTATGGAGCAACAGTTTCTAATCTCTTAAGGACTGTTGGTTTTAAAGTAGACAATGAGTATTATGTCAATGATGCAGGCAGGCAGATGAATATCCTGATTGTGAGTGTTTATTTACGCTATTTGGCTTTATCTGGGGAGAAACTTAGGTTTCCTGATAACGGCTATCAAGGCAAATATATTATAGATATCGCTGAAAGCGTCTTTGAAATGCATGGAGATAAGTGGAGAAAAAGTTCATCATTAGTTTATAAAGATGTTTGCAAAGATGGTCAACAAGGCGGTGATAAAGAATCTCATATTGATGAACTGATTGTTAGAACAAGACAACTTTTGGGTGAAGGTTATGAGGCCATCTTTCGTGTTGGTATCGAGAGTATTCTCGGAGGTATTAAAAGTGATTTAGCTGAGTTTGGTGTTAATTTCGAGAAATGGTTTTTAGAGCAGTCTTTGATTGATGATGGATTGGCAAAGATTAGTGTTGATAAGTTAAAGAAGTCTGGTCATATCTATCCAAAGGATGGAGCTCTTTGGTTCAATACAACCGAATATGGAGATGTGAAGGACCGTGTTGTTGTCCGTGATAATGGCATCCATACTTACTTTGCTTCAGATATTGCTTATCATCTTGAGAAATTTGAACGAGGCTATGACAAGATAATTAATATTTGGGGTGCTGATCATCACGGATACATTGTTCGAGTTAAGGCCTCAATTGCTGCACTTAATCATGACCCTAATAAATTAGAAATTCTGCTGGTTCAGTTTGCTAACTTGTATCGTGGAGGCAAGAAATTACAAATGTCAACTCGTAGCGGTTCTTTTGTGACCTTAAAAGAGCTTCGTAATGAAGTAGGTAATGATGCCGCTCGTTTTTTCTATATTCTTAGAAAATCAGAACAGCATATGGACTTTGATCTTGATTTAGCTAAATCTAAAACTAATGAAAATCCAGTTTTTTATATCCAGTATGCACACGCTCGTATTTGCTCTGTTTTTAGGCAAGCTGTAGACAAAGGCATTGAATTTGAGAGTCAAACGGCTGACTTGTCATTGCTTACAGAGGATAGTGAAAGGGCACTTTTAAAAGAACTTAGTCGTTATAAAAGTGTCATTGAATCCTCGGCTTTACAATATGAACCCCACCAGTTGGCTTATTATTTACGTGATTTGGCTACCCATTTCCATAGCTATTACAACATCTGTCCTTTCTTGATTGATGATAAAAAGCTTTCTCAAGCAAGGCTGTTACTTATTACTGCAACCAAGCAAGTATTTGTTAATGGATTAAGTATTTTAGGGGTGAGTGCGCCAGAGTCAATGTGAATGATCAATCTCAAAGAGATCAAGCTTTATATATATATGTCCCGTTATTAGTCAATCGATTCTTCTATAAATTTATTTTAAGTACATAAATTACTGGACAAAATAGAGAATTACACCTATGATGATTTCAAATTTATTATAGTACTTTAGGTATGAGTAAGCCCAGTGAATTGATTGGTTGGAATGACTATAGCTATAGTTATGGCGATAGGGAGATTAGAACGATTAATCCTTCGATACAAAGTGGTTCTACGGTTCTATTTGAAAGCTATGAGGATATGCAGTTGCATGAGAAGGGTCAGTACCCTGGAATCACTTACGGGACAGGCGGTTTATCAACTCAGAAGAGCTTTGAAGAAGCTATATGCAAGCTTGAAAATGGTCATATTTCACGTGCATTTCCTTCAGGTATTAATGCAATTATATGTACATTAATGGCGTTTACTCAGAGTGGCGATGAGGTTCTACTTACCGACAATGTCTACGGACCCACTGCGAGATTCTGCCATAAAGTTCTTGCTAAATACAATATTAAAATTACACATATAGACTCGAATATTGGTTCTGAAATTAGTCAATATATTAATGATAATACTAAACTGATTTTTTTAGAGTCTCCAGGTTCTAATACTTTTGAAATTCAAGATATTCCTGCGATTGTGAAAATAGCAAAAAAAGCAGGTATTCCTACAGTCATTGATAATACTTGGGCTACGCCATTATTTTTAAAACCTTTGGATCTTGGAATTGATGTTTCTATTCACTCGGCTACGAAGTATATTTGTGGCTATTCTGATGTTTTAATAGGTTGCGTAACTGTAAATAAGAAATATTCAGAAGAGCTTGATGAGTACTTGCATACAGTTGAAAGTTATACAAACTCGCATGACTGTTACCTAGCTTTGAGAGGATTAAGAACACTCCAAGTTCGTCTCAGTGCTCTTCAAAACTCAGCATTTAAGATTGCGAGATGGCTTGAAACAGAAGATATTGTTGACTGTGTAATTCATCCTGGCCTAGAATCACATCCTCAGCACAATCTCTGGAAGAGAGATTACTCTGGTGCATCTGGACTCTTTGCATTTACATTTAAAGAAAAATATTCAGATAAGAAAATCGCGTTATTTATAAATTCACTTGAGATGTTTGGACTTGGGTATAGTTGGGGTGGCTTTAAAAGCCTTGTAACTGCAAGACAGTATAAACGTGACGGAAAATGGGTGCATGATGGTAAGCACCTTATTCGTCTGAATATAGGTCTTGAGGATGCAAAGGACTTAATTTCAGATATAAAAAGTAGTTTTAGTAAACTCTAAATTAAACTATTTCACTCTTTTGTCGTTAAGAACAGTTACGCGCTGCATATGACGAATATTAGGTAAGTAATCAAGCACAGCGTAGTGTTGTGTAATCCGATTGTCCCAGATGGCAACAGAATTGTTGCGCCAACGAAACCTGACTTGGAACTCCGGTTTAGAAATATGTTGATACAAGAATTGCAGTATATGGTCACTTTGACCTTGACTTTCATTAACTATATTGCGTGTAAATGATTGGTTGACATTTAAATATTTCAAGCCAGAAACAGGATGTGTCTCGACAACTTTATGCACTGCTGAGCCGACATTCTTAAGTGCATTGTTGACAGACTCAATGCCACCATCTCTATAAAAATCATTCCTAAAAGTTCCCATGTCATTGATAGCTTCCAGATTCTCCAAGTGTTGTTTCCAGCCATCTGGCAAATTATCATAGGCGGCGCTCATGCTCGCCCAAAGAGTGTCACCACCAACATCAGGAATTTTTATACCATGCAAAATACTAGCGAATGGAGGGTTGGCCCTGAAGGTAAGGTCTTTGTGCCAATCGGTAGTATTTGGAATATCATCTTTATCATTCTTAAGTAGAACTATATTTTCATAACCATCAACATGAGGATAGACCGGATGAGGTGGTTCCGGTTCACCAAAACTTTTTGCTAGTTTTAAATGATTTTCAGGGGATAGATCTTGGTCTCGAAAAAAAACAACTTGGTGTTTGATCAGTGCATTGTATATCTGAT
>JAOMEO010000019.1 GCA_028345955.1 Candidatus Thioglobus sp.
ACTATGTGCTTGGTGTTCCAAAAGCACCGATAAAGGTTACTGGAAAAACCGACAAAACCGGCACCACTATTCACTTTAAACCAAGCGTAGATATTTTTGCTGAAACTAAGTTCAAGTTTGAAACGCTGGCCAATCGACTTAGAGAATTATCTTTCTTAAATTCAGGCGTGCACATTGAAATAAAAGACCTCGCCATAAACAAAAAAGATGTTTTTGTTTATAAAGGCGGTATTTCGGCTTTTGTCCAGCATCTAAATAAGTCTAAAAACCCTATTCATGATGACATTATTATAATCAACACAGAAAAAGACGACATTAATGTAGAGGTTGCTTTGCAGTGGAGTGACTCCTACCAAGAAAGTGTTTATTGTTTTACAAACAACATCCCTCAAAGAGATGGTGGAGCACATTTGGCTGGACTTAGAGCGGCCCTAACTCGCACCCTAAACAATTTTATCGATAGCTCTGGTTTGGCAAAAAAAGAAAAAGCCGCTATAACTGGTGAAGATACAAGGGAGGGGCTAACTGCTATCTTGTCAATTAAGGTGCCAGACCCTAAGTTTTCATCACAAACTAAAGATAAGTTAGTTTCGTCTGAAGTTCGGGCGCCAGTTGAGTCCTCTGTGAATGAAAAGCTGGGAGAGTATTTATTAGAAAATCCTGCTCAAGCAAAAATTATTGTTGGCAAAATACTAGAGGCGTCCAGGGCTCGAGATGCTGCGAGAAAAGCCCGTGAAATGACTCGCCGTAAAGGCGCACTCGATATAGCAGGACTGCCAGGAAAATTAAGCGACTGTCAAACCAAGGATCCCGCTGAGTCTGAAATTTTTTTGGTTGAAGGGGATTCAGCAGGGGGCTCCGCTAAGCAGGGAAGAGATAGACGCACACAGGCGATCTTGCCACTCAAAGGAAAAATATTGAATGTAGAAAAAGCTCGCTTTGAAAAAATTCTTTCCTCACAAGAGGTCGGCACACTAATTACAGCCCTTGGTTGTGGTATTGGCAAAGAAGAGTATGATATTGAAAAACTTCGATACCATAAAATCGTTATTATGACCGATGCTGATGTTGACGGTGCTCACATCAGAACTCTGTTGTTGACATTTTTCTATCGCCACTTTCCTGAGCTGGTTGAAAATGGCTATCTTTTTATTGCACAGCCGCCACTTTATAAAATAAAAAAAGGCAAACAAGAGCGCTACCTCAAGGATGATGAAGAGCTCAATGACTATCTCTTACAAGAGGCAATCACTGATGCAAGTCTGTTTACTAGCAAAGAAACGCCTGCAATAGAAGGCATTGCACTAGAAAAAACTGTTTTAAAATATTACAAAACAATGGGCATTATCGAAAGGCTAGGAAAAAAATATAACGAAGCCTTGTTAAAGGCCATGCTAGGCATGCCAAAAATAGAAGACATAAAAAACACAAAAAAAATGAATACTTGGTGTCAAAAGCTTCAAGAAAAAATGAACAGCTTTGGGCCTGCTTCAGAAAAACATAAGGTTGAATATAAGAAGAAAGAGGTTTTGTACACCTTTGAGCTTTATGGTGTTGAGGTCGACAGTACTAGTTTTGATCAAAGCTTTGTTAGTTCTCCAGACTACAAAAGAATTCAAAAATATTCTGATGATATAGAGAGCATGTTTAGCGAGGACTCTTATGTGCAAAAAGGGGCGAAAGAGGCAAGGGCGTTGAGTTTTTCAGAGGCGCTTGTCTTTTTATTCGACGAGGCAAGAAAAGGCCAGGGCTTTCAAAGGTATAAAGGGCTTGGAGAAATGAATCCAGACCAGCTTTGGGAAACAACAATGAACCCAGAGACTCGAACCATGTTGCGCGTTAAAATTGAGGACGCTATCGCTGCAGACGAGGTTTTCTTAACATTGATGGGTGACGAGGTTGAGCCAAGAAGAAACTTTATCGAAGACAATGCCCTAAAAGTTGACAATTTAGACTACTAAGTAGTTACAGGCCCCTGGCGACCTTAATTCAAGTTGTTATGAAAATTATTAATAAAGCCCGATTAGATTTGTAAGATAATAATTACAAATCTTAGAAAAGAGAAAATTATGTCAAAAAAACATCCAGTTATAGCTATTACAGGGTCTTCTGGTGCCGGAACGTCAACAGTAAAAAATGCATTCAACCACATATTTATAAACGTGGGCGCCAATCCAGTTATCATCGAGGGTGATAGTTTTCATCGATATAACCGTGATGAAATGAAACGCGTCATGGAGAAGAAAGAAAGAATTGGAAACAGGCGCTTTAGCCACTTTGGTCCAGAGGCAAATCTTTTTGGCGAGCTAGAAAAAACCTTCAAAGAATACGGCGAAAAAGGACGCTGCAGAAGACGCCAATATTTGCATTCAGTTGAAGAAGCGCTTCCTTTTGGACAAAAGGCTGGAGAGTTTACGCCGTGGGAAGATGCTGGGAAAGGCACCAACTTGCTTTTTTATGAAGGCCTTCATGGCGGCGTTGTAGACGGCGACATTGACGTTGCAAAATATGTTGACTTGTTAATTGGTGTGGTGCCAGTAGTTAACCTTGAGTGGATTCAAAAGATACACAGAGACAAGGAGCACAGAGGCTATTCAGCTGAAGCCACTGTCGACACAATTCATAGAAGAATGTGGGACTATATTAACTACATCACACCACAATTCTCTAAAACCCACATTAACTTTCAGCGCGTGCCAACGGTTGACACCTCAAACCCTTTTATTGCTCGAGACATACCCACTCTTGATGAGAGCTTTGTAGTTGTTAGATTTCGAGACCATAAGCACTGCGACTTTGTGTATTTGCAAGACATGGTTCACGACTCGTTTTTGTCTCGCCCCAACACCTTGGTTGTGCCAGGGGGAAAAATGGGCTTTGTAATGGAGCTAATTTTAAGAGAGCAAATTGAACAAATGCTCAACCGCTAAAGCTTTATTTGACTACCACATTGACCAGTTTGTTTGGCACAATAATAAACTTTAAAATTGTTTTGCCTTCTGTGAATTTTGCCACCTTTTTTTCGGCAAGCGCCATCTCCTGAATTGACTTACTTTCTGCGTCGAGTGGCGCCATTAATTTAGCCCTAAGTTTGCCATTAACTTGAACAATAAGCTGAACCTCTTCTTGGAGTAAGGCCAACTCATCAACCTTTGGCCAAAGAGTATCAATCATTGCCTCTTTGTTGCCTAGTGCTGCCCACAAGTGGTGGCACAAATGCGGAATTACAGGGCTCAAAGCCTTAAGCATAATCTCAATAGATTCCTGTCGAACAGCCATCCCTTGAGGAGAGTTGTCTACAAAGCGTGAAAGAGTATTGTTGAGTTCCATCATGGCTGCAATGGCGGTATTAAATGAGTGTCGCCTCCCAATATCATCGCCAACTTTTTTTAGTGACCAGTGGGTTTTCCTCCTCAGCCCTTTTTGATCGTTATTAAGTGAGCTCGGCACAAGAGAGGGCGTTTCATGTGTTTTTGATTCCGCAATAAACCCAACTACAAGGCGATAAAGTTTATTAATAAAACGATGCGCCCCCTCTATTCCTGAGTCTGACCATTCAAGGTCTTGAGTTGGTGGCGATGCAAACAAAATAAACAGGCGCGCTGTGTCGGCCCCATACTTGTAAATCATCTTTTGGGGGTCTACAGTGTTTCCTTTTGATTTGCTCATTTTCGCGCCGTCTTTCAGCACCATTCCTTGGGTTAAAAGATTTGTGAAGGGCTCGCTGCTAGTTATAATCCCTTCGTCTCTAAGTAGTTTTGTAAAAAACCTTGAATAAAGCAGATGCAAAATAGCGTGTTCAATGCCCCCAATATACTGATCAACTGGCAGCCAATAGTTGGCCCGTTCATCTAGCATAGCCTTGTTTTGATCAGTACAGGTGTATCTTGCAAAATACCAGGAAGACTCAAAAAATGTATCAAACGTGTCTGTTTCTCGTTCTGCAGGCAAGCCACAACTAGGACACTTTGTTTGATAGAATTCTGACATTTTCTTTAATGGCGAACCCACACCATCAAAATCAACATCTTCAGGAAGCTTTACTGGCAACTCAGCCAGACTAACAGGCACAGACCCACAGCTTTTACAATTAATGATTGGAATTGGACACCCCCAATAGCGCTGTCTTGAGACGCCCCAATCACGCAATCGATAGTTAATTTTTTGTTTTCCAAGGCCGAGCTCGGACAGAGTTTTGCTAATTGCTTTAAAGGCTTGATTGAAATCCATTCCATCAAAGTCACCTGAATTTATAAGAGTTCCCTTTTCAACAAAAGCTTCTTTGCTGGTGTCTGGCAAGTCGTCAATTGGAGAGATTACTTCCCGCATAGGTATGTTGTATTTTTTTGCAAACTCATAGTCTCTCTGATCATGTGAAGGCACGCTCATAACGGCTCCTGTGCCATACCCCATTAGAACGAAATTTGCAATCCAAATAGGGACGCCCTCTCCGGTTATGGGGTGTTTACAGGTTAGGCCTGAATCAACACCCTTTTTTTCCATTGTTTCCAAAGCGGCCTCTGAAGTTTCCATCGTTTTACATTCATCTAAGAATGACTGAATTGTTGTACTTGCTTGTCCGGCTTGGGCTGCAAGAGGGTGCTCTGCGGCTATTACAAGGCTGGTTGCGCCCATTAAAGTGTCGGGCCGAGTTGTGAAGACAGTTAATGTGTTTTTGTCATCTAGCTTAAAGTCTATATCAATGCCAACAGATTTACCAATCCAGTTTTTTTGCATTGTCTTGACCGCCTCTGGCCATCCATCAAGCTTTTCTATGTCATCAAGAAGCTCATCAGCATAATCAGTAATCTTCATATACCACTGAGATATTTCTTTCTTTTCAATGAGCGCTCCAGAGCGCCAACCGCGTCCTTCGACCACCTGCTCATTGGCAAGCACGGTCTGGTCAACAGGGTCCCAGTTTACAACCGCCTTTTTCTTGTAGACTAGGCCCTTATTGAACAGTTTTACAAAAAACCACTGCTCCCAACGGTAATATTCAGGGTGGCAGGTTGCGAGTTCGCGTGACCAATCATAACCAAATCCGAGCTCAATCAACTGCTCCTTCATGTGTCCTATGTTTTCATAGGTCCATCCAGCAGGCGGCACCTGGTTTTCTATTGCCGCGTTTTCTGCCGGAAGTCCGAAGGCATCCCATCCAATAGGCTGTAAGACATTTTTGCCTAGCATTTTTTGGTATCTGTAAATAACGTCTCCAATACTATAATTTCTAACATGCCCCATGTGAAGTTTTCCAGAAGGGTATGGAAGCATTGAGAGACAGTAAAACTTTTCTTTTGATTCGTCCTCAACCACAACAAATGATTTGTTGTCATGCCAGTATTTCTGGGCTTCTGACTCTATTTTTTTGGAGTTATATTCGTATTGCATTCTGAAAAGACGATGAGATTATGGTTTAGTTAAGTTGAAGAGTGCCCACCAAGGAGTCCAGGCTGCCAAGGCTTTGGTCTGACAGGTACTGACTAATTCCTGTATTTATTTTTTCACAAATAAGAGGGTCATAAAAAAGCGCTGTGCCAACCCCAACAGTCGCCGCTCCTGCAATAATAAACTCTAGGGCGTCGTTGGCTGAAGTAATGCCACCTTGGCCAATTATAGGAACGTTATGTTTTTTGCTTACTTGATAAACCTGATGTACCTTCAACAAAGCAATTGGCTTGATGGAAGGGCCTGACAGGCCTCCCCGGTTATTGCCAATAACAGGCTTGCGTGTTTTAATATCAACCGCCATCCCAGCCACTGTGTTGATTACAGCCAGACCGTCGCTTCCAGCATCAATGCATCGAGCTGCATTTTTTGCAATATCAGTTTGGTTGGGAGAGAGTTTTGTGATGATTGGCTTTGTCGTGTTTTTGCGACAAATTTCGACAACTCGAAAAGACATTTCAGGGTCATTTCCAAAAGCAACACCACCCTCTTTGACGTTAGGGCAAGAAATGTTAATTTCAATGGCGTCAATATCAGTGTTATCAAAATGTTTTGCAATCTCGCCGTACTCTTCGACGCTCGAACCAGAAATATTAATGATAAACCGTGTTTCATTTTTTTTGAGAGAAGGCATAATTTCATCAATAACAACTTTTGTTCCAGGGTTTTGCAGCCCAATAGAGTTCAGCATCCCGTTGGGAGTTTCGGCTATTCGATGAGGTTTGTTTCCCAGTCGCGGTTCAAGTGTTGTCCCTTTTAGGCAGACAGCCCCGACCTTTGTGTTAGAAAAGCCTTTGATTCGGGTGTACTCTTCGCCAAATCCAACACAACCCGAAAGCAAAATGATAGGAGAGCTGAGAGACATCCCACAAAAACTTGTGTGTAGATTGTTTTTCATTGACGCCATTATACTTTTATGATGACTTTGCATCCATCAACTTGGGCTAAAATATTGATATGAAGGGAGTTTTTGTTACCGGCAGCAATACAGGCGTAGGGAAAACTACCGTTGCAATTGAAATTGTGCGCCACATATCAAAAAAGAGACCGGTTAAGGTTAGAAAGCCGGTTGAAACAAACTGCGAGCTCAGCGAACAAGGCTATGTCCCTAAAGATGCAATTGCTCTTTCTGCAGCCTGTCAACATCAAGAGCCTCTAAATAAGGTTTGTCCATATTGTTTTGAGATTGAGGCTAGCGCAGAACTGGCCAGCGCCGATAGTGGCGAAAAACTCACACTTGAGGACTTGGTGTTGGCCTGTAAGCGAGATGTTGGTGAGAGCTTCGTGTTGGTTGAGGGCGCTGGCGGACTATACTCCCCAATAGCGGAATCAGCTCTTAACGCAGATCTGGCAACTGAGCTCCAACTGCCGCTGGTAATTGTGATTCGAGATGAGCTTGGTGCAATTAGCCAGGCGCTTTTAACGCTAGAAGCGGCAAAGAAAAACAGGCTAATAGTGGCGTGTGTTGTTTTAAACGCAGTTAAGAGCAACAAGCTGTCTAATAAAGAGGCGCTTACTGCCTATACCGAAACGCCAATTATTTCATTCTCTGAAAGCAGCCTAGAGGCTTTTCGTTCAGAGATTGAAAGGCTAGTCTAAGATGGTTAGGCCTGGTTTATTGTTTTCACCGCCTTCGGTCTCGAGCTTGTTGTCAAAAAACATTCCCTCTCCATTCTCCTGGGCATAAATAGTGAGAACTGCTTCGCAAGGAATAATAACTTTTTGAGACTTTCCGTTGAACCTTGCTTTAAAGCTAATAGAGTCGTTTGTTATTAGTCTATTTTCTGTAGCAGTAGAGCTTATATTTAGAACAATTTTTCCTTTCTTGGCTAAACCTTCCGGAACAACGGCGCCAGTTTTTTCGCAATCAACTAAAATATGAGGCGTAAAATTTGAGTCTTCAATCCAATCACAATAGGCACGGATTAGATAAGGAACAACGCCGCTCATTGTGTCTGCTGGTTAATATCCTTTTCAGCAAAAGTAAGGCTATCACTAAACCCTTCTTTTTCAAAAAGCCTATTGGCGTAAGAAGTAATTGGCTTGGCTTTGTCGCCTAATGTGATTCCTAGTAGATCTAGGCGCCATAAAATTGGCGCTATACAGGCATCAACAAGTGTCATTGATTCGCTTTTAAAATATGGCTTATGGGAAAATAAAGGCAGAAGCTCAATAAGGTTTCCGTAGAGTGTTTTTCTTGCTGCATTAGCGTCTTTTTTGTTGCCATTTAGAATGGTCTTAACAAGTTCATACCAGCAGCCTTCTGCGCGCGTAAACCGGTAAATCAAAAGCCTTTTTTCAGCTTTTTCAATCGGATCGACTGGCAAAAGCGGAGGAAAAGGAAAGCGTTCATCTAGGTATTCCATGATAACCGATAAGTCATATAAAACCATGCCCCTGTCGAACAGTGTTGGTAAAGTTTGGCAAGGATTAAGCTCTAAAATCTCTTCAGGCATCTCGTCAAACTTGAGCTCCAAAACTTCACGCTCAATAGATTTATGCGCCATGATAAAGCGCACAGCATGAGATTCTAATTCCTGTGGGGCTGAGTATAGAGTGGTTGAGGCTGGGTTGGGCTTAGATAACATAGTTCTACACCAAAAAATTAAAAAAAATAGCGCCGCTCAGTCAAGGGGCGCCGTGGCAATTGTAAATTGTATCAGAATTTAGTCTCTTGGGCGCCATATGCCATATTTGACATCTTTCCAATACTCTTTCTTTAATAAATAAGTTAAGATAAAAAGGACTCCCAAGAACAACAAAACCCAAACACCAAGACTTGTACGAATTAATTTTGCCGGCTCGCCTACATAGTCTAGAAAGTTGGTTATATCTCTAACATCTTGATCAAACTCTGCTTCAGGCTTCCCCTCTTTTAACGACCACAACACGTCAGGCATAGAGGCGTTCGCAAGCACTTTGTTGTTGACGCCAAAGGCCTTAGATTCGTCTTCATAAAAACCTTTTAGGTAGGTATAAATCCAATCAGTGCCCTTGGATCTTGCAACCAGCGACAAGTCAGGCGGAGGGTTTCCAAACCACTTTTTAGCGGCGTCTTTAGGCATGGCGGTTGTGATTGTTTCTCCAGGCTTTTCTCCGGCAAACATTAGATGTTTAGAGACCAACGAGTCGTTAAGATTTAAATCCTTAGCAATTCGATTGTAGCGCATAAAGCCTATAGCGTGACAACCAGAACAGTAGTTCATAAAGAGCTTGGCTCCATTTTGTAGTGAGGCCGTATCAGAGATGTCGGTATTGGCGTGGTCTAAATGCAGATCACCAGCGGCAAGCACGCTAAATGAAAGTAAAGTTGAAGCTAAAGCCAGTTTTATTTTTGTGCGTATCTTCATAAGTTATTCCGTCAGCCTTTCTGGGACCTCTTTGGTTTTTCCTATAGAGGTATACCAGGGCATCAAAATAAAAAATGCAAAATAAAGGACAGTAAAAACACGAGCAAGGAAGACATTAAGCGGAGTAACTGACTGCATGCCAAGCCACCCCAACATAACAAAACTAACAACAAAAACACCAAGCACCCACTTATAAATTGGACTACGATAACGAATAGATTTAACTGGGCTTCTGTCCAGCCAAGGCAGGAAAAACAAGATAAGAAGTGACGCGCCCATCGCCAATACGCCTGGAAATTGTGAACCAAACATTGGAGGAACTGCCCTCAATACTGAATAGAAAGGGGTTAGGTACCATAGTGGCGCAATGTGTTCTGGTGTCTGAAGGGGGTTGGCCTCGATAAAATTTGCGTGCTCAAGAAAGTAGCCGTTAAGGCCCGGAGCGTAGAACACTACAGCACAAAAGATCCATAAAAATGCGACAGCGCCCATGGTGTCTTTAACGGTGAAATAAGGGTGGAATGGAATACCGTCCTTGGGAATGCCGTCTTTGTCTTTGTTTTTCTTTATCTCGATGCCATCAGGGTTGTTTGAACCAACTGTATGAAGGGCAACAATATGCAAGAAAACGAGCACAACTAAAATAAGAGGCAAGGCAATTACATGCAAAGAAAAAAAGCGGTTTAGTGCGGCGTCCCCTACAGCATAATCGCCTAAAATCCAAACCAGCAGGTCTGGTCCGATCACCGGCACAGAGCCAAATAGGGAGATTATAACTTGGGCGCCCCAGTAAGACATCTGACCCCAAGGCAAAACGTAGCCCATAAAGGCTTCCGCCATTAAGACGATGTAGAGCAACATCCCAAGAACCCAAATCAACTCTCTTGGACCTTTATAGGAGCCGTAAAGAAGGCCACGATACATGTGGAGATAAATTACTACAAAAAATGCAGAAGCCCCAACTGAGTGAAGATAACGAACCAGCCAGCCCCATTCAACGTCACGCATAATGTATTCCACTGACGCAAAAGCATTCGCGGAGTCAGGCTTAAAGTGCATGGTTAGAAAAATTCCAGTAACCAGCTGCATGACCAGCATCAGAAGAGCAAGGCTGCCAAAAAAGTACCAAAAATTAAAATTTCTTGGTGTGTAATACTCGGCTAAATGCTCATTCCAAACCTTGGTGAGGGGAAATCTTTGGTCTATCCAGCTTTGTTTGTTTTTCATGATTTTCTCTTATGAAATTTCTGGATCAACCCCGATACGAATAAGTGTATCAGAAACATAATGATATGGCGGAATCAACAAATTGGTTGGAGCAGGTGCGCCAGCATATACCCTACCAGCAAGGTCAAACTTTGAGCCATGACAAGGACAATAAAAACCACCCTTCCAGTTGTTGCCACCCAAGTCCGCCGCGCCAGGCTCTGGGCGATAAGTTGGAGAGCAGCCAAGGTGAGTACAAACGGCAACAATAACCGCAACCTCTTCTTTGTTTTTAATAGTTCGATAATTAGTGGTCACGTATTTAGGCTGCTGGTTTTTAGAGTAACCAGAGCCATCTGGATCGGACAAATTCTTAATAACAGCGTCAGATTCAAGCGCCGCAAGAGCTTCAGCGCCACGCTTGAAAATCCATACTGGTTTTTTACGCCACAAAACACGAACTAGTTGGCCGGTCTGAAGTTTTGAAATGTCTACATCAACTGGCGCACCTGCAGCCTTTGTTCTTGCTGAAGGTTTCCACGTTGACAAAAAAGGCCAGGCAACAAAACCAACTCCGACGGCACCGACTACACTAGTTGCTTGAGTTAAAAAGCGCCTTTTCTTTAAGTCTATTGTTTGTTCTGGCATAAGGAAAAGGAGTTTGTTCAGTATTTAAGTAAAAAACCGCACTATTATAAAGTAAATGATTCCTATTTAAAAGTAAAAAAACATACCGCTGTGACCTATGATTAGTTTTTGTCTAGCTTGATCGACACTGTTTTAATTAATGATAGTCCGTCGATCTGTTGAATGATGGCCAACAGCGCTGGCCTTTGTTTTTCAGCGCGATATGCAATCGAAGGGTTGGGCGCCAAAAGAGTTGCCTTCTGCTCCTCAACCAAACATAAAGTAATACCCTTAAATTGAGGAGGCAGCAAGCCCTGTAACAGGGAATTAAAATGGTTATGCATTTTTGCCTTTTCAAACAATTCGCCTAGGTTGCCTCGAGGCTTAAAATTTGTAAGGTTTGCTGTTGTTTTGTCTTTCATCTATGAGAAAATACCAACGTTTTGTCTAACTATTGTTTTGTCGCTATATGAGTATTATAAATAATGTTTTATCAAAAGTTGTTGGCTCTCGCCACGACCGAGCAATAAAAAAATTCACAAAGCTTGTTGCCGAGATTAACTCTTTTGAGAAGGACATGCAGTCACTTAGCGACGATGAGCTGGGAGCTAAAACCCAACAGTTTCGTGAGAAACTAGACAAGGAAGGCTCTCTAGAAAGCATTTTGCCAGAAGCCTTTGCGGTTGTTAGAGAGGCAAGCCAAAGAGTTCTTGGTTTGCGACACTATGACGTTCAACTCATTGGTGGCATGGTGCTCAATGAAGGCTGCATTTCAGAAATGGGCACAGGAGAAGGAAAAACCTTGGTGGCGACGCTTCCGGCCTATATAAACGCCCTGAATGGCGAGGGGGTTCACATTGTAACCGTCAACGACTATTTGGCAAAAAGAGACGCCGAATGGATGGGCAAAGTGTTTAACTTTTTAGGTCTTGAGGTTGGAGTGGCAATTTCAGGAATGTCTGGCGAAGAAAAGAAGGCGGCATATAACTGTGATGTTACTTATGCAACTAATAATGAGCTTGGGTTTGACTATTTACGCGACAATATGGCATTTTCGCAAGATCAAAAAACACTAAAAAAACTTAATTATGCAATTGTTGACGAAGTTGATTCTATTTTAATTGATGAGGCGAGAACGCCCTTAGTAATCTCTGGTCCAACGGGCGATCACGCTGAAGTCTATATCGCTATAGACAAGATGATTCCCCTTTTTACACTTCAAACCGAAACTGGAGAGGGAAAAGAGGTTGTTGTGAATATTCCGGGCGACTACACTCTTGACCAAAAAAACAAGCAAGTGTTTTTAACAGACGACGGTCATGAAAAAGCAGAAGAACTACTAATAAAGGCAGACGCCCTTCCAGAAGAATCTAGTTTGTATGACGCAAGCAATATTATATTGCTGAAACACCTAATATCGGCTTTACGCGCACACGTACTATTTCAAAAAAACGTTGACTACATTGTCAAAGACGACGAAGTGCTCATTGTTGATGAGTTTACGGGAAGAACAATGCCCGGCAGAAGATGGTCTGAAGGCCTTCATCAAGCCATTGAGGCCAAAGAGAGAGTTAGCGTAAAACAAGAAAACCAAACTTTGGCTTCTATTACTTATCAAAACTACTTCAGGCTATACAACAAGCTTTCAGGCATGACGGGTACCGCCGAAACAGAGGCGCCAGAACTGCTAGACATATATGGCCTTGAGGTGGTTGTGGTTCCACCCAATGCAAAATCTTGTCGTGCTGACCTATCGGATTTAATATACGGCACCATGGATGAAAAACTTGATGCTATTATCGGCGACATTAAAGTTTGTCAGAAGGCACAACAGCCTGTTTTAGTTGGCACGAGCAGCATTGAAAGCTCGGAAACCATTTCTTCATTACTCAAGAAAGATAAGATTAAACATGAGGTTCTTAACGCCAAACAACATCAACGTGAAGCGGAGATTATTGCTAACGCTGGCGCTCCTAGCTCCGTAACTATTGCAACCAATATGGCAGGAAGAGGTACCGACATTGTCTTGGGCGGCCGTCTGTCTGATGAAGCATCTGATACTGAAAAACTGGCATGGAAAGAAAAGCATAAAGCTGTCATAAACGCCGGAGGGCTTCATATTGTCGGAACCGAGCGAAACGAGTCTAGACGTGTAGATAACCAGTTGCGCGGGCGCTGTGCTCGCCAAGGAGATGTAGGCTCTACTCGCTTTTATTTGTCCCTAGAGGACAGTCTTATGAAAATTTTTGCCTCTGAAAAAACAGCCAACATGATGAAAAAACTTGGCATGAAAGAAGGCGAGGCTCTTGAGCACAGCTGGCTGAACCGAACCATTGCAAACGCCCAGAAAAAAGTCGAAGGAATGCATTATGATGCCCGCAAACAACTTCTCGAGTTTGATGATGTAGCTAATGATCAACGGAAAGTGATTTACCAACTTAGAGACGAATTAACGGGTACCGAAGATGTTAAGGACCGGTTTATTACCATAAGAGATGATGTAATTAGCAATCTATTTGCTGAGTATATTTCTCCAGAAGTACTTGAAGAGGACTGGGATATTGAGGGCTTACAAAGCGTACTAAAAACAGAATATGGTACTGACTTGCCGATACAAAAAAGCCTTGATACGGGTCTTGATATTGATGAAATCTTAAGTATTGTTTTGAGTGGTCTTGGGGTAGCTCATGACACCAAAGAAAAGGCGACTGGAGGCGAAACCATGAGAGCTTTTGAAAAAGCGGTAATGCTCAGAGCCCTGGATCATCACTGGAAAGAGCACTTAGCTTTAATGGACCACTTGCGACAGAGTGTTACTTTGCGAGGCTATGCTCAAAAAAACCCAGTTCAGGAGTATAAGCGAGAGTCTTTTTCAATGTTTACCTTGTTGCTTGAAACCATTAACATTGAAATGGTTAAGGCCCTGTGCAGCGTAAGTATAGAACAAAAACAGAGGCCTGTAGATGACGGCGCGCCTGCTGAAAAAACACAGACAGAACAACCCGACCCCCAAAAAACAAAGGCTGTTCTAGGGCCTGTTAATGTTACGCTACCAAAAAAAACCAAAAAGATCGGAAGAAACGAGCCTTGCCCGTGTGGCTCAGGAAAAAAATACAAACATTGCCACGGCTGATGAAGATTATTTTTGCTAACATTATAATTAAGGGATGCGTAGTTTAGCAATAGTACGCAAAACCAGATGAATAGAATAAATTTAATTAAGCCTGATGATTGGCACCTTCACCTTCGAAGCGGGCAAATTATGAAATCAGTTGTTGGAATGAGCGCTGCCCAAATGGGCAGGGCTATCATTATGCCCAATCTTACGCCGCCAATAAAAAGCGCTCGGCAAGCTCAGGCTTATTGCAAAGAAATTTTGAAATCGCTACCAACGACAAGCAGCTTCAAACCGCTCATGGCTCTTTACCTAACAGACAACACGACCTCAAAAGACATAGCTGAAGCTGTCACCACGCCCGAAGTTTATGCCGCAAAGCTATACCCTGCAGGCTCAACCACTAATTCCGATAACGGAGTAACAAACATTGCTAATATTTATTCAGCGCTTGAGGCTATGCAAAAGGAAGGAGTGCCGTTGCTGGTTCATGGCGAAGTGACCGACCCTGAAGTCGATGTTTTTGATAGAGAGTCGGTCTTCATTGAAAAAATCCTTGATAGGGTAGTTAAAGATTTTCCGGACCTCAAAATTGTACTTGAACATATCACAACAAAAGACGCTGTTGATTATGTGATTGATTGTAAAAACAATTTAGCAGCAACAATAACGCCGCACCATTTACTAGCAAACAGAAACCATATGCTTGTAGGAGGAATTAAACCTCACTATTATTGCTTGCCGGTCTTGAAGCGTCAAAACCCCGATCAAAAGGCGCTGCTAAAAGCTGCCACCTCTGGCAATCCAAAATTTTTTCTAGGCACTGACTCTGCTCCACACGATCGAGAGAAAAAAGAATCCGCCTGCGGCTGTGCGGGTATTTTTAGTGCGCATGCAGCTATCGAGCTTTATGCCGAAGCTTTTGATGGAGAAGGTGCGATAGAAAGACTTGAAGGCTTTGCTTCTATTTTTGGACCAGATTTTTATGGCTTGCCCCACAACCAAGAAAAAATTACTCTAGAGAAGTCGCCATGGAGGGTGCCAGATCATTATGAGCTTGCAGGCTCAAAATTAACGCCGTTTTTTGCAGGGTTCGAGCTTTCGTGGAGGCTTATATCCTAAAATACTGCTTGCCGATTTCAACATCTTTGGCAATTTGTTGTTTTAATTCTTCAAAGGAGTCAAATTTCATTTCTTCTCGGGACTTTTGTTTAAAGATAATAGTGACGCGCTCACCATATATTTCACGATTAAAGTCAAATATAAATACCTCTAAAAGAGTTTTTTCACCGCCCACTGTCGGTCGTTTACCAACGTTACACACCCCGTAATAAACCCCTTTGTTTGTTTCAACTAAGACATTAAACACACCAAGAACGGGACTAAGCCTTCGACTAATGCCGACGTTGATTGTGGGAAATCCGATAGTTCTGCCTTTTTTATCTCCATGGGAAATCTTTCCGCTAATTGCAAAAGGTCTACCAAGAAGATTTTCTGCCATTGAAAAATTGCCTGAGGAAAGACATCGCCGAACTGCTGAGCTGCTAACTCGCTGGCTTTCAAAGCTTACTCTCCCTACCTTTTCTGCGACAAAGTTGTTTGCTTTAGAGAGTTTTTCAAGAAGCTCGTAGTTGCCTAGGCGGTCTTTGCCAAAACGAAAGTCGTCGCCAATAAAGCAGTGTTTAATTTTAAGCTTTTCAACCAAAATATTTTCTACAAAAGATGTTGCGCTTGTTTGAGAAAAAGAATTGTTAAAGCGAATTAGTAAGTGCTTATCTACGCCCATCGATTTTAGAAATAAATGCTTGTCTCTAAAGCTGCTCAGCCTTGCTTTTGGCCGACCAAAATAAGACTCTGGTGTGACCGAAAAAGAAATAACAAAGGATGGCAGTCTTAGCTCATGTGACCTCTCCACCAGCCTTTTAATAATTTCCTGATGGCCTGTATGCACGCCATCAAAGTTTCCAATGGTAAGCACACAGCCAGACTGTTTTTTTAGGTTGTGAAGGCCACGAATTAATTGCATAAGTATATTTTACTCATTGCTTTTGGCTGGGTTGGAAGAATCAAGCAACGAGATTATTTTTTTAACAGGCACGGGAAGGCCTAACGCTAACTTATTAATATTGTGATAGCCTTTTTCTAGGCCAGGAGAGTTGATGATAATTGGGCGGATCCACAGATGGTAGTGAGTAAAACTATGCTTAAACTTAGGGAGCGAAGAAACAATTCTCGCCTCTAAGTTGTGTTCTTTAATGGCGGCAGAGATAGCGGTTTTGTTATCCTCGCACTCGACAAAGCTCCATAGCCCACTCCAAATACCTTTGTTGGGTCTTTTTGCTAGATAAACATGGCCCTTAAAATTACGGTAAACCAAAAATGCAAGTGATTTTTCAGGCCTAATTGTTCTTGCTTTTTTTTGAGGAAATGAGGCCTGATCGTTGCAAAGGTTTGCCTTGCAATTTTTGGAAACTGGACACCTTGAACAAAGAGGTTTGTGAGGCGCACAGATTGTAGCGCCCAAGTCCATAATAGCCTGAGAATACTCTGCGTTTTGTGTAGAAGGCGTGTGATATTTAGCAAGTCGCCATAACTCTTTTAAAACCTTAGAATCGCCATAATATCCAGCCACTCTATGATACCTGCTTAAGACCCGTTTAACGTTGCCGTCAAGAATAGGTCGAGACTGATTGCATGCTAGCGACAAGATAGCGCCTGCAGTAGACTTGCCAATCCCAGGAAGGGCTATTAATTCAGAATAGCTGGTTGGAAAAACGCCCTGATATTCCGATAAAATAATTTTAGCGCTTTTATGCAAGTTTCTTGCGCGACTGTAATATCCAAGCCCTGCCCAGCTAGTTAAAACCTCTTCTTCGCCAGCATTTGCGAGATCAGTCATTGTTGGGAAGTTGATTATAAATTTATTAAAATAGTCAACAACAGTAGTAACCTGTGTTTGCTGCAACATAATTTCGGACAACCAAACATGATAAATATCAGGAGGGCTTGACTGCCAAGGCAGATTTTTTCTTCCATGTTCTTGGAACCAGGCCAATAGATCTTTGGCGAAATCTGTCACTTCTTAAGGCTAAGGGGGTCGTCTGGGCTGATGCCGCTCATAAATGGTTTGCCAACTTTTTCATGGGTTACTTGATATACGCAACCGATCCAGTTATTAATAATGGCATTCGCGCTATCGTGCCAAGTATTGTCAAGGGTTGTTGAAATAAGTGACTCAGGGAAGTCTTTAATTGACATTTTGCCGGATTCAAGGTTTACACGGTATTCGTTTAATACGGCCTGGTTTTTTATAGACAAGTAATTGCTAGGCATTGGCGGATAGCTTAACTCCTTGTCTTCAAGGTAAAGCGCAACCTCTCTTTTGTACTCTTTGAGAAGGCTTATCGTGTCATACTCTGGGTGCCCTTGAAAGAACACAATTCTTAACAAGTCAGGGCTCACAGCTAGATGGACGCCAATTGAGCTTTTGGCCAAAATTTTAACTCCAGCTTCATCAAATTGTGACTCAGAAATTTCATTAAAACGAGAATGAGGAATATCAAAGCGAGTGCTAACTCCGCTGATTAAGGGATGGTCCCTGTCAACCACTTGATGAGGAAAAACTCCCCAATGTTTTTTGCCAACAGGTTGGCGCTTTTGGCCATACTTGAATTCCAAAACAGCATGAGTTGCCAGGCAAGAACATAGCGTTGAAGTGACATTTTCATAAGACCAATTTACTACCTCCCTTAGCTGCTCATAAAAGGGCTCAAGCCCAAGGCTAGGTTGGGAAATATTAGCGCCGCTAATAATCAACGCATCAAGCCCTTGAGATTTAATTTCGTCAAAAGTTTTGTAATACTTTTTTAGATGCTCGGCTGCTTTCACCCCTCTTTTAATGTTTGAAAGAGAGAAGGGGTGCATATAGAATTGTGCAATCTGATTTGAGTGGCCAACCAGGCGAAAGAATTGCCGTTCAGTGGCTTCAAGAGCCGCATCAGGCATCATGTTTAATAGGCCAATATGAAGCTCTCGGATGGTCTGATGTTCTGCCCTGTCTCTTGAAAGTATTGTTTCGCCTTGATTTTTAAGGCGCTGAAATGAGGGCAGTTTGGAATGAGCTATTAATGGCATGTCAGTCTAGGGCTCTAGAAATAAGATTAATAACATCATCTGCAGAATGGCATTGATAAAGGTCGTCGCTTTTTATGGAGTAGCCATATTGGTCAGCAAGCGCCTGATATTTTGCTAGACGGTCTTCAACTAGTCTTGGAAAAACCCAGCGCACAAAAGCATCAGGGCTTATTTGGGCAACATAGTCCAAGCTGTTTTTTTCAAGGTAAGACTGCAGAGCAGACGCAAAAAAGTCTGGGTGATAGTACACTGGCTTGGGCTGGTTTTTTGATCGTTCTATGAGCACCCTCTCAGCCTCTTTGTTTGTTTTAATGTAGACAATCAGGGTGTTCTTGGCCAAAAGCTGGTAAAGTTTTTTGTCTCCCAACTCACACAAACTGCCACCCGCATCGTTTATGAAATTGTCGTACCCTGATTGTTGGGATTGTTTGATAAAGCTTGGAACGTCATACATGGCCTTGGTTTCTGCCTCTAGAAAAAGCCCTTGACGACGAATGAATTCATCAATCGCAAGGCCTCCTTCTTCTGGGTTGCCTACTTTGCCAAGAAACGCGGAAATGGGCTCTAGGTTGTCGAAGCTAACTTGACTATTGACACTAATAGACTGGTTTTCTAATAGGTTCTGAAGCCATGGGTCTTGTTTCATTTTTTTGGCAATGTTGTTAATGATTTCATCCTTTAAATAGGTTGCGCCAATATGGTAGTCGCCTGAAAAATGGTACCATCCACCATTTTCTCCAATAAGTTTTGCAAGGTGCGTCTTGCCAACGCCTGACATTCCTAGTAGGGTTAGTCGTTTGTTTTTTTTACTTCTAAATTCTTTTGCCGTTAGCTTCATATAGTTAGTCGTTGTCATCAAGTGGAGAGTGTAAGATGGAATGAGCTAAACTTTCGCACATTAAGCACACCGCTCTCAAGTAATAAATACTGTCCCTTAATTCCATTCAAAACGCCTGATATGACAGGGTTTTTGTCAAAGTTTAAAGAGACAACCTTGGTGGGGTATTTTAGCACAGGGTAGTCAATATTTATGACATCGTCTGGGAGGGTTTTTGCGTCGAGCTCATCTACAAGGCTTGAAATTTTACCTAATAAAGACGCCCTAGTGATGACAAGGTCTGCGGGTTCGGTTTCGTTTTTCAGCATTACCCTCCAGTTTGTTTTATCAGTGATAAATGACTTTAGGGATTTTTCAATAAGACCTGACTCTAGGCGTGTTTTTACTTCAAGTATCGGCAATGCGCTGATTGCGCCCTGATCAATCCAGCGACTAGGAGTATTTGTTTTTCGTGTTATGCCAACCTTAATTCCAGAGGAATTTGCAAGATAGACAATGTGGGGAGTAAAGCAATTTGATAGCCCCCATTCAGGCTCTCTACAAGTGCCGAGGTGGTAATGACAAGTCTCAGGCCTCATAATACATAAGTCACACCTCGCCAGAGAACGCGCACAAGGGAAACAGTAGCCCTGTGAATAACTTTTAGGAGTAATGCGCTTACATTCTGGATTGGCGCATTGTATTGTTTTGTTAAATGTAAGCTCAATATGCTGTCCCACAAGAGAGCTCATATCAACCTGTTGGTTGTCAAACGAGAGCTTGTAATGAGCCATACCCTCTTCTAAGAAGGTTTGCATTTTATCTATGTGTCCGGTCAGTTGCATAATATTGAATGAACTTGGTGATATTTTTCTGAAGCTTTTACCATAATGTTGTCCGGCAGTCTGGGCGCAGGCGGCGTCTTGTCCCAATCAAGAGTTTCCAGATAGTCCCTAATGATTTGTTTGTCGTAGCTTTTTGGGCTATTTCCAGGTTGATAATCTGCAGCAGACCAAAACCTTGAAGAGTCAGGCGTTAAAACTTCGTCCATTAGCGTCAGTTGGTTGTCTTCATCTAGGCCAAATTCGAACTTTGTGTCAGCGATAATAATGCCACAACTAAGGGCATGTTCTGCAGCAAATTGATAGATTTTTAAGCTTATTTCCTTGATTTGGGTTGCAAGTTCATAGCCGATAATAGCTTCGGTCTCTTTGAAGGAGATGTTGGCATCATGTTCGCCGACGCCGGCTTTTGAGGAGGGCGTATAAAGAGGTTTTGAGAGTTGCTGAGCAAGCTTCATGTTTTGTGGCAGCGGAATACCACAAACCATGCCTGACGAAAGGTATTCTTTCCATCCGGAACCAATTAAGTAGCCTCTAACGACAGCCTCTATTGCCAAAGGCCTTAGCTTTTTAACGACAATTGCTCGACCGGCAAGCGTTTCAGCTTCATTTTTTGACAACACCTCTTCAAGGCTTATGCCGGTTAAGTGGTTCTGAATAATGTGTTCTGTTTTCTGAAACCAGTAATTTGCTATAGAGGTGAGAATTATTCCTTTTTCAGGAATGGTTTGGTCAAACACAACATCATACGCTGAGAGTCTGTCAGTGGTAACAATCAGCATATTGTTGTTGTCAATATCAAAAATATCTCTAACTTTGCCTCTATGTAGAAGCGGCAACCTTAATTTGGTTTTTATAAGCGGTTGCATAGTCACCCTAGCCCAATATAAAGTTTTTATTTTAATGGAATGTTTTGAAGGTGTGACCCTGTTGAGACAAGGAGCCAGCAAGAATAGGGCTTATTTTATTCCTAACTCCAAGAGTACGTGGTTTGAGTGATCCTTAAAGTCAGCCATAGCGCTACTTGGAACAAAAGACTGCTTCGAGGGCTTGAATTTTTCAGCGTCTTTATGGACGCCATTGAGACGAATCTCATAATGAAGATGGTTGCCAGTTGATTGGCCAGTGCTTCCAACAAAACCAATGGCTTGTCCTTTAGAGATCTTATCTCCAGTCCTTAAGCCTTTTTTGAAGCCCGCTAGGTGGGCATAAACAGTAAGGTATTTAGTTCCGTGTTTTAAGTAGACAACATTACCGTAGCCAGTCAAGGTAGCTAAGTGTTTGACAACGCCTTTTGCAGTAGCGAAGACGGGCGTACCTTTTGGCGCAGCAAAGTCAGTTCCTAGGTGGGAGCGCCACACTTTAAGTGTTGGGTGATAGCGACTTTTTTGGTAGCCTGAGCTAATGCGAGTATATTTTTTTAATGGTGGGAAGCTAAAAGAATCATTGAGGGTTTCTCCTTCAGAAGTATAGTATTTTTTTTGCCCTGCTGAGTTCTTGTAAGCAAAAAGGGCAATAGTTTTTCGGTCGCCGACATAAATCATAGCACAAGGTGTTTTTTCGCCATCCCAGGTAAGGAAAAACTTGTCACCCTTGCGCAGATCTCTGCTGAAATCGATCTCCCAAGAAAAATTATCCACCATTAGCTTAATAACTTCAGTTTCAATGCCTGCCTTTTTGGCGTCGTAATTAAGAGACTTTTTGATAGTAATTGTAGAATGCGTTATGTCTTTTGTGGGCTGAATGTTGACAACAACAAAGCTAAACTCTTGCTTTGAATAGCTTATAAGCATAGGGTTTGCATTCAGAGGTGCGAAGACAATTCTTTTGAGGTTGTGGTTGTCATCAAGGGCAATTTTAAATTTGTCTCCAGGGTAAATTTGGTTAAGTCTTTGCGCCCTCTCATGTGAGCCCATGAGTTTTTTTAAAAGCTTTCCAGAAAGCCCTGTGCTATAGAAAAACTTGTAGAAGGCATCTCCTCGAGACGCCTCAAAGTAAAACTCATGATTTCCGTCTGCCTTTGCTGTAGGCATTAAAACAGAGCACATCAGGGCAATTGCAAGCAACATAAGCTTGCTTAAAGACAGTACTTTATTATCAGGCACGGGATTCAATAAAAGATTTCGCTACTTGTCGAGAAATTTGGTCATTTTCCACGACACTTGCAAGCGTGTCAAGATTTGTAGTGGGAACGGCATCAAGAACGTTTTCTATGGTTTTGCTAATGTCTAGAAAGCCTATTTGTTTATTAAGAAATGCCTCCACCGAAACCTCATTGGCCGCATTAAGAACAGTAGGGGCGTTTTTACCTATTTTTAGAGCGTTGTAAGCCAATCCTAGGCAAGTAAAAGCTTCTAAATTGGGTGGTAAAAACACTAAAGGCTTTTGTTTTGTTAAGTCCAACGAGGCGACGCCAGACGTTTGTCGCTCTGGATAAGAAAGCGCATAAGATATTGCGGTTCGCATGTCGGGCAGGCCAAGCTGAGACAAAACACTGCCATCATCAAAATGAACAAGCGAGTGAACAATACTTTGTGGGTGAACGACGACCTCAATTTGTTTAGGCTTAAGAGCAAATAAAAAATGTGCTTCAATTACCTCGAGCCCTTTGTTCATTAATGTGGCAGAGTCAACTGATATTTTTCTTCCCATTGTCCAGTTTGGGTGGTTGCATGCCTGACTTGGAGTCACCAAGGCAAGTTCTGACAATGGTGTATTAAGAAATGGACCTCCTGAGGCGGTGATCTGGATTTTACTAAGTCCGCTATGATTTCCTTGAAGACACTGAAAGATTGCGCTGTGTTCAGAGTCCACAGGTATCAATTCTGCGCCAGATTTTTTGGCTGCACTTATTAATAAGTTGCCAGCCAGCACCAAGGATTCCTTATTGGCCAGCATGATACGCTTGCCCGCTTCTACTGCTGCAAGTGTAGAAGACATTCCTGCGCTGCCAACGATTGCAGCCATCACATAGTCTGTCTTTTTATGAGCCGCAACCTCACCAAGCGCCTTTTTGCCGGACAAAACAGTTACACCCTCAGGCGCCTGTCTGTGTAAATGTTCAGCAGCATCTGAATCAACTAAGACTGCGTAAGTTGGCTTATGGGCTTCGCAGAGCTCAAGCATTTTTTTCCAGTCATTGTTTGCACTAATCGCAAACACCCTGTATTTGTCTGGGTGAAGTGAAATGACGTCCAAGGTGTTGAGTCCAATTGAACCAGTAGCGCCCAGAATGCAAATGTTTTTCATGTGAGAAAACTATAAGTTAATAAAAAGATTGGCGCTGAGGCAGTAAGACTATCTATTCTGTCAAAAAAACCACCATGCCCTGGAAGTAAAATGCCACTATCTTTGACGCCTGCAACGCGCTTGTGAAGGCTCTCAAACAAATCACCAATAATTGAGGCAAGAGTAACTACAAGAGACAAGATGCCATAAAGAAAATATTGCTCTAAGGTAGCACTTTCAAAAACAAAATAGACATACACGAACATTACACCGAGAGAGAACAGCGCCCCACCTACAGCCCCTTCAATGGTTTTTCCAGGGCTTACGTTTGGAAGGAGCTTCTTTCTTCCAATCGCACGGCCAACGAAATAAGCGCCACTATCTGCAGTCCAGATTAGAGCCAGTAGTAGTAAAACAAGCGCGCTATCGACTTGATGAAGTGCTGATAATGCAACAAGCAATGGAACAAAAAAGAAGAATCCATTAATCAGTCTTGTTGCTTTATAGTTATACCAAAAGTTGGTGTTTCTAGGGAAGCTGATAATCCAGTATGAGTTAATTACCCACCAAAGCAATGTAATAATTAAAAGCGGCATTAATAAGAATGGCTCTTGGTTTAGAAAATAAGCAGCGGCCATCAGAACTAAAGCGTATAAAGCTTTGGTGATCCAACGTTTTGTTTTAATTAGACCGCTAAACTCCCAAGAGCCAATGACAAGAACAGGCATCATGACCAATAAAAACTCCGAGCTGTTTAATTTTAGGGTTGCTATGACAACCAGCGGAATTAAAAAGACCGCCGTTAACAGCCTCTTAAGAAGCATTATTTTTCACCATTCCTTTCGCCAAAGCGGCGATCACGTGAGAAGAAACTATTGATAGCTAGATCAAGTTCGTTGGCATCAAAATCAGGCCAGAATGTGTCGCAAAAGTATAATTCGCTGTACGCAATGTCCCAGAGTAAAAAATTACTAATCCTAACCTCTCCGCTAGTTCTAATC
>JAOMEO010000002.1 GCA_028345955.1 Candidatus Thioglobus sp.
ACCCTTATTAACCTCGAAAGAGGCATTATTAACTCCGACCACACAACCAGCTTTTTGAAATTCTGTAGCAACAACTTTGCCATTGGCATCTTGAAGCAATTTTTCGGCATTTTTGCCAAATATTTTATAAACGGAATCGCATTTAATTACAGGTTGCTGATCAGACATAATATCTTCCTAAATTCTTTGAAACAAATAAAACACTCAGTATATACAAAAATACCCCTACCCCCTTATTATAATTAATTTAAGGGTAAGGGTAATATACAAAAATACCCCTACCCCCTTATTATAATTAATTTAAGGGTAAGGGTACTTAGTACTTAACAAACACCCCTCATTCTATTCGAATAAAGAGCGCTCTAGATTAAAGGACTACTTTGTGAAAGCCGTCCAAACAGCCTCGTTATCTGCAAGCCACTTAGCTGCAGCATCTTCATGAGACATCTTATCAATATCAACTAGAGCAGCCATCTGACCGATTTGTCCAGTCGAGAAGTCTATCTTAGTGTAGGCTGTATACGCAGCTGGATGAGTCTTAGGGAACTTATAGTTCGCCGCTTTCTTCAACCAACCTCTAGGTGAACCACAAGCCCCGTCACCACCTTCTGTTTCACGGCAACCATAGAAGTATGGAGGAAACTCTATGAAGTAAAAACCATCACTATCCGTAAAGTTAGGTGTCCAGTTAAATATAATTATACCTTCTCCAGCAGCTTCTGCAGAATCAATAGCCGCCCAAAGAGCGTCTGCACTACCAGTTTGTTTATAAGTGTATTCATCATCTAAACCAAGAGCTCCAATACGATCTTCAAATAGATTCTTTCCGGTATCCGGATCAACGTGCCAAGGACCGTCTAAGAAAACACCTTTACCACCAGAATCGGCAGTAGCAAAAACTGATCCACAACCTTTAAGAGCATTCCAATCTGGAAGTCCAGGACATAGATTTTGCTCTATTACGAAGTTAGGAACGCCCATATCTTCAATAGTCAAGGCAGAATGGGTACCAGCCTCTATTAGACCGCCCTTCTCCATGGCTGTATAGTAAGCATGGCCAAAGGCTCCTTCCCAAACTTCGTGAGATATAGTAACGTCTCCAAGACGAATCGATTCATATACACCGTTCGAGTCAGCAGGAACGTAAGCTACGTTGTTACCCATAGACTCAAAAATACCACCAATCACGTAGGACATAACCACTTGGCTTGACCAGTTGTGAATTGGTATAACGATTGGCTTTGTCGAGTCAGCCGCAAGAGCCTGACCAGATACCGAAGCCAAAGTTAACGACAAAGCAGCTGCAGCTACCTTACTTGTAAACTTATTCATTTATTTCTCCTATATAGTTATCATTGAATACTTTGTATACGCTTCAAATAAAAGAAACAGTCAAAATATACAACTTTCAAAATGATTTTTTTAACGTTAAAAAAAAATCAAACTTACATTCTTAGAACTTGTTACTCTCTAAGATTGTTTAGTAGCCTGAGAACTCTCTTACATTCTAACTCGAGTTTTCTCAGGATCATAAAACGGAAAGCGAACTACAGTCGCTGCTAGGCGCTTTTGATGTCCATCTAACTTTCCTACCTCAACCTCGGTGCCAATTTCTGACTCTGAGATTGAAATTCTGCACAAGGCAATGTTCTTTTTTAAAATCGGTGAACGTGTTGCGCTTGTAACGATTCCTACCTGTTGCTTACCAATATACACGCCATCACCGTGCAGTGCAACTTCATTGTTGTGTAATTCTAACCCAACTAGGGTTCTTTGGGGAGAATTCTTCCTAAGAATTAAAGCTTCTTTTCCAGAAAAATCATCCTCTTTTGACTTCAATGGAACGGTAAATGCAATACCAGCCTCGAACGGATCTGTCTGGTCACAGAACTCATAACCTCCGAAAATTAAACCCGATTCAATTCTCAACATATCAAGTGCATTAAGGCCTAGAGGACATATATTAAATTCTTCACCAGCCTCAGCAATTGCATCCCAAACTGCCTCACAGTCATTAGGATGAGCAAAAATCTCATAACCAAGTTCACCTGAGTATCCTGTACGAGAAACCATCACCGGTATCCCAAACTCTCCTCCGATACGTCCAATTGAGAATCGGAACCATTTAAGATCCTCAACGTCAGGTTGAAGTCTTGGTGTCCAAATAATTTTGGCTAGAGTTTCGCGACTCTTTGGACCTTGGACAGCAACATTATGTAATTGGTCTGTGGAAGATTTAACCCAAACATCTAAATTCTTTTCCTTGGCAATTTTACGAAGTAATTTGCCTCCATCTTCTGAGCCACCGACCCAGCGGAAATTATTTTCACAGAGACGATACAAGGTGCCATCATCTACCATACAACCATTTTCGTAGCACATAGCAGAATAGACAACTTGACCAACGGCTAGTTTACGAACATCTCTGGTTATTGCATACTGCATTAATGTTTCTGCATCTTGACCATAGACTTCAAACTTTCTGAGTGGCGCTAGGTCAATCATAACAACCCCTTCACGGCATTGCCAGTATTCTTTTATTGCACCTAAATTAGTGTAATCAAGTGGTAACCAATAGCCATTATAGTTATCAAAGTTTTTGGTTAATTTTGATGTATTTTTATGAAAACCGGTTTCTTTAGTCATAGTGGGGATTGATTGTGGGTCAGGCCTAAAGGCCATCGCAGTTGAAAAATTGTTATTATTGTCGTATATCCTAACATGGATATCGGTTGGATTCCATCCATTAGCAGAGGAGGTGTCGTCTGGACATGCTGATGATATACACACCAAATCATCCAAAGCTTTAAATAAAACATAGTCACCTGGCCTAGACCAAGAAACATCAGCAGTCATTGCATGACACTCTTCAATTGCTGTATTAAAAAATAGATTCACAGCCACCCAATTCTTGCGCGGAGCGATTCCATACTCAGCAAGAGAATTGTTGAAGTTCTCATTACAATTGACATGCCCTGGAAAACCTCTATCATCATAATATTTAGCATTGCAAGCCAAACCAAATGTGTCATGCCTACAAACCGTGTCTCGAACAATTTCAACTAATGGAACTGAATTCTGATTATAAAACTTGTCATGGCATCCCGGTTCAGGATAACTTTTAAGCATGTGTGATCTTGTCACTGTTGGATCGAGGTTTAATTCTCTATTGTTTTTTAAATCTTCGACTAAAAAAGCTTGAAAATCTGAACATTGTTGTCCTTCAACATCAATAACCTGTATATATTCACCAGCTTTGACTTTATAAGCCACTGCCGTACTTTTATTTACCCTGATTTCCTGAGCGTTTTTTGCTAGAGGTTCTGGGAGACGTTCAGAAGGTTTTGTTGGATTTGCGCGAGAAACATTTATCAAAATCTCTGTTGGTGCATCATGTTCATCGACAATCATAGGACCACCTTTTGCATCAAATACACATAAGGTGTCCTTATCAATCCGAAAAGATTGACGCGAGTCAGCAGGACTCGAAGTTGAAAAAAGTTCAGCGCCTGTTAAATTATTAGTTTTGATTTTCTTATGACCTAAGATCGCCTTTAGCATATCAGAACAGTCATCAAGTGCCATTTTTGAAGAATTGTTACTTGGCTGACTACTCCAATCAAGTGCATCCATCACTGAAGAGCCTTTCGAATCAAACGCTAAAATACTACATTGCTGGTCACCTTCAACATCAATAACTTCGACAGAGTCTCCGCTTTGCAAATCAATTGAAACCGCTTCACCACCTAGTATTTGGTAGGTCTCACAGTCATCAGTATATTTAATGTTAGACAGTCTCATTTATATACATATTCACAAATAGGCGAATTATACTTAAGAATAATATAAAGAGTCAATTTGAAATCATTCATATTATGAAATAATTTAACGATATTTTTAGGATTATATAGTGAATATAAACTTAGTTTTAACAGCATCTCAGGGGGAGAGATGCCGTAAAACTAAGGAAGCAAACTTGAAAGCTAATTTTGAATAGCAATCAGTTAACTCCCTAAAAAATCACTTACATTAATTAAAACTTACGGTAAGCGTTGTTCAGATCAACCATTGGATGGTTTTCTGACATTTGAAACTTAATCAACAGTTCACGAGCAATCATGTCACGCTCCTGTTGATTGTCTGGAAGTGTAATCGTGTCAGGTATGGTTACCCAGCCGTTAATGTTTCTATCAAAAACTGCTGCTTGGTCTCCCTCATAACCCATATGGACATCCTCTAACCAGTTAAGATCTTTCCAGCCCATCTTGTCAATATATTTTTGCAGAAACGGTGTGATAAACTTAAGGTCAGGAACTAAGTTCACATCATATCTATAGCCAATGTGTTGTCCAATTTCTTGTTCACGATCCGTATCTAAGCCATCAGCTCCAACTACAAATGTTTCTTCATTAGTACTCATAATAACTCCTTTAAAAACGTGTCATGTCAGGGCGACCAACTGTATGCTGAGATCCTGCAATAGGAACCTGTGCGCAGGCTGAAGCCTCCATAGTTAAAGCAGCTAAGTCTTCTGGTTCTAATGAATGTATATTCGTCTTACCACATGCACGAGCCATCATTTGACACTCAATTGCTAATGTGTGTAGGAAGTTATATACACGCTCCGAAGCTGCATCTGGGTCAAGACGCTTTCTAAGCTCAGGGTCTTGAGTCGCAACACCAACTGGGCAACGACCTGTATGACAGTGATAGCATTCACCAGCTTTAACACCCATTTCCTTTTCATAATCTGCTTCTGGTGTGTCTCTATTACAGTTAAGTGCCATTAAAGCAGAATGACCAATAGCAATCGCATCAGCACCTAGTGCTATTGCTTTAGCAACATCACCACCATTACGGATACCACCTGCATAAACCAACGTGATTTCACCTGTCATACCAACATCATCGAGTGCTCTACGAGCTTGACGAATTGCTGCAATTCCTGGTACACCTGTTTCTTCTGTTGCTAAATGAGGTCCAGCACCAGTACCACCTTCCATGCCGTCAATGTAGATACTGTCACAACCAGTTTTAGCAGCCATACGGACGTCATCGTATACACGTGCAGCACCTAGCTTCAATTGAATAGGAATCTGACCATCCGTCGCTTCACGAATTTCTCCAATTTTAAGCGCTAGATCATCCGGACCTAACCAGTCAGGATGTCTTGCAGGTGAGCGTTGGTCAATACCGGCTGGTAGTGAACGCATTTCTGCAACTTGGTCTGTTACTTTTTGGCCCATCAAGTGACCACCTAAACCTACCTTACAACCTTGACCGATGAAAAATTCAACAGCATCAGCTAAACGCAAATGGTTAGGATTAAAACCATAACGAGATTGGATACACTGGTAGAACCATTTGCTAGAATAACGTCTTTCATCTGGAATCATACCTCCCTCTCCAGAACAAGTCGCTGTACCAGCCATGGTAGCACCACGCGCTAAAGCTGTCTTAGCTTCGTAACTTAGGGCACCAAAACTCATACCTGTGATGTAGATAGGAATGTCTAGTTCTAGTGGTCGCTTAGCGTTTGGCCCAATAATCGTTTTTGTTAAACATTTTTCCCTGTAACCCTCAATAACAAAACGGGTAAGAGTACCTGGCATAAAAGTTAAATCATCCCAAGTTGGAATCTTTTTGAATAGAGAGAAGCCTCTCATTCTGTAACGACCCAGGTCTGATTTGATATGAATATCGTTCATCACTTCCTTAGAGAAGATAAAACTTTTACCTAAATTGTATTGATCGTCTGTATCACTCATAATTTTTCCTTTTATTTAATTTATTTAGAAGTATGATTAAAGAACCAGTTTTTTCTCACTTGGCTCTAAATTATCGTAGTTCCATAATTGCTTACCAGAAACATACTTTTGCATTTTTTCAACACCTTTGGGTGCCTTCATGCCATAAAGATCTAATTTAGATGTAAGGTATCGAACATCAAGTTCTGTCATTTCACCCGGTACACAATCAACACCAAGTTCTTCGACCTCACCGCCGACATAAATAGTACCGTCATACATTGAATCACCTAGGTTCATACCAGCATCACCACAAATAATCATACGACCACGCTGCATCATGAAACCAGAGAAAGCACCCGTCTTTCCACCAACAATAATAGTGCCTCCTTTTTGGTCGATACCAGTACGTGCACCTACACTACCTTTACATACAAGATCTCCACCACGAATAGCAGCACCAAATGTAGAACCCGCATTTCCATCAATTACAACTGTACCGGCCATCATGTTTTCTGCGCATGACCAACCAACACGTCCCTTAATGTGAACGTTAGGTCCATCAATCAAACCACAACCAAAGTAACCTAAACTGTCAGAAAAAGTTAAATTAAGTCGGTTTAGGATACCAACACCAACGCCATGTCTTGACATAGGATTATCAACCGTAATGTTTCCGATACCTTTTTCCATTAACGCTCTAATTTCACCATTGATTTCTCTTGGTGTCATTTCTAGAGCGTCAATTGTTCCACTCTTGCTAGTGTCCACGTCAAATGAGTGAAAATATGTTAGATTTTCATTTTCATCAACCGAGAAAAAACGTTGCTGGGTACGTCCCTTTAATTGCTCTTCGTGAAGCCCCATTTCATGAGACTTATCTTCTTTTAATGTTGCCATACTCTTACCTCTCCGTGATATGGGTCAAATGTTTCAATGCGATGGTCAAACAATTTTCTGATTGCTACTTCTTCTGAAGCTAATGCAATCATGTCATCGCCTTCATATACAACCATCGGTTTAGCAGCCATAACGTCCTTAGCCATACCAAGTTCGTCTTTAGTTGCTACTAGATAAGTGAAAACGCCATCTAGATATTCAACTGAATTTTTCATCGCTGTCTCTAAATCATCTCCCTGATTCATTCTATCTGCTATATAAACTGCGATGAGCTCTGAATCACAATTAGATGAGAAGCGATGTCCTTTACGCTCAAGTGCTCGTCTGTTTGTCCAATAGTTAGTTAACTGGCCATTGTGAACCACAGCAACGTCACTAAATGGGTACGCCCAATAAGGGTGAGCAGAACGAATATCTACATCAGACTCTGTTGCCATACGTGTATGACCAATACCGTGAGTACCATTAAAACCGTCTAGACCATACTGACCAGAAACAATCGCTGCATCACCAAGGTCTTTAATCAACTCTAGCGAGTTACCAATTGACAAGATTTCAACGCCTTCAATATCTTCCACAAAGTCTGCCACTTTTTTCATGTCTCCCGAGAAATCGATCTCGTAACGGTGGGCATACTCAGTGGGGCTTTCTTTCTTAACTACTTTAACGCCAAGTTCTGCAAGGCGTGAGTCAATCAATGCAAGACGTTCCTCAATTGCAGCATGTATATCGTAACTACCTTCTAGGTCAGCCGCTTCAGCCACCTTAAAACGCATAATTTGATTGCCGTTATCTTCTCCATACATTGCATAACCAGTAGAGTCTGGACCTCTATGCTTCAAAGCCTGCAACATTGATGTCATTTGCTCACCAATATTTGCACCTTTTCCAGCTTGTTTATGAATAATTCCCGCTATTCCGCACATAAATATATCTCCTATTCTAAAATTAACCCACCTTCGCGAAGGTGGGCATTCTAAATAAAAACCTAAATCTAGCTAGCCTACGGCAAGCAATCCAAGTAAGTCTCCGTATCCCAATTAGTAACCGTATGGTTAAATCTTTCCCACTCGTCATTCTTGTAGTGGCTATAGACTTTATACATTTCATCAGGCATTGCAGATTTGATTACTTCATCATTTGCAAGTTCTTTCATCGCATCACCTAATGACATAGGTAGCTTCTTAACATCTTTACCTGCTTCCAAAGCTTCATAGATGTTGCGCTCTTCAGCCTCACCCGCATCGATGTTATTATCAATACCGTCACCCATTGCCTTTAACAAGGCTGAACCCATTAAGTAAGGATTCACCATTGAATCGACTGAACGATATTCGAAACGACCTGGTGCAGAAACACGAAGCGCACAAGTACGGTTTTGATAACCCCAATCAGCAAAAATTGGCGCCCAGAAACCCGTGTCCCAAAGACGACGATATGAGTTTACTGTAGAAGAACCAATTGAAGTTAGTGCTGGCAAGTGTTTGATAACACCACCGATTGAGTTTAGACCAATAGGACCAGGCATTTTCTCGTCAATCTTAGGATCTGGCATGAATGTGTTTTCGCCACCCTCTTTGTAAGTGAAGCATCCTGGCATACCTGGAAGCTCACCATTACCCGAAGCAATCTCTGGATGAAATACGTCTTTACCACCTCTCCACAAAGACATATTATGGTGACAACCTGAAGCCGAAACACCCATAAATGGCTTACTCATAAAGCATGCAATCAAACCAAACTCACGTGCAACCTGCGCACAAATTTGACGATAAGTAGTGAGACGGTCCGCATTACGTAAGACATCATCGAACTGAGTATTAAGTTCAAGTTGTCCTGGAGCATCTTCGTGATCACCCTGAATAATATCAAGACCCATTTGTTCTGAATATTCAATTACCCTCATGAATACGGGGCGTAACTCTTCAAATTGGTCTATGTGGTAACAGTTTGGCTTCGTAACACCACCGTTTGGTCCACCATCATCTCCCCTCTTAAGCCACATCATTTCTGGTTCAGTACCGCAACGCATGTCTAAGCCATATTGATCTTGGAACTCTTTATGTTGTCTATATAGGTTCCCACGGCAGTCAGAAGTTAAAGCTGCCCCTGGGTTTTCTCGCTCCTCACGGTTTCTATAAAGTCTACAGAAAACGCGAGCGACGCGTTTATCCCATGGAAGTTGACAAAAAGTATCAGGATCAGCTATACCAACAAGCTCTGAAGCTTCAGGTCCATAACCAATATAATCACCATGACGGTCAATGAATAAATTAGCTGTCGAACCGTATACTAATTGAAAACCTTTTTCAGCCAAACGTTCCCAGTGACGAGCAGGAATACCTTTACCGACAATACGGCCAGTAACTGAAACAAATTGATAATATACATATCTAATATCCAAAGCATCGATTTTAGCTTTAACTTCCTTTACTAGCTTATCGCGCCCAGGTGCATTAACGTGTTGTTCTAAATCTGTCATTTAATCTCTCCGATTAATTAAAAAAATCTTGTATAAGATTAGTCCCCCTTTTGCTTTTATTTTGTTTTGTTGTGATTTAATAAAACAAAACAAAATAAGTGCATCAGAAAAATTTGTCGATTAATTTAGATAAATCAAACGGTTAAGAGGACATATAAAAGAACAACTTAACTCAAAATATCCTTGTCTCTCCACAAATTGAAATGGAAGTATACGCCACTTGTTATTCCATTGTCAAGAAATTTTTTTGATTTTAAAGAAATTATGAAAAGTATTATATTTCTTCTATGAATCACTCAAAAAAACTAAAAATAATTGTAAATTCTTGCAAGCCTATAAACAAAGCTATATTATGAATATTGACACAAAATTAGTTAGCAACTGAGTTATGATTAATTTATCGTTAATCGGGGCTGTTTGAGCAAATAACAGTTAAAAATTGACATTCATCAGAGATGATTTTTTTTGGACCATGAGGCTTATCTGAGTCAAAATATATTGAATCTCCTTTCTTAAAGTGATACACCTGGGTTCCGTAATAATAATCCATTTGACCTTTAAGCATGTAAATAAACTCAACACCTTTATGTTGAAATTCAGGGAAATCATAATCTCTAGAAGTAACGGTAATTAGACAAGGTTCGACTTTTAGTGAACCACCAACGGTATGCCCTAGAAGCTGATAGTGTCGCCCTGCATCTGAGCCTGCCCTTTCAATTGTTAATCCTTCACCTGACTTAACAAACGTAGGTTCGACATCTTTATCGTGTTGTTTAAACAGCGAAGTGATTGATATATTGAGTGCGTGGCATATCAACTGAATAGTTTTTAGTGAGGCACTAATCTGGCCATTCTCTATCTTTGAAAGCATGCTTGCAGAAAGCAAAGACTGTCTTGACAACTGTTGAAGAGTAACACCAGCATTTTTTCGGGCAATTCTGACTTGCTTGCCTATTGAAGCCTCTAATTGTTTATCACTACCAAAACTAGGTAGCGCTTTATTAATAATTGATACACCCTTTTTAAGGGGTGTCTCTTCTGGATTTGAAGCCATTATCGAGTGTTACTTAGAATAAAAAAAAATAATTTAGAGGAACAATTTTAACAGACTACAATCCTAAATGACCTTATTAATACTGACAGTAATTATTTTGAACGTCGACTTCTTCGTTTTTTAACTGGAGTAGAGTCATCGCCTAGAAATATAGCTCTAGACCCTTTTGACATTTTTCCTATCTTTTCTTCAATATCTAGCATGCTTGGTGATTCGTTCATTTGATGTTCATCCATTGCTTGTCTCATGGCTTTAATATGTCCAAAAGTTGTTCCACAGCAACCACCAATAATCCTTGCTCCAGAGTTCATTGCAAGATGAACATAATCAGCCATCAATTTCTCGGTTCCTGTATAAACGATGCTGCCTTCTTTAAATTTTGGAATACCACAGTTCGCCTTAGCAATTACGGTTGTATCCGGATCTACATGTCGACTTATATCAGTAATTGTTGCCAATAGGTCAGATGCACCTATCCCACAGTTAGCTCCAAAACCTGAGAGACCAAGATCTTTTGCCTTGATAGCAAGATTTGCTGGGGTGACACCCATCATCGTTTTTCCTGCAGTATCAAAACTCATCGTAGCACAGACAGGAAGTTCAAACTCTTTTACTGCATCAAGGGCAGCTTCTAACTCTTCCATGGCATACATGGTCTCCAACCACAAAACATCAACACCTCCCTCAACGAGTCCTTCGGCTTGCACTTTAAATGCCTCTGTCGCTTCTTTAGTGGTCATTGGCCCGTGTGGTTCGATGATCTCACCTGTTGGTCCCATTGACCCAGCCACTACAATAAGACGGTCTGCTTTATCGGCAACCTCTCTTGCAATAATAGCTGCAGTCTTATTCAATTCGAAAACTCGATTCTCAAGCTTGTGAAGCTTCAGTCTAAAAGCCGTACCACCAAAGCTATTTGTTAATAAAAGGTCAGAACCAGCGTCAATAAAGCCTTGATGTAAAGCACGAATTCGCTCAGCATGATTCACATTCCATGGCTCTGGCGGGTCTCCCGTTTCAAGACCCATACCGAACAAGTTAGTGCCCGTAGCACCATCAGCCAGTATGTGTTTTTTTTCACTTATAATTTTTAAAAAATTATTCACTGTTATAAAGAATTAAAGTCTCTATATAAAGCAAAAGAATATGTGGTCCAGATGCATTAATAAAGATCGTGAATATGATACAGTTGTTACGTTTTCATATCAATTTATTATCATTCACAGAAAGTTCAAATTATTGTCATCAATAATTTCACATTATTTTTGATAATTAACTACTGTTATAAATCAATACCTATATAATCTGAGATAAAAATCTAACTCACAAATTGTGAATATTTTGATGACAGAGCAAGAGAGTGATTACAGGCTAATTTATAGCCAACAGGCTTATCTCGGACATTTGCAAAAAAATCCTAAACTTCTTTATTTTCTTCCTTTAAATCCTTGCAATAATGAAAACTAATTCCATCTCACATAAAGATGTAATTGATCGCTTTGTTAGTTACGGTGAGAGTAATTTTGAAACGACTTCAGTTAATAATCATTCTGATGGTAGAAGTAAAGAGCAGCTTGGAGTTCTTCGTCTCATATATGCTTACCGATTCTCTGGACATTTAAGCGCAAAACTTGATCCCTTAAATCGACCAAGACATCATGCAACACAACCTTTTAAGATTTCTGAATTCGGATTAAGCGACGATGACCTCGACAAGACTTTTGGTATGGGTTCCTACCAGGATCCAAATTGCAAAACTTTACGTGAGCTTCGTGCCTCCCTAGAAAAAAACTATTGCGGCAGCCTAGGTGCTGAATATATGCAAATACCGAACATTGAGGAAAGGAAGTGGATTCAACATCGAATTGAAACCATGTCCTTGGAGCCAGAAAATTCGCCAGAATATCAAAAATGGTTACTTCAGCGTTTAACGGCAGCTGAAGTTTTTGAAAAATTTTTACACAATAAATATGTTGGCCAAAAGCGCTTCTCCTTAGAAGGTAGTGACACATTAATACCTCTACTTAATGTCCTGATTGAGCATTCTGGAAGTCATTCAATGAAAAGGATTTGCCTAGGGATGGCTCACCGCGGTCGATTGAATGTATTAATTAATATCATGGGTAAGCTTGCAGAAAAATTGTTTCAAGAATTCGATGGCGATCTTGGTCTTACTAAAAACCAAACAGGCGATGTGAAATACCATCAGGGCTTCTCTTCAGACATTAAAACCTCTCGAAATGACATCCATCTTGCCCTAATGTTTAACCCTTCTCATCTAGAATTAGTGAACCCAGTGATTGAAGGTTATGCTCGCTATCATCAAGAAAAAATTGGTGATGAAGAGGGTCAAAAGATATTGCCAGTCCTTATTCATGGAGATGCTGCATTTTCGGGCCAAGGTATTGTTATGGAGACATTAAACATGTCCCAGTCACGAGGCTATACCACTAAGGGCACTATACATATCATTATCAATAATCAGATTGGTTTTACTACAAGTAAGCAATACGATGCGAGGTCGACCGATTATTGTACGGATGTTGTGAAGATGGTAAATGCACCTGTTTTTCATGTCAACGCGGAAGACCCTGAAATGATGAGCTTTATAACGCGCTTGGCGCTAGATTACCGTATGCGATATAAAAAAGATGTGGTAATTGATATGATCTGCTATAGGCGCCATGGTCACAACGAAGCTGACGAACCAGCTGTCACCCAACCAATGATGTATGAAGCTATACGAAAAATGCCTACAACAAGAGCAAACTATGCCGCTACCCTATTGAAGCAAGGTATTATCGATCAGTCAGAAATCGATGTAATGATTAAAGACTATCGTCAACAATTAAAAGATGGAAAGAGGGTTGCCTACAACATCGTAAAGCCTGAAAATAGAAGAGCTTGGGAAGTTCTTTGGGAGGATTACTTTAACTCTTCATGGTTGGCGCCTTATGAATCTGCCATTACCCTTAAGCACATCAAAAAACTCAATAAGAAACTTCAAGCCGTTCCTAAGGGTTTTGAACTCCATCCTCGAGTTAAAAAAATGTTGTCGGAGAGACAAAAAATGGCAGATGGTAAAATTAATGCAGACTGGGGCTTTGCTGAAACCTTAGCTTATGCTAGTCTTGCAGAACAAGGGACTTCAATAAGACTCTCTGGACAAGACACTGGAAGAGGCACTTTTTTTCACCGCCATGCTGTCGTTCACAATCAGTTGTGCATTGAGGACTATATTCCTCTCCAGCACATCAGTAAAAAACAAGGGAGAGTTCAAATTATTGACTCAATCCTTTCAGAAGAAGCTGCCCTCGGATTTGAGTATGGCTATGCAACTGCGAATCCTGAATCTTTGGTTATATGGGAAGCTCAATTTGGAGACTTTGCAAATGGCGCGCAGGCAATCATTGACCAATTTGTTGCCTCCGCAGAAGCTAAATGGGGTCGCCTCTCTAACTTAGTTATGCTGCTACCTCATGGCTTAGAAGGTCAAGGACCTGAACACTCCTCAGGTCGAATAGAAAGATTCCTTCAGTTATGCGCTAGTTGGAATATGCAAGTCTGTGTGCCGTCTACCGCTTCCCAAATATTTCACTTAATGAGACGTCAAGTTATAAGAAAGTTTCGAGCGCCATTGATTATTATGTCACCAAAAAGCTTACTCAGGAACCCTCTTGCTGCTTCACCTTTATTTAAATTTACAGAGGGAAAATTTAAAGACGTTTATGAGGAACAGTATGACAACATTAAAGACAAAAAAGTTGACCGCGTCGTTATGTGCAGTGGTAAAGTTTTCTATGAATTGTTAACTCGACGACAAGATGACCAAATTAACAATGTGGCTATTCTTAGGCTTGAGCAACTCTATCCCTTTCCACTCGAATTGCTCAAATCAGAACTCGCAAAGTATCCTAACTCTAAGGAGTTGATTTGGTGTCAAGAAGAACCTATCAATCAAGGAGCATGGTACACTTCAAGACATAACTTTATGCAATGTACATCAGAAAATCAAATCTTGGATGTTGTTGCTCGTGACCTTTACTCTGCACCTGCAGAAGGCAGTGTTAGGCAACACAATTTAAACCAAAACTACGTAATTGAACAGGCTCTTGGTCTTCAGCCAGTCAAACAGCGCTAGGAGTATACATAAATGATAGAAGTAAAAGTTCCTGTCCTGCCAGAATCTATTAACGAGGCAACGGTAGCTGTTTGGCATAAAAAGCCTGGTGACTTTGTTGAACTAGATGACGTCATTGTCGAAATTGAAACTGAGAAAGTCGTACTTGAGGTTCCCGCAGAGGACTCAGGCGTACTAACTGAAATTAAAGCAAAAGAAGGTGAAACAGTTGGAGAACAACAGGTACTAGGAATAATCGAGAGAAAACCGCAAGATGATTCCAAAGAAGCCTCAACTGCTAAAAGTGATTCAACTAAAAAAGAAGAACCTACTCAGGAAACTCCTGAAGAAATAGAACAAGAGGCTTCCGAGGAAGTGACTCAAGAAGCTCCTGAAGAAAAAGAACAAGAGGCTTCCGAGAAAGTGATTCAGGAACCCCAACAAAATAGCTCTGAACTTTCAGATAATGGAGATGCTTCGCCTAAAGGAAACCGCTTAGAAGAAAAAGTACCAATGAGTCGAATTCGTAAAACAATAGCGAAAAGATTACATTCAGCGACACAAAATACTGCGATGTTAACAACTTTTAATGAAGTTGATATGAGCGCTATACTTTCTATGAGATCAACCTATAAAGAAGCTTTTGAGAAAAAGTACTCGGTCAAACTAGGTCTTATGTCATTTTTTGTTAAGGCGGCTGTCGAGTCACTTAAAAAATTTCCAACGGTAAACGCTTATCTGGATGGTGATGATATCGTTTATCACGCTTATTGCGATGTTTCTATTGCAATCTCTTCAGAGCGTGGACTTGTCGTTCCAGTACTTAGGGATGCCCACAAGATGGCAATGCATGATATTGAAAAATCAATCATTGATTTTTCAGTTAGAGCTCAAGATGGCACACTTGGTATTGACGAAATGAGTGGTGGTACCTTTACCATTTCCAATGGCGGTGTGTTTGGTTCGCTTCTCTCGACACCGATTCTGAATAGTCCACAAAGTGCAATATTGGGAATGCACAAAACACAAGAACGACCTGTAGTGGTTGATGGTGAAATTGTGATTCGACCAATGATGTACCTTGCACTTTCTTATGATCACCAAATCATTGACGGCAAAGAAGCCGTTCAATTCTTGATTTCTATTAAAGAAGCCTTAGAAGATCCAACTCGATTATTGCTAAAAGTCTGATATAAAGTAGATGATAAAAAAAAAGGGCGGTATTAAATACCGCCCTTTTACTATTAGTAAGACTTACAACGTATTACTGATGCTTGTCATACTTCTCATGCTCGGACTGGTTTCCCATAGCTAAAATGACAATACACATAACTATAGCAATAAAGCTGTACCAACCGGCACCACCGTCTGCTCCAATGTACATGCCAACATCTGTAAGAAGTTCGTCCCACGAGTTTGCTGGAAATCCCATAATTATCTCCTTATATTAATTAATTATCAGATCCTGGACTAGCCATTCCTTCTGGGAATGCCTGAGCCGGAACCTTGACAGGGTCAAGTCCTTTGATCTGTACTGCATCTGGGACACGCAACATTCCTGCTGCACTCAACACCGTCGCTACAATGTAACCTGGTACAAAACCAAGAAGGAACATTACAACAGCACCAACTAATTGTCCAAGGAAAGAGATAGTTGCTGTACCTTCAGGAGCGAAAGCCGCCAAAGCAGGATATCCAGAACCAAAGATACCTAGTACAAGAAGACCGAACAAACCTATCGTTCCGTGAATCGTAACGGCACCAACAGCATCATCGATGCCACGGGCCTCTAACCAATCAGCACAAGGTTTTATAATGATACCGGCAACGGTAGCAATTATGAAAACGTGCGCTGGGAAGTAGATATCCAACCCTGCGGCAACAGAAATAATACCAGCAAGAGCGCCAGACATCATCCAGAAAGGATCTTTAGTGAAAATCCAAGCTCCGATAATACCGCCTGCAACAGCCATGACAACATTAAATCCAAGTGCCGATAGTGTCATTGGTGTACCATAAATGGTTGTTGCATGTTCACCGTACCAACTCCATCCTTCGCCAGGCAAAATAATACAAGCCATCAAGAACCCAAAGAAACCTACGATAATCAGCATCAAGCCAATCACGGTAGCCATCATATTATGTCCTGCGATATGGTTCGCCGAACCATCTGCATTGAATTTGCCTACACGAGGTCCTAATTTCATTAAGACACCGAGTGCGAAAAATCCAGCAACCGCATGAACCAAACCAGCGGCACCGAAATCATGATAACCCCATTGTGTAACTAGCCAGCCATCAGCGTGCCATCCCCATGCCGCAGCAATACCCCAAGCAGCAGTGCCTAGTACAATCGCGCAGATTACAAAACCTACGGTCTGTACTCTTTCAATCAAAGCACCTGACATGATTGATGCGGTAGTCGCAGCAAACAGCGCAAAAGCGCCCCAGAAAACACCAGAGGCGTGATCTCCCGCATTAGGACCCATGTATTGGGCTGAATCGCCCCATGGTAAAGCAATCGCGTTAGCATAGGCAATACCAGATATTGCCATATAACCTTCCGATCCGGTGAATCCAGTTGGTAAGGCCCAATAGAACCACCAGCCAAACAGGTACCACGCTACAATCGTAAACGAGAAAGCCAAAAGATTTTTAATACCTGAAGACAATACATTCTTCACACGGGTTGCGCCCATTTCATAGGACAAGAAACCAACATGAATCAACATCATCAGAGGTATTGATAAGAAGTAATATGTCTCAGCAAAAAATGTGTTTGTCACTTGTGCTGAGGCAATTACTTGTGCAAGTTGTTCTTCCAAAACAATTCTCCTTTTGTTAAAAAATAAAAAACATCTCCCTTTTTCTTAGCAGGAAAAAAACAACCCTACTAACAGAAAGAGTATATAGTATCGCACAAATCAAATCTAGTAAATTTATCTTTAATTTGAACTTTAAAAAGATAAAAATCAAAGAAATTTGTGTCAATGAAGGTTGTTTATTGACCTACTAATTTCAGTTTAATTTAATCTCAAAAAGTTTAATTTCACTATATGAAATATTAAGAAATTTTTTTATGTATTTAAGACTGTTTTAGAAGAAATTCGCGAACCTTTTCTCCAACTTCATGAGGTGCTTCGATCAATAGTGAATGCTTGTAATTCTTTAAAATACAGAGCTCAGAGTTTGACAAGCTGTCTGCAATTAGATGGTTAAGTCTAGGACTGCATCCGCCATCATTTTCGCCCGTAAGTACGAGACATGAGTGCTTAATTTTATTCAACCAGGGTGACATTTCTGTTTCAGCATATATCCGAAATACGTCCAAAAAAACCTCCACGTCTGTTTCCAGAACTTGCTGCAAACGGAACTCTACGTCAGCAGATCTTTGCTTTATAAATTTGTCGGTAAACCATCTCTCAGTAAGAGTAGTCAAGATAGGACCAATCCCCTTTTCTCTCATACTTTCAAGTACAGCTTGAACTTTATTTTTATCTACCAATGTTCGAAATGCGGCTGTACTAAGCAAGGAAACAGATTTAACATTTTCAGGAAAAGATAAGGCGTAGGCTGGACCAATCATGCCACCCAATGAATGACCAACAATATGAATCTTTTGGATATTTAGTTTTTGTCTAAGCGTTTCTAGATCATTAACCAAGTCTTCCAAACTGTATGGCATAAATCCTTTGGGTGAATCACCATGTCCCCTTAAATCATAACTGATACAAGTAAAATCCTTCTCCAAGTATTTGCAAACTTCATTCCAAGAAGTTTTACGTGCGCCAATGCCATGTACAAAAAATACTGCAGGTCCAGAACCTTTAATAGAATAACTACAATCAACACTATCCATTATTACTCACCTAGGCATTTGTTGATAACAAAATTCAAAATGAAAAAATAACATTGGTATCTACCTTATGAAAAATGAAGTGCCACCTTCTCTGCAAAGTGCTGAATTGATACCATAGTATCTTTGTGACTGGCGCCAAAATTCATGTTGAGTATAACACGATCAATGCCTGCTTCTTGGTATGGTGAAAGTTTTTCAATCATTTCATCAGATGTACAAATTAGCAAGCTTTCTGATAATTCTTCGACACTTTGTTTTCTGGGTAAAACTTTAATCATGCCATTACTAACTATGCCTGGGCCTGTAAAAACATTATCAAATCTAGAATAGTATTCATAAGCCATCTCAATTTTCTCTTTTCTATCTGATTCATTTTTGGCTATAAAAGCAACTCTAGAAAGAGATAAAGTTAAATCCTTACCTTGATCTCCCAGCTCAGTTTTACCTCGCGTAAATCCATCTACTTGGTCCAACATGAGTTGGTGGTCACCAGAAAGAGGTGTTGTCATAATATGAAAGCCTTTTTTTGTACAAGCATAAATCCCCTCTGGATTGAGAACGGCCATCATGATGTCAGGTCCATTCTTAGTCATTGGACGAGGCATCACCGTCAATGATTCAAAATTATAGTACTGACCCTTCCATGAAACTTCCTCTTCTGATAGAAGTACTCTTAATACATCAAGTGACTCATTAAACTTGTCTCTACTATCTTCAAGAGGCGAACCTAAGAGCGCCATTTCACATGCGAATGCACCCCTCCCAACGCCTAAAATTAATCGGTCATCTGTAAACATTTGAGAAGCGATCACCTCACCCGCAAAAATTCTCATATCATGAATCGGTAGGACGGCTACTGCAGTGATTATTTTAATATTTTTTGTAGCTTCCGCAATTTTTACGGCAAACTGAAGTGGCGCTGGCATCATTAAGATATTGATTAAATGGTGCTCTGTCAGACCTACACTATCATACCCACCCTGATCACAAAGAATTGCTTGCTCGAACATGTCCTGATATAGCCGATGCCCGGTGTACTCTTTGACCTTTAAATAGGCTGACAATTGTTGGCAAAACTTCATAAGACCTGCTTTTAAAAAAACATTAATACATTTCTAATAAATTTATTTAGGTGTTATTCTTTATATCTAATTCAAGCAAATAAGGAGCAACAAAGCCTTTATATTGTTGCTTTTTATCGATTGCAAGATCCTTCCAACCACCAATCTTTCCTCGACAATCTTTTACACCACACAAACATTTGCTTGGAAAATGTCCAACATCATAATTCTGCATGGCGTAGTCAAACGTAATCTCCTCGCCAGCTGTGATATCTTGCATTGCAACGTAATCATGTGCACCAGTTTCATTTAACCTGATACCACAATTAGGTCTACATGAATGGTTAACTAGTGCCATAAAACCAATCGGAGTAACGAATTCGTTTTCCCCAATCTGAGAAGCATGCTCATGATTGATATTAGTGATCTTGTCTATAACTCCCCTCATCACAACTTCTCCTTGACTATAAGAACACTTTGTAATAATTCCAGCGCCTCGGTCTTCAGAGTTTTTTAACTCAAAATTATTGTCCTGACTACTAGCTTCCATACTGCTCAACAATAGTCATAACTTTTTCTTTAAAGGCTTCTTCATGATGAACTGCAAATTCTTCTAAAGTAGATAAAGAGTTTGCACCTTTCAAGTGGTCGGTAAAAAGTAGGCCGTCAAGGTGGTCAAGCTCATGCTGAAATGTACCTGCACTGATACCTTTAGAAACAAAATTGACGCTTTCACCATTCCGGTCTAAACCCTCTACCTTAATCTCAGGGCAACGCTCTACTTGACCTCTAAGGTTTGGTACTGACAAACAACCCTCATAAACAGTAATTTTTTTGTTCGTTAAAAAAGTAATTTTAGGGTTAATTAGAATGGTTAATGGAATGTCGGGCTTATAAGGATAGCGAGGATTTTTTTTAACTTCAATTACGCAAACTCTTAGTGGCACAGCAATTTGTGTTGCAGCCAGTCCAGCTCCATTTGCATATCTCATTGTATCAATTAGGTCATCAACGAGTCGTTGAATTTCTTTTGAAGCAATATTAGCTTTCGGAACAGTCTTGGCTACTTCACGTAAATCAGGGTGACCTATTTCAATTATTTTTCTGATCATCTATTGACCTCTCTATGATAGTTTAACTAGTAAGGACAATTCTGGCAATCGTTACCACAACATTCACCACGCTTAATATGGTGCCACTTACTAAAAACATAGAGGTCGTTGACTACTTTAAAATCAACACCCTTAATAAGTTCAGATTGATTCCTGTACGGTTCAGCAAGTGTCAACATTCGATCAATTCCATTCTCATTAATGAGTTCACCAATTCGACTATCAATTGAATCAGAAAGACAAGCTGGGCAGCGACAGTCTTTATCGAATTCGAGTGGCATTATTGGTGGAAATGATACGCACCAACAATTACCCGGTTCAAAACCAGCTCCGCAACCAAATTCTTCATTACAAATCGAACATTTTTTTTGATTCATTAATAATTGGTATTACTTGAATTGAAAACCAGGTTACACCAGTTTTCGAATAAGATTAACGAGGCTGCGTTGTTAGTAGGTAAATTTTCAGTGATACTGGATTTGAAATAATCAAGACTTCCAGCACCTAATAAGTCTTCAATAGCTTCTGGTATGCCTGGAATTTTCAACCAACCATCTAGGGTATGATCACATACTTCAGGGTGAAACTGACAAGAGTAGGCGAATTCTCCAAGTTGCATAACATGGTTTTGACAAATACCCGACGTTGCTAGAATAACTGCCCCCTTAGGCGCCTCAACTACTTCCACTAAATGTACGTTGACCCATTTATCTGACTTTCTAAAATTCTTTAAGAGTGGGTGATTTAATCCCTCTTCAGTAGGTTCTATTCCAAACAAACCGACCTCATAATTATCAGTTTTTTCGGCTCTACCACCTAAAGCCTCTGCAACCAACTGATGGCCAAGACATATACCCAGAAAAGGCATATTTAGATCCTTTACTGCATGGAGTATTGCTTGTTTTTCTTCAATCAACCAGGGATATTTATCTTCCTCCCAAACATTCATGGAGCCACCCATTACCCAAAGGCCATTGAACTGAGTCAAATCAGGAATTTCGTCTCCTGCATGGAGGTCTATTTCAACAAAATTAATACCTTGTTTAACAGTATAGTCACGAAATATGCCAGGATTTTGACACGACATATGTTTAAAAACGAGGATGTTTTTCATCAATTTGTTAATTCCTTGAAGATTGCAGTTTTAAGACTATATTTTAAGTAATGTGACTTAAAACAGTAGCAATAATATACATATTCGATTGAGATTAATTCAATTCAAATATCGCAAATCATAAAAAGTGCTATGATAGATTTAGATATGCAAATTGAAGATTTAAAACTCGGAAACCAATATTCAAATGAGGAGGTTCGTTCGACTTTCCGTTGCTCTTTGCAGTCTGGAATGAATAAATCCAATACGACAAACACAATCGTCTTAATTATTAACCATGTTAAATCCATTTACCATGATAGATGGCTTGATAACAAAGTCCATCATATTGGCAAGGGCCAGGTTGGTGACCAGACAATGACACGTGAAAATAAAATCCTCTCCGAGTCACAAACTAATGGTGTAACTCCTCATCTATTTGAAGTGTTTAGGACAGGAATCTATATTTATCGTGGTCAAGTCCATCTATACGAAAAGCCCTACCAAAAAGAACAACTCGACAAAAACGGAAAGACTAGAAAGGTTTGGGTTTTCCCGTTGGAGTTTGATGATAATTCTAGACCGATTGAGAATTCTGAAATTGAAGATCTTTTCCGAGTCAAATTCAATAAAGCTCAAAAACTTAGCAATGAAAAATTAGAAGATAAAGCAAACAACTTGCCAGATGTACTTGGATTCAGAGAAGTCACTACCGTGCGTAACCAAAGAAACCCTTATGTCGTTGCCTACACTTTAAGAAGAGCTAATGGTATCTGTGAGTTATGTGAACAACCAGCGCCTTTTAATAGGGGCAATGGTGAACCCTTTCTTGAAGTACACCATATTAAGCATTTAGAAGATGGTGGAAATGATATGACAGAAAATGCTGTTGCGTTATGCCCAAACTGCCACCGCATGATGCACTCACTGAATAGAAAAAGTGACATTGACATATTGATTCTGGCCAACAAAAATAAGAAAATATAATATATATGGCAATTAAGAATGTAGAAGCTGTAATACCACCCAATAAACCTCATTTTGTAGGGGATGGTTTTCGAGTTCATGGATTTATTCCTGGTAAACATCCATTAAGTATGAAGCGTATGAGCCCGTTCTTGTTACTGGACTATAATGCCAAAGTCAACTTTCCACCTTCAGAAACACCTAGAGGCGTAGGAGTGCACCCACACAGGGGATTTGAGACGGTTACCATTGCCTACAAAGGTAAAGTTGCTCACCATGATAGTGGTGGTGGTGGTGGTGTAATCAGTGAAGGTGATGTTCAATGGATGACTGCAGCCTCAGGCATTTTGCATAAAGAATTCCATGAGGAAGGTTACAGTAAGAAAGGTGGTGATTTTCAGATGGTACAGCTTTGGGTCAATCTTCCAGCAAAAGACAAAATGTCAGAACCTAAATACCAAGCCATAAAAAATGAAGATATGACAAAGCTAGAGTTGAAGAATAATGCTGGAACCTTAGAAATTATTGCTGGTAGTTATAGTGATGCTAAAGGAACAGCTACCACATTTACACCAATCAATCTTTTTAATGCATACCTTAAAAAGGATGGAGATATTTCATTCAGTTTTGCCGAGAATGACAATACTGCATTATTGGTTATAGAAGGTAATATTACTGTTAATAATACTGATAAAGCTCCCACGGACCATTTTGTGTTGTTCACAAATAAGGGAGAAGATTTTACTGTTCGAGCTGATGAAGATGCCCTGGTGCTTGTACTTAGCGGGCAGCCGATTGATGAGCCTATTGCTTCATATGGACCATTTGTGATGAATACCGATGAAGAAATTATGCAGGCTGTTAAAGATTTTCAAAATGGAAAATTTGGCTACTTAGATTAGGTCAGAAAGTTAAAGCCATAGATGGTCGGGACGAGAGGATTTGAACCTCTGACCACTTGACCCCCAGTCAAGTACGCTACCAGACTGCGCCACGCCCCGAAATGACAATTACTTTTCCCGATTTATGAACTTACCATAAGCAAAACCAACAATAAAAGCTATTAAGCCAAAAGGCAGTGTTCTAGACAACCACGTAAATAAATGAGCTGCGTCCGGAATTAATAGGAATTGAGGCATCGTAACTGAAGTTGATATAAAGAGACTCCAGGCAAAAAAGAGCTGCGCATAGTCTAAGGGTATGTTCCCAGAGTCTGTTTTTGGCTTTACAAGTCTAAAAAAAAGGTAACCAAAACCAACTGAAACAACTACTGCAAAAACTTCAATAAATCCCATTCTAAAACCTCCAATTTTGTTACACCTTAAAAAAAATTTAATTCAAGCCACATATAGGGCACTCAGAGTCCTTAGCTATTTTAACTTTTCTAAAACTAAGGTCTAGACCATCAATCAACAACAATTCTCCACAAAGCTGTTCACCTAGTCTTAGTAATACTTTAATCGCTTGCAGAGCTTGTATTGTCCCAACAAGTCCGGCAACGGGTGCTAAAACACCATTTTCTACGCAGCTTTCATGACTATCACCCTGTTCAGAGTATAGGCACTGATAGCAAGGTTTATCTACTTCATATCCTTTAAAAACTGATATTTGGCCCTCGAAACGAATCACTGCTGCAGAAATTAGCGGTTTATGATATTCAACACATGCTTTGTTAATTTCAAAGCGACTTTCAAAGTTATCAGTACCATCCAAGACTATGTCCACATCTTTTATTAAAGAGGTAAGATTGTCACTATGTATTATCTCATTGGCAACCGTTACCTTGATGTTGGGATTTAACTCTAGTAGTTTAGCCTTAGCAGAATTAACTTTGTCGTCGCCTATATCTACAGTTCGATGAATAATTTGGCGTTGTAAGTTCGACAATTCTACTTGATCAAAGTCAGCGATAATTAAATGACCCACTCCTGCTGCTGCCAAGTACAATGCTGTCGGTGAACCCAAACCACCCATTCCAATAATTAGCATTGTGGAATCGATTATTTTTTGTTGACCTCCAGCATCAATTTGAGGCAACATAATTTGCTTAGAGTATCTCAGTAAATCCTGGTCGTTCATCTAAATCTTCTATTTGAAATACTTGTCAATCTTAGGCAATATGACTAACTGACAGTAAGGTTGGTTAGGGTTATTATTATAGTAGTTTTGATGATAACTCTCAGCTGGATAAAAAACATCCAATGGGCTAATCTCAGTTACCGCATCTGGTATCGAGTTTATAACTGATACGGTTTGCTCTCTTTGATTTATATCAGTATAGAATACTGCTGAACGGTACTGAGTGCCTCTGTCAGAACCCTGTTGGTTAAGGCTCGTTGGATCGTGAGTCTCAACAAAGACCTCAAGTAAGTCAGCAAAAGAAATTTGTTGCTCATCAAATTCAATTTTTAAAACTTCTGCGTGACCACTTAGGCCACTACATACCTCTTCATAGGTTGGATTTAGTGTCGACCCATTACAATACCCATTCGTCAATTCATTGACACCATCAATGCGCTGAAATATAGCCTCTACACACCAAAAACATCCACCGGCAAAGTAAGCTGTTTGCATCTATGATTATTAATTAATAAAAGAATATAGTATATCTGATGATAGCAAAGGAAGTCATCAATGCTCTAAAAACCTTAGCAACTGAAGACCGTCGCAAAACTAACGAATGGATAAAGAAGAAAGATTTTTATACCTAAAAGGAAATTTTGATGAGAAACAAAGATAAAATAGAGAACGTTGTTACTTGTATGAAAAATAGTCACCTTTATGAAAGTATTTCTTATACTGTTATCAGATTGGAGGATATCTGACAGAGAACACTGAAAACATATATATAGAGTGTTATTTTTATTTATTTACCCTTATCTTATATATATTATTATTTGACATATTTATTGATATTTAGGTAAAATAAGTCACTATTTAGTCACAAAATTGTCACAATCTTAATGGCGAGTATATATAAAAGAGGGAAATATTGGCACCTACAATGGAATGACCACAAAGGTAGACATAGAAAATCTCTAGGTAAGATTAGTAAAAAGGATGCTGAAGACTTATTAAAGAGAAAAGAATATGAACTGACTTATGTGCCTCTAATTCAAAACAATCCTGAAAAAGGAAATGTGCTTATAATTTCCCTATTGGCTATTTCAGTTATTGCCATAATGTGGCTTTTCACTCCCTTTCTCCCCTCCCTATTTCTGTCCTTGTTAATTTGTATTACAACTTATAGTGGATTCAATAAATTATCACAAAAACGCTCTTTAAAGCAAGCAGCAATGATTATGACTTTGGGAGTAACAGTTCTTTTAATTTTACCACTGAGTTATGTAATGTTGATTAGTGGTATTGAGGTTAGTGTACTCATTAACAAAATACAGAATGACTTCCAAATCAGTGATATTAGAAGAATTCTAGATCAGACAATTACAGGACTTCCTTTTTCTGATTCAATGAGTGAATTTTTAGATAGTACTCTAAGAAACAATATAGAAGGCATTCTTATCACTATCAAAGACTTTGCTATTATGGTCCTTAAAAGTGTCGCCACTTTGTCAAGCCAATTTATCTTTTTTATTATCATTACGATATTTTCTCTCTACTACTTCTACCTTGATGGTGAAACAATTATCAAAAAAATTAGATCAATATCGCCTCTAGATAGAGAACTCAACAACCTTCTCTTGAGGCAATTCTCTGGTTTGTCAGTGACACTAGTTGGTAGTGTCTTTTTAGTTTCTCTGATTCAGGGTGTCGTATTTTCTTTTGGTGTCATGATAATCGGTTTACCTGTACTATTTTTTGGGGTTGCAATGGCCCTCGCTGGCTTTATTCCGGTATTGGGTGGATTATTTGTATGGTTGCCTTTATCACTTTATTTGTTCGCTATAGGAGAGACAGCTAGTGCCTTTATCATTCTCTTCTTTGGTGCAATTTTGGCGGGAACATTGATTGATAATTTTTTGAGACCTGTGATAATTAAAAAACTCTCCAGTTCGATGAATCATCAAAGTGCGCTTAATCACACACTAATTACTGTACTTTCTACCCTTGCAGGCATCATACAATTTGGAATATTGGGTCTCTTTATTGGACCAATCATTGCCGCCATGACAATTACAATTTTTGAGGTTTATCGTCTTCAATACAATAAACCTTATGAAAGCAATTAAGATTTTTTTTTTCACTAATTTTTAGATAAAATCCTTAATCATACTTTTACTAAAATATGACTTTATGCTTAAAGAGTTGATTGAATACATTAAAGAAGGTCAGACTGGTAGTGATATAGATAATTATTTAGATTCCAAATATATTCACCTAACTGATGCTCATTATGACCAGATAGCTGGCGCTATATCTCAAGGTGAGTTAAGCTCAAAAAAAGCCTCAGATTGTCCTGCAGTAAGGTTTTTTCTGCACTTTAGTGAGACTATACTGTTCGTAAATAAATCATCCAAAGGACAACATTCTGTCTATGATGTCGAACTAGTTATGGATACTAATTATTCAATCGAAAAAATGGATGAAGGTGAGTCAAAAAACCTTGCATTTGTGTCGTTTTCTATTAACAATGATTACCAACCAACTCTCATAAAACGTGTGACTACTTCTGAGACCATTGATGAGCAGGAAAAACAGCAAACAATTCAGTCAGTAATACCTATATTGAGAGGTTTTATGGGTGCTATCAGCGACTAACGGCTAATTGCTGCCTTTTTGAGTTGCTGATTTTAGCTTCGGACCAGCCTTAAATGTGACCACCTTTCTAGCGCTAATTATGACCTCTTCTCCAGTTTTTGGGTTCCTACCTGGTCGCTGAGATTTTTTTCGAACCACAAAGTTACCGAAGCTTGATAATTTAACATCCTCTCCTTTTCTTAATGTATTAATTATTTGTTCAAAAAACTGATTTGTTAGGACCAAGGCTTGTGTTTGTGTCAGGTCAGTTTTTTTTACCAGTGCGTTAGCTATATCTTGCTTAGTAAGTGACATAATGGTTACCTTAATTTTGCTGAAAACTTAGATTCTAAGTGAGTGATTATATCTTCGACTTGTTGGTTCAATTGATCGTCAGTTAGGGTTGCATCACTTGACTGGAAGGTAAGATTCAAAGCGACACTTTTTTTACCTCTTTCAATGTGTTTACCCTCGTAAACATCAAACAAGTTAACTTCAATCAGATGTTTTTGGTCTAATGACTGGATTGCATGTATAAGTTGATCTGCATTGATATCCTTAGCAACCACCAATGCGATGTCTCTTTGTGACGCCTGAAAGGATGAGAAGGATTGATAACTCGAAACTTTTCGCTCTTCTAAGTCACTCTGGTTAATCTCGAATAAAAACAGTTTCGGTAGTGATAATTTTTTTTGTAAATGAGGAGAAAGAGCGCCTATCCATCCAATAAGTTGGCCATTTCTAGAGATTTTCGCTGCCTGACCAGCCTGCAAGGCGGGGTGTTCTGTAGCTTCGAATAAATAATCTTTACCATTGAGACTTAATAGAGATTCAACATCTGATTTAGCATCAAAAAAATCAACCTCTCTTTCAAGACTTCCCCATTGAGATTTAAATCGCTCACCACAAATAATGCCGGCAATTTTTTGTCTCTGATCATCAACCGATGTTCCACCAAAACAAAGCCCTGCTTCAAAGAACCTAGCATTGTGGTGACCCCTTCTTTGATTCATTTCAACAGTTTGTAGGAGTCCTGGCCATAAACTTGATCTCATAATGGACATATCATCAGAGATTGGATTCTTGAGTGTAATTTTCTTTGCATCTGGATCTATTAAGTCATGGTATTCGTTAGAAATAAAGCTGTAGGTAATAACCTCTTGATAGCCTCTATTCACTAGTGTCTGTGAAATATCATAGGAGCCAACCCTTGATTGAGATGTTTGAGATATATTGGTGTCCACAGATAACCTCTGGACGGGAACCTTATCGTAACCGTAGAGCCTTGCTAATTCCTCTATTAGGTCTGCAGGAATGCGAATATCAAAGCGAAAACTGGGAGGAATAATAGCCCAAGAGTTGTTATTTTTTTTGGTAATATTAAATCCAAGAAACTTAAATTTAGATTCTATCCAAGAAGGATCCAAATCAAAACCCAAGACACTAGATATTTTTTCTCTAGTAATAAGGATTGTTTCTAACTTTGGCAGCGTCGATGAGTCAATACATTCATTGATTGATGATGCCTTGCCGCCACAAATATCAAGAACCAATTCTGTCGCCCTCTCCATTGCTTGGTGGGTTATATTAAAATCAACGCCACGCTCAAATCGAATCGAAGATTCAGTATGGAGTCCATAAGATCTCGCAACACCTGAGACAGCGATTGAATCAAAAAAAGCACTCTCAAGCAAGACCTCTGTTGAATCAGCCTGTGTGCCTGTTTTCATTCCACCCATAACACCTGCAACCGCTATAGCTGATTTCTGATCCGCAATCACTAGGGTGTTTTTATTCAATGAAACGGTTTGTTCATTCAATAACTCAAGTTTTTCACCACTCTTTGCCATCCTGACGTCAATGTTGCCGTTGATTTTATTGAGATCAAAAGCGTGCATTGGTTGACCCAACTCCAACAAAACATAGTTAGTAATGTCTACCACAGGAGAATGCAATTGCTGTGAAGCTCTTTGCAATCTCTGTGCCATCCATTTCGGAGTAACAACGCTATTATCAATCCCTTCAATAACCCTTGTTAAATATTTAGGACATGCATTTGAGTTAGATACTTTGGCTTTGAAAGATTTACTTCCTTTTTGTTTGGCCTTATAATTTTTTATAAATAGTGATAAATCGTAATTTGCACAAACTTCTCGAGCAATTCCAAGGACACTAAAGCAGTCTCCTCTGTTCGGGGTAAGGTCAAGCTCAATGATATGGTCATCTAGGTCGAGATAGGTCCTGACATTTTCACCCAAAGTTGCGGATGAATCTAACTCCATGATGCTGTCGTGACAATCTGAAATACATATTTCAGCTTCTGAACATATCATTCCTCTTGATTCGACGCCTCGCAACTTGGCTTTCTTGATTTTAAGATTATTAGGCAGGACTGAGCCAACTGTAGCTACCACAACTTTAAGGCCTTTACGAACGTTAGGTGCGCCACAAATAATTTGTAAGTTGCTGTCAACACCTATATCAACTTCGCAAAGACTTAACTTATCTGCATTGGGGTGTTTATCACAGTTCACTACTTGACCTACCACAAGACCTTCAAACGGTGGTGCTACTGGGGCAACTCTTTCAACCTCAAGGCCTGCCATAGTTAACTTTTCAGACAGCTCAATGTCGCTGACTTTTGGGTCAACCCATTCTCTGAGCCATCTACTCGAAAAATTCATATACAATCCCTGCCTACTAAAACTGTTTTAGAAAACGAATATCATTTTCAAAAAATAATCTCAAGTCGTTGACACCATAGCGTAGCATAGCCAATCGCTCTACTCCCATACCAAAAGCTAATCCTGAAAACTCTTCTGGATCAATCTCTACCGCCTTGAGTACATTTGGATGCACTACACCAGAACCCAAAATCTCCAGCCATCCTGTATTTTTACAAACACGACAACCCTTGCCGTCACAAATAACACACTCAATATCAGCTTCTGCGGAAGGCTCTGTGAACGGAAAATAGGATGGACGAAATCGAACTTGGAGGTCATTTTTTTCAAAATATGCTCTTAAAAAATCAATTAAAAGTCCTTTTAGTTGGGCAAATGTTGCCTCTTTATCAACGATTAGTCCTTCAACTTGGTGAAACATTGGGGTGTGAGTTATATCAGAATCGCAACGAAAAACGCGACCAGGAGCAATAATTCTTACTGGTGGTTTTTGTCTCTCAAGAGTTCGTATCTGGACCGGAGAAGTGTGTGTCCTTAATACAGCGTTATCATTGAAATAAAAAGTGTCATGCATTGCTCGAGCAGGATGATGTTCTGGAATATTCAATGCACTAAAATTATGAAAATCGTCCTCAATTTCAGGACCAAACTCAATCTCAAAACCACCCTTAGTGAAAATATTTTCAATATTGATAAGTGTTTGAGTTATTGGGTGTAAACCACCTTTCTCGACATTTCTACCTGGCAAGGTGACGTCTATTTTTTCTTCAAGCATACGTTTTTCGAGAGCAATTTTCTCTAGCTCATCTTTTCGATTCTCTATGAGTTGTTGTATTTCAACTTTTGCTTCATTTATGGCCTCACCCATCACCGGTCGCTCTTCTTTCGAGAGTTCACCTAAGCCTTTTAATAAAGCGGTTAATTCACCCTTTTTACCCAGATAAAGTACTCTTACACCGTCAAGGTCTTTTAAGTCGTTAGCTTTTGCTACAACTTTCTGAGCTTTGCTAATAATTTTATTAATCAAGATACCTACTATTGGTTTTTTTGTGTTTGAAAACTGCAACTTTTGCTGCAGTTTTTTGTTCGTTTACTTTTGTGCTAATCCAACTTTTGCTTGATCTGCGATTTTTGCAAAAGCATCTTTGTCAAAAATCGCAATATCTGATAGAACTTTGCGATCAATTTCAACGCCAGCTTTATTTAAACCATTAATAAATTGTGAATAACTTAAGCCATTGTTACGCGCCTCTGCATTGATACGTACAATCCATAATCTGCGGAACTGCCGACGACGTTGACGACGATCACGATAAGCATACTGTCCAGCCTTAATAACCGCCTGCTTAGCAACACGATATACTTTTGAACGAGCACCATAGTAACCCTTAGCTTTTTTTAATACTTTTTTATGTTTGGCATGCGCCTGCACACCTCTTGAAACTCTTGCCATCGTAATACTCCTAGATTAACTATAAGGTAACATTTTCTTAACCATTGGTACGTCGACCTTTTCAATGGTATCTGGTGAACGCAAAGAGCGTTTTCTAGAAGTACTCTTCTTGGTTAATATATGATTCAAGTGAGAGTGTTTACATTTATAACTACCGCTGGCAGTTTTTTTGAAGCGCTTTGCAGCACCCCTATTCGTCTTTAACTTCGGCATCATTTACTCCTTCACCCTGTTCGGGTTTAATTTTTCGGGCTGGCGCCTTACTTTTCTTCGATTTGGGTGCTAGCATCATGCCAAGCTGGCGACCCTCCATTTTTGCACGCTGTTCTACAGTGGCAAATTCTTCAGTATCTTGTTCAATTCTATCTAGCATCTCCATGCCTAGTTCTCGATGCTGCACTTCTCGGCCACGAAACCAAATAACTATTTTGACTTTGTCTCCATTATCTATAAATTCAACCAATTTCTTAAACTTAATCTGGTAATCGGCTTCTTCAGTACCAGGACGATATTTAATCATCTTAACGTGAGTTTTCTTCTGCTTTTTCTTAGCGTCACTCTTCTGTTTTTTTTGCTCGTACTGATATTTACCAAAATCCATAATACGACAAACTGGCGGATCTGCATTTGGCGAAACTTCTACTAAATCTAATCCTGAATCAGCTGCCAACTCAAGAGCTTTATCATTGCTTAGGACACCCACTTGCTCCCCTTCTCGATCAATCACCCTAACTTCGGGTGAATTAATATATTGATTGACTCTTGTCTTTACCCTATTTGGTTGTTTAATAATTACTCCTGATTAATTAATTTAATCAATGTCTCTAAAGACATTGAACCTAAATCCTGTCCACCTCTTTGACGAACTGAAATTTGATTGTTTTCCACCTCTCGATCACCAACAACTAATATATATGGATAACGTTGCATCGAGTGCTCGCGTATTTTATAGCCTATCTTCTCATTCCGCAAGTCCGAAATCACTCTAAGTCCTTGTTTTTTTAACTTCTTCTCAACTTTTTCGGCAAATTCTTCTTGTTTCTGAGTAATGTTAAGAATAACTGCTTGAATTGGAGCTAACCATGAGGGAAATGCACCCTCATAATGCTCAATCAAAATACCTGCGAAGCGCTCTATCGAACCAACTATCACTCTATGAAGCATAACAGGTGTTTGTTTCGAACCATCTTCAGCAATATACTGGGCTTCGAGACGCTCTGGCATAGAAAAATCTGCCTGTATTGTGCCGCATTGCCACTCACGCTCTAAACAATCTTTCAACACAAATTCAACCTTAGGTCCGTAAAAGGCACCCTCACCTTCTTGCAATTCCCATTTAATTCCTTTTGCGTTTAATGCTTCAGCAAGTGCAGCTTCTGCTTTATCCCATGCCTCATCAGAGCCAACACGTATTTCTGGTCGAGTAGAAAGTTTTATATCAATACTTTCAAAACCAAAATGTTTGTAAACTTCAAAAGTTAAATCAATAAAAGCTGAAACTTCACTCTGAATTTGTTCAGTTGTGCAAAAAATATGCGCATCATCTTGAACAAAATTTCGAACTCTCATAATGCCATGCAAAGTTCCTGATGGTTCGTTACGATGACAAGAGCCAAACTCAGCTAAACGCAATGGTAAGTCTCTATATGACTTTAAGCTATGCTTATAGATTTGAACGTGGCCAGGACAATTCATTGGCTTGATGGCATATTCACGACTCTCAGAGTGAGTTGTAAACATTGAGTCACCAAACTTGTCCCAATGCCCTGATTTTTCCCACATTGTGCGATCCAGCACCTCAGGTGTGTGTACCTCGAGATAGCCGTTATCTCTATACACTTGACTCATATACTGCACAATCAATTGATATAAGGTCCATCCCTTGGGGTGCCAAAAGACCATCCCTGGGGCTTCCTCTTGAGTATGAAAAAGGTCCTGTACCTTTCCAATCTTTCTGTGGTCTCTTTTTTCAGCCTCTTCTAGTCTATAAAGATAATCTTCTAGGTCTTTTTTATTTTCCCAAGCTGTTCCATAGACTCTTTGTAGCATTTCATTGTTTGAATCACCACGCCAATAAGCACCAGCTACTTTCATCAACTTGAATACTTTGAGTTTACTTGTCGAAGGTACGTGAGGACCTCGACAAAGGTCAATAAAATCACCCTGCTTATAAAGGGATAGCACCTCACTAGTAGGAATAGATTCAATAATTTCAGCTTTGTAATACTCACCCATCGACTTAAAGAGTTCTATCGTATCTTCTCTTTTCATCTCAAGTCGTTGAATCGGCAGGTTCTGTTTAACAATGGCTTTCATTTTTTTCTCTATCTTTACTAGATCTTCTTCAGAAAAGCCCTTTTCATAAGCAAAATCATAATAAAAGCCGTTCTCAATAACAGGACCAATTGTTACTTGCGCTTTGGGATAGAGTTGCTGAGTAGCTTGCGCCAATAAGTGTGCAGTAGAATGACGAATAACCTCAAGGGCCTTATCATCTTTATTAGTAATAATGGCCAGAGAGGTATCACCCTCAATCATATAAGAGGTGTCAACTAATTGCCCATCAACCTCACCTGCTATTGCATCTTTTGCCAAGCCAGATCCTATTGAAGAAGCCACATCAGCTACAGTTAAAGACTGATCATAAGATTTAACTGTACCGTCTGGCAATGTTACATTTGGCATATCTAATGAAAAAAAATTAAAAAATTTATTTTACCTTGATAGCACTCTTATCTTGGTCGAAATTAATACTTTAAATATCTTTCAAATTGCAGCTTTAAAGGTATATTAACAGGTTATGAAAATAGCTCGAAAATCGCCTGAATTATTAATTCTTTTAATGACCATAGGTGGTGCGATAAGTTGGGCTGTATGGCTTAATTTACTGAACAATTTCGCGATTGAAAAGGTTGATTTTACTGGTGCAGAAATAGGAATCCTTCAAAGTCTAAGGGAAATTCCTGGCTTTCTAGCTTTTACTGTCATTCTAGTTTTAGCTTTCATAAGAGAACAAAAACTGGCCTATATTTCCCTAGCACTTCTAGGTATTGGAGTCATGGTAACTGGCATAGTCCAAACAAATATGCCATTTTATTTAGCAACAATAGTTATGTCGATTGGTTTTCATTACTTTGAAACAATCAATAGCTCATTAACTCTTCAGTGGGTTGATAAAGAAAAAACAGCTGAATTTTTAGGTAGAGTTATTGCTACCCGATCTGCAGCATCAATCATAGCGTTCAGTTTGGTTTGGTTATTATTTCAGCAATTTCATATGGGGTTTTTATGGATTTATATGATTGGCGGTGGTATCTCTGTCGCTATAGTTGTGTTTTGCTGGCAGCATTTCTCCTTTTTTCCAGAAAAAGTAAGTCAGACTAAAAAAATTATTCTACGTAAGCGCTACTGGCTCTACTACGCATTGCAATTTATGAGCGGAGCTAGAAGACAGATTTTTATGGTTTTTGCAGGCTTCTTGATGGTTGCAAAGTTTGAATTTAGTGTTGCTGAAATATCTCTCTTATTACTTGCAAATGCGGCCATTAATGTTGTAATAGCTCCAAAAATTGGCAGACTCATTCATAAATTTGGAGAGCGCAAAGCACTTATATTTGAGTATGCTGGACTTACCTTTATCTTCGCTGGATACGCACTTGTAGAAAGCAGCTATGTTGCAGTTTTTTTGTATATTGCAGATCATCTTTTATTCTCAATCTATATCGCACTTAAAACTTATTTTCAAAAAATTGCTGACCCCGCAGATATAGCTTCAAGCGCCGGAGTGTCATTCACGATTAATCACATTGCGGCAGTCTTCATCCCTGTAGTGTTTGGATTTATCTGGCTTTACTCGCCCTCTATAGTCTTTTTTGCAGGATCAGGAATGGCAGTAGTTTCACTACTTCTAGCTCTTAATATGCCAACAAAACCTTCTGCTGGAAACGAAGTGTTATTAGGTAGGTTTTCATAAATATTTTAGTTTTTTCAACTGACTTTGAGTTTACACTTACTTTATGAATGAACAATTTCGAGTTGCTCATAAATTAGGCCTTATGTTTCTACATGATACCCCTCTCCCTGAGGATGTAAAAGCTTGGGCAACCTCTCAACTACACGCTAAATCCCCTGCACTCGGCATTAAGAAAATAAAACTCTATCCCAAAGCTAAAGTTCAGAAATGGCCAAAATCTCTCCAACCTGATCTAAAGAAACGGGATGATATGTTTGCTATGTACAAACAAAATGTAAGAAAACAAAGAATGAAACTAGAAGGTCACACCTCAGAAGCTGCAAAAAGAGCGAACAATAGAGATAATTTGATGGGCGAAAAGGATGAGATGAAATTTGCTCATAGAAACGTCTACGGTAAAGATCAAGTTAGATTACGCTTTACCTCCTTTTGGGCAAATCATTTCACGACTGGTAATATATGGGACAATCAAAACCATATTGGACATGCTATTGATGAGGCAATATTAGCCAATCTGAATGGGAGTTTTTCCCATATGTTATACAAAATGACTACGCATCCATCAATGTTAGTTTATTTAGATAATGTCTGGAGTTCTGGCCCAAACTCAAAGAATGTCATTTGGGCTAAAGAGAATGGAGAACAAGCCGGTCTTAATGATAATTTAGGAAGGGAACTGTTGGAACTACATACAGTATCACCGTCTGCTAAATATAGTGAAACAGACATCAGGAATGCAGCTAAAGTTTTAGCTGGCTGGGGGATATGGCCTGGTAATCTATCTGATGGATTAATGACACTCAATGAAAGAAATAATAAGTTAATTGAAATGGGAGAAACAACAAATTCTTGGGATTTTTTCAAAAAATGGCACGCTGAGCCCGGCAATAAAACTGTATTGGGTAAAGTGATAACACCAGGTAAAGGCGGACTGAGAAATTTAACTGATTTTTTGGCATCCCATGAAAACACAATCATGTTTATCTCATTTAAATTAGCTGAGCACTTTGTTAGTGACAAGCCAAGCAAATCAGACATTGACTATATCGCCAATGCATGGAGACATAGTAACGGCAACTTGGATCAGATTCATAGTGCAGTAATTGAGCGTGCAATATCCTCAAAAGCACCAAAGTTTCAGTGGCCTATGACATGGTTATTTCAAGTCGTCAGGTTAAGTGACGCTTCTTTTTTTAAAGGTTGGGATCAAATAGAAAAGTACGATCAAGGGTTGATGGAAGTCAGGAAAATCTTCGAAGAACTTGGGCAAAGTTTTTGGCATACAAGACAACCCAATGGCTATTCAAGCGCTAAAAGTGAATGGCTCTCTGGTGAAATGTTTGAACGTCGCATTAGGTTTTCCGATGCGATTTATACTGCTGGATATCCAAGTTTCTCTCCGCAAGATATTATGGACAGAATCGGTGTTAATAAAGCTACTCGAGAACTCGTTAACAGCCTTGTTGGAAGAAAAAAACAGTTTATTGCTTTAATGTGTAGTCCTGAACTCATGGGGTTAGAAAATGCCTAAACTTAATTTGACACGTAGAGAGTTTTTAAAAGCATCTGGCGCTTCATTATTCCTAGCGGGTCTTCCTCTTCCCGGCTTTACTAAAGACAAACCACCAGGCACTATCTCAGTAATTATGCTTGAAGGTGGTATGGACGGACTTACTGCTGTTCCTCCATTTGGCGATCCTAATCTATTGAAGATGAGAAAAAATCTTACCTCTAATAATTTTTTAAAGCTTAATTCTTTCTTTGGACTTCACCCATCTTTTCAATACTTTGGTGGACTAATGGCTCAAAATAATGCTTCTGTAGTCCATGCAACTAACTTTCCATATGTACTTAGATCTCACTTCGAGGGTCAAAATTTAATGCAAGGTGGGGGATTGAGCCCATTCTCTGATACAACAGGCTGGCTAGGCAGAGCACTTGACCTCGCTAAGGTTCCTGGAAGGTCACTTTCACTTGATATGCCTTTAGTTCTTAGAGGAATGAGTGACAATGATAATTTTTACCCTGCAAGTATAAAGAGCTCTTCTGATTTAATGACTCAACTAATAGACACTATTTCAATGGCTCATAGTAAAGAAGGATCTGTAATCTTTGCTAAAGTTAGTAAAAAAAGCACTCAAAAGAATTCAATAGTTCCAAGAAATCCAGCAAGCCTTGCAAAATTTGCAGGTAAAGCGATGTCTCAGGATGGTGGCCCTTTATCCTCTGTTATTAAAGTCGACCAGTTTGATACTCATGCCAACCAAGGGGCAGATGAGAACGGTAATCATGGTACTCAGCTAACTTTAATCGATGACATTATTGCTGGCTATAAAGAAGGCCTAGGAGATGCTTGGGATAGAAGCATCATCCTTACTTTAACTGAGTTTGGTAGAACAGTATTAGAAAACGGCACCGGAGGTACCGAACATGGTTACGGCTCTGCTGGACTTTTAGCTGGTGGTGCTATTACAAAAAGTAGAGTTATCTCTCAGTGGCCTGGGCTTGCAAAAAACGAACAATTCGAAAAAAGAGACTTGATGTCAACGATTGATTATCGATCCGTTTGTGCTGCATGCATTGAAAAATCACTCGGTCTTGATCATGACCTAATCGCAAGCAAGGTCTTCTATACACCTAAATTACCTCGTGTCTATGATCAAATTTTTTCTTAAACAATCTCATAACTATTATAGAGATCACTAATTTTTACTCAAAGTCACTTATGAAATTAAAAAGGATACTATTAACTGTATTACTTGCAATAGGTTTCATTGGAACGACTTTTGCTGGCCCTTATGATGACTGGCCTGATGACTCAATATGTGGCTGGCTAGAACAAAAACCAACACACGCAGGTTATCTAGGAGAAGCTAAAAAAAGAAGCCTAACTTGCGAAGGTGGTAAAGCATTAAAAGGTTTAGCAAAAACTACGACTACTAATATAAGCACTTCAACAACTAAGAGTAAAACTTCTACTGCTAATTCAAATATTACAATCTATGAAGTCGTTTTCTCTCCAGCAGTTTTGAAAGAACTGTTAAATAGGGTCATCTCGAAAACCGACTATGACTTTAGCAAACATAAGCTGACTAATAATGTTAAAGATATTCAGTGCCGCTTCACAATCAAACGGGTAGTTTACGATAATTCAGAACTAGGAGTACCAGAATATTGGGATATAGCCCTAGGCACTATAAATGTAAAAGGTTCTGAAGTAGAGTTTGGTGAAGGCTCATACTGGCAAATGGGAGGGCTATCGACTGATAAAAGTTATCTTAGAGATGAAGTCAATATTAAGCTTACAGAGGATGGACACTTTGTCGGCAAGATGGCATATTTTACTCATACTATAAAACAAGGCGAAGTCCCAAGGGAGCCTCTTTATCCGACATTAACGAAGCATAAAAGATCTAAACCAATAAATCTTAAAAGTATTGGAGATTCTGCTGAACTCTGGATTGATGTAGAGGATTGGGCTGGCGGCATTATGCGTATTAGTGGATGCAAATATTTATAAATACCTTTAAGAACTCTAGTAGATTTCAATAAAGACAATTGATTAATATTCGATTGATTCTATGATCAACTGCAAAGATTCATTCCCTCGAAAAGAATTAACGTTTAACTTGTATGCGACTTTTAATTTTTTAGTTTCAAGCTTTTCTTGAAAAAAAGCAATTCCCTCAAATATAGCACTAGAATCAATCAATTTCAATGTGCATTTGAGATGTTTTTCACCAACAATTCTCTGTTCGAGAATCTCAAAGTCTCCGTAAAAAATAGGTTCCTCAAAACCTTGGCCCCACGGAGCTGACTCACAAAGAAGTTGAGCATTCTTTAAAGTCATCTCTGAAGCATCAAGTTCACCATCAGTAAGCAAATCAAGGGCTGGTTTTTTACCATTAAGATGTTTGGAAATAGCTTCAGAAAAAGCTTCTTTGAACTGCAAAAAATTCTCAGGGAGAATGCTCAGACCTGCAGCCATAGCATGCCCTCCAAACCTTTCTATAAGGGTTGGATTCTCTCTAGCAATTAAGTCGAGCAGGTCCTTGATATGTACGTCTGGTATTGACCTAATAGAGCCTTTCAAGAATGTGCCAGATTTTGCAAAGACAACACAAGGGCATCGGTAATCTTCTTTTAATTTCCCTGCGACAATTCCAACAATGCCTTCATGCCAGGACTCATCAAACAAAGTAATCGAAAAAGAACTTTCATCAATAGACTGCTTGGCAACGATAGCCAATGCCTCGTCTTGCATTCTAGACTGCTCTTCGCGTCTTTGTTTATTGAATTCTTCCAAGCTTACAGCATATCTTCTAGCGTCATTGATATCGTCTGAGAGAAGGCAGCGTATTCCTTGTGATATATCGCTCAGACGACCAGCTGCGTTAATTCTCGGGGCTACAGAAAAACCCAAGTCAGAAGCTTGCAGTGACTCGACGGGACGTTTTGTCATCTCAAGTATTGCTAATATCCCCTTCGAGCAGAGTTTTTGCCGAATTATTTTAAGCCCCTCATTGACTAGAATCCGATTATTCTGATCTAATCTAACAACATCAGCCACTGTACCAAGTGCTACCAAGTCAAGTAGTTCACGAAGATCTGGTACTGAAATATTATGCTTTTCAAAATAATTCAAGTCTTCTAAGTGTGTCTTGAGCCCTGAAAACAAATAAAAACAAACCCCAACACCTGCTAAGTTTTTTGAGGGAAATTTACAACCCTTTAGATTTGGGTTAATTATGGCATTTGCATCTGGAAGAATGTTGGGAGGCAAGTGATGATCAGTAATGATGACATCGATACCAAGAGATCTAGCTAGTTTAGTTCCTTCAATACTAGAAATACCATTGTCAACGGTTATGATTAAGTCTGGTTCCTTCTCCTTCTTTGCCTCGCTAACAATTTCCGGACTTAATCCATAGCCATGCTCAAATCGATTTGGCACTAGAAAGTCTACAAACTTTGCGCCCATCATCCTAAGTGCCTTGATTGCAACAGCGCTCGCAGTAGCCCCATCTGCATCAAAATCTCCAACAACCAATATACTTCTATTTTCAGTAATTGCACGCTCAAGAAGATTAAGTGCAACATCCAATTGATCAAAGTTTGGTTTTAATAAACCAGACAGTGACAATGCCAGCTGAGATTCATTGACAGACCTAGCTGCATATATATTTTTCAAGAACGCAGGTATGTCGTCTGAATAAGAATTATAGAGCGTTTTGTCTATTTCTCTAGTCAGCACTGCGTACAAGTCGAATGTATGTATCTATGGACTTATCTCTGACTATAGAGCCCCCATAAAAGAATGGAATTTCGTAAGCTAGTGAAGGTTTATCTTTGGCTGTCATGGATGTCCAATAGGTATCCTTCTGGGTATTTGGGAAAAAGGACAAATCAATTAAAATGTCATTGTCACTATAATAATTGATTATTGTTTTTATTTCATCCCTTGTTGGTAGACGCCAGTTTGTATAGTTACAGAGTTGTGCTTCATTGATGTCATCAATGTAGGATTGAGTGTTACAATTCTCACCCCAAAAACAATTTTTACTATACATTCCATCCCCTCTTCCAGTCTCACCATCGAACCAGGTGTAAGTGTTCAAGGTGTATTGTAATCCCTCTTTTTCACTTTTTACTTCCCATACAAGAGAGGTCTTATGATCCAATACGCATGACCAATTCGAATTTTCGAAATCCAAAATTTCGCCATCGCTGGACAGTTTCACAAAATCAGCAATCACGATGTTGCTGATTGACATAAACAATGAAAGAATCAGAGTCTTATTCATGCATCGACACTTGATAATTAAAGGAAAATTATATTCTACCAGTTAAGTCTATTATTGAAACGCCTGCAAAATTATTATAGTAAAAATTTTCAGTAAGAAGGTTGTCTACGCTCAAATATAAGCAATATGACACCGATAAAAATTAAGCTATCAGCAACATTAAATACCGGCCAATAATAATTCTGGTAATGGACATCAATAAAATCAACCACGTAGCCATATTGAGCACGATCTAATAAGTTACCTAGGGCGCCTGAGAGCAATATAAACTGCCCAAAAAGCCTTTGACGATGTATAGCTGGCGTTTTATGAATCCAAACCATAACCATAGCAGACACAAAAAGTGATACCGCCAACAAAAAAGCTTTTTGTATTTCACCACCGCCTGACAAAATACTAAACGCAGCGCCAGTGTTTTGTATATAAGTCCAACTAAGATATGAATTGATGACCATTGATTCACCTAAGGTAAATAACGAAACAATAATCTGTTTCGTTAGCTGGTCGAGAATTACTAGCACCAGACACAATAAGTAGTAACTTTTATATTTCATAAGTCATAACAAATATTTAAAAAAATGACAAGAGCCAAGTACCTAGCACCTATTTAATCAATGTGTTTATAATTCACTGTTAATTGTATTATAAATTTAGTGGAGGCTTTATGGGTTTTTTAACTGGTAAAAAAGCTCTCATTGTGGGTGTTGCTTCAAACCGCTCAATTGCATGGGGTATTGCAGAAGCGATGGCTTCAAATGGATGTGAAATCGCACTCACTTATCAAACTGATAAACTTAAAAGTCGAGTTGAAAAGTGCGCTGAGGTTTGTAAGTCATCAATTGTGATCCCCTGTGATGTTTCTGAAGACGAGCAAATTAACCAGACCTTTATTAAATTGAAGGAGTCATGGGACAGTTTTGATATTCTTGTTCATTCAGTTGCATTTGCTGACCGCGCCGAACTAGATGGAAACTACGTTGAGGTCACAACACGTGAGGGGTTTCTTAAAGCCCATGAAATAAGTTCATATAGCTTTACTGCTCTTGCAAAAGCTGCACTTCCAATGCTAAATAATAATAGTGCACTATTAACACTAACCTACTTAGGAGCTCTTCGTGCAATACCTAACTACAATGTCATGGGTATTGCCAAAGCATCACTTGAAGCCAACGTAAGATATATGGCTGCTGCTCTTGGAGGTGACAAGGGTATTCGAGTTAATGCCATTTCTGCAGGTGCCATTAAAACACTTGCAGCAAGCGGTATAAAAGGCTTTGGAAAGCTTTTGGACCATGCTGCTGAAAGTTCAGCATTGAAGCGTAACATTAGCACCGAAGAAGTTGGTAATGCTGCTGCTTTTTTATGTTCGGACCTAGCGTCTGGCATTACTGGCGAGGTTACTTATGTAGATGCGGGTTATAACTTTTACGAAAAAGGCCCTGACTTATAATGAAGGCTTAAGTAATAAATTGTTTCACATGCTAACTTGTTTTGATCTTAAGCCAAAGCATTCTATAGAAGAGTTTCAAAAATCACTGACTCAGTATACAGCTCATATGCATGAACTTGACTTAGTAGAAGGTCACAGCCCAATTGGCCTACGTCAAAGCGACACAATTTTAGATACCGACGATGAAAGGAAACAGAAATACTTTATGATTATGCATTTTCGAGACAGAGAGCAATCTGATAATGCCGTAGCTTATATTAAGAATCTTGAAGAACCATCTAAATCACTTCATACTAACGCATACTCGAAAACACAAAACCTTATTTTTATTAGTTGGGAAGATATCCAGTAATTGTGAAAACTGTAATAATTTAAAGAAGTTCAGAAAAAACTTTTATTTCTGCAGAGTCTCTTAATTTCTTAACAAGACTTATAAATAGTTCGTTACTCTCCTCACTCAAATAAAGGTCAACAATTTCACTATTTAAGACCTTATCTGAGAGCTTTACAGCCTTCAAGTCTATCACAAGAGTTGTATTGGCATCAGCACTCTGAGAATGATAGGTGTGTTCACCAGTATTAGGTTTAGATAATTTGTAGACTTTACTAGTTGCATTGAATGGCAATTGTGAATCTCTATTGATCCAACCTACGTCATTCCATTCAAGCTCATTTTCAACCATTAAAGTTTTAACTTGAGCATCATTCCCGCTTGTTAAAGAAGAAGAAATAGTTTGAGCTAATTCATCAATCAATTGTTTTGCGCCTAGATTTCTTAAAATATCTACTAACTGATCTTCAACTTCATCTAATAGTTTCTGGCGTTCAGGTTGCTGATTTGCAAGACTCATAACTATAAATCTATCCTTACTTAATTCTATGACATCAGAATTTTCTCCATTCTTAAGAACAACATCACTGAATGCAGTTGACACAAAAACTTCATCATATTCAGTACTGAGCTCTGAGAAAAAATCAGAAGTTTGGAGCTCGAGATCTAGTTGACTTGAGACCACATCGATTGGCTCTTCATATGCTAAATTACTGAGTTCTTCTTGCAAGTTATAAAGTTCTTTTTTGTTAACATTTTTCTTGTGTAAAGCCAATAGTTTCCCTTCTACTTCTTCAAAAGATTGTAAAGTAGATGGTTGGATTTCGTTAAGCTTGATGATATGGTAACCATAATCCGTCTTTACAACCTCACTGATATTGCCAACATTCATAGCAAAAACAGCTTTGTCAAACTCTGGAACCATAAGCTCTCTTTCAAATAAACCCAAGTCACCACCCTCTTCACTGGTAGTGATGTCTTTAGAATGAATTCTTGCTAATTCAGAAAAATTAGCACCCTCATTAATCTCTTTTAATATCGCAATTGCATTGTCTTCCTCTTCAAGCAAAATATGTTGTGCTCTTCTTTGTTCAGGATTTGTATAGAACTCTTCATTCTCTATATAGAGTTCCCGAAGAGTTTCACTATCAGGATTAGTCTGTTGATCTATATTGTCTAAGGATAATTCTACAAAATCAACTTGAACTTTACGACTCTCTATAAAGTTTGATTTATTATTATCAAAGTATTCAGAAATTTGATCCTTATCAACAACAATCTGGTCTTTATATTTTTCGGTATTTAAAACCAAAAAGGATACATCACGTTGCTGAGCAGACAGGTCATTGAGTTGTTCAATTTGTAATGTTGATAAAAAAGCAGAATTATTCAAATTTCTCTTGATTTGATCAAGTGACATCGATTTTGATTGCTCTAATTCGTACGCAAGCGGAGTGAAATTATTCAATCTTAGTAATTGAATGTAACGATCCTCAGAAAAAACACCATCTACCTGAAAAACAGGGTCTGATTGAATAAATGAACGAACTTCTTCATCCAGAGTGACTATCTTCATTGAATTAGTGAAATTCTCTAGTAATTTCTCATTAATCAATGATTCAATAAGTGTTTGTCTAAGAGCATTATCAATTTCAGCAGAATAAGATGCACCAAGCTGTTGTTGTAAATTTCTTTGCTGGATATTTAGTTCTTGATAATAAGTAGTCAAAGAAATATCTTCCCCATCAACTGATGCAACAGCAGGATTCGATGAACCTCCCATATATTCCTGTATCCCAAACAATGCAAAAGGCACTGTAATAAGACCCACGATAAGGTAAGCGACCCAGCCTTTAGATTTTTTTCTAATTGCACCTAACATATTTTCAACTAATTTTAGAGGAGCGGACGTCCGCGATACATTATAGTTTATCCCTTGTATGAAAGGGATTAATTACAAAAAACAATTGTTCATATTATTTTGCAAGTTTCTGAAAAACACTCAAAAAAAACAATAAAAGACTTATAGGTCTTATAGTTAATGAGTTTAAGAAGATAAAAAGGTCTATATAAACCCCTTTGGTAAGAATGGAAGTGCTATTTTTTTTATTTCCTCCTCAGATTTTTTTTGTTTAAATGCAACAATAAATAAATCCCAGTGTTTTGCTCTTCTAGCCCCGCATCTAGCCTTAAATCCTGCCGCATAGAGTGCCTTATCTAATACGGAATAGGTGAATCCACCCTTATGAGCCATATATTCATTCCCTTGTGCTATAGGTTCTCTCCATCCATACAAAATATCTATAGGAGATATTGGACGTCCTACAGCTGTATGATAAAGCGGTTCCAACAACTTATCTTGTACAACTGCTTCGCAAACACTTTGTAAGTCAGGACATGTAATAGAAACCATGCCGTCTTCTTTCAACACTCTATAGAATTCTCTTAGAGCGATTGGAACCTCGTGTGGAAATATGTGTTCGATGTTGTGAGAAGAATAAACAGCATCAACACTCCCAGTTTCAACTAACTTCATGTCTGTCAACGTACCAACTATATCCGGATTGACATTCTTATCAATATCAAGCCTAATTTCTTTCCAATTATCATTATTAAATCCCAAACAAGAGGATTTATTAACAGGGCCACAGCCAACATGTAGAAAAGTTTTCATAAGATTTATTATTAATAATTAATAAAATGAAGATATTTAAATTCACTCAAATTGAAGTAATGGATTGAATGGTATTACTATTTTTTTTATTTCCTCCTCAGATTTTTTTTGTTTAAATGCAACAAGAAATAAATCATAAGCTTCTAGTCTTCTCCCCCCCGCATCTAGCCTTAAATCCTGCTTCATAGAATACCCTGTCTAATACGGAATAGGTGAATCCACCCTTATGAATCATATATACATTCCCTTGTGCTATAGGTTCTCTCCATCCATACAAAATATCTATAGGAGATATTGGACGTCCTACAGCTGTATGATAAAGCGGTTCCAACAACTTATCTTGTGCAACTGCTTCGCCAGCAGTTTGTATGTCAGGGCATTTAATAACAACTAAGCCGTCTTCTTTCAACACTCTATAGAATTCTCTTAGAGCGATTGGAACCTCGTGTGGAAATATGTGTTCGATGTTGTGAGAAGAATAAACAGCATCAACACTCCCAGTTTCAACTAACTTCATGTCTGTCAACGTACCAACTATATCCGGATTGACATTCTTATCAATATCAAGCCTAATTTCTTTCCAATTATCATTATTAAATCCCAAACAAGAGGATTTATTAAGAGGGCCACAGCCAACATGTAGAAAAGTTTTCATAAATTTTATTTTTAATAACTATAAAAATAATTATTATAATTATATCTAAAATTACAGTTCTTAATAAGAACGATAGTGATTCCGGTTTGGATAATTGATGGAGTCTTTAAGTTTCTTTCGAGCCAACTTCAACAATACCGTATTAACATCAAATTTCTTAAAATTGTCTGCAAATAGGTTTACAAGTTTTTTCACTTCAGCATCGCAACTTTCTTTGCCTCCCATTTCAATTTAAAACTCTCATACAAAGAAAAACCCCTCTATATAAGGGGTTTCATGTGGTTTTAATTGGCGGAGTGGACGGGAGTCGAACCCGCGACCTCCTGCGTGACAGGCAGGCGTTCTAACCAACTGAACTACCACTCCAAATTTTGGTGGGCGCTACAAGACTTGAACTTGTGACCCTCGCCTTGTAAGGGCGATGCTCTCCCAACTGAGCTAAGCGCCCAAAAAAAAATGCCCGATTCTTTTTTTAGAATCGGGCGTATTATACTGACAAAAAATCTGATTAGTTAACTGATTCCTTCAATAATTTACCTGCTTTAAATGCTGGTACTTTTGAAGCAGAAATGTAGATAGTTGCACCCGTTTGTGGATTACGTCCTGAGCGGGCTGCACGACTTCTTACCAAAAAACTACCAAAACCTGTAATGGAAACTTTATCTCCACTTGCTAGTGCGTCTGAAATTGCACCTGTTGTAGCTGATAGAGCTCGAGCAGCATCAGCTTTGTTTAGACCTGAGCCATCAGCAATAGCTGCGACTAAATCTGATTTATTCATTTTTCTCTCCTTATTTTTTTTATGAATTTGCGTAAATCTAATTGAATCATACAAAGATTACATTTAATCTTTAATTTGATTATCCATTATTAAACCCTTCTGTCAAGCGACTTTCAGCAAAAAAAAATCAAATAAAATTGCATAATTTATTCAAATAAAATTATTCAATTATTGGCTAGATAGTTTTTTTCTTTATATGAGGAATAAAACCTTCCTCCCAGATTTTGGAATCAATTGCTCCAATGTGTTTATATAAGACTACACCCTGTTGATTTACTAAAAAAGTTTCAGGTGTTGCATAGACTCCTAAATCAAGTCCTATCTTACCACTTGGATCAAAAACGATAACATCAAAAGGATTACCCATCACCTCTAAATATTGTTCACCATCAGCCCTTGTGTCTTTGTAATTGATGCCAATTAATTGTAGATCTTTGTTGTTTGCTATCTTCATCATCATTTGATGCTCTTGTCGACAAGTAACACACCAGGAAGCCCAGATGTTAACCAGAGACATCTTTTCACTAAACAGGTTTGTCAACAAAATCGATTCATCGGAATAAAAATCCTTAGCTTCGATGTTAGGAAACATTTTTCCCAATAATGGTGAAGGAAGCTTATTTGAGGTAGCGTTAAGGCTGAAGTAAAGAAAGACAGCTATAACGACAAATAAGATGAGTGGAATGAGTTTTTTCATTCTTTTGTACTAGAGTTTTGCAGAGCTTCTGCAACCTCAGGGGGCATATAATTTTCGTCATGCTTAGCCAAAACTTCAGTTGCTAGAAAAACGTTTTCATCAGACAATGAACCCGTCGCAACTATACCCTGTCCTTCTCTAAATAGATCGGGCAATATACCCTCAAAGTGTATTTCAATGGTCTTTTTGTTATCTGTTAATGTAAAGAAAACGAGCAAATCATCTCTAATAATACTCCCTGGCTGTACTAATCCCCCAATCCTAAAACTTTTTCCTTTAGGAGCCTTACCCTCTAAAACATCCGTTGGCGTAAAAAAATAAAGTAAATTTTCATTGAAAGCCTTAATTCCAAAGTAACCCGCCAAACTAACTCCAAATACAAGAAGTGCAACTAACGTCATACGATTTTGTCGCTTAGTCATTCTCTCTTGAGTACTTGTTTTTTAATTGACTGCGTATTTTTTTGTAGTTAATTGAAGCACGTACAAATAGCCCTACAATTAATATAAAGGTTATTCCATAAGAAAGCCAAATATAAAGAGCATACTTACCATATGGCAAGAAGGATAAGGTTTCAGCTAAGGTCATGACTATTCTCCCATTACAACGGTACGAACCCAGCGTGAATTTTGTTCACGAACCAACACTTCATCTCTAGCGTTAACTAAAGCAAGAACACCGTAAAGAAACTGGAATGCAAAAACCATAATAAGTAATGGCCAAAGCATATCTGGATGCATGGAAGGATTTGATATATCATTAAAGATTGAGCCTTGATGAAGGGTATTCCACCACTTGACTGAGTAATGAATGATCGGAAGATTTACTAGACCAACAATCGCCAAAATGGAACTTGCTTTTGCAGCAGTTTTAGGGTTGTCAAAAGCGTTGTTTAAGGAAATATATGCTAGATACAAAAATAACAATATAAGTTCAGATGTCAGTCTGGCATCCCAAACCCACCAAGTACCCCACATCGGCTTTCCCCAAATAGCACCGGTAGAAAGAGCAATCAAGGTAAAAGTAGCTCCAATTGGAGCTGATACTTTAGCGACAACTTCAGCCATCTTGATTTGCCATATCAGACCGATACCGCCCGCCATTGCCATAATAAAATAGACGAACATAGACATCCAAGCACTGGGAACATGTATGTAAATAATTCGAAAACTTTCACCTTGCTGATAGTCGGCTGGCGCAAGCACTAAACCCCAGTACAATCCTATAATTATTAAGACTATAAAAGGCCAGAAAAACCAAGGAATTAACTTGTTGGTTGTCTCATAGAAAACCTTAGGTGAAGCAAGCTTCTGAATCCACTTCCACATATCTAAATCATAGTAAAAAATATAAGGATTTATTTTAATGACTTTTGCGCTACATTGTTTCGTAAATATGTAGGCTGTGGTAACTCATATGTTGCTTTTTTGCCTAAATTAATAGACAATATTGATAAATCAACAAGGTCAGAAGAATCGGGATAAAATTCAGGCTCAACACACTTAATTTCACTCGCTTGAATCAATGAATCTTTGTAGATCTTCCATCCACTGCCAACACCTACAAATTCAGCACTTAACTCGTCAACCTGTTCTGGTTTACAAATTCGCTCACTTGTGACTATACCTTCTAAATAGACTGCCCAATATACTTCCCCCATTCTGGCATCAATAGCAGTTGCTACTTTTTGTGTTCTAAATTTCTTAGAAGCTCTATAACCAAGTAACTCAAGAGTTGAGAAACCCAAAGTAGGAATATTACAAGCAAGTGACAATCCCTGAACAACTCCAATACACATTCTAACACCAGTAAAAGCCCCAGGACCTCTAGTGTAAGCTATAAAGTCAACTTCACTTAGCTTTGTTTCAGCTTCACTAAAAACTTCGTCACATAACTTCAAAATATGACCTGAACTTTTATCAATATCAGAAACTTTCCTACTTATTTTTACTCCAGTTGAGTAAAGTGTTATGGAAGCAACTTCAGTACAAGTATCAATAGCTAGTATATTCATTGAATAATTTTTTTATACTTATTATGCATTGATAATATCATGACTACTCTTTTATTTAAGCGATCAGGGTACTTAACTGGATGGTAATAAGTTGGACCTTTTAATAACGCAACTAGAGTTGCCATTCCTCTTAAATCTAAATCGTCCACCTTCTTGTCAAAGTAGAACTGGCTAGCACTCGCAAAACCGTGGATCGCCACCGAACCTTGCTGTGCCAAATATACCGTATTGATATAACGTTCAAGAATATAATTCTTATCATAGTTCAGTTCCATCAACATTGCCATTAAAGCTTCATCAATTTTCCTGGATAAAGTTTTATCCCTTGAAAGAAGAGTATTCTTGATTAGTTGTTGAGTAATTGTACTGGCACCTCTAATAGCCTTATCCTCAAATAAATATCCATAGACAACTCGCACAACTTCTTTGAAATCGACGCCCCAATGCTGAAAAAATGATTGATCTTCAACCAGCAAAAGCATATTCACCATTTCTTTAGGATATTCCTCTAGGGGATATTCAATGTAATTGATTGTTTTGCTAGACTGAATCTCTGAAGAGAAGGCATCTTTAACTAGATGATTTAAATACATAAGATAACCAAAAAATAAAATCAAGCCCAGTAATAAAAGTCGCTTTAGCCATTTTTTCATATATATTAAGCACAAAATTAACTAACCTTATTGTAACAAAATCACAAACTTAGAATCTTTAATCCCCAATATCTATAAAACTTCCACAAATAATTGTGAAAAAACAACAAGTAGTATAAAATACCCACTTCCTTGCTTGATTAGCGCTAGCTGGCAAGCTTTTATAATCCATAAGGAGATGTTAATGAGACATTACGAAATAACTCTCATTGTCCACCCTGACCAAAGCTCTCAGGTAACGACAATGATAGAAAAGTACAAAGAAATCATCACAGCAAGTGGTGGTAACATTCACCGTGAAGAAGACTGGGGTCGTAAACACCTGGCATACCCAATTAACAAAATCTATAAAGCACATTACTTGATGATGAATATCGAGTGTGATCAAGAAACTCTAGATAAGCTTAATTATAATTTCCGTTTTAATGATGCAGTACTTAGAAACTTAATTATCTCTAAATCAGAAGCTATTTCTTCACCATCAATCATGATGGTAAAAGCTGAAGAAGACAAAGAAAAAGTTACTGAAAAAGTATAGGAGATCGATATGGCTAAAAAACAAGTAAATAAAAGACGTAAATTTCAAATTCCTATCAACCGCTTTTGTCGCTTCACTGCAGCTGGTGTTAAGGAAATAGATTACAAAGATGTTGACACTTTATTAAAGAATATTGACGAAAGCGGTAAAATAACACCATCAAGAATAACTGGTACCTGTGCCAAATTTCAGCGTCAGTTAACTACTGCAATCAAGAGAGCTAGGTTCTTGGCATTGATCCCTTATACAGACAAACACAAAAAATAGGAGTTCCTTATGCAAGTAATTTTATTAGAAAAAAATGAAAAGCTGGGTAACTTAGGCGACGTAGCAAATGTGAAGTCTGGATATGCACGTAACTATCTAATTCCACAAGGTAAAGCCAAACCAGCAAATAAAGCAAACTTAGCGGCATTTGAAACAATTAGATCAGAGCTTGAAGTAAAAGAAGCAGCAGCTTTATCAGATGCACAAACCAAAGAGTCAGCAATGACAGATATCGTATGTACTATTTCTGCTAATGCTGGAGAAGAAGGCAAACTATATGGATCTGTTAGTCCAGCTGATATAGTTGATAATCTTCTCTCCCAAGGTTTTGAAGTTGAAAAGCGAGATATTCACATGCCAGAAGCTATCCGCTATATAGGTGAATATGAAGTTACTGTTTCCCTATATGCAGAGGTTATTGTGACAATAAAAGTGATCGTTTTAGCAGCTACTGAGAACGAATAAGTAAAACCAATTCATATAAGTGAGTTAAAATAAAGGGCCCTTCTTCGAGGGTTTTTTATTTTTTTTCTTATAGTGTAATGGATATTGAAAATACCAAGTTACCACCAAACTCGATGGACTCAGAACAGTCAGTACTTGGTGGTCTCCTTTTGCACAACGATTCCTGGGATAGAGTTGTCAATATCCTCAGTACGGATGATTTTTATCAAGCCTCGCATCGCATTATTTATGATGCAATCGTAACCCTCCTTGAGCACGACAAGCCTGCAGATATTTTGACAGTTAAAGAACAAGTAATAAAAACCCATGACGAAGATTCTATTGGTGGTTTTGCCTACCTTGCACAAATCGCAGACAATACTCCTACTGTTTCTAATATTGAAACTTATGCAAATCATGTTAGAGAGCTTTCCGTATACAGACAGCTTATAAAAATCGGTCGAGAAATTGCCGACACTGCATTCCAACCAAAAGACATGGAAGTCAACGAACTACTTGACCTTTCTGAAAAAAAGATTTTTGAGATTGCAGAACAAGTTAGTCGTAACAAAAAGGAAATAACGAATATCAAAGATATTATCAAAGATGTAGTAAATAGAGTTCATGAGATGCAAGAGAAAAAAGGTTTTAAAGGTATTGAAACAGGTTTTGCAGAGTTAGACAAACTAACATCAGGCCTTCAAAATGGTGATCTAGTTGTCATCGCCGGACGTCCTAGTATGGGAAAAACTTCACTATCAATGAATATTGTTGAACATGTTGCTATTCATAACTCTATTCCAGTAGCAGTTTTTAGTTTAGAGATGCCAACAGAACAATTAGTAATAAGAATGATTTCGTCTTTTGGTCGTATAGATTCAAGCAAATTACGCGATGGTGATATGACGGAAGTGAACTGGAACAGCTTTAATCACGCAGTTAGAGCCTTCGAAGAAAATACAATATTAATTGATGAAACTCCCTCCATTACTCCGACTGAAATACGCGCAAAGTGCCGCCGACTCAAAAGGCAATATCCAGATTTGGGTTTAGTAATGGTGGATTACCTCCAACTTATGACGGTTCACGGGAAAGCTGAAAACAGAGTCCAAGAGATTTCTGAAATATCACGTTCATTAAAATCACTTGCCAAGGAAATCAATGTGCCAGTTATTGCCATCTCTCAGCTCAATCGTGGCGTCGAATCTCGTACAAAGACTGGTAAAGGAAGAATGCCTCAAATGGCTGACCTGCGTGAGTCTGGATCGATTGAGCAGGATGCTGACATTATCGGCTTCATTTATCGTGATGAGTTATATCACGATGATGCGTACACCAATCCTGAAGAAGTTGGTAAGGCCGATTTAAGAATTTCAAAGCATCGTAACGGTGCAACAGGGAACATCAAGCTTGCCTTCATTGGTCAATATGCAAGATTCGAAGATTTGGCTTTTGATGACCGATTCCAAAATGTTACAGATGATGAAATTGATAATTCCTACGTCAATAATATGACAAATTTTGATCAGGACAATTTCTAGAATTAAATTTCAAGCCCTTACCACACATCATAGTTACGATCCACGATGACAAAGACTTTTATTCAAATTACTGACAGTCATATTGATGATGACAAATTAATTATGGGTGTTGATTCACAAGCGAACTTAAGCGCTATCGTTAGTGTGATCTCACAGAAGAATTATGATGCCTTACTTATAAGTGGTGACCTGGCTCATAATGGAACTCTTGAGTCATATCAAATACTCCAAAAAATACTTGATCCTATTGCAACCGAAATCTACGTATTACCAGGAAATCATGATGACTTGTCAAACCTATCTCAAGTTTTTAACAAATCGTATTTGTGTAACTTTACTATTGATTGTTGGGAAGTTATCACTATAGATTCAGTTCAAGCTGGTAAAGTTAGTGGCCGACTAAGCAATGAACAACTTCATTCCTTGTCCCAAGAACTTCGTTCATCAAGTGCAAAATATATTGTTCTTTGTCTACATCACCCTCCCGTCTCAATGCAAAGTGACTGGGATGATGAAATGTCACTTGAAAATCCTGAAGATTTGTTTGCTGTGATTGATCAATATGACAACATTAAAGCTGTTATGTGGGGACATGCTCATCAGAGTTCTGAATTCAATCGTAATGGTGTAAAGTTGTTCTCCTGTCCTTCTACTGCACTTCAGTTTAATGGATCTTCGAGTATTGGCTATAACCACTACACGCTTAATGATAATGGCGAAATTTATTGTAAAACTCAGTGGCTATAATAGACGACCAAGCTCAAATCAAAGTAATTTATGAACAACAAAAGAAGGTTTCATATTCAAATATATGTGAATTGTTTGACTTAAACTTTAAAAAAATTTGTAGACTTGTTCCCTTACTTCCTGCAATTAAAGATGACCATATTGCAAAGAAGGACTTATTGAAAAATCTTCATCTCATTTGTCATGAAAAGCAGCCTTATACAGGAACTTACACACTAACCCATCAGCATGATTTGAAAAGTAATACAATCAATCGACCCAATATCCGTTTTAAACTCTATTTTGATGCCCAGCTATTAGAGGTGATCTCTGTTTGTAAAGAAACTACAATTAACAAATACCATCCAATGCGTCATAACTGTAGTGACTTCGTATTTCAATGGGAATTAAATCTCTTCATGTTAAGATGGCTTGAATATTGTTTGGATAGGTACAATGGTGCGAAATGGCAAAAAGACAAATAAAAGAAGAGACTCATAAACTGGTTATTGCAATATCTTCCAGAGCTCTCTTTAATCTAGACCATTCACATCAGATCTTTAAGGAAGAAGGGATTGAAGCGTATGCAAAACACCAACAGGAAAACGAAAGTGCTGTACTAGAGCCAGGAGTAGGCTTCACACTGGTTAAAAAATTACTCAAACTGAATAGTGAAAAGACCCCGATTGATGTTATTTTACTTTCCAGAAATAGTGCAGATACTGGACTAAGAATCTTTAACTCAATCGAGCACTATGGCTTAAAAATATCTAGAGCAGCCTTTACTAGAGGTGAAAGCACGCATCCATTTGTTGGTGCTTTTGGGGCTGATTTATTCCTATCTAGTAATTACCACGATGTGCAAAAAGCCTTACAATCTGGCTTTGCTGCCGCTTCTATTGTGGAATCAAATTCGGATAATATTCACCCTTCTCAACTTCGAATAGCTTTTGATGGTGATGCGGTTATTTTTTCTGACGAATCTGAAAAGATATTTCAAGAACAGGGTCTTAAAGCATTTCAAGAAAATGAGAAACTATCTGAAAATGTAGAACTTAAAGCTGGACCCTTTAAATCTTTTCTTGTTTCTTTGCAAAAAATTCAATCAACCTTTCCTGAAGAAAACAATCCCATTAGAACAGCTTTAGTTACCGCTAGATCTGCCCCATCACACAAACGAGTAATCCACACGATGAGGGAATGGGGTATTCGAATTGACGAGTCCTTTTTTCTTGGCGGTTTAGAGAAGGGTATTTTCTTAAGAGAGTTTGCTGCCGACATCTTTTTTGATGACCAACAACAGCACTGCAATTCTGCCTCAAAATATGTACCAACTGGACACGTACCAAGCATGATATAAAATATATAAAGTATAAATAACAACTTCAACATTGCTTGAACAGTGAAACGTATTTCATTGGTAAAATACCTCCAAACAATATAAAACCTTAGTAATGTCAAAAAAAATTCAAGCTATTCGGGGAATGAACGATCTCCTTCCATCAGAGTCGAATCTCTGGTTAACACTAGAAGAGACCATTAATCAGTTATTGATTTCCTATGGCTATAAAAATTGCCGCACACCTATCGTTGAAAAAACTGAAACTTTCTCGCGAGCAATTGGAGAAGTTACCGATATCGTAGAGAAAGAGATGTACACCTGGAAAGACCTCAGTGGAGAGTCTCTGACCTTGAGGCCTGAAGCAACAGCTGGAATTGTGCGAATGATGATTGAACATAACTTACCACGCGAAGGAGTTCAAAAAGTTTTTTACCTTGGTCCCATGTTTAGGCATGAACGACCTCAAAAAGGTAGATATCGCCAATTTCATCAAGTTGATGTTGAAGTGTTTGGTGCCTCTGATGCCAAAATTGATGCCGAATTAATCGACATAGCTGACTCTCTCTGGAAGCTAATCGGAATTAATAATGCCAGATTAGAAATTAACTCTTTAGGTTCAAGCGAGACTCGGTCATCCTATAGAAAGCTTCTACAAAATTACTTTATCGACAACAAATCTCAACTAGACGAAGTCAGTATTCGACGACTAACAACTAACCCGTTACGAATATTAGATAGTAAAAACAGTGAAATGGAAGCTTTGATAGAAAGTGCACCAAAAATGATTGACCACCTTGATGATGAATCTGCAGAACACTTCTCGGCGTTTAAAAATTATCTTGATTGTCTTGAAATACCATACACCATAAATTCGAGACTTGTCAGAGGACTGGATTATTACAATCGTACCGTTTTTGAATGGATTTCAAATGACTTAGGTGCCCAAGGAACTATTTGTGGGGGCGGCAGATATGATGGTCTGGTGGAAAAAATGGGGGGTAAACCAACCCCTGCTATAGGTTTTGCTATTGGTATAGAGAGACTTATCCTTCTCATCAAAGATCAACCTAATAAACTTCAGGAAAATATATCACACTTGTATTTTGTCGCACTAGGTAAAAGAGCTCAAATGATATCAATGAAGCTCTCTAGAGATATCCATAAGGCTCTGCCAGATATAATTATTACTAATGATATGAGCACAGGTAGCTTAAAAAACCAAATGAAAAAAGCAGACAAATCCAATGCAGATTTTGCTTTAATTTTAGGTGAAGAAGAATTATTAAACAATCAACTTAGCTTCAAACCCCTAAAAGGGCAAGGTGACCAACAATTAATTAAGCTTGAGGGTATCATTCAATATCTTCAGGAGATATTATGAAAAACTTTATCCAGGTCGACAACACAGAAGAAGAAAATGTCGAACAAATTAAGAATTGGTGGAACAGTAATGTTAAACAGATCATAGTTGGTGCTGTTATTGGTCTCTCTGGTATTTGGGGTTGGAATACTTATTCAGACTATCAAGATAAGCAGTCTTTTAATGCTAGAAACCTTTACCTTAGTTATGCTTCAGATTCTAACAATCTCGGAGCGTTCGATAAATTAACTACAGATTTTTCTTCGAGTAGTTACTCAGATCAGGCAATATTATTGATGGCTAAATATCTTTTTGATGCAGGAAGTTATACCCAAGCACTTGGTGTAATTGAGCCTCTTATCAATAACCCAAGTTCAGTAATTGCTACAACTGCAGCTCTAAGAGCAGCTTCTATTTACTTACAACTCGGGCAACACAACCAAGCACTATCAATACTTGAGAAACAATCTAATGATGGCTTTTCAGGCCTAATTTATAATTTAATGGGTGATATATACTTAGATTTTGGCAACCGCGTGGAGGCACAGAATTATTACAGTCTGGCAATCGATAATGTCACTAAAAACTCTAATTTAACTCAATTAATTCAGATCAAACTTGATGATCTGAATTAATATAAATTCATTTATTTGCTGTGAACTACCCTGTCATCTCATTGGTTGGTCGAACCAATGTAGGAAAATCTACCCTGTTTAATCGTTTGAGCAATTCCCGTCAAGCGCTTGTTTCAGATTTTGAGGGTTTAACGCGTGATCGACAATATGCAACCGTTCAACTTAATGATGAAACTAAATGCTCAATAATTGACACTGGTGGCTTAACCAATGAAGATTCCTTGATAGATACTGGAATTCATGAACAGGTTCTAAATGCGCTCGATGAGTCAGATGTAATTTTTTTTATTGTCAGCAATAAAGATGGTGTTACGTCATTAGACCTAGACATTTCTAGTCAACTAAGAAAGCTGAAAAAAAACATCATTCTGGTGTGTAATAAAGCTGAAGGTTTGAATCAAGCTACAGCTGCTGAATTTTTTGAATTGGGATTAGGTGAACCCATCCTTATCTCAGCTGAACATAATCAGGGAATATCAGAACTGATCGAAATTACCCTACCTTTATTACCCCAATTTTTTGAAGATAATAAAACAGAAGTTAAAGGTATAGCAGTGGCTGTACTTGGTAGACCGAATGTTGGAAAATCTACGCTAATTAATCGCATGCTGGGTGAACAAAGAGTTCTTGCTATTGATATACCAGGAACCACTCGTGACACAATATTTATCCCTTTTGAGCGTGAGGGTCAACAGTACACAATGATTGATACAGCAGGTATCAGACGTAAACGCAGTGTCGAAGAAAAAATTGAAAAATTTAGTATTATTAAAGCTATCGATGCGCTAGAAAACTCACATGTAGTCATTCTTGTTCTTGATGCCCATGAAGGTGTTACAGAACAGGATGCAACCCTTCTTGGAATGATTGACGATAAAGGTAGAGCCCTATTAATAGTCATCAATAAATGGGATGGTTTAGATGACTATCAAAAAAGTGAAGTAAAAAGAAAACTCGACATGAAACTTTCATTTGTTAGCTATGCTTCTGTTCATTATATTTCAGCACTTCATGGTTCTGGTGTGGGTAAATTATTTAACCCCATTAGGAAATCCTTTGAACATGCTGGCACAAGATTTTCAACACCTTTACTTAACAAAATATTAGAGAAGGCTAATATTAAACATCAAGCCCCAGCTGTTAGAGGAAGGAGGCCAAAACTAAAATATGTCCACCAATCTAATGTTTTTCCACCAACACTTACGTTGCATGGGAATCACCTACAAAGCATTCCTAAGGCTTATGAACAATTTTTAAAAAACTTTTTTATAGGCGCCCTTAAGCTTTCAAATACACCAATTAAGCTTGAATTTAAAAGTGGTGAAAACCCATTTAAGGATAAAAAAAATAAACTATCAGCGCGTCAGGTTCAAAAAAGGAAGCGCCTAATGAAATTCATTAAGAAAAAATAAATAATCTTTAGAAAAATCTGAGAATAGATAATTAAGAAAGTATCAGGTTGTGGGCTTCCTTAGCGGCATTTATAAAGCTCTCAAACAATGGATGACCATCTCTTGGTGTTGAAGTAAACTCCGGGTGAAACTGACAAGCCACAAACCAAGGATGATCAGAAATCTCAACCATCTCAACCAATGAACCGTCATGTGACCTGCCTGAAACAGTCAATCCTGCCTTTTCGATCTCACCAATCAGCTTGTTGTTAACTTCATATCGATGACGGTGACGTTCTGTAATTTTTTCAGTGCCATAAATTTTTTGTGAACGACTACCTCGAACAAGTTCACACTCCTGTCCACCTAGCCTCATTGTGCCTCCTAAGTGCGAATCAGAATTTCGTTTTTGAGTATCACCATTTTCATCCTGCCACTCAGTAATAAGGCCGATAACTGGAAAAGGTGTGTTTTGATCAAATTCAGTGCTATTTGCAGCTTTCATATTAGCTTTATGACGAGCAAACTCAATTACAGCAACTTGCAATCCTAAACAGATTCCCAGATAAGGTAAATTATTCTCTCTAGCATATCGAACAGCCTCAACTTTTCCCTCAATACCTCGAATACCAAATCCACCAGGTACAAGCACTGCACTCATATTACTTAAGCAATCAGCACCATTTTTTTCAATCTCTTCAGAATCAAAATAATGAATATTGACTTTAGTTTCGGTATGAATACCGGCATGAATAAGTGCTTCAGATAGAGACTTATAAGATTCAGTCAAATCCATGTATTTTCCAACCATGGCAACATCAACACTGTGTTTAGGCATTTCCAGCCGTGAAATTACATTACTCCACTCGCTTAAATCAGCTGCTTTACAGTCAATCCCTAACTTAGCCACAACTATGTCATCCAGCCCCTGCTCGTGGAGAACTTCAGGAACTTTGTAAATTGTGTCCTGATCTAGAGAAATAAAGACAGCATTCTCTGCTACATTTGTGAATAACGCAATCTTCTTACGTTCTGCATCTGCAAGAGGTTCTTCTGAACGACAGATAAGAATATCTGGCTGAATTCCGATACCTCTGAGTTCTTTGACAGAGTGCTGGGTTGGTTTGGTTTTAAGTTCACCAGCAACTTTAATATACGGTAGAAGGGTTAAGTGAATAAACAAGGTGTTTTCTCGACCTAACTCTAGACCCATTTGTCTAATTGCCTCCATGAAAGGTAGTGACTCAATGTCACCAGCTGTACCACCGATCTCAACCAAAGCTACGTCGGCTCCTTCAGCACCCTCTTTTGTTAACCTTTTAATTTCATCAGTTATGTGGGGAATAATTTGCACCGTTGCACCAAGATAATCTCCCTTGCGTTCACGCTCAATCACACTCTCATAAACTCTTCCCGCGGTGAAGTTATTCTTTTTTCCAAGTTGAGTACGAACAAATCTTTCGTAGTGGCCTAAATCCAGATCCGTTTCCGCTCCATCATTGGTGACAAAAACTTCTCCATGTTGAAAAGGACTCATTGTTCCTGGGTCAACATTAATATAGGGATCTAGTTTCAGGAGAGTAACATTTAGGCCTCGATTTTCCAGAATTGAAGCCAAAGAAGCGGAGGCTATTCCTTTACCTAATGAGGAAACCACGCCACCGGTTATAAAAATATATTTTGTCATCTAAAACTAACAAAGTTTGAAATAGATATGATACACAAATTTGTGTAGAATATTGGCACATCCAATTAAAGTAATTACGATGGATTATAAACAATTCATAAACCGACTCTTTCCTTACATAAAAAGCCACATTGGAAAGCTTGTTTTGATCTCGCTTATGATGGCTTTTGCTACCGCATTAGAAGCTTCAATTCCTGAAATAACTGGCCAAATCGTTGATACACTATTTTCTACAGAGCGCTCTAATGATGCAGCACTAATTTATTCATTAATACTATTTACAGTCATTGCACTGAGCTCATTATTTGCTTTAGCCTCAGTCAGCGCTAGTTCTTGGATTTCAAACAAGGTCATCATGGATCTAAGAGTTGAAATGTTTGCCAAATTGTTAAAATTACCTAAGACCTACTTTGATAAAAACACAACCGGAGGAACGCTCTCTAAGTTAACCTTTGATGTAGAACAAATCTCTGCAGCAGCTTCTACTATATGGCTTGACTTTATCAAATCATCATTGACCGTTGTGTTATTAACTGGGTATTTATTTTACAAAAACTACCTATTAAGTCTCACACTGTTATTGCTATTGCCTTTGGTTTATCTAGCTGTTAAGTTCTCAACCTCTCGTATAAGAAGTGGTTCTAAAAAGGTTCAAGACTCAATGGGAAAAATGACTCACCTTCTGGATGAAAATATTTCAGGCAGTGATCTGGTTAAAATCTATCACGCACAGAAAGACGAACAAAATAAGTTTTTTGTACTCATTAAGACAATTCGCCAACAACGTTTTAAAGTTGACATGGCTAGTGGTCTTAATACCTCAATAGTTAATACACTTATAGGAATGTCTCTAGCTTTTGTGGTTTACATATCATCAACCTATTTAACAATGAGTGCTGGTGATTTTCTGGCTTTCTTTACTGCAATGGCAATGTTAGTTAAGCCTGCAAAAACCCTTATTAATATTAACAAGCCGTTACAACAGGCAATAGTCGCTGCGATAAGTGTCTTTACATTAATTGACGAAAAAAATGAAGTCAATGTAGGCAATCAAATACTAAACCGTGTAAATGGTGATATCAACTTTGTCAACGTAAGTTTTTCCTATGATGGAGAGAAGTCACCATTAAAAAATATCAACTTAAGCATCAAGCGCGGTGAAACTGTTGCCTTGGTTGGTGCTACAGGGAGTGGTAAGACGACACTAGTAAACTTGTTAGCACGCTTCTATAAACCTAGTATTGGTGAGATAACAATAAACAATGTTAACATCGATGAATTTGATTTGGATTCATTTAGGTCTAATATTTCTTTTGTAGACCAACACGTACGTTTGTTTAATGACACAGTAAAAGGTAATATAGCTTTCGGACAAAAAGATAATATGCCTCTAGAATCAATTATTCATGCTGCCAAAGTTTCAAACTCAACTGAGTTTATTGAAAAGTTGGATAATCAATTCGAAACTCAAATTGGTGAAGATGGTATCACTTTATCAGGTGGTCAACGTCAAAGACTTTCAATAGCACGAGCTATAGCCAAAGACAGTCCAATTCTTATTCTAGATGAGGCAACTTCAGCCCTTGATTCTGCCACTGAAAGACTCGTACAATCGGCAATCAATAAAATGCAGCAAGGGCGAACAACAATTATTATTGCTCATCGCTTAAGCACCATCAAGAATGTTGACCGCATAATTGTTCTAAAAGAAGGCGAAATTATTGAACAAGGCTCACATAAGAAATTAATGAAGTCTTCTGGTGAGTACGCTAAGCTACACCAGAAACAATCTTAATAATTTAAAGGTTTTTTTTAGTCACCAATCGATTTAAAGCTCTGCCTGAATTTAAAACTTCTCTTACCTTTTCAGCAGCCTCTGGCAGTGTTTTTGATTGCTTTAAATGCCAAAGAATTAAACTAGCTGAATATACCAAACCATCATAAAACAAGCCCGACTCGCCTGAAAGTGCAGAATGGCCTAAATTAACTGTATGCTCTGCCAGTAAAGATCTTTCTTTACCATTTTCAAACTCTTTAGGAAAGGCAATAGAACGCAACTCACTTCTAATTCCCAAGAGTTTAGGGTCTATATCAACTTGGGCCTTTTCAACTCCTTTATGGTAGGAAATCATCAAACCTTTTTGTCTAAGTGATGGCACAACACCTCCCTCAATACCACGAATCAGCAGACTACTACTGAATCCTACTTTCTCACATAATGCAGCATAAATAGGAGGATAAGGTTTATGGACGTAACCCAAAATGGAATGGGTTTTTTTTCCTCTAAGCGGCCCAATCAAAGTTTCCACAGTGTTAAGAACAGTCCTTTTAACTACTTTGTTTCTAAGCGGAACAAGGTTATGAAGTGGCTTGCAATATTGACTTTGATCAACATATGACCAACCAATATCGCTATCCTCAATCCTAGCCTTAGATTCACTAACTGATAAATCTACATTCTCCCCTAAAGCTTGATTAATATGCCGATGAGTTAATCCGTACTTTGGAGACACAGAGTCTAGACCATGAATCAGAGTTGGTAGATCGAGCTCTGCAAGAAGTGGTGGCAAGAATGCTGAAATTGGAATAGAACGATTATAGCCACTATAAGGATCCCCTAAGTCGATTAGGTTATCTACATCAATTTTCTGGATATCAGTAAACTTTAATAAAGCTTCAAGAATGCCTATATTTTCTTCCATTGTTTCACGCTTCATTCTAAGCGCAATCAAGAATATAGCAGATTGCACTTCATCTATTTTGCCACTAAGAATTGCACTCATGGCTGCTTCTGCCTCTTCCGTTTCAATGTTTTTACTGAGTTCTGGGCCAGTAGCAATTCTTTGAATAATGGAATGAATAAGCTTTTGTGAGTTCATTAACAATCCTCCATCTCGACAAATATCCCGGACTTTTCACGCTTAACCCGATAGACTTTTAATCGCTCCAACTCTTCCTCTGAACTCCAGCCAGTTTCTAGATTAAAACTATATCCATGCAGAGCACATTTAATTTTTTCATTTTTAATACAACCCAAGCTAAGCCTCACTTCTTCATGTGGACAACGGTTCTCGAAACAGTAAAGCCTACCATTAATATTCGTCAAGACTAATTCAAAGCCATTTACAGAAACCTCTTTTAAGGCGTTGGGTTCTGGTGAGTGCTCTAAAACCTTGAACCACATCTCATCTATTAAAATTAATTAGAAAAGTGTCCAAAGACGATTTTCATCAAGCTGAGTCCTGCATTGAGATAGTTGACTCTTATAAATATTAGACTTCTTTTCAACATTTTTAGCAATATCAATGAGCCAAGCCTTATTTTCATAAGTCTTATTGTTATAACCACCATGACCTTCATGATAAGCTAGATACTGGCGGTAGGCATTTGTTTTGCCAATATTTGAACGCAACGAAGATTGATTAACGTACCATCCAACAAAGTCAACGGCGTCAGTAAAATTGTCTCGTTTAGCTGACTTGTTTCCTGTTTTCAGTTGATACCATTCCCAAGTAGCCTTCTTTGCCTGAGTGAAACCGAATGATGATGTTGGTCTAGCTCCTGGTATTATTCCAAAAATCTTATTTCTTGGTGGTTTTGCGTCTGAGGCAAAGCGTGATTCTTGATAAATAATTGCTAATTGTATGTGCATGGGGGCACCCCATTTTTGTTCGCTTTTCTTGACTGCTTGATACCAACTCACTTTCTCATCTAGTAAATCACAAATATTAGTAACTTCCCTTGCTGGAGTTGAAAAACATCCAGAAAGCACTATCAAAATTGCCAAACCAAGAACAATTAGTTTTTTCATTTATCAAAAAAAATGTAATAAGCAGTAATCATTTGCATCAACAACAATATAACAAACATTCCTTTAATAGTTTTGTCGGTCAACGGTTTTGTCTTTTCACTTAATTTTTCAAGTTTAACATCCACTGCTACCAAACCCTTTTCAGAAGTTTCTACTTTATATTTGACCCGAGTATCAGCGCTTAATCGAGCCTTGTTGTAAACATTTTTCTGGTGAACAAAATACTTTTCACCATCATCACCCGTAATAAATCCATAACCCTTTGTACCAAACTGAGCGACTATACCAGTCATTTTTTTTGCCATTATTCTCTCACTTTTTGCAGACAATAAGCTGCATTTTCAATATAATCCACACCTGCACTCACTAGCTTTGAAGCATTCTCAATATCTTGAAAAGACTTTAATTCTTGATATTTAAATGCCATACTAAAAAGCGACTCAACTTCAGATTTATCAACTGAAAAAGGTGGGCCGCTCATCTGATGTTGCGGATAATGTAAAGTTATCAATAATATCCTAACACCCAAAGATATTATATCATTTAAATGTTTTACATATTTTTGTCTTAAATTTTGGTCAAGTGCTATCAATGATTTCCGGTCAAATACAGCTTTGACGTCAAACAAATTTTTAGAGGATAGTGAAAAAAAATCGCCACAGTATATTTCTATATTTGTAGCACTGTAAAGATTAAATTCACCAAGCTGAGTGATTGTAAAATCTAGCCCATTTTCATGAAAAAACTGCTTAATAGCAATCTCACTGAGTTCAACACCAATGACAGAAAAACCTTGATTGAGTAGGTAAATCATGTCAAGACTTTTGCCACAAAGAGGGAAAAACACTTTATCACCAGGTTCAAGTTTGAGCAATCCTAAGTACTCTTCTAGTTCCTGAGTAACAACATCGGAATGCCAATTAATTTCATTGTTTTCCCAGAACTCCAACCAGTTAGCCATTCCCAAACCTTGCTATAATATTCTCAGTGATATATTCTACCCAAGGAGCAAAACAAATGAAGCCTGATATTGGGGATTGGTCTGAGCTTTTGGCAGCAGAAAGAGAGATGGATTATTTTGAATCTCTGTATTCTTTTCTTTATAAAAATCAATCTAAAGAAATTTATCCCCCAAAAGAAAATTGGTATAAAGCCTTTGAATACTCTAACTTTACCAAGACAAAGGTCATTATTCTTGGTCAAGACCCTTATCACGGCATAAATCAGGCAGAAGGACTTAGTTTTTCAGTACCTGAAGGTGTACCCATACCTCCTTCACTTAGGAACATTTATATAGAACTTGAGAGTGATGTAGGAACTACCATAGCTCATCACGGTCATTTATCACACTGGGCAAAGCAAGGGGTTTTGTTACTGAACAGTGTCTTAACAGTTGAAAAAAACAGCCCTGCTTCTCATGCAAATCAGGGATGGGAAACTTTTACAGATAATGTTATTAAATTACTGAATGAAAAAAAACATAATTTAGTTTTTTTACTTTGGGGAGCTTATGCCGGAAAAAAAGCTGAATTAATTAATCCTAAAAAAGGACATTTAGTCCTTAAGGCACCCCACCCTTCACCTTTTTCCGCAAATAAGGGCTTTTTCGGATGCAAACATTTTTCTAAAACTAACCAACATCTTCTATCAACTGATCAAACGCCTATTGAATGGCAAATACCTTCATGAAATTAGTAATTGACGATACTGTATGGGGTTTTGAGGAAATTTTCTCTGATTTTGGTGAAATTGTTACTCTTCCTGGACGACAAATCGATCGTCAAAGTCTCTTAGATTTTGACATATTGATAGTAAGATCGAGAACAAGGGTCGACAAAGAACTACTCCAAGGAACTAAAGTACGATTTGTCGGTTCAACGGTTGCCGGACTTGACCATATTGATGAAGCCTATTTGAATGAAAACAATATAACTTTCGCATCTGCACAGGGTTGCAATGCAAATACCGTTGCAGAATACGTAATCAGTGCTATTTCAAATCTTGCTAACGATTTAAGTTTTGATTTATCTAATAAAACACTAGGAATTATTGGTGTTGGTAATGTAGGTTCTAGACTAGATTTAAAAGCTAAACAGCTTGGAATCAAAACCCTTCTTAACGACCCGCCTCGCCAGGAAATTGAGGGAAAAGAAGGATTTGTAGATCTTAATACGGCTCTCAGTGCTGATATTGTGACCTTTCATACACCGCTAACCTTTTCAGGCTCACATCCTACCTACAATCTTCTAGGAAGCCATAATTTTGAGCTCATTACTCAAGACTCTATTGTAATTAATACAGCTCGAGGAGGCATCATTGATGAGAGTCTTTGGGAAAACACTATAACAAAAGCCAACATAATCGACTGCTGGAAAGAAGAGCCTAATATTAACACTAAACTTCAGAATACGGCCTACTGGGCAACTCCTCATATTGCAGGACACTCAATAGATGCTAAATTTATGGGTAGTTATATGATTTATAAGGACTTATGTAGCTTTACTAAGACTCCTTTGAAGAATGAAGTTGAACATCTTATAAATCCAGCAGTAGTTACTATTAATGAAAATACACTTCACGAAACTCTTAATGCAATATATCCATTTATTGAAGACCATCTAGCAATAAAAGACATTTCAAAATTCGAGGACTACCGTAGGAATTACCCTGATCGCTTTGAATGGAGACATTTTAAAACTCAATTTAATATTCCTCAAGCCAAAAAATAGTAGTATGATTATTAAAGGGGTGTACCTTGAAATCGATTATCTCACTTTCTCGGCTAAGTATTAATACACTCTCCCTCATAGATCAGAGAGGATTTGGACTTTAACTAGGCTCAAAATATTCTATTTTTTTTGGCTTAGTTGATGTATAATTAAATCGTGAACACATTGTTCATATATGAACATATATCACTTAAAGTGAAATAACAACCAACCATAAGGAGAAACTATGAAACACTTTCTAAAAAGCGCATTCATTGCAAGCGCATTAATTGCGGCATCGCTTGTAGCGACGCCTGCCTTGGCAGATGTCGTCAAGATTGACGCCGTGACGCTGGCACCAAAGCCGGTTTACATCAACAAACCGTTCAAGATGTTCGTTGATGAAGTGAATACAAAATTCGCTGGCGAAGTTGAGATTAACTGGCGCGGTGGCCCCGAAATTATGCCACCATTCAAACAAGCCGAGGGCGTGCGCAATGGCGCAGTCGATATGACCTATACCAGCCCGAGCTATTATCAGGGCCTGGTGCCAACCTCTGGAACCATGAACCTGTCGTACAAAACTTACGCTGAGATCGCAGCGACAAACTACCATGAACGCATGACGGAACTTCACGCTGAAAAAGACCTTATCTTTCTCGGTGAAATTCCAGCGACACAGCTGAATTTTGTGATCTACATGGCCGATGAAGTGTCAGGTCTTGAGGATCTGAAAGGGAAACGAATCCGTGTATTCCCAACTTTGCTACCGATCGTCAAAGCCCTAGGTGCAGAGCCGATCGTGATGGGGATGGGAGATATTTTCACGGCGATGGAGCGTGGAGCGATTGACGGATACATGCAAGGCCCACTTGCACAAGCCAAACAATTCGAAGGCTTGGTCAAGACAGTGATTTTCCCCGGTGTTTACCGCGCTGGCTTCCCGGTCCTGATTAACAAGGACACATGGGGCAAGATGTCGACCGATTTACAGCAACGGCTGACAACGTTCCTTCGATGGGACTTTGCATATCGTGTGGACTACCTCTGGGGTCAAGATATCGCCGATAACATCGAACTGATGAAAGGCGCTGGTTTCAACATTTTGGAACTGCCAGCTGATGAAGCCGCAAGTTATGAGCAAATGGCAATGGATGCCGCATGGGCTGTCACAGCTGCAAATGCCGGCGACGAAGTTGCTGCCGAGCTGCGAGGAATGCTCGACAAATAGCGCACGGGCAACGAAAGTTAGGTGGAGCCAAGCAAACATTGGCTCCACCTCTTTTTTTATAGGAGTAAAAAAACTTGTACAGCATATTTGCTAAGTTGAGTCATTTTTTCAGCCGCTTAAATTTGTATTGTGCAATCCTTGGCGCTGCTCTCCTCTTCTTCATCGCTACTATAATTTGCTTTGAGGTTACTGGGCGTGCACTTGGTGCTTCCTCGCGTCTTTGGGTCTTAGAAACCAGCGAGTACTCACTTCTTTACATCACATTCCTTGGGACTCCTTATTTGCTCGAGAAGAATATGCATGTGGTTATCGACATTGTTTACACTAGTTTCACGAATACCTGGCGGTTAATATTTCAAGCGTTGAATTCCGTAATAGGTTTTCTAGTCTGTACTGTTCTGGCAATTGTCGGAGTAATAGTTGTTGTTGAACAATATGGGCTTGGCGTCCGGGAAATCACCGTGATGCGCCCCTATAGCTGGTGGTTGACCGCAGCATTGCCATTGGGTGCCGGATTGATGGCTATCCAGTTCATAGAGCAATTTATCCGCACTCTAAAAGGCAAGGCTTTATAGTCATGGAATGGTACTATATAATCGCCATTATTCTTGGCCCACTCTTTGTCCTGATGTTTGTAGGATTGCCGGTCGCGTTTGCATTTCTCGCGGTTAACATTGTTGGATCGGCTATCCTGATGGGTGGCTTGCCGGGCATTAAGCAACTCGTTCTGAATTCGGTTGATTCAGTGTCTAGTTTCGTTCTCATACCCATCGCCCTGTTCATGATTATGGGCGAGGCGATGTTCCGGTCCGGTATCGCAATTGATCTAATGGACACGCTCGATAAATGGTTCGGGCGGTTGCGTGGGCGTTTGGCGTTAATGGCTGTCGGAGGTGGTGTTCTCTTTTCAACCCTAACCGGCAATTCGATGGGTTCCATCGCGTTGCTTGGATCGTCGCTAACGCCAGAGATGGAAAAGCGAGGCTACAAAAAACCGATGTCGCTTGGTCCGATCCTGGGGTCGTCCGGTCTGGCAATTATGATTCCGCCTTCGGCTTTGGCAGTTGTGCTCGGTGTCATCGCCGAACTCTCAATCCGACGTATCCTAATCGGCATCATTATTCCGGGTCTGTTGATGGCGCTGCTGTACATGATCTATATCCTTGGACGCTGCCGGCTACAACCAGAGCTAGCACCCTCATTCGACGTGCCAAAGGTTTCTCTTTCTGAAAAACTGTCTGCAACAGCAATTAATATCCTGCCACTCGCATTTGTGATTTTTTCCGTCGTTGGCGTCATTTTCTTAGGGATAGCAACGCCAAGTGAAGCAGCGGCCACTGGCGCCTTTTCGGTCCTTATTTTGGCAGCCCTGAAACGGCGACTGACGTTCAAGGTTTTTGGCGACACAATGTTTTCCAGTGCCAATATTTCGGTGATGGTATTGCTGATCATATCTGCGGCTATAACGTTTTCGCAGCTCTTGGCGTTCACTGGCGCAACCTACGGCATGATTGATGCCGTGATGTCGATTGATATCTCCAATGAAGCCATTGTTTTCTTGATGATCATGCTCGTGATATTGATGGGCATGGTTATGGGGCCCTTACCCATAATGCTGATCACGTTACCGATATTCATTCCCATCGTGATACAGTTTGGGTTCGATCCGATTTGGTTCGCGGCGATGTATTTGGTTGCTATTGAAACCGGTGCGACCTCGCCCCCATTTGGCGCGGCTCTATTCGTGATGAAAGGCGTGGCGCCAAAAGGCACAACAATGGGTGATATTTATGGAGCCGCTATCCCCTTCGTCATCTGCGACTTTATCGCAATCCTCTTGATATTCTTCATTCCCGAAATTGTGACATATCCAGTTAAACTGATGTTTGAATGACCGATCGAAAACTCTACCAATTGGGAAATGAACGACCTAGCTTCATTGTCTTTATGACAGACCAACAAAGGGCTGATCATTTAGGTTGCTATGGGAATCCCATCGTACGAACTCCAAATATCGATGCGATTGCCAATCGTGGAACGCGGTTCGATAATTTCTATGTCTCAACTCCAATTTGCCAACCAAACCGCGCAGCACTTGCAACGGGGCAGTTGACGTCGGTCAACGGGTGCAGGCAAAACGGTATACCACTTGGCTTGGATTGCACGACCTACGCGGATGTCTTGCGATCTAGTGGTTATCGAACAGGTCTGGTGGGCAAAGCACACTTTCAGAACGTCTCACCGATTGAGGCAAAGTTACCTCAATTAAATGGGATGGGCGAAGAACCAAACGGGCCCTATAACTTAGCCTTAAGATCGCAACGGCGGGGTTCGGAATATGAGTGTGAAATTTGAACAAGCTGGATCAAGAGCCCTAATAAGGAATTGCCACTTCCCTACTATGGATTTGATCACGTTCGCTTGTGCATTGGGCACGGTGACCAAGTTGAGGGACACTATTCTGGCTGGCTGAAAGACAAACTAACTGGTGCGCCAGATCCACGCGGACGGGCTGGGGCGTTGGAAGACGGTTCACCGGAAACGCCACAAATCTGGCGTACAGCACTGTCCGAGGAACATTATCCAACGTCATATGTTGGTGAGCAGGCTTGCGAATTTCTGGAGGAACAGGACGACACTCCATTCATTCTTGTCGTGTCTTTTCCAGACCCTCACCACCCATTTACACCTCCAGGTCGCTATTTTGATCTTTATGATCCTGCGAACATCCCGCTGCCAAAAAGTTTTGGTCATCGAACCAACGCCAGAAGCGATTTACCAAACCATATTCAGCGGATGTATGAAATTGGCGCGGAAAAACCCGATGAGTTCTGGCCATTTCATACTGATGATGAGGCCATGCGCCGCATGATCGCGCTGAATTACGGTGCGATCACCATGATTGATGAACAAGTTGGCGTTGTGATGCAAGCCCTGAAGAATACGGGCAAATCCGAAAACACCAATATCATCTACATGTCAGATCACGGCGACTATATGGGTGATCATGGCACCGTTCTTAAAGGAGGGGTTCACAGTCACGGGCTGATACGTGTACCACTGATCTGGTCCGATCCTGTAAATCATCCCGGGATGGACGTCACGGGAATTCAAGGTAGTGCGATCGATTTTGCACCCACGCTTCTGCAAAAAGCGGGTTTGAAAGTCCCGTATGGAATGCAAGGTCGTGATCTTTTGGCTGATGATGTCAAAAACTTACCTGTACTGATCGAGGATTCCGGCTTCTTGATGGCATCGGACGATGGGCGTACCGCTTTCAGGTCGCTCGTTCATGACAGTTGGCGGATGAGCGTTTTCGAAGGGTCTGATCTTGGAGAGCTTTTTAATCTTAGCGAGGATCCGGATGAGTTGGATAACCGGTGGGCTGATCCCGCTGCAACATCGAAGAAAATGGCGATGATGCATTTGCTTATTGAGCGGCAAATTGCCCTTCGAAGTAAGTCTCTGATTCCATCCCATCAGGCCTGAAGGGAGCCGTATGGCTGAACAAAAAATAATAGAAGTTGTTGGTTTAGTTGAAGTATAATTAAAATATGAACACAATGTTCAAATATGAACATATATAACTTAAGGTGAAATATGAAAAAAGAATTCGTAGAATTAAATGCAGAGTCTTTGCATAGTTCAAATTTAGCTCATCAATCCCAAGGGCGAGATTTAGATACCAATGAAAAAGCACTCGCTAAAGCTTTGATGAGTATTTTTGAGAATGGAGTGCATGATTTCAAAGATGTTGCTGCTGCTCTTTCGAGTATGAAAGTTATTGCACCACGAAGCGGCCTAAAGGACTGGACAATTGACTTGCTTAATGAGGAGCTTATAGAAACTAATAACCAGTTAGATTTAGCTTATAAGGAAAACGGTTTTGGAGCTTGAATTTAAAAATGTATCAAGGTTCTTTGTGATCCCTGGTGGTCAATTCGAAGCCTTAAGAGGTTTAATAATAATTCTAAATATAAGGTAAATTATGTCAAATACTCCACCTGAATTTCCAAAAATAGAGCCACATAATGTTCAAATTCCTAGTGGTAAAAGTTTTAAAGAATGGATTGAGAGTCGTACTGCTCGATTTGAAACCCGGACAGTTGATTGGAATGCACTGAAATTTCAAGCTGATTTTGATCCCAAATACAAGCGTGCTCAAATGCGATATATTGGAACAGGTGGTTCGGGAGTCAAATCGGATCCGAATGTTGTTCCAGCTGATCACTTCACATTTTCAACTATGGTTTTGCCTGCTGGTTGTGAAGGACCATTGCACATTCACTACGATGCAGAAGAAGTATTTTTTATTCTAAAGGGTAAAAAAATTAGATTATTTTTTGAGCACAAAGGTGAGGAAGTAGAAACAATTTTGACAGAAAGAGATGTAATCTCAGTTCCACCTGGCGTTTATCGCGGGTTGCGTAATGAAGGTGTCGATGAGGCGCTGATGTGTGTCATGATTGGCAATCCACAACCCGTGACACCTACTTATCCAGAAAGTCATCCGATTTCTAAAATTAAACGACCAGAGAATTAACAAAAATGCATCAGGAGTGTAATTTATGCCAGATTTAGATAGAAGCGAATTAATTGAAAATAGAATTAATAATGGAATATTGGGGCAGTGGTACCCTGTAGCCAAATCAGTTGAAGTGAGAAGTATTTCACCTCTTGGTATTGAAGTACTCGGAGAAAAACTTGTACTTTGGCGTGGTGACAATGGAAAAGTTCACTGCATTAAAGATCAGTGCCCTCATAGAGGTGCGCCATTATCATTTGGAAGACTTCATGAAGGACATATTTCCTGCCGTTATCATGGAATCGTTGTTAGTGGAGAAGGAGTTGTTGTGACTGTTCCAGCTATGAAGAACTGCGCATTTGAAGGACAAAAGATTGTTAGAGCGTTTGAGGTTCAAGAAATTTATGACGCTATTTTTATCTATATGCCTTCTGCTGAAAACGAAAAAGCACCACGTATGGTGCTTCCAAAAGAATTTCTTTCAGATAGTTGGTCGGGTTTTTTATGTACCGCAGTATGGAAAACAAATTACAGATATGCTCTAGACAATCTTGCTGATCCGATGCATGGATCATACTTACACGCAGAAAGTTTTACGCTTGCATACGGCACTAAAGAAGATTTATTTAAGGTTGATCATACCGAGAACGGGTTTATCGTTAGTCGTACTGGACAGTTAGGTGAAAATTTTGATTGGACAGAGTTTGAAATGCATGATGGGACAATGTTTTGTTTTCTAGATATTCCTTATCCAAAAGCTGCAGGCCCAGGTGGAAATATGCGAATAATTGGTTTTGTTCTGCCTATTAATGAGAACTCTTGCAAAGTATTTTTTTGGCGCATGAGAGAGGTTAGTGGCATCCAACGTGATTGTTGGAGATTTCTTTATCGAACAGAACTGGAATCAAAGCACTGGACAGTCTTAGAGCAGGATCGAGAAATATTAGAGGCCATGTCAGATGATGTACGTGGCAATGAAAAGTTATACCAACATGATGTTGGTGTAAATCGTATTCGCCAAACTCTCTTGAAGCAAGCAAAATCAAATGTTGACTTTGAGCTAAACATCGAGGGCAAGTCATAGTGCTTAATAATCGCTCAATATTGTTGACTGGCGGTGCACGTGGATTAGGCGCAGAAATTGCCAAATGTCTTTTCGAGCACGGAGCTAAGATTATTATTGCAGATATAGATGCTGAAGAAGGTCGACGCACTGCAAATAAACTAGGTGTTCAATTTTTACATGTAGATATAGAAGACCCAAATTCCATTGAAGCTCTTCTAAAAGATGTTGCTAAAACTTTTGATGGCAAACTAGACGGTTTAGTTAATAATGCGGCTATTGCTACAGGAATTGGTGGAGTTTCATTTGAAGAAATTGACCTAAACACCTGGGATAAAGTTATGCGTGTAAATGTACGAGGAACCTGGTTAATGACTCGGGCAGCTGCGCCACTATTGCGCGCTTCCGGCTCTGGAAGGGTAGTAAATATTGCATCTGATACAGCTATTTGGGGAGCACCATTATTGTTGTCATATGTCGCTAGCAAAGGTGCAATCATATCTATGACAAAATCTCTTGCACAAGAATTTGGCTCTGACCAAGTTGGTATAACTGCTGTTGCTCCAGGGATTTTAACTACTGACTCAACTAATGATGTTTCTGCAACTAGACACAGTTTTTATAATGAAAATCGCGCCGTTCCTGGTCCTCAAGCACCTGAAGATATTACTGAAACAATAAGCTTTCTTTTGACGAAAGGAGCATTAACTCTTACTGGCCAACTTCTGACTGTTAATAATGGCTTTGTCTTTTCTTAATTTTATGAATAATTTAAGTCATCACAAATCTGGACCAATTGAGTTTTTTGAAAGAAAAGGTCATAGCGAACTTGAAGTTGTCCTTCTTCATGGAATTGGCTCAAATGCATTATCTTTTGAGTCACTGATCAAAGAATTACCAGACAGCTGGAGATTAATCGCATGGAATGCTCCAGGATATGGCAACTCGGAGCCTTTAAAACCAGACTGGCCAATTGCTGAAGATTATGCTCTGGCTCTTAAGAATTTTTTTAATAGACTCAAATTAAAATCTCCTCTTTTAGTTGGACATTCACTAGGTGCGTTAATCGCCACAAGCTTTGCTGCCAACTACCCAGAAAATGTTTCAAAACTGCTGCTTGCATCTCCAGCATTGGGTTATGGTCAAACAGTAAATGAAACTCTTGACTCGAAAGCCCAAGAACGAATTGATGAACTTGAATTATTAGGACTAGAAAAGTTTGCAAAAAGGCGCGCTAGTAGGCTTGTAGCCAACCCAGATGAATACCCAATGATTGTCTCAAAAGTTATCAAAGAAATGATGCGAATAAATATACCTGGATACATTCAGGCAGTTAAGATGCTTGCTTCTGGTGAATTATTGAAAGATGCACTTAAATTAAATTGTCCAACTGATGTTGTCGTTGGAACTGAAGATATAATTACCACACCAGAATCATCTCTTAAGGCCTATAAGACACTTAATTCAGTTGTTTTAAGCAATTTCACTGAACTTCAAGGAGCGGGTCATGCAATTTATCAACAATCTCCAAAAAACTTTGCTAAATCTATAAAAAAATTAGCAAAATCTAACCTTTTAATAACTTCTAAAGGATGAAACTATGACTAACTTTTCTCTTATTGATGGGCTACGAGGAATTGTAATGCGTGGGCCTAATTTAACAGAGAGCTGCTCTTTTTTTGAGAATCTCTGGGGATTAACGCTTTCTCACTCTGAAAATGACGAAGTTTTTTTTCGATGTAATGGTTCAGAACCTATAGCCTATGGCCTAATCAATAATCCAGTTTTTGGAATTGAATATATTCATTTTTCAACAAAAGATCGTTCCTCAATGAATGCTCTTTTCAAGCAACTTGTTAAACAAAATTGCACAATAATTAGTAAACCAGGAGAGTTTAATGATTTTTCTGGTGGGTATGGTTTTGAAATTTTAGATCCTGAAAACCGTCGCCTAAGATTTCGAACTGATGCACTTAAGTTAACTAACAATAAAAAGTGGGGTTACCCTGATAAGGTTTCACATGTTGTTTTGAATACTCCTGATATGGAACGGCTACAAGATTTTTTTACGTCCGTATTAGGTTTTCGTGTATCTGATTATTCAGGTGACCAGATGGTCTTTTTAAGATGTAATAATGAGCATCATACTATTGCTTTATCAAGGTCTAATCATCCAAGTGTTAATCATGTTGCATTTGATTTATCATCAATTGATGAGTTTATGCATAGTATTGGAAGAATGAAACAAGCGGGTCACAATGTGTCCTGGGGACCTGGTCGACATGGGCCTGGTAACAATCCTTTTGCATACTTTGTTTCTCCACCCGGCTTTGTTGTTGAATTTACAACTGAGTTACAAATAATAAATGAAAAAAAGCATCAGCCTAAGGTTTGGTCAAGGAATGATCCAGCGTCCATGGATTTATGGATGACAGCGGGTCCACCATCAACTGCACAGAGGACTGCTATGCAGGGTAAACCAGATCCTGGCTTTCCTAATCAAATCAATTCTAAGGGTAAATAATGATTAATTTTGATTATAAAAATAAGGTAGCAGTTGTTACCGGTGGTACATCTGGAATTGGCCTTGCAACGGTAAGAATTCTTCTTAAGTCAGGTGCAAAGGTCGCATTTTGCGCTCGTTCAAGAGAGCGATTATTGGAAGTTGAAAGTAAGTTGAAGCTTGAATTTAGTAACGACCAGGTTTTTGCAAAAACACTATCCGTCCTAGATCAAAATGAAGTAAATAAATTCTCAAAAGATGTTGAATCACAATTTGGAAAATGTGATTTACTTGTGAATAATGCAGGACAAGGAATGATTTCTACATTTGATACAACTGACGACGATGATTGGAAAAGTGAATACGAATTAAAGATTTTTAGTCAAATATATCCAATTAGAGCCTTTCAGTCGATGTTAAAAAAAGAAAATGGATCAGTTGTTGTTATCAATTCACTTCTTGCAATCCAGCCTGAACAACACATGATATGTACTTCATCGGCTAGGGCTGCAGTACAAAATTTAATTAAATCATTAAGCGTTGAATTCGCACCACATATTAGATTTAATTCAATCTTGTTAGGATTAATAAAAACAAATCAATGGGAGAGTCGATTTGAAAATCGTGAGGATAAATCAATCAAAAGGAATGATTGGTATCAAAACCTTGCATTAAATAAAGGTATTCCACTAGGAAGATTAGGTAACCCAGAAGAAGTTGCTAGTGCAATAGCTTTCCTTGGATCTTCGGATGCTTCCTATATTACGGGAGCCCAACTTGAAATTTCAGGAGGCTTATCAAAACATATATAAGTGAATCTAATGAGTAGTACTTATTTATTAAAACTAGAAACAGTCTCGGATGCCATAGCTAAATATATGGCTGATATTGGTATTAGTGTAATTTTTGGGGTAATTTCAATTCACAATATGCCCATCCTGGATGCAATAGCGCGTCAGAATAAAATTCGCTTTGTTCCATCTCGAGGTGAAGCAGGTGCCATCAATATGGCCGACTCATACTCTAGAGTAAGTGGAAATTTAGGGGTTTGTATAACATCTACAGGAACCGCCGCTGGTAATGCCGCAGGGTCTCAATTAGAGGCATTAACTGCAGGCTCAAAAGTATTACACATTACTACACAAATTGATACTGAATTATTAGATTGCAATTCTTCAGCAATCCATAGTGTTCCTAATCAACCTGATATGCTGAAATCTATATCAAAGGCTTATTTTTTCATTAAGAGTGCCAAAAAAACGTTAGAAACAATTTCTGCCGCTATTTCATCAGCAATTTCTCCACCAGCTGGACCGGTCAGTCTAGAAATACCTATCGATGTTCAGCTCTCTCAATTGAGCTACCCTAGATCCATTGAGAAACCTAAACCAAGTAGAATTTTGATATCTGAAGAGTCTATTGAAGAGCTTGCAGAACTCGTGAAAAAGGCAAAACGACCCATGCTTTGGCTGGGAGGCGGTTCACGCAGCGCTTCTGTTGAAGCAACTGAACTTATAAATAGAGGATTTGGTGCTGTGACCTCTACCAATGGACGCGCAATAGTTGATGAAAATCATACAGCAAACCTTGGAGCATTCAACATGACTCAAGCTGCTTCTTTAATTTATTCAAAAAGTGATTTAATGATTGTTGTTGGATCTAAATTGAGAGGGAATGAGACACTGAACTACAAAATGAAACTCCCCCCACTTGTTCAAATTGATGCTCATGATTTTCGTGGAGTAAGAAATTATAAGACTCAAAAGTTTATTCATGGTGATGCTAAGGAAGCACTTCAGAAGCTACTAGAATTATTACCTAAAAAATTAAATGTTGACAAAGAGTTTCATGATGATATCCAAAAAGCCCGCATATTAAGCGAATCTAAGCTCCTGGAAACGCTTGGGCCGTATAGCAATATAGCGAATACATTAAAGGATATCGTCTACAGTGGTTCGCATCCATGGGTTAGAGATGTCACTATTGCTAATTCAACATTTGGTAATCGTTATGTAAAAATTGCTAAAGCTTTTCTAGGCGTTCATGCCCTTGGAGGAGGTATTGGTCAGGGCATATCTATGGGAATCGGTGCAGCAATTGCAAGTGAGAAAGCAAAAGCTATTGTACTCATTGGCGATGGCGGTGCGATGTTAGGTTTGGCTGAAATGATCACTGCTGTTAGTGAGAATGCACCATTGGTTTATGTGCTCATGAATGATCAGGCTTATGGTGTTATAGAAAATATTCAAGATGCTCAATATGACAGTCGTCGCCACTATTCTAAATTAGATGTGCCAGATTTTTCATTTTTTTGCCAATCCATCAAATTGCCTCATCAAATTGTTAAAGATGTAAAAGATTTTCAGGGCTCAATCGAAAGAGCGCTTAAGGCTAAAGGACCGCAGATGGTAGAAGTTGATATGTGCAGTATTGGGCCATTTACTGAAGCATTTTCTGGACCCCCTGCTGGCTCTGCAAATACTAA
>JAOMEO010000020.1 GCA_028345955.1 Candidatus Thioglobus sp.
ATGAAGGTTTTGCAGAAGAAAAGTTAAAACTACCCGAGAGGATGCTTTCAACCAACAAAGCTTACTCTTGGAGTGAAATTCAAAAGTGGCTTGAAAGAATCGCTAAATCTGCTGAAGAAATAGATTTATCGTCTAATGATATTCTAATAAAAGGAACAGCTAAATTGGATGGATTTGCAGGTTATGATGATGGAATCAAGCTTTATACTAGGGGTGATGGCAACAAAGGTAGCGATATTACCAGGGTTTTTGAAAGAGGACTTGGAGTCTATAATGAGAGCGAGAGAGGTCAAGGAGCTGGAGAAATTGTTGTTAAAAGAAGTTATTTTGAAACTCACCTCAGTCAACATTTTGAATATCCCAGAAATTTTCAAGCGAGCCTAATTAAGGAAAAGGAACTGGATCAGTTCGCTGAGAAAGCAATAGCTGATAAAGCCGCATTATTTGTACCCTTTAGTCAATTACCAGAATGGCTGGGTGGTATCAGAGAATTTACTGATAATTTTATGAATATTGTTAATGAATTAGAAAGTGGGGTTGATTTTGATATCGATGGAGTCGTTTTTGAGCTTGTTAATCAAGAGCTAAAAACTTATATGGGTTCTAACCGTAAATTTCATCGTTGGCAAATCGCTTTTAAAGAAAATAAAGAAAAAGCCCAAGTAAAAGTTATCTCAGTTACTGCACAAGTGGGTAGGACAGGAAAGATTACTCCAGTTGCTGAACTTGAACCAACACTGCTTAGTGGTGCAACCATATATCGTGCGACTGGCCACCATTACGGCCTCGTTAAGGACCAGGGACTGGGTTCTGGAAGTATAGTGGAATTAACCCGAAGCGGTTTGGTAATCCCTAAGATCAATAAAGTCCTAAAACCTGCAGAAGCAGATATACCAACCCAATGCCCTAGTTGTGGGACTGAATTGTCTTGGGAATCTGACTTTTTAATGTGTCTAAATCATGAATCCTGTCGTGATCAAATTGTCGGCAAAATGGTCTATTTTTATAAAGTACTTGCAAACAATGATGGTTTTGGCCAAGCGACAATACAAAAATTATATGAAAACAGTGTTCGTCAAGTGAGTGATATTTACGCTTTGGATGAAAGTGATTTAATGTCAATGGGTTTTGGTGAAAAAACATCACAAAATCTAGTTGAACAGTTGATTAGATCTCGACAAGAGAGTGTTGAAGATTGGCGCTTTTTAGCAGCTTTTGGAGTACAAAGGCTTGGAATGGGTAATTGTGAAAACTTACTAATGCATTACTCATTGAAACAGGTTTTTAAATTGTCAGTTGAAGATATTGCTAATATTGAAGGCTTTGCTGAGTTAACCGCTAAGCTTATTTTTAACGGCTTGGTTTCAATCAAACCTCAATATGAGGCTTTGATTTCTGGGGGTTTTGAATTAGAAAAAACCATACTCATGAGTCAAGCTATTCAATATAACCATCCATTTCAAAATAAAAAAATTGTCTTTACAGGTACAATGAGTCAACCTCGAGCAGTGTTACAAAAGCAAGCCAAGACTCATGGCATTGCAGTAAGTTCAAGTGTTAGCTCAAAAACCGACTTTCTAATTATTGGAGAAAATGTTGGTCAATCAAAGCTTAAAGATGCAAAGGTGAACAATGTTGTAATTTTGACTGAAAAGGAATACTTTAATAAACTTACCACAAAATAAATTTACCTTGTATAAATGCTAATATAACACTTTTAATGAAGTCACCATGAAACAAACAGCACTGAAAATTATATTGGTTGATGAAAATATGGGACGTTCAGCTATTCTTCGTCGTGCACTCCAAGATAAAGGGCATGAAGTTATCTGTCGTCTTGAAGGTAGCTCTAATCTTGCCAACAGTAATGAAATTACCCATGCAGACGTAGTTATAGTCAATGCAGATATCCCAGACGAAGCCGTTTTTGCCAATTTGAGAGATGTTAATAAAACTAAACCTAAACCGATTGTTATGTTTACTGAGAGTTCCGGAGATAAGATGACAGGAACTGCAATTAAATCAGGCGTCAATGCCTATATTGTTGACGGTCTTGAAGAGAATCGAGTGCAACCAATTATTGATGTTGCAATAGCACGTTTTAGGGAATTTCAGGCACTTAAGGATGAGTTGGATGCAACTCGTAGCCAATTGGCTGAAAGAAAAGCTGTCGAAAAAGCCAAAGGTATATTGATGAAGCATAAAGACATCACTGAAGATGAAGCTTATCAGTCTCTTCGCAAGATGGCGATGGATAAAAATAAAAGAATTGCTGATGTCGCTGACGGTGTTATAAGTGCCTTTGAGTTACTAGACTAAATTTAGCTACTTTGTTCCTCGTTTGATTTATTTCGAGCACCCTTTTCTGCATGGCCTGATACACCAAAGCGGCGTATTAGTTCAATTTCAATTTCTTTAATGCTAATATTTTTGTGCCGAAGTAAAACTAGGGTATGAAACCAAAGATCAGCTACTTCATGGATAATTTTGTCATTACCTTCATCTTTAGCAGCCATGATTACTTCTGCAGACTCTTCACTGATTTTATCTAAAATTTTATCAGTGCCTTGATCGTATAAAGAGGCGACATATGAGTTATCAGCAGTTGCTGATTTACGCTGCTCTAATATCTTTTCTAGGGTTGACAGTATTTCATCCATAAATTTCTTTTGGGTCCTTAATAACGTCAGCAATACTGATCCATTTATCATTCTCTAATTTATTAAAAAAACAATTAGCTCGACCAGTATGACAAGCAATACCACCATTTTGTTTAACCTTAAGCAAGATGACATCATGATCACAGTCCGTAAAAATTTCGATTATTTCTTGACTATAGCCTGATTCTTCACCTTTAAACCAAAGCTTTTGTCTTGATCTTGAATAGTAAACCGCTTGCTGAGTTTCTATGCTAAGGGATAGAGCTTCTTTATTCATCCAGGCCATCATTAAAATTTCACCGGTTATATGATCTTGAGCAATTGCAGGCACCATACCAGTGTCATTAAATTGAATTGTCTCTATAGCGCTCATCTGATGTACTTTGTTTTATAATGAGGCAATTTTACCGGCCACTTGTATACAGATGAAACTTTTTATTTTTTGCTTATGGATTAGTGTTTATAGCTGTATTTATGCGAGTGAATCGAAACAATCCCTGTTCATCGTTGATGGAGATAGCATCAATATCAACATTGCGCTTTTTCTAGTTTTAGCTCAAGCTCCAATGGAAGAATTAGGTGACAAAACTGATTTAAAAATGAGAATTGTTGGAATTGATACTCCTGAAATGAAGCAAGCTTGTGAAATAGAAGAAGGTAAATCGATTGATTGTGGTGTTTTGTCAAAAGATTATTTGCAAAAGCTATTAGAAACTGAACTAGGTGATTTAGTTATTAAACCTATCGGTGTCGATTATTATCATAGGATATTGATAAGACTATTTAAGGGTGAGACGGATATTGGAAAAAAAATGGTTGAAGAGGGAATGTCATATTCTTATGACAGCACGTATAAGATTGAAGAGACTTATGCTAAAGAAAATAAACTAGGTTTTTGGAATTTTTTTAAACCACCAGTTAATCCAAAAATCTGGCGAAAAGAACATTAAAAATATACTATAAGCCTGCTTTTAGACTAGCCTCAATGAATTGATCTAAATTGCCATCCAGAACATCTTGAGTATTGCTACTCTCAACTCCGGTTCTTAAATCTTTAATACGTGACTGGTCAAGCACATAAGAGCGAATTTGATGACCCCAACCAATATCAGATTTTAAATCTTCAAGGTCTTGTTTTTGACTGTTTCTTTTTTGCATTTCAAGTTCAAAAAGTTTTGATTTTAATTGCTTCATAGCCTGATCTTTATTGGCATGCTGTGATCTACCATCCTGACATTGGACAACTGTTGATGTTGGTAAGTGTGTGATTCTAACGGCTGATTCTGTTTTATTAACGTGCTGTCCGCCAGCACCAGATGCTCGATAAGTATCAATACGTAAATCAGCAGGGTTAATATCAATTTCAATATCGTCATCTATCTCAGGAGAGACAAATACTGATGAAAATGAAGTATGTCTCTTTCCACTAGCATTGTAGGGTGACTTACGAACCAAACGATGGATTCCTATCTCACTTCGAAGCCAACCAAAAGCATATTCACCTTCGAAATGAATGGTAGCAGATTTAATTCCAGCTACATCACCAGCTGATACTTCAATAAGTTTAACTTTATATTTATGCTTCTCACCCCAACGCAAATACATACGTAATAACATTTCTGCCCAGTCTTGTGCCTCAGTTCCTCCTGAGCCTGATTGAATATCTAAATAAGCTGAATTTTGATCCATTTCGCCACTAAACATACGCTTGAATTCAAAAGAAGCGATTAAAACCTCTATGTCATTCAAGTCATTAATGATGCCATTCGCAGCTTCTTCGTCATTCTCTCCTTCTGCCATTTCTAGGAGCTCTTTAGCATCATAAAGAACACTCGATGCATGTGTAAAGGCATTAAAAATATTTTCAAGTTGTACTTTTTCTTTACCAAATGATTGTGCCTTGTTAGGATTTTTCCATATTTCAGAATTTTCTAGTTCCCGATGTACTTCTTCTAGACGATCATGTTTTTCGTCTAGTTCTAAGTGTACGGATAAAATATCTAAACGCTCTCGGAGTTCAGATATTTTTTGATAAGTAGCTGACAGTTCCATAATTCTATTTTAAAGTGACAAGCAATAAAAAAGCCCCAAAATAGGGGCTTTTATTTTTTCAGCTTTGGGCTTTTATTTTCTTAACCCTAAGCGTGAAATTAAACTGGCATACGAGGTAATATCATTATTCTTAACATAAGACAATAATTTTTTACGCTGAGATACCAGTCGCAGCAGCCCTCTTCTTGAATGATGGTCTTTTTTATGAGTTTTAAAGTGTTCAGTCAGATACCTAATTCGTGCTGTTAAAAGTGCAATTTGCACATCAGCTGAACCAGTGTCTCTGGTGTCTCTTTGATATTCTTTAATAATAGCTTGTGTATCAATTGACATAGTAAATCTTTATATGTAGCAAAAATCAAGTTGCGAATTATACGCTAATTCCATAGATTGTACTATTTCTAATAGAATAATTTTAGTTTTCCGAGTAAAAGTTTTCTTTGCCTTCTGGTCTAGTTTTAAATCGACGATGAATCCATAAATATTGTTCTGGATTTTTAAGTATTTGCTTTTCAAGAATTTGATTTGTTCTTATAGCATCTTTAGTCGCATTACCACTAGGATAATTTTTTAGAGGTCTGTCAAAAGACATCTCATAGCCATGATTGGTTCTAAAAAAAGAATAAGGTATAACTCGAGTATTTTTATTTTTCGCAAGTCTTGCTGTAGCAGTTGCTGTAGCTGCTTCAATGCCAAAAAGAGGTGCAAAAATACTGTTATTTCTGCCTAGGTCTTGATCGGGTGCATACCAAATTGGAAGACTATTATTAATAGCTTTCATAATTGATCTTGTATCCGTGTTTTTAATCATTACGGCACCATTTTTTATGTAACCCTTGACCATAACCTGGTCAAATAATTGATTATTTTGTGGCCGATAGATATTAGCAATCGTATGTTTGATTAACAGTGCACGACTACCAAGCATTAGAGGCATAAAGTGAGAACAAAGCAGAATAATACCACCTTCTTTTGTTAGTGCTTCTGTGAAATATTGTTCATTTTTAATAGTTAGTATTTTTTTAATCTTTTTGTCACTTGCGTAATAAGCATTGGCAGTTTCAAAGAGACTTATACCAATAGCTTCAAAATGCTGTTTAACTAATATTGCGACCTGAAGTTGTTTCTTTTCAGGAAAGCAATGAGATATATTTGAATAGGCAATTTTTCTTAATTCCGACATTATAGGATATATCAACTTACCTATCATTTTTCCTATAAATACTTGAAGTCTGAAGGGAATAAAAACGCCTACTCGCATCAGCAAAATTAATATCCATGTCAGAAAATATTTAGGTTGAATAAAATTGGTGTTTATCATTTAAAATAAAGATATTCAAAAGTAATAGTTACGATCTAAATTATGCCATTTATTGACAGAGATTTTATCAATGATTTGTCTAATAGAGTAGACATTGTTGGTTTAATCAATAAGCGTGTAGCTCTCAAAAAAGCTGGCAAGGACTATAAGGCCTGTTGCCCATTTCACGAAGAAAAGACACCCTCCTTTACGGTGGTTCCGAGTAAACAGATATTCCATTGTTTTGGCTGTGGCGAGAGTGGTGGTGTGATTGACTTTATCAAAAAGTTTGATCATTTGGGTTTTGTAGAGGCTGTAGAAGCAGTCGCTGGTGAGTCAGGTATATCGGTTGTTTATGATCAAACTGCTAAGCCGGCTGATTCACGCTTTAAGCGTTTTAACAATTTGATGATGGAACTGAGTGATTTTTACCAATCACAACTGAAACAATCTGCTACAAAAAAGATAGTAATTGATTATGCAAAGAAACGCGGTATTAATGGTTCTATCGCTAAGCGATTTGAGTTAGGCTACGCAGCACCTGGATGGAGCAACCTTTACGAAAACTATAAAGGTAATGATGAATCTCTTGCAGATCTTGTAACAATGGGAATGTTAGTTTCAAAAAAAGACAAAAAAAGTGATTATTATGACCGTTTTCGAAATCGACTCATGTTTCCTATTCATAACTCTAAAGGAAATGTAATAGCTTTTGGTGGAAGAGTATTGTCAAAAAAGGATAACCCAAAATATTTGAACTCTCCAGAGACACCCTTGTTTTCTAAATCAAAAGAATTATATGGTTTATATCATTGTCGAAAATACAGCAGAAGGATTGATTACATTTTAGTTGTAGAGGGTTATATGGATGTTATTGCATTGCATCAGCAGGGTATAACCACTGTGGTTGCAACCCTTGGTACTGCAACTACACCAGCTCATTTACAAACACTATCTCGTTCAACTGACACCATTGTTTTTTGCTTTGATGGAGACAAGGCCGGACGTGCTGCAGCCTGGAAGGCTTTACAGACATCGCTGCCTGTTATCACAGCTGGCCTTGTGATTAAGTTTTTGATTTTGCCAGAAGGTGAAGATCCAGACACTTTAATAAAAAGTGAGTCACCAAAATCATTTACAAAGAGAATTGAGGGAGCTCAAACCCTTTCCAGTTTTTTGTTTGATCAGATAAAATCAGAGGTACCATTTGAGACAATCGAAGGTAAAACTCTGTTTCTAGAAAAATCAGCTTCAATAATTCATCAAGTTAGCTATCCGATATATAGACAACAGTTAATTGAGGGTGTTGCACAAACTATTGGTCAAGATATTTCTCATGTCGAAAAGGCATTAACTCAAAGTGCGTTGAGTGAGCCACCAGCTATTGATAGACAAGTAAACAAGATTAACGATTTCTCAGATTCATCCCTCAACGAAGTTATAAATACAAGTGTTGGTTCAAATATGAAAGGTTTGATGTCAAAAATGATCTCCTGTGTTATAAATTATCCTTCATTAGTGAATGACCCTGAATCTTCTGGGGTAATTGAAGAGCGTGCAAAAAAATTGCCAAAATCTGACGTTCTCATGGAGCTTATTCATTCTGCACAAATTGAGCCAGATATTACAAAAGAAGCTCTTATTAAGCCTTATGAAAATAAGAATGTGGTATTTTTGAGGCTTAAAAAATTGAGCGTAATGGAGCCATTCTTAAGTGAAAATGAAGCTAAGATTGAGTTTATATCTGCTTTGACAGCTGCTGAAAATCAGCAACAAAGAAAATCAACAAAGGCCTCTATACTATCGGCTAAAACAAAGGCTGAAGAAAAGAAAATTGCGAAAGATATTAGTCGTCGTAAGATGTCTTCTGGCTACAACAAAAAACCTTAACTTTCTGACTTTGATTGAATCTCTAAATCATTAATAAGGATTCTTTCCATCGCTACCTTGAATGCCATAGCAGCAGAATTTGAACCTTCACAACGATTTCTTAGAGTTGGATCCCAATAAACGAAACATTTTTTAGGGTAATCGAGTCGAACTGCGATGATGTATTTAGGATTAATTACTGGAGAAAAGCCAACAAAATAGGTACGTTTCTCTCCCTCTTTACTATACTTTCCATCTATCACCATTTCAGCAGTACCTGTTTTTCCTGCAACATCATAACCATCTATGATAGCGCGATAACCAGAACCATCCATTGAAGCTACTGAATCGAGTATTTCAGCAATTCTTTTAGTTGATTCTGGTCTGAAAACTTGTTGCTTCTGGGTATCAATATTTCCATCTTTTATTAATTTGAGTTCAGGTAAAGCGCCATCGTTTGCAAACACTAAGTAAGCCCTTGCGAGCTGAGCTAAATTCATATTCATAGGCCCGTGACCAAAAGATAAGCTTCTTTTGTCTGTCAAACCCCAAGTATCAAAATGTCTCAAAATGCCAGGATTTTCAATGCTTGGCATTAATCCCAGAGATTCGCCAAAACCGAGTTTCTTCCAAGCATTGTAAAAGTCTTCATTTTCGAGCCTTTCAGAGACATTGATAGTTCCAAGATTGTGAGATTTTTCTAAAATTTGTTGAATAGTCATCTGAAAGAATTTGTCATCTGGCCTATGGTTGCCAATTCGTTCAGTGACATCAATCAATTCATCTTGTGTTGCAGTAATAACGCCTTTGTCTAAAGCTAAGAGTATAGTGAATGGTTTCATTGTTGAACCTGGCTCTATTTTGTCTGCTAGGACACGGTTACGGTATTCCTCTGCATCAAAGCTTTTACGGTTATTTGGGTTAGTGGAAGGGTAGTTAGCTAAAGCTAAAATTTCACCATTTGGAGACAAAACAATAGCCGAAGCAGAGTCTGCCTCATGAAATTCTGCGGACTCCTTTATGGCGTTATATGCGTGAAATTGAATGTCCGCATCGATCGTTAACTTAACGTTTTTACCATTTTTTAACTCTCGGACTATCTCAGTTCGATGATAGATGTTTGAGTTAGGTTTGCTATCTTTCATTATTTTTATGCCGTTCACTCCAGCTAAATAACGATCAAACTCAGCTTCAATACCAAATACACCGATATTATTGTTATTGGTTCTACCTAGTAATGGGGCAATAGATTCAGTTTTGGGGTAGTAACGGAACCCGCTGGGTTGAATCGCCACTCCAGATACGACTTGTTTAACACACTTGATTTTTTCAACTTTTTCTTTTAAGGTTATATCAATACCAGCAAGCAATTTTGCTTTCTCAAATACATTAATGGAAGGTGTAATTAACTGTGTATTACAAACTCTTATACGATTTTTTTTGAGCTCAGAAATATTTTCAAGGATTGGATCAGTGACTACTAAGTTTTCTTTGACAATGTACTCTTTTCTTTGGTTAGTTCTCTTTTCTTCAATTATTCTCCTTAATTCTTCAATAGGCATTATTAATGCTTCAGCTAAAAGTGGAATGTATTCATCTTGAATAATCATCGGGTCAAGATTGATTCTCTTTTGAATCAAATCAATGGCAAGAATATTTCCATTTCTATCTAATATATTTCCTCTTACAGCATTCTCAGTTAAAGTTTCTTCAGAGTTGATTGAGGCTTTATTTTTTAAGGAAGTGCCGTTAACTTGCTTAGAATGAATACTGATAGCTTGATAAACAAAAATAACTATTATTGCAAGAAAGGAATATTTTACTAGGGCTTGCCTATTCCAATAATTTTGAACTCTTGTAAACTTCATAACGACAACTCTTTAATTTGACTTGGGCTATGCATCAATAAAATATCTTGTGATTTTTTATAAATAATTACACCACTTTGAAGTTCAGAGCGCTCCATTTTTAATTGTCTGTTAATAGCAACAATTTGTTCATTTTGGACTCTTACCATCATTTCTTTTTTATGGAGCAGATACATTTGGTGATGCCAATAGACACTCAGCAAACTAATTGAGACTACTAATGCAATTAAGAAACCATTGATAATCCATATTTTTTTTAATAATATTAGCATTTTTGTGCTAAGCGAAGAATGGCACTACGAGAGCGTCTATTAGTCATAATTTCCTGCTCAGATGGCTTTATTTTGTCTAGATCTGTGAGTACACATTGACTCTCTTTATTGGTTCTTATTGGTAGACCTTTAGGGGCTTCTTTAGGGCGAGAATATTTACGTATAAACTGCTTAACAATTCGATCCTCTATTGAATGAAAGGTAATCACAGAAAGCCTGCCGTTGATTGCCAATGCTTTGATTGATTGTTCAAGAGCTTCAGAGAGTTGCCTCAATTCATCATTAATAACAATTCTAATTGCTTGAAAAGAACGAGTTGCAGGATGTTTATTTTTACTAGGTTTAACCACAGTAGAAATGAGGTTAGCTAAATCAAGCGTTGTTTTAATCTCATTGCTTTTTTGGTATTTTTTTATTGTAGCAGCAATAATTCGACTTCTTTTTTCTTCTCCGTAGAGGTAAAGAGCTTCAGCAATCTCTACCTCACTGCTCTCTATTAGCCATTGAGCAGCAGTTAAAGGTTGTGTTTGATTCATTCTCATATCAAGGGCTCCATCTTTATTAAAACTAAAGCCCCTCTCAGCATTATCAAGTTGGGGTGAAGATACCCCTAAATCCATTAAGATTCCATCAATTTTTCCTATTAAATTTAAACTTTCGAGTTTATTATTTAACTTGGAAAAATTGGAATGAATGACACTTAAGCGTTGATCACTAAAGTTTGATTTAGCGAAGTCAATTGCATCTATATCCTGATCAAATGCTATTACTTGACCTGAATCTCCAAGCTTATCAAGTATGCCTTGCGTATGTCCGCCTCTTCCAAAGGTGGCGTCAACATAAATGCCATTAGAATGAATATCGAGCCCATCTATAGATTCACTAAACATCACAGAATTATGATGATTTTTGGTCATCATAAATTCATCAGATTTATTGTTTTTCACGATCTTACAATGAAAGCTTTTGAATCTCTTGAGGAGCCTCAACTTGTGAACTTATTCTTTCAAGCTTTTCGATTTGTTCTTCCCAAGCATTTTCATCCCAAATTTCAAAATTATGACCTTGACCACTAAGGATAACTTTCTTATTTAAATTGGCATGTTTTCTGTGTGATATTGGAATCAGTATTCTACCAATTTTATCTAAATCAGATTCATTAGCATGTCCGATAAGCTTTCTTGCAAGTCTTTTTGTGTGAATATTAAGAGAAGGAAGTTTGGCTACTTTTCTTTCAAGGTTTTGCCAATCTGGCAATGGGTAAAGTATCAGGCAGGAATCATCAGGATGGATGCTTAAAACCATTTGCCCAGAGCAAACTTTAGCAATTTGATTTTGATGACGAGTAGGAATCTTTATTCTTCCTTTTGCGTCAATAGATAAGAGATAAATTCCACGAAACATAAATCCATTTTATACCATTATTTACCAGATATCACCACATTATTCTAATCAAAAGTCTGGTTTTTTGAATGTAAGTTTTTTGGTTATATATAATTTTATTTTTTTAATTTATAATGAACTTTTATAATATGAATTTATAAGGAAGTCAATGAATATAAAAATAGCAATAATCGGTGCTGGTCCATGTGGTTTGGCACAACTAAGAGCATTTAAATCTGCAGAAGAGGCTGGTACAGATGTTCCAGAAATTGTCTGCTTTGAAAAGCAGGATAACTGGGGAGGCTTATGGAATTATAGCTGGAGAACCGGACTGGATAGGTATGGTGAGATTGCTCATAGCAGTATGTACCGTTATTTATGGTCCAACGGACCAAAAGAGTGTCTAGAGTTTGCTGATTATTATTTTGAGGATCATTTTGATTACCCAATCGCTTCCTATCCACCGAGAGAGGTCTTGTTTGATTATATCCAAGGCAGAGTTATAAAAGCCAATGTTAGAGATAAAATTAGATTCGGTACTGCTGTTAGAAATGTCGAATTTATTGAAGAGAACGAAACTTTCACAGTAACTGCTCATAATCTGACAGACGATCAGAGTTACACAGAGGAGTTTGATTACGTTGTCGTAGCGACTGGGCACTTCTCCACTCCGAATGTTCCGAATTATGAGGGTTTTAGCCACTTTAATGGCAGAATTTTGCATGCACATGATTTTCGTGATGCTTTAGAGTTTGAAGGCCAAGATTTGCTCGTTATTGGTAGCAGTTATTCTGCAGAAGATATTGGTTCTCAGTGCTATAAATATGGTGCAAAGTCAATTACCAGTAGCTACCGTACTGCCGCGATGGGTTTCAAGTGGCCAGATAACTGGGAAGAGAAGCCAGCATTGCTTAAAGTTGACGGCAACACTGCTCATTTTGCTGACGGCACTTCTAAGGACGTCGATGCCATTATTCTTTGTACAGGCTATCTTCATCATTTTCCATTTTTGCCTGACTCGCTTCGCTTAAAAACAAACAATATCTTATACCCGCTAGGTTTGTATAAAGGTGTAGTTTGGGAGCAGAATCCAAAATTACTATATCTAGGAATGCAGGACCAGTGGTACACCTTTAATATGTTTGATGCTCAGGCTTGGTATGCTAGGGACCTCATACTTGGAAGGATTGAATTGCCTTCATTTGAGGAAATGCAATCACATACTAAGGAGTGGCATGAGCGTGAAACAGCTCAAGACGACGCGGCATACGCAATTGACTTTCAAGGTGAATATACGCAAATGTTGATTGATGAAACAGATTACCCGAATTTCGATATTAAAGGCGTTAATCGCACATTTATGGACTGGAAATACAACAAAAAAGACGACATAATGGGTTTTAGAGATAAATCCCATGCATCATTGATGACAGGCACTCAGTCTCCTCCTCATCACACTCCATGGCTTAAAGCGTTGGATGATTCTTTGGAAGCCTACTTAAAGCAAGAAAAATGAGACTAATTTAATTCGGTATCTATGCATACTACTGTGTGTCATTTGTTGAGTAAAACTTATTAAGTTCTTTATGATTTCACATGGTAAAAATCATAAACGGTAAATGGAATTAAGACTAATGCTCAATGTCGATTAAAATATAATAAAAGCGCTAAGATAACTCTTATTATTTAACCTCAACAAGAATTTAATGAACTTTACTAATAGTCGCACCATTTTACTTAAGAAAATGATGGCCGTTGCCGGGCTAATTTGGTTTGTATACCTAATATTTCACATGGTTAGTGTACTAAGCTTTCATTCCGGAGAAGCGGTATTTAGTGGATTCTATTTGTGGTTTAATAGCTCAATTTTTTACCCAATTTTGCTTGCCCTTTTAGTATTCACAATTTCCTTCCATGTAGTAATTGCTGTTTCTAGGCAGTTATTTAACAATGAGAGTGTTGGTGAGCGTTATAAGAAGGCTTACCCCAAAGCGATCCCTAGACTGGTAGCATGGTTGGGAGCTTCAATTATGCTTGCTTTTATTGTAATTCATAGCGTACAAATGCTTTCGACAGAAACCGTAGACTTGTATCAAGAAATCCATTTAATTTTCAATCAACCACTGATGTGGTTTATTTATGGATTAGGACTTCTATCATTATCGACACATCTGCACCATGCTTTAACAAACGTATTACAAACACTAGGTATTTCAAGTGCGCAGTGTAAGGGTTTATCTATACTCATTGTAGTTGTTATTATGGCAGGTTTTATTTCAATTCCATTAGGTATTTTGAATGCATAATTTAAATCCAAACGAGCCCTCAGGTCCTATAGAAAATAGATGGGAAAAGCATTTATTTGACTTGGCTTTAATTGCACCGCAGAATAGAAAAAAATATAATATTATTGTGGTTGGCACTGGTCTTGCTGGCGCTTCTTTATGTGCGACATTGGGTGAGGCTGGCTACAATGTTAAATCCTTTTGCTACAATGACAGCCCCCGAAGGGCACACTCTATTGCTGCGCAAGGTGGAATAAATGCCAGTAAGAATTACCAAAATGATGGCGACAGTACTTGGAGACTTTTTTATGACACTATAAAAGGGGGAGACTTTAGAGCACGTGAGTCGAATGTTTATCGTTTAGCTCAATTAAGTTGCAATATTATTGACCAGGCTGTTTCACAAGGCGTTCCTTTTGCTAGAGAGTATAGTGGCTATTTGGCCAATAGATCTTTCGGTGGTACTCAGGTCTCTCGTACCTTTTATGCACGTGGTCAAACTGGCCAGCAGCTGCTATTGGGAGCTTACAGTGCCATGAGTAAAGAGATTACATCAGGGCGAGTAATACACCAATCAAGGTCCGAAATGTTGGAGCTCATCATTGTCAATGATAGAGCGAGAGGAATTGTTGTTCGAGATTTAGTTAGTGGTGAAATTTCAGCACATATAGCTGACTGCGTGGTGATGTGTACTGGTGGCTACAGTAATGCATATTACCTTTCAACGAATGCCAAAGGTTGTAATACCTCTGCTACTTGGCGAGCTTACAAAAAAGGCGCCTACTTTGCAAATCCAAGTTTTACCCAAATTCATCCAACCTGTGTTCCACCAACAGGTGACAATCAATCTAAATTAACTTTGATGAGTGAATCATTACGCAATGATGGTCGAATTTGGGCACCAAAAAACATCGAAGATTGTGATAAAGATCCAAATAATATTAATGAGGAAGATAGGGATTATTTTCTTGAACGCATGTACCCAGCTTTTGCAAACTTAGTGCCAAGAGATATTGCCTCTAGAGCGCTCAAGGGAATATGTGATGAAGGCCGAGGAATTGGATCAAAAGTTAATAATCAACGACTAGGTGTTTATCTTGATTTTTCTTCAGTTATTGAAAAAATAGGGATAGAAAAAGTGAAAGAAAAATATGGCAACTTGTTTGATATGTATGAAAGTATTACTGGTGAAAATCCTTATCAAGTTCCCATGAGAATTTACCCAGCACCACATTACACTATGGGTGGCCTATGGGTAGATTACAATTTGATGACGACTATAAATGGTCTGTTTGCTACTGGGGAGGCTAATTTTTCTGACCATGGTGCTAACCGTCTAGGAGCTTCAGCGTTAATGCAAGGCTTAGCTGATGGTTATTTTATAGCACCACAAACGGTAGCTAACTACTTAGCTAAAAGTCAATTCGAAGAAATAAGTAATATTCATCCAGAGGTTGTAGCTTCACTTGAATCAGTGAAGGTTCGTATAGGTAAACTAATGAATGCTCCCAAACCAAAATATTCTCCAGATTATTTTCATCAAAAACTAGGTAGAATTTTGTGGAGTGCGTGTGGCATGTCTAGAGAGATGGAGGCACTTGAAGTTTCTATGAAAGATATATCTGAACTGCAATCTGAGTTTTGGCAAAACATTAAGGTTACGGGTTCTAAGAAAGACTTTAATCAAACTCTTGAAAAAGCAGGCAGGGTAGCTGATTTTATTGAACTTGGACATTTGATGTGCCTCGATGCAATTGATCGTAAAGAGTCATGCGGTGCTCATGCCCGACTTGAATACCTGGCTGAAAGCGGTGATGCAAAGCGTGATGATGAAAACTATAGTCATGTTGCTGCCTGGGAGTTTCAAGATGAAAAACCCATACTTCATAAAGAGCAACTTCATTTTGAATTTATCAAGCCATCTTTGAGGGATTATAAATGAATTTTACACTCCATATTTGGCGCCAACAAAATGCAGAGAGTATAGGAGATTTTATCACCTATCAGGCAGACAACATTGATGGAGATACTTCATTTCTAGAGATGCTTGATCAGCTTAATGAACAACTTATAGAGAAAAGCGAAGATTGTGTTGTGTTTGATTATGACTGCCGAGAAGGAATTTGTGGAACTTGCTCACTGGTAATAAATGGTCACCCTCATGGAGAAAAAAATGCAACTGCAACCTGCCAATTATATATGCGAGATTATGCCAACCAGAGCGAACTCTGGATTGAACCGTTTCGTGCTTCAAGCTTTCCAGTGATTAAGGATCTGACCGTTGAGCGTGAAGCCTTTGATCGCATCATTCAAGCTGGAGGTTTTATTTCGGTAAGCACGGGTTCAGCTCCTGAGGCTAACTCTCAGCTTGTTAGTAAAGATGATGCTGATAATGCCTTCGATGCAGCAACTTGTATCGGTTGTGGCGCGTGCGTTGCAGTTTGTCCAAATGCATCAGCGAGTTTATTTGTGGCAGCAAAAATTAATCATTTTCATCAATTACCGCAGGGAAGAGTTGAAAGTAAAAATCGTGCAAAAAGAATGATTAATCAGATGGAAGTAGAAGGTTTTGGTAGTTGTTCAAATCATCGTCATTGCGAGGTTGTTTGTCCACAAGAAATATCTGTCAGTAATATTACTTTGATGAATAGCTTGCTCTAAAGTTATTAAGTATTTAATTATTTTGTTTACACTATTTGACTTAAAAAAAATAACTCAAGATGTGGCGTTAGAATGGATATGTTAGTATTGGGTTAATAACCTTTTTATTTTATTAGGGGGTATTATGAAAATTGCAATATTGGGAGCTGCTGGGGGTATTGGACAAGCACTAAGTTTATTGTTAAAAACACAGTTGCCAGCAGGTTCTGAATTGTCATTATATGACATTGTGCCAATAACACCTGGCGTTGCGGTAGATCTTAGTCACATCCCAACGGCTTTAAAAGTAACTGGTTTTTCGGGCGAAGATCCCTCGCCTGCCCTTGAGAATGCTGATATTGTATTAATTTCAGCAGGTGTTGCACGTAAGCCAGGCATGGCTCGTGCTGACCTTTTTAATATTAATGCAGGTATTGTAAAGAATCTTGTTACTAGTTGTGCTAACACTTGTCCAAAAGCATTAATTGGCATTATTACCAACCCGGTTAATGCCACTGTTGTTATTGCTGCAGGAGTGTTAAAAGAAAAAGGTGTTTACGATCCAGCACGTTTATTCGGTATCACAACGCTTGATATTATTCGTTCAAACACTTTTGTTGCTGAAACAAAAGGCTTAAACCCTGATGATATTGATGTACCGGTAATTGGTGGGCATTCTGGTATTACTATATTGCCATTACTTTCTCAGTCAGGTTGTGAATTTAACGAAGAAGAAACAGCTCTTCTGACAAACCGCGTACAGAATGCCGGCACTGAAGTTGTTGAGGCGAAAGCTGGTGGTGGTTCTGCAACCCTTTCAATGGGCTATGCTGGCGCACGTTTTTGTTTATCTCTGGTTCGTGCACTTAATGGTGAAGATAATGTTGTTGAGTGTACTTATATTGAAGGCCCTGGTGACAAAGCACGCTTTTTTGCTCAACCTGTTCTTTTAGGAAAAGGTGGTGTGGAAAAAGTATTAAGCTATGGTGACTTAACAGCATTCGAAGAGGCTATACTTAATAGTGCACTTGATACTCTTAATAGTGATATTGCTTCAGGTGAATTGTTTAAAGGGTAATCGATACTTATTTTTAATTACAAGATAAAACATCTATATAATTGCTTCTCAAATTAACACAGCGCAATTATGTCTAAAGAATTCCATGAAAAAGCTCTCAACTACCACCGGGGAGCGAGGCCTGGGAAGATCTACGTGTCCTCTCATAAAAGTATAGATACCCACCAAGGATTAAGTTTGGCTTACACGCCAGGTGTTGCAGCACCAGTTCGAGAAATTATAAAAAATCCAAATACGGTAAATGAATATACTATCAAGGGAAACCTCGTTGCCGTTATTACAGATGGTTCTGCTGTTTTGGGGTTGGGAAATGTCGGTCCCTTGGCAGCAAAGCCTGTCATGGAAGGAAAAGCTGTTTTGTTTAAACGTTTTGCCGATATTGATGTCTTTAACATTGAACTTGATACTCAAGATGTTGATGAAATTGTGAATACAATCAAAAATATTTCTCCAACTTTTGGAGGTATTAACTTAGAAGATATTTCAGCTCCTCGTTGCTTTGAAATTGAGCAGAGATTGATTAATGAGTTAGACATACCTGTGTTTCATGATGACCAGCATGGAACCGCTATCATTGTTGCAGCGGGCCTTTTAAATGCACTAGAAATTCAAGGAAAAACTCCCGATATAGTGCAGGTTGTTTGTGCAGGTGCAGGTTCTGCAGGGATTGCCATTTTGAACTTGTTAACTGAATTAGGTGTTAAGAGAGAAAACATGCTCTTAGTTGATCGCAATGGTGTGGTATCAAAAGATAAAAAGAAAAAAGTCAATAAATATAAGGCTGCTTTTGCAGTAGATACTAAGAAAAAAACACTTCATGATGCTATGAAAGGCGCTGATATTTTTATTGGTGTTGCAAGAGGAAACCTTGTTACAAAAGAGATGGTTAAATCGATGGCAGAAAAGCCAATAATTTTTGCACTTTCTAACCCTGATCCCGAAATTTCACCAGTTGATGCATTTTCTTGTAGAAGTGATATATTAATGGCAACAGGACGGAGTGACTATCCAAACCAAGTTAATAATGTACTCGGATTTCCCTATATTTTTAGAGGCGCTCTAGATGCTAACTCCAAAGAAATTAACATTGAGATGAAAATTGCTGCAGTTCATGCTCTGAAAGATTTAGCAAAATTACCGGTTCCGGATACTGTTCTTCGAACTTATCAGATTGATAGTCTTACTTATGGAAAAGATTACATTATTCCAAAACCATTTGATCCAAGACTAATTAACACTGTTCCAAAGGCGATTTTTGAAGCTGCTATTTCGAGTGGTGTTTCGCGTCTAACTTAATCTTTCAAAAACCCCTAAAATAGGCTATTTAATGCTTGCTAAGGAAAACTAGTTATGGGATAATGTCCCATTGTTTTTTTGGAGGGGTTCCCGAGCGGCCAAAGGGAACAGACTGTAAATCTGTCGGCTCTGCCTTCGGAGGTTCGAATCCTCCCCCCTCCACCAGAAAAACATGAGAATAGGGAATAGGAGGATTGCGGGTGTCGTATATTGGTATTACCTTGGCCTTCCAAGCCAATGAGGTGGGTTCGATTCCCATCACCCGCTCCATGTGAGTAGGAATGTGCTCACCTAGCTCAGTCGGTAGAGCACTTCCTTGGTAAGGAAGAGGTCGCCGGTTCAAATCCGGTGGTGAGCTCCACTTAACATTATGAATAAAGGGGAATAGACATGTCAAAAGAAAAATTCGAAAGAACCAAACCACACGTGAATGTGGGCACCATCGGTCACGTTGACCATGGTAAGACTACACTCACTGCAGCCCTGACAAAATGTATGTCTGAAGCTCGTGGTGGTGAGATCAAACAATACGCAGATATCGATAATGCGCCTGAAGAAAAAGAACGCGGTATTACCATCTCAACTGCGCATGTAGAGTATGAGTCAGAGGCTCGTCACTATGCTCACGTTGACTGTCCAGGACATGCCGACTATGTTAAGAATATGATTACTGGTGCTGCGCAAATGGATGGTGCTATTATTGTCATCGCTGCGACTGACGGACCAATGGCTCAAACTCGTGAGCACATTCTGTTGTCTCGCCAGGTAGGTGTTCCATATATTGTGGTTTATATGAACAAAGTAGACTTGGTTGATGACGATGAGCTAGTGGATCTTGTTGAAATGGAAATCCGTGAACTATTGACAGAATACGAATTCCCTGGTGACGATACTCCAGTGATCCTTGGCTCAGCTTTGAAAGCATTAGAAGGTGATACCTCTGATATTGGCGTTCCTTCTATCCAAAAACTAGTTGATGCATTAGATTCATACATCCCAACACCAAAACGTGACACGGATAAAACATTCCTGATGCCGATTGAGGACGTGTTCTCAATCTCAGGTCGTGGTACTGTTGTAACTGGTCGTATCGAGCGTGGTGTCGTTAACGTTGGTGACGAAATTGAAATTGTTGGCATTAAAGACACACAACTCACTACTTGTACCGGTGTTGAAATGTTCAGAAAACTGCTTGACTCAGGTGAAGCAGGTGATAACGTTGGAGTACTACTTCGTGGTACTAAGCGTGAAGAGGTTGAACGTGGTCAAGTACTTGCTAAGAAAGGGACAATCACGCCACATACTAAGTTTGAGGCTGAAGTTTATATCTTAAGTAAAGAAGAAGGTGGACGTCATACACCATTCTTTAACAACTATCGTCCACAGTTCTACTTCAGAACAACAGACGTAACTGGCGCTTGTCAATTACCATCAGGTGTTGAGATGGTTATGCCTGGTGATAACATTAAGATGTCGGTTGAGTTACTTGCACCAATTGCGATGGAAGAAGGTTTAAGATTCGCAATCAGAGAAGGCGGTCGCACAGTGGGTGCTGGCGTGGTCTCGAAGATTACAGATTAATAATAAATATAACTTGTAGCTACAGTTTAACTGTGGCTATGTTTTTAGGAATTAATATTTAGGCAAGTGGCTCAATTGGTAGAGTGGCGGTCTCCAAAACCGTTGGTTGGGGGTTCGAGTCCCTCCTTGCCTGCCAAATTAAGGGATAGATGTGACTAAGCAAATCGACAATCTCAATAAAGGATCATTTCAATTAAATACTGTCTTGTCGGTTGCTATATTGGTAGTCTCAATTGCAGTGTTTTATTTAAATCCTCTTGGGTTAACGACACTCTTTAAAGTCCTCATCATGCTATTTGGACTTGTTGTCGCGGCAGCTATATTTATTAAATCTGCACAGGGTGATAGATTTCTGCACTTTGTGAAAGAAACTAGAATTGAATTACGAAAAGTTGTTTGGCCAACTCGAGAAGAAACCATTAAAACAACTGGATTTGTGTTGCTTGCCGTTATTATTGTTGCAATTTTTCTGTGGATTGTTGATGCATTCTTTACTTGGGGTGTGCAATCGATTTCAATGTTAAATTTTTAAGTAGAAGGGTTTTCATGTCTATTACTGAAGAGAAAATAGAAAAAAAAGAGACTGCTAAGAAAGTTGCTACTAAAAAAGTATCAACCAAAGAAGTTGTAGTAAAAAAAGTGCCCACTAAGAAGAAGTGGTTTGTCATCCATGCAAGAAGTGGCTATGAAGCAAAAGTAAAAGTTGCCATAGAAGAAGCCATCTCTCGTGAAGGTATCGAAGATCTTATTGGCGAGATTATGATTCCTACAGAGCAGGTAGTTGAATTAAAAGGTGGAAAGAAAAAGGAAACTGAACGTAAATTTTTTCCAGGTTATATGTTAATAAAAATGGAACTTACTGAACCGAGTTGGTTAGTGGTTAAAAACACCAATAATGTCATCGGTTTTATTGGTGGTTCATCAGGAAAACCTTCTCCAATAACGCAAAGAGAGGTTGACAGAATTTTTGCACGTGTTCAAGAAGGAGCTGATAAACCTAAACCGAAAGTAGCATTTCAGCCAGGTGAAGAGGTATTGGTTATTGATGGTCCATTTAATGAGTTTAATGGTACTGTTGAAGGTGTTAATTATGAAAAAAGTTTGCTGACAGTGGAAGTCTTGATTTTTGGACGTACCACTGCAGTTGAGTTAGAGTTTGCTCAAGTTGAGAAAACATAAGTTAGCCTTGATGGGCTGTTTTAACTAAAGGGGAGCCTAACAGCGTTTGTACCCATAGGAGATAGAATAATGGCAAAAAAAATTGAGTCATACATCAAGTTGCAGGTACCTGCAGCTGAAGCTAATCCATCACCACCAGTTGGTCCAGCATTAGGTCAACATGGTGTCAATATTATGGATTTTTGTAAAGCTTTTAACGCTGAAACTCAAGATCTTGATAAAGGTATGCCGGTGCCGGTCGTCATTACAGTCTATAACGATCGTAGTTTTACATTTATTACTAAAACACCGCCTGCTGCAGTTCTTTTGTTGAAAGTAACAGGTATTGAAAAAGGCAGTGGTGAGCCACATTTGAACAAAATTGGAACAGTAACTCGCGCTCAATTAGAAGAGGTGGCTAACATAAAAATGAAAGATTTAAATGCAAATGATATTGATGCTGCGGTACAAATTATTGCTGGTACAGCTCGTTCGATGGGCTTAGTAGTGGAGGGTTAATGATGGCTAGTCTAACAAAAAAACAAAAAAATATTGATTCAAAAATTGAAACAGGAGCTCGTTACTCAATGATAGATGCTCTTAGCATTATTAAGGATTGTGCAACAGCAAAATTTGACGAATCCATTGATGTCAGTATAAATTTAGGTATTGATGCTAAAAAATCAGATCAAAACGTTCGCGGTGCAGTCGTCCTTCCAAATGGAACAGGAAAGGTTGTTCGTGTTGCTGTCTTTACGCAAGGTGATAACGTACAAAAAGCAAATGATGCTGGTGCAGATATTGTTGGTATGGAAGACTTGATGAAATCTATGCAGGATGGGGATCTAAATTATGATGTTGTAATTGCTTCTCCAGATGCAATGGGAATTGTTGGACGACTTGGCCAAGTGCTTGGTCCACGTGGCTTAATGCCAAATCCAAAGGTTGGAACAGTTACACCAGATGTTGTTACAGCAGTTAAGAATGCAAAAGCAGGACAGGTACGCTATCGTGCAGATAAAGCTGGAATTGTTCATGCGGGAGTTGGTAAAGCATCATT